>NZ_JACIAP010000001.1:0-842500 GCF_014194875.1 Sphingomonas sp. BK481 | reverse complement strand
CGCTGTGCCGGCTGGGTCAGACGGGCCAGCTCCTGGTTTGCCGTGGTCTCGCGTGCCTGGATCGCCTGAGCCTGGCTCTGAAGCGACGCCGCATTCGGGGTCGGCGCGCGCTGCGCGGTCTGGAAGGCGGTCACGAGCGGCTGGAGTTCGCGTGCGATCGCCTGGCGGCGGGTCTCGGCCTGGTCGAGCTGTGCCTTGTAGGTCGTCTCGATCTGCCCACGCGCGGTGGTCCAGGCCTTGGAGCCTGCGATCGCGCCCTGCGGGTCGGCGACCGCGATACCAGAAACCTGGGCCTGCGCCGGTGCGACGATCGCCGCCGGTGCGAGCACGGCTGCGGCGAGAAGAAGCGTCTTGAACGTCGTCATCAGAACTGTGTCCCTACGTTGAAAGTAATAAGCTTGGGGTCATCACCCGGCTGCGTCAGGATCGCCTTGGCAAGATCGATACGCAGCGGGCCGAACGGCGAATTCCAGTTCACGCCGATACCCACCGACAGACGGGGCCGCGGCGAATTGCCAAGGAAGGTCTCCTTGAACGGCGCAATCGCGCTGGTCGCAATGACATTGGCCTCGGCACCCGCGCAGGCGCCGCCGAGCGTATCAGAATAGCCCGTCTGACACGTCGTCGCCCGCTGCGCCGTTTCGGTCGCGCCGGTCGGCGTGTAGGTGTTGAAATAGAGCTGGCGGCCTGCGCTGTCGAACAGCGGCGTGTTGATCGGCAACACGGTGACATTGCCGGCCGCGTCGACCGACGTTGGGAAAACCGCGGTTGGCAATGGCTTGGTGATGCCGAACAGGCTGCCGATCTGCGCGTAGATGGTCGGGCGAAGCCCCAGTTCGCGCGCGCCAGAGCCCAGCGGAATCTCGATTTCGGCACGAGCCAGATAATAAGCCCGGCCGCCGAGCGCGTCGTCGACGATCTGATTGCGATCGGTCACCACGGTCTGCGTACCATCGGCCGCAGTGACATATTGCTGGCGCAGGACCCGCGGACCGACGCCGCGAATGTCGAAACCACGGAATTGCGGCTCGCCGAGATAGAAGCGGTCGGTGATACGGACGCGATCGACGCCTTCGCCACGGCTCTTCTCAAGCGAGTGGATATAGCCGCCCTCGGCGATGATCGAGCCGATAAAGCCGCTGCCGAGGTTCCAGAACTTCGATCCTTCGGCGCGCGTACGGATATACTTCACGTCGCCGCCCAGACCGGCAAAGTCCTGGCTGAACGAGAAGCGCTGCCCGGCGGTCGGGCGCAAACGGCTGTTCAGCGTATCGTAGATCAGCGAATAGCCGATCGACGACGTCCAGCGATTGCCGAGTGCTTCACAGAGGTAGCGCCCGGCCTTGAGCGGGTCGCAGACGCCGTTGGTGAAATAGGAGGCCTGATCGAGGCCGACCTCGTCATAGGACAGGCCGTAGCGGCCCGACAGCGACCAGAACTCGGTCAGCGGCACACCGGCACGGATCTGGAAACCCGTCGAGACCTGTGAATAGGTCGTCTGGCGATCGTTGCCGACATAGTTGAACGAATTGTAATCACGCCGGAATATGTCGCCGCCGAGCGCGATGTTCTTGTCGAACAGATAGGGCTCGGTGAAGCCAAGCTCGATCGACTTGGAATAGCTCGAATAGTTCACGCCGGCGCGCAGTTCCTGGCCCTTGCCGCGGAAATTGCGCTGCGTGATGTTCGCCTGGATGATGAACCGCTCGAGGCTCGAATAGCCCGCCGACAGCTGCAATTCGCCCGTCGAGCGCTCTTCCAGATTGGTTTCAAGGATGACGCGGTCAGGCGCGGAGCCTGGCGTCTGCTTGATTTCCATCTTGTCCTGGAAATAGCCGAGCGAGTTGATGCGATCCTGCGAGCGCTTCACCTGGAAGCTGTTGAACGCGTCGCCCTCGGCAAGACGGATCTCGCGACGCACGACCTTGTCCTGCGTCTGCGAATTGCCGTTGATCTCGACCCGCTCGACATAGGTGCGCTTGGCTTCGGCGATGTTGAAGTTGATACCCATGGTCAGGGTATCGACGTCCTTCTGGAACTCCGGGTTCACCTCGGTGAACGCATAGCCGAAGAGGCCCGCGGTCTGGCTCAAATTGTCGACCGAATCCTCGACGAGCTTCGCGTTATACCACTCGCCCTTCTTGAGCGGCAGCGTCGAGGCGAGCTTCTTGTTGTCGAAATCGCGGATCTGGCTGTCGACGGTGACGTCACCGAATTTGTAGCGCTTGCCCTCCTCCACCACGTACGTGATGATGAAGTCCTTCTTGTCCGGCGTCAGCTCGGCGACCGCGGACGTTACGCGGAAATCGGCATAGCCCTCAGTCAGGTAGAACTGGCGCAGCTTCTGCTGGTCGTAGCTCAGACGATCCTGGTCATAGCTGGTCGCCGAGGACAGGAGGCGGAAAAGCCGTGCCTGCTTGGTCGCCATCTGGCCGCGGATCTTGTCGTCCGAGAACACCTCGTTGCCGAGGATGTTTATCTGGCGGACCTTGGACTTCGGCCCTTCGCTGATCTCGAACACGACATCGACGCGGTTCTGGTCGAGATTGACCATCTTCGGATCGACCACCGCGGCGAAGCGGCCCTGCCGGCGATAGAGCTCGATGATCCGCGCGATGTCCTGACGGACGGCGGTGCGCGTGAAGATCTGCCGCGGCGCGAGCTTGATCTCCTTGGTGATCTTGTCCGCCTTGAGCGCCTTGTTGCCCTCGAGGATCACGCGGTTGATGATCGGATTCTCGCGGATGCGCAGGACGATATTGCCGTCCTCAACCCCGGCGATCGAGTAATCCGCGAACAGGTCGCTCGCCTGCAGGTCCTTGAGCGCCTGGTCGAGCGTTTCCGCCGTGTACGGGATGCCGACACGGAGCTTGGTGTAGCTCAATACGGTCTCGGGCTCGATGCGCTGCGAGCCTTCGACACGCAAAGTCTTGATCAGAGTCTGGGATACAGGCGCCGCTACGGGCGTTGTAGGAGCAGATGCAGGGGCAGCCGCCTGTGCACGTGGCGGACCGGATCGTGCCTGCGCAGCGGGGGCTGAACCCGCAGGCGCAACCTGTGCCCAGACCGGCACGCCGGACAGCATCGTACCTGCCAGGAGCAGGGCGCCGTTACGCGCCAAAGTGTAACCGTTGATTGCTGTCACCAAACCCACCCCAAGAAACTTGCATACGCAAGGGCGCGCCCGCCCTGCCCTAACCGCGTCAGCCGATCAAGCCGGCCAGATTCTTCCACAACCCGAAATTGCCGAGATCGTTGAAGGTCACGAGAAGCATCAGTGCGAGGATCGCCGCAAGACCGCCGCGATACGCCCATTCCTGAACGTCGGGACCGACGGGCTTTCGTCGGACTGCCTCTATCGCATAAAATAGCAAATGTCCGCCATCAAGCATCGGCACTGGCAGCAGGTTGATGAACCCCAGATTGATGGACACCAACGCAATCAGAAAGACATAGGCATCGAGGCCGAGCGACATCTGCTCACCCGAGACCTTGGCGATACTGAGCGGTCCGCCTAGCTCCTTGACGGAGCGACGGCCCGAAATCACCTGGCCCAGCGTCTCGACCATCATCGAGACGATCTCGCCGGTCCGCTTCACCGCGACGGCCGGTGCTTCGAGCAAGCCGACGCGAACGACGATGGGTTTGCCACCGGCGATCCCGAGCCGGCCGATCCGATATTCATTCCCGAACCGGTCGCGCTGTAGCTCGGTACCGATCACGACATCGCGCGACACCAGTCGTCCATCACGCAGTACATCAATGCGGGTGCGCTCTCCCGCACGGATGCGGGCGTAGCGTGCCATGTCGTCGAAGGTTTCGACCGAACGCCCGCCCAGCGCGGTGACCCGGTCGCCCTGTTGCAGACCAGCGAGTGCCGCCGCGCTCCCGGGAACGGTCGCCCCGATCACCGGCGGCATCCGGACGTCGCCATAGGCGAGCGCGAATCCGGCGAGGATGACGATCGCGACGACGAAATTGACCACCGGGCCTGCAGCAACGACGATCGCGCGCTGCCAAACCGGTTTCGACTGGAATGTCCGCTGGCGTTCCTCGGCGGGCAAGGCGAGCCACTCGGCGGAGGGCTGGCTTGCGGGGGTCATGTCCCCGGCGAATTTCACATAACCACCAAGCGGCAGCCAGCCGAATTTCCAGCGGGTGCCGCGACGATCCGTAAAGCCGGCGATCTCGCGTCCGAACCCGATCGCAAAGGCGTCGGCCTTGATCCCGAATATCCGTCCAGCGAGATAATGGCCCATCTCGTGGACGAACACGAGCGGTCCGATGACGAGCATAAAGGACAGGATCGTCAGCGGGATACCGGGCGTTTCGATCAAACCACGCAGTCCTTCACACGCTCGTTCGCAAGACGCCGCGCCTCGGCGTCGATGGCCAGAACGGCATCGACGCTGTCCGGTGCGGCCGGATCGTAGCGTATCAGCGTATCCTCCACGATTGCGGCAATTTCGAGGAAGCCGATCCGGCGGTTGAGAAAGGCGTCGACCGCGACCTCGTTCGCCGCGTTGAGGATCGCCGGGCGCCCCCCGCCCGCGTCCAGTGCTTCGCGCGCCAGCCGCAATGCGGGAAACCGGACCGGATCGGGCGCCGCGAAATCGAGTCGGCCGATGCTGACGAGATCGAGCGGCGCCATCGGTGTCGCCATCCGGTCGGGCCAGGCCAGGGTATGCGCGATCGGCGTGCGCATGTCGGGCGGGCCGAGCTGCGCGAGAACCGAGCCATCGACATAGTCGACCAGGCTGTGGATCACCGACTGCGCATGGATGACGATCTCGATCCGGTCGGGTGCGATCGGGAACAGCCGGGCGGCCTCGATCAGTTCGAGGCCCTTGTTCATCATCGTCGCCGAATCGACCGAAATCTTGGCGCCCATCGACCAGTTGGGATGCTTGACAGCCTGTTCGAGCGTCACGCCGCGCATCTGATCGGTCGTCCAGTCGCGGAAGGGCCCGCCGCTGCACGTCAAGATGATCCGCCGTATGCCTTCGGGCCGCGCTGCATCAAAGCATTGGAAAATCGCGTTATGCTCGGAATCCGCCGGGAGCAGGGTCGCCCCGGACCGCGCAGCTGCGCGCAAGATGACGTCGCCCGCGGAGACCAGCGGTTCCTTGTTCGCGATGACGACCGTGCCGCCCTGCTCGATTGCCGACAGGACGGGCTTGAGGCCCGCACAGCCGACGATCGCGCCCATCGTCCAGTCGGCGCCCGATGCGGCGGCCTCGGCGATCGCGTCAGGGCCGCCGCCGGCGCGGACACCCGTTCCCGCCAGTGCCGCCTGCAACTCTGGCAGGCACTGCTCGTCGGCAACCACCGCGAATTCGGCGCGGGTCCGGATCGCGGCCGCGGCGAGCCGCGCGACGTCACAATTTGCGGTCAGCGCGACGACGCGAAAACGATCGGGCTCGCGTTCGACGAGATCGAGCGTCGACGTACCGACCGACCCGGTCGCACCGAGAATCGTGACGCTTTTCATGAGTATAAGCTCGGCAACATGATGAGTAACGCCGCGACGGGGGCGACCGGGACGAGCCCATCGAGACGGTCCATCACGCCGCCATGCCCGGGCAGCGTATTGCCGCTGTCCTTGACGCCTGCGACGCGCTTCAACCAGCTTTCGTACAGGTCCCCCATCTGCGCCAGCGCCGCGAGAAACGGCGTGGCGAGCGCGAGGTGGAACGGCAGCGCATATTCGACGTGAAGGATCGCCGCGACGATGCCCGCGAGCACCACGCCGCCAATCAGGCCCGACCAGGTCTTGTTCGGGCTGATCACGGGTGCAAGCTTGGGTCCGCCGAGTGAGCGTCCGGTGAAGAACGCGCCGATATCGCACGCCCATACCAGCGACAGCGCCCAAAGCGTCAGGAGGACGCCGTCCTCCTGACGCCGGATGATCATCAGCGCGAGCACGGGCAGCCCGCAATAGATAATTCCGAGCGCCAGCGGAGGCTTACGCGTGGTGATGACAACGAAGAACGCCGCCCCGGCAAGCAGGCCGAGCGTGAAGAAGTCGTGCACGACGAGGATCAGCGAGGCCGGCGCCATCAGCGCGAGCGGCACGGATAGCGCGAACTGCGTCATGCGCCTGGTTTTCGCGTCGGCGCCCTGCAGCATCGCCCATTCGGCCATCATGAACAGCGCCGCCACCACGCCAAGGAGCCAGAAGGCGATGCCGCCCAGCGTCAGCGCGATGCTCGCGACGACGATCATGCCGACGCTGGCGATCATCCGGAGCTTGAGGTTGGACGGTGTGCGAAGCGCCTGATCGGGGGCCCGTTCGGGATCGGTAAGCGTCACAGCCCACCGTAGCGGCGTTGCCGCACGCCAAAGGCCGCAACGGCCTCGGCCAGCGCGTCGCCGTCGAAATCGGGCCAGAGCGTGTCGACGAACAGCAGTTCGGCATAAGCCGCCTGCCACAACAAAAAATTCGACAGGCGCTGTTCGCCCGAGGTGCGGATCATCAGGTCCAGCGGGGGAAGATCACGCGTGTCGAGTTCGCCCTCGACCATCGCCGCGTCGATGCTCGCCGGATCGAGCACCCCGTCGCGCGCGCGTTCCGCCAGGCGGCGGGCGGCGAGCACGAGTTCGGCATGAGCGCCATAGTTGAGCGCGATCGCGAGCAGCGGACCGGTATTGGCCGCGGTCCGCGCGATCGCATCGTCGACCATCGCGACCAGATCGGGCGAAAAGGCACGATAGTCGCCGATAACGCGCAGACGGACATTCTCGCGCGTCAGCTCGTCGAGATCGCTGCGGATGAAATGCCGCAGCAAGCCCATGAGATCGCTGACCTCTTCCGCGGGGCGGCGCCAGTTCTCGGAGGAGAACGCATAGAGCGTCAGCGCCTCGATCCCCATCGCACGCGCCGCGCGGGTAACGTTTCGCACCGCATCGACGCCCGCCTTGTGGCCGGCAAAGCGGGGGAGGAAGCGCTTCTTCGCCCACCGCCCATTGCCGTCCATGATGATCGCGACATGACGCGGCACCGCGCCGCCCCCAGGAACGGCGACGAGCGACGCAGCCTGGGAGGCTCCGGCCGAAGCAGCGCCAAGCGGCCTCACTTGCCCAGGATTTCCTTTTCCTTGGCGCCCGCGGTCGCGTCGAGATCGGCGATCGTGCTGTCGGTGAGCTTCTGCACCTCGACTTCGTGACGCTTGCGCTCGTCCTCGCCGAATACGCCCTTCTTCTCGTCGACCTTCAGCGAATCCATCCCATCGCGGCGGACGTTACGGACTGCAATGCGGGCCTTTTCAGCATATTGGCCGGCGAGCTTGGCGAGTTCCTTGCGACGCTCTTCGGTCAGATCGGGAATCGGCAGACGCAGCGTCTGACCGTCGACGATCGGGTTGAGACCCAGCCCGGCGGAGCGGATCGCCTTGTCGGTCGGGCCGACATTCGACTTGTCCCAGACCTGCACCGACAGCATCCGCGGCTCAGGCGCCGACACGGTCGCGACCTGGTTGAGCGGCATCGACGAGCCGTAGACCGTGACCATCACCGGATCGAGCAGCGCGGTCGACGCGCGGCCGGTGCGAAGCCCGGCCAGATCATGCTTCAGCGCTTCGACGGCACCCGCCATGCGGCGTTCCAGGTCGCTCTTGTCATACGCTGCCATCTTAACTCTCCTGCTCGTTCTGGACGATCGTCGACACGCCATCACCCGCCAGGACCGCGGCAAGATTACCAGGTTCGCGGATGTTGAAGACGACGATCGGGATATCGTTGTCGCGGCACAGAGCGATCGCGCTCGCGTCCATGACCTTGAGGTCCTCGGACAGCACCGTGCTGTACGAGATCGTCTCGTAGCGCGTTGCGTCCGGGTCCTTTTTCGGATCAGCGCTGTAGACGCCGTCGACCGACGTGCCCTTGAACAGCGCGTCGCACTTCATCTCGGCAGCACGCAGCGCGGCGCCCGAATCGGTGGTGAAATAGGGGCTGCCGACACCGGCGGCGAAGATCACGACACGGCCCTTTTCAAGGTGCCGTTCGGCGCGACGCCGGATGAAGGGTTCGCAGACGCTCGCCATCGGGATCGCCGACTGGACTCGCGTGTCGATGCCGATCTGCTCGAGCGCGTTCTGCACCGCGAGCGCGTTCATCACGGTCGCGAGCATGCCCATATAATCGGCAGTCGCGCGCTCGAAGCCCTTGGCGGCGGCGGCAAGGCCACGGAAGATGTTGCCACCCCCGACGACGATGCAGATCTCATAGCCCTTGGCGCGGACGTCGGCGATCTCGCCGGCGACACGTGCGGTGACGGTGGGGTCGATCGAAAGACCGGCTGGTCCCATCAGGACTTCGCCCGACAGTTTGAGCAAAATGCGTTTGAAGCGCGGAGGCGTCATAAATCTCGAATTGTGATTGGCGGGGCGGCGCGGACCTTAGGCGGCGAGGCCGGGGATGTGAAGCGCTGCGACGTGCCTGTGTGGACTCTGAGCGGTCAGGAGACGGAAAATCGTCGACCGCAGGAGGGCGCGCGAGAGGAAAATGCCGTCATTTCCGCGGAGACGGAGGCCCGGAAGGGGGTGGCGTCGCGAGCGAACACCAACCGCGAAGGGTCTGGATCCCCGCCTGCGCGGGGATGACGGAGTAGTACGCGGTTACTCCGCGATCCTTCTCCCCTCGGGGAGACGGTGGACCGGCGGGGCCGGATGAGGGGCGTGAGGTTCGAGACCTCACAACTCCCCTCACCCTTCCCACGGCCGAGGGGCCGTGGGCCCCTTCCCTCTCCCCGGACGGGAGAGGGAGGGCGTTGTTACGCCTGCGGAACGCCCGAGGCGGCAGCGACTTCGGCGGCGAAGTCGGACTGTTCCTTCTCGATGCCTTCGCCGAGCTGGAAGCGGACATAGTCCACCAGCTTGATCTCGGCGCCCGCGTCCTTGCCGGCCTTGGCGACGACGTCGGAGATCTTGGTCTTGCCGTCCATCACGAACAGCTGGCTGACCAGAGCATGCTCCTTGCGGTACTTGGCGATGCCGCCTTCGACCATCTTGGCAATGATATCAGCAGGCTTGCCCGATTCGGCGGCCTTCTCGGTCGCGATCGCGCGCTCACGCTCGATCTCGGCTTCGTCGAGATCGGCCTCGTTCAGCGCCTTCGGGAACGCCGCTGCGATGTGCATCGCGAGCTGCTTGCCGAGCGTCTGGAGCACCTCGTCAGACGCCTCCGACTCGAGCGCGACGAGCACGCCGATCTTGCCGAGGCCCGGCGATGCCGCGTTGTGGATGTACGGAACGACCGCACCCTTGCTGACTTCGAGCGTGCGCGAACGGCGCAGCGACTGGTTCTCGCCGATCGTCGCGACGTTGTTCGTCAGGACTTCCTCGACGGTCTTGCCCGATGGCATCGGCTGCGTCTTGAGCGAGTCGATGTCGCCGCCGGTGGCGAGCGCGATCTGCGTCACGTCACGGACAAACGACTGGAACTGATCGTTCTTTGCGACGAAGTCGGTTTCCGAGTTGACCTCGACCGCAGCACCCTTGGTGCCCGAAACGGCGACGCCGACCAGGCCCTCGGCCGCGGTGCGGCTGGACTTCTTGGCGGCGGCGGCGAGACCCTTGGTCCGCAGCCAGTCCATCGCCTGCTCCATGTCGCCGGCGTTCTCGCTGAGCGCCTTCTTGCAGTCCATCATGCCCGCGCCGCTCTTTTCGCGCAGATCCTTGACCATTGCTGCCGTGATATCAGCCATGTCCGTAAATCCTCTTTAGTCTGAATGTAGTTGCGGGCGAGGTAAGGCCAGATGCCCTACCCCGCCCGCATGACGGTTCGGCGACGACGCTTATGCGTCGATCTGGCGCTCACCCTCGGCCGCGAACTCTGCGGCGGTCTCGGCATTCGCCGCAACCTGCGTCGTGTCGGCGGTCGGCTCGACGGTCGGCTCGGCGATCGCCTCTTCCTTCGGCGGCTCGACCATCGCACCGATGTCGGCACCGGTCCGGCGCTGCTGCTCCTGGCCACCACGAGTCGCTGCGATTGCAATGGCTTCGCAGTAGAGGCGGATGGCGCGCGCGGCGTCGTCGTTCGCGGGCACCGGGAAGGCGATGCCGTCCGGCGAGACGTTCGAATCGAGGATCGCGACGACGGGAATACCCAGCGTGTTGGCTTCCTTGATCGCCAGCTCTTCCTTGTTCGCGTCGATCACGAACATCACGTCGGGAATGCCGCCCATGTCGCGGATGCCGCCGAGCGAAAGCTCGAGCTTGTCCTTCTCGCGGGTGAGCTGGAGCACTTCCTTCTTGGTCAGGCCGACGGTGTCACCCGACAGCATTTCTTCGAGCGTCTTCAGACGCTTGATCGAACCCGAGATGGTCTTCCAGTTGGTGAGCATGCCGCCCAGCCAGCGATGGTTGACGAAATGCTGGCCTGCGCGACGGGCGGCGTCGGCGACGGGCTCCTGCGCCTGGCGCTTGGTGCCGACGAACAGGACCTTGCCACCGCCGGCGACGGCCGACGAGACGAATTCGAGCGCGCGCGCAAAGAGCGGCACGGTCTGCGAAAGGTCGAGGATGTGGACGCCGTTGCGGTCACCGAAGATGTAAGGCTTCATCTTGGGGTTCCAGCGATGCGTCTGGTGACCAAAATGTGCGCCCGTTTCAATGAGCTGCTGCATCGAGACGACTGGTGCCGCCATAGGATATGTCCTTCCGGTTGTGCCTCTGGGAAGCGGATGACGTGCCGGCCGAATGACCGAAACGCACCGGGCTATGATGCCTCCCATGCGGGGTTAGAGGCGCGGCCCTTAGCCGGGGACCGCGCCAAATGCAACGGCTTACCGCCGACTTGACAAAAGAACGCAATAAGAACATAACGGGGCCAGAACAGAACAGAGGTTCGACTCGGCGCAGAATCACCCCGGAACGGCGGTGATCCAAATGCGACGAAAGGAACGATGTTTTCGACCGGGTGTTGCGAACCTTAACACAATGTTCGCATTTGCAGGGAAGGCGAGCGGGAAGATGAGCGGGATGATGATAGTGAGCTTCATGGTGTTCTCGGGGTCGTTCGCAGTCGCGACCGCGGTGATCCTGACGTCGATCGCACCGCAATGGTCGCGCATCGTCAGCCTGGCATCGGGCAATGTCGAGCCGGCCTTCGCCCCGCTGCAGACGCTCGCGCGCGCCGAGCGCCGGATCGCGGTCCGCCGCTGGTCTTCGACCGGCATGCCGCAGCCGTCGCAGCGCTGGAATGCCGCCGCCTGAACTTTGGCGGTTTGACCTGGGCGCCTGATCGACAGGCGCCTTATTGATCCGCGGGCGTGGCCGGCTTTGTGGATTACACGGGGTCCGCCTGGCGATCGCCCGCCCCGGGCCAGCAGTCCCGGGGCTCGATCGGCCGGATCAGAGACCCGGTTTGTTGGATGTTTCGCCGCTACGGACGCCCGCGCGCTGACGGCGGACCCTGGCATAGCTGGCGATGCTAAACGGCATCGACACAATATACAGAAGGCAGATGAGACTGAGCGTGTGCCAGGGAGCGCTGACGAGCGCGGCACCGAGCAGTACGACGAGCGCGATCGCCTCGAACCGGACGTTGCGACGCAGCTTGAGCGAACTCCACGACCAGGTCGCGACGCTCGACACCATCAGCAGCGCGACGAACGCGATCCAGGGTGCAACGATATAGGGCGAGGCGAAGAACGGTTCGTCGGTCCAGAACCAGAAGAACATCGGCATGAGCGCGAGCCCTGCCCCGGCGGGCGCGGGCACACCGGTCAGGAAGCCCGCGGATTTGTGCGGCTGATGGCTCTCGTCGATCTTGGCGTTGAAGCGGGCGAGCCGGAGCGCGCAGAATACGGCGAAGATCAGCGCGCAGATCCAGCCCATTCGGGGCAGCGCGGCGAGCGACCAGAGATAGACGATCAGTGCAGGCGCGACGCCGAAGGAGATCGCATCGGACAGCGAATCGAGTTCCGCGCCAAACCGGCTCTCGCCGTGGAGCATGCGCGCGATCCGGCCGTCGAGCCCGTCGAGCACGCCCGCGACCATGATCATCGCGACCGCGCTTTCCCATTGGCCGCCGATCGCGAACCGGACGCCGCTGAGGCCCGAGCAGAGGGCAAGTGCGGTGACCGCGTTGGGTGCGACCGCGCGGAGCGGCAGACCGCGGCGCGGCCGGCGCGCCCGCATCGCGCGGCCCGCCGCCTGCGACTCGTCCGCGCGGTTCGCGGATCCGTAAGGCGTCCCGTCCCGATCGTTCACCGGACCATCATTCAAAGGACCATCATGCTCTGGTCGATCATTCGAAGGACCATCGATCGCAGGACCATCGATCACTGCGCAATGCCGCCGACGGGCACGCCGCCGACACGGCCGAGCACGGTCTCGCCGGCGATGCTGCGCTGGCCGAGACAGACCTGGGGGACGACATGATCGGGAAGATAGACGTCGACGCGGCTGCCGAATCGGATGAGCCCGATCCGCTGGCCGACCGCGACCATGTCACCCGCCTTGACGAAGCCCAGGATGCGGCGCGCGACGAGCCCGGCGATCTGGGTGAAGCCGATCCGCATGCCGTTGCGATCCTCGACCACGAAATGCTGGCGCTCATTTTCCTCGGACGCCTTGTCGAGATCGGCGTTGAGGAACTTGCCCGAGATATAGACGACCTGGCGGATCGTGCCCGCGATCGGCGTGCGGTTGATGTGCACGTCGAACACCGACATGAAGATCGACACGCGCACCAGCGGTGCGTCGCCAAGACCATTCTCCCCGGCGAGTTCGCGCGGGATGGGGACGCGCTGGATCATCGTGATCAGCCCGTCGGCGGGGGCGACGATCAGCCCCTCGCCCTGCGGCGTGGTGCGAACGGGGTCACGGAAAAAGGTCGCGACCCAGATCACGACGCCGACCATCGGCCAGAACAGCACATGGCTGAGCATCGTCAGCAGCAATGTTATGCCGGTCGCGATGGCGACGTATTTATAGCCTTCCGGATGGACTGCGGGAAATCGCCATTTGACCGTGGAGGTCGTGACGGGCGGCTTGTCGAGCGATGCCATAGCGTGCGGGTCTATCCGTGCCGGACGCGCGATACAACGATGAACAGCCTTTTCCCGACAGGACCGTGGGTTGCGCAAGGTTGCTCGAGGTTGCCTCGGGCGACATTCGGCAGTCGATCGGGGCGCGCCCGACGGTTGATCGGCGGGGCCGGCTCCCCTAGACGCTCCCCCAACCCCCTCCCCCGAAGGACGATATATGGCGAAGATCAAGGTTAAGAATCCGATCGTGGAGATCGACGGCGACGAGATGACCCGGATCATCTGGGAATGGATCCGCGAGCGCCTGATCAAGCCGTATCTCGACATCCAGCTCGATTATTACGATCTCGGCGTCGAGCATCGCGACGCGACCGACGACCAGGTGACGATCGACAGCGCGCTCGCCACGCAGAAGCACGGCGTCGCGGTCAAGTGCGCGACGATCACGCCCGACGAGCAGCGCGTGACCGAATTCGGCCTGAAGAAGATGTGGAAGTCGCCGAACGGCACGATCCGCAACATCCTGGGCGGGACGATCTTCCGCGAGCCGATCGTGATCAAGAACGTCCCCCGCCTGATCCCGGGCTGGACCCACCCGATCGTCGTCGGCCGCCATGCGTTCGGCGACCAGTATCGCGCGACCGATTTCCTCGTCCCCGGCCCCGGCAAGCTGCGACTGGTGTTCGAAGGCGATGACGGCGCGACGATCGACCGCGAAGTGTTCCAGTTCCCGTCGGCGGGCGTCGCGATGGCGATGTACAATCTCGACGACTCGATCCGCGATTTCGCGCGCGCGTCGATGCATTACGGGCTGAACCTGAAATGGCCGGTGTACCTGTCGACCAAGAACACGATCCTGAAGGCCTATGACGGCCGCTTCAAGGACCTCTTCGCCGAGGTTTTCGAAAGCGAATTCAAGGACAAGTTCAAGGAAGCGGGCATCGTCTACGAGCATCGCCTGATCGACGACATGGTCGCATCGGCGCTGAAGTGGAACGGCGAGTTCGTGTGGGCGTGCAAGAACTATGACGGCGACGTCCAGTCGGACCAGGTCGCACAGGGCTTCGGCTCGCTGGGTCTGATGACCTCGATCCTGCTGACTCCGGACGGCAAGACCGTCGAGGCCGAAGCCGCGCACGGCACGGTCACGCGTCACTTCCGCATGCACGAGCAGGGCAAGGCGACCTCGACCAACCCGATCGCGTCGATCTTCGCCTGGACCGGTGGTCTCAAGTATCGCGGCAAGTTCGACGACACGCCCGACGTGACGAAGTTCGCCGAGACGCTCGAGCGCGTCTGCGTCCAGACGGTCGAGAACGGCCACATGACCAAGGATCTCGCGATCCTGATCGGGCCGGACCAGCCTTGGATGACGACCGAGCAGTTCTTCGAGCAGGTCCGCTCGAACCTCGAAGCCGAAATGGCCAACTGGGCGTGACGCACGGCCCCTCCCGGAAACGGGAGGGGCCTTTTTTTTTGGGTACGGGTTGCGTGGTGGCGGCCTTCCGTGACGCCGCGCGCTCGCGGCTCTGCGAGGCTCGGCCGGCCCGGCGTCCACGGCCCGCCCGGCTCGCCGACTCCCCTGCTTTAGCTTTCCGGTCCTGCCCCTCTCCGCCGTCAGCCTGACGGAAGTCAGGACCCAGGGTTACGCGCGCCGCGCTGCTTGGCTCTGGATCCTGACTTTCGTCAGGATGACGGTTGGGGGGTGGGGCGTGGGAAGCTCCGGACGGGCGCTGCTTGGCTTGCACAGCTTCGGTCCGCGCTGGTCAATCGCTGCTTGCTCCCGCCCCGCCCCGCCCCGGCCCCGCCCTGCGCCCCGCCGCCGCCGTCATCCTGACGGAAGTCAGGATCCAGGGTTACGGGCGCTGCGCTGCTTGGCTCTGGGTCCTGACTTTCGTCAGGATGACGGATTGGGGTGGGGTTGATGTTCCGTGCCCGGCATTGCCCGGCTCGGCTCGGCTCGGCCCAGCGCAGCCCGGCTCGCCCCCCCCCCCCCCCCCCGCGCCGCCGCTCTCAGGAGGGCGAACCGCGCGGGGGGTGGGGCGGTATTATTCCCTGACGAATCGGGGAGGCGTCGCCTAAGGTCGGGGGATGGCATTACGGCTCGACAATCAGGGTTTCAGCGACACACTCGTCATTCTCGGGGCGGCGGGGCTGGTGATCCCGGCGTTTGCGCGGTTCAGGGTCAGTCCGGTGATCGGGTTCATCCTGGTCGGGCTGCTGGTCGGGCCGGCGGGGCTGGGTTCGCTCACCGGGGCGGTGCCGTGGCTCTATTACCTGACGATCTCCAACCCCGAGGCGATTGAGCCGTTCGCCGAGTTCGGGATCATCCTGCTGCTGTTCTCGATCGGGCTCGAATTGTCGTTCCGACGGCTCTGGTCGATGAAGCGGCTGGTGTTCGGAACGGGAGCGGCCGAGCTGATCGGGTCGGCGATGATCATCGCGGTCGCGCTGCATTTCATCGGGCAAGGCTGGGCGGGCGCGATCGGGCTGGGCTTCGCGCTGGCGCTGTCGTCGACCGCGCTGGTGCTGCCGCTGGTCGGGACGACCGGCGCGGTCGGGCGCGGGGCGTTTGCGATGCTGCTGTTCGAGGATCTGGCGCTGGTGCCGCTGATCTTCGTGCTGGGCGCGCTCGCCCCGACCGCGACCGCGGACGGGTGGAGCAACCTCGCAGGCGTCGCGCTGCGCGGCGCGGCCACGGTGGTGGCGATGTATGTCGGCGGGCGGCTGATCCTGCCGCGGCTGTTCGGGCAGGCGGCGCGGACCAAGAGCCCCGAACTGTTCCTGGCGGCGTCGCTGCTGGTGGTGATCGTGGCGAGCGTCGCGACGACCGCGGCGGGGCTGTCGCCGATCGTCGGCGCGCTGCTCGCCGGGCTGCTGATCGCGGAAACCGAATATCACAGCGAGGTCGAGGTGATCACCGCGCCGTTCAAGGGGCTGGCGCTGGGCGTGTTCCTGATCACGGTGGGGATGAGCCTCGACCTGCGGCTGATCGCGCAGAACTGGCCGTCGCTGCTGCTCGCGGTGACGGGGGTGGTGGCGACCAAGGCGGTGGTGACGTTCCTGTTCCTGCGCGTCGCCAATTCGCGGCGCGGGGTGGCGGCGGAGACCGGGCTGCTGATGGGGAGCCCGTCCGAGACGACGCTGATCGTGCTGGCGACCGCGGCGCAGGCGCAGCTGATCCTGCCGTCGACCGCGAGCTTCTGGCAGACGGTGACCGCGATCGGGCTGACGATCACGCCGCTGCTGGCGAAGCTCGGCCGCACCGTGTCGCGTCAGCTCGAGAGCCGGTCGACCGCGGATGCGGGCGATGTCGAGATCGACGAGGAGGGTCCGGGGACGGTGGTGATCGGCTTCGGCCGGGTCGGGCGGATGGTCGCGGACATGCTCGCAGTGCACGGCCAGCGCTATGTCGCGGTCGAGGCGGATATCGATTCGGTCGAGGCCGCGCGGGCGCAGGGGCATCCGGTGCTGTTCGGCGACGTCGCGCGGCCCGAGCTGGTCGACCGGCTGAAGCTGGATACCGCCAAGGCGCTGATCCTGACGATGGACGACCCGGTGCTGACGGTGCGGCTGGCGCGGCGGGTGCGGTTGCTGGCGCCCAATTTGCCGATCGTCGCGCGCGCCCGCGATACCGCGCATGCCGCCGAGCTGTACCGCGCAGGCGTGACCGATGCGGTGCCGGAGACGCTGGAGAGCTCGCTGCAGCTGGCGGAGGCGGTGCTGGTCGACCTGGGCGTCGCGATGGGGCCGGTGATCGCGTCGATCCACGAGAAGCGCGACGAACTGCGGCAGGAGATCAAGGCGGCGGCGGACATGCTGGTCGAGCCGCGGGTCCGCAAGGCGAAGCGGACGCCGCGGAAGGTCTAGCGCGGGGCGTCAGGCGGGCGTCAGCGTGAAGTCCTTGAAGCGTTCGCGCAGTGCGGTCTTCAGGAGTTTGCCCGTCGCGGTGTGGGGCAGTTCGTCGACGAAGACGATCGCGTCGGGGAGCCACCATTTGGCGACGTGCTGCGCCAGGTGATCGCGGATCGCGGTGTCGGTGACGGTGCTGCCGGGTTTGCGGACGACGATCAGCAGCGGGCGCTCGTCCCATTTGGGGTGGTGGATGCCGATCGCGGCGGCCTCCGCGACGCCGGGGCAGCCGATCGCGGCGTTTTCGAGATCGACCGAGCTGATCCATTCACCGCCCGACTTGATGACGTCCTTCGACCGGTCGGTAATTTGCATCGTGCCGTCGGTGTGGAGCATCGCGACGTCGCCGGTGTCGAACCAGCCCTCCGCATCGACCGCGTCGCTGTCCGCGCCGAAATAGCGCTGCACCACCCAGGGGCCGCGGACCTGGAGCGAGCCGGCGATCGAGCCGTCGCGCGGCAGCACCTGCCCCTGATCGTCGATGATGCGCAGTTCGATGCCGAAGGGGACGCTGCCCTGTTTGGTGACGAGATCGAGCTTCTCGTCATGCGTCATCATGTCCCAGTGCGGCGGCGCGAAGCCCGCGGTGCCGATCGGCGAGGTCTCGGTCATGCCCCAGAGATGCTTGACCGACGCGCCCATGGTCATGATCCGGTCGATCATCGCGCGCGGTGCCGCGGCGCCGCCGATCGTCACCAGCTTCAGATGCTCGGGCGCCTCGCCAGTCGCGTCGATATGCCCGAACAGCGCGAGCCAGACGGTCGGCACGCCCGCCGAATGCGTGACATGCTCCTGGTTCATCAGCCGGCACAGCACGCCGGGATCGTTGATCGCCGAATAGACGACCTTTGCCCCCGACAGCGCGCAGGCGAAGGGCAGCCCCCAGGCGGCGGCGTGGAACATCGGCACGACGGGCAGCACGACCGCGCTGGGGGACAGATCGAACACCCAGGGCGCGACCTCCGCCATCGCGTGGATCAGCGTCGAGCGGTGCGTGTAGAGCACGCCCTTAGGATTGCCGGTGGTGCCGCTGGTATAGCAGAGCATGCACGGATCACGCTCCGGCCCCTCGACCCAGGCATAGTCGCCATCCTGTTCGTCGAGCAGCGCGCGGAAGCCGTCGGGGCCGAGATCGTCGAAACAGACATAGTGGCGGATGCTGGACCATTGGCCGCGCAGCCGGTCGACGATGGGCTGGAACGCCTTGTCGTAGAGCATCACGCGGTCTTCGGCGTGGTTGGCGATATAGACGAGCTGTTCGTCGAACAGCCGCGGGTTGATTGTGTGGATCACCCCGCCCATCCCGATCGTGCCATACCAGGCGATCAGGTGGTGCGCGTGGTTCATCGCCAGCGTCGCGACCCGGTCGCCCGGACGGACGCCAAGCTTCTCAAGAGCTTGCGCGAGCTTCTTCGCGTCGCGTGCGATCCCGGACCAGTCGGTGCGGGTCTCGCGGCCGTCCGCCCAGTAGCTGACGATCTCGCGACGCCCATGCTCGCGCGCGGCATGGTCGATCAGCCGAGGGACGCGAAGCTCGAAGTCCTGCATTCCACCCAGCATTCCCGCTCTCCCAAGCTGTTATCCGACGAGAGCCAGCCGCGTTTCCGAGGTCTTGAGCTCCACCTTTGTCACACCGTGCAACGACTCGATGTGCTCTGCAAGCTCGCCGTCGAGCAGGAAATCGCGGCCGAGCAGGATGCTGACCTCGCCGTCGGGGAGCATCGCGCGGACGCGCACCTCACCGCGCGCGCCGCGGTGATCGGCGAGCAAGGACGCGAGCCCGGCGAAGGCGGCCATGTCCGAAATGGTCACGACGACCTGGAAGCGCGCGATGTTGGCGAGCCCCTCGAACGGCTGGATCCGCTTGATGCTGACGCGCGGCGTGTCCTCGCCGGGCTTGCGGTCGAGCTCGACGGTGATGAGGCCGCATCCGCCCGCCTTGGCGGCGTCTTCCAGATCCTTCGAGACCTGATCGTCGAAGCAGGTCGCCATGAACTGGCCGCTGGCGTCCGAGCATTGCGCCATCATAAAGCGCTTGCCGCGCGCGGAGGTGCGATAGCGCGCATCCTCGACCAGCACCGCCATCGTCGCGCCGGCGCGGCTGCCGTCGTCGGGAATGTTGAGCTCCGACAAGGCGGTATAGGCGCGCGCGCCGTGGCTGTTGGCGATGTGGCGGTGGCGGTCGACCGGGTGCGCGGAGAAGTAGAAGCCGAACGCCTCCTTCTCCTGGTCCATGCGCTGACTGAGCGTCCAGCGCACCGACGGCGGCAGCTTGATCGCGTCGCCCGCGGGTTCCGCGTCGCCGAACAGACCGCCCTGCCCGCTGGTCTTGGCGGCGTGGGTGCGTGCGGCGATCGCGAGGATCGTCTCGGCGGTGGCGTGGATCCCGGCGCGGTTGGGCTCGAACCCGTCAAACGCACCCGCGGCGGCGAGCGTCTCAAGCTGGCGCTTGTTGAGCAGGCGCGGGTCGACGCGCTTGGCGAGATCGTCGAGCCCGGCGAACGGGCCGTTCTGGACGCGCTCGACGATGAGCTTCTCCATCGCGCCTTCGCCCACGCTCTTCAGCGCGCCGAGCGCATAGCGGACCGCCAGATTGTTTCCCCGCGAAGGCGGGGACCCAGTCTGGGCACCCGCCTTCGCGGGTGAACAGTCTTCTTCCTCGGTGTCGGGCAGCACCTCGACGTCGAACTCGGCCTGGCTCGCATTGATGCAGGGCGGCAGCGTGGCGATGCCCAGACGGCGCATGTCGTCGGTGAAGATCGCGAGCTTGTCGGTCTGGTGCAGGTCGTAGCACATCGAGGCGGCGAAGAATTCGTGCGGGTGGTGCGCCTTCAACCACGCCGTCTGGTAGGCGAGCAGCGCATAGGCGGCGGCGTGGCTCTTGTTGAAGCCGTAGCCCGCAAACTTGTCGATCAAATCGAACAGCTCGTTCGCCTTGGCCTTCGGGATATTGTTCACCTTGGCGCAGCCTTCGACGAAGATCGCGCGCTGCGCGTCCATCTCGGCCTTGATCTTCTTGCCCATCGCGCGGCGCAGCAGATCGGCGCCGCCGAGCGAGAAGCCCGCGAGGATCTGCGCGGCCTGCATGACCTGTTCCTGGTAGACGAAGATCCCGTAGGTCTCCGACAGGATCGATTCGAGCGCAGGGTGCGGATATTCGATCGTCTCGGTGCCGTTCTTGCGGCGGCCGAACGACGGGATATTGTCCATCGGGCCCGGTCGGTAGAGCGAGACGAGCGCGATGATGTCGCCGAAGTTGGACGGGCGGACCGCGGACAGCGTGCGGCGCATGCCCTCCGATTCGAGCTGGAACACGCCGACCGTGTCGCCCTTCTGGAGCAGCGCGTAGACGCCGGCATCGTCCCATTCGAGCGCGTCGAGATCGACCTTGATCCCGCGTTTGGCGAGCAGCTGCACGCCCTTCTGGAGCACCGAGAGCGTCTTGAGGCCGAGAAAGTCGAACTTCACGAGGCCCGCACCCTCGACATATTTCATGTCGAACTGCGTGACGGGCATGTCCGAGCGCGGATCGCGGTAGAGGGGGACGAGCTGGGCGAGCGGCCGGTCGCCGATCACCACGCCGGCCGCGTGCGTCGACGAGTGGCGCGGCAGCCCCTCCAGCTTCATCGCCAGATCGAGCAGCTTTCGCACGCCATTGTCGTTGGCATATTCCTTGGCCAGCTCGCCGACGCCGTTCAGCGCGCGCTCGAGCGTCCAGGGATCGGTCGGGTGGTTGGGGACGAGCTTCGCCAGCCGGTCGATCTGGCCATAGCTCATCTGCAGCACGCGGCCGGTATCCTTCAGCACCGCGCGCGCCTTCAGCTTACCGAAGGTGATGATCTGCGCGACCTGATCGCGGCCGTATTTCTCCTGGACGTAGCGGATCACCTCGCCGCGGCGGGTTTCGCAGAAGTCGATGTCGAAATCGGGCATCGACACGCGTTCGGGGTTCAGGAAGCGCTCGAACAGCAGCCCCAGCTTGATCGGGTCGAGATCGGTGATGGTCAGCGCCCAGGCGACGACCGAGCCTGCGCCCGAGCCACGGCCCGGACCGACCGGAATGTCGTGATCCTTCGCCCATTTGATGAAGTCGGCGACGATCAGGAAATAGCCGGGAAAGCCCATCTGGACGATCACGTCGACCTCGAAGGCGAGCCGCGCGCGATAGACGTCGCGCCAGCCGTCCTCGGCCTCTCCGTGGAGCTCGGTGATACGCGCGAGACGCGCCTCGAGCCCGGCCTCGGCATCGTCGCGGAGCAGTTTCGCCTCGCCCTCGATATCGCCGGCGAGGCTGGGGAGGATCGGCTTGCGGTAGGGCGCCATCACCGCGCAGCGCTGCGCGACGACGAGCGTGTTGGCGATCGCCTCGGGCAGGTCGGCGAACATTTCGTGCATCACCGGCGCGGGCTTCATCCACGCTTCGGGGCAGCTGCGGATGCGGTCCTCGGTCTCGACATAGGTCGAATGCGCGATGCAGAGCATGGCGTCGTGCGCGTCGCCGAACGCGCTTTCGGTGAAGCAGCACGGGTTGGTCGCGACGAGCGGCAGGTTGCGCTCATAGGCGATGTCGATCAGCGCGTCCTCGGCGGCGATCTCGGTCGCGTCGCCGCGGCGCGACAGCTCGATATAGAGGCGGTCGCCGAACAGGTGCTGGAGGCGGTCGAGATAGGCGCGGGCGCGGTCGGGCTGGCCCTCCGCGAACAGCCGCGCGAGACCGCCCTCGCCGCCTGCGGTCAGCGCGATCAGCCCGTCGGCATGGCGTTCGAGCGCGGCGAAATCGACATGCGCGGGCATTTCGATCGGGCGGTCGAGATGCGCCATCGACACGAGCGCGCAGAGGTTGTCATAGCCCTTCGCGTTCTGGGCGTAGAGCGCGATCCAGTCGAACGGGGTGGCGATGCCGTCGGGCATGTCGGGGCGGCTGAGCCCGAGCATCACGCCGATGACCGGCTGGACGCCGTCCTTCTTGGCGGCGTCCGAATAGGCCATCGCCGCGTAGAGGCCGTTGCGGTCGGTCAGCGCGGCGGCGGGGAAGCCGAGCGCGCGCGCCTGCTTGGCGATCGCCTTGGGATCGATCGCGCCGTCGAGCATGGTGTAGCAGGAAAAGACGCGGAGCGGGACGTAACCGGAATGCATGGGTGAGAGGTAGGCGTTGCGGCGTGATTCGACCAGACGCGATGGCGTGGGGTGCGGGTTGGGACGCGATGAGTTGAGTCTGTGTGTGTGGGTTTTTGGTTCGAGGCTGTTCTCCCGCGAAGGCGGGAGTCCAGTCTGGGCCCCCGCCTTCGCGGGGGAACAGTCTTGGGGTGAGGGTGCTGCCTACAAATACCACCCCGGCGGAGGCCGGGGCCCAGGTGGGAAGGCCTGAGTAACCGAGCGCTGCGGTCGATCAGCGACGTCCCCCAACTGGGCCCCGGCCTTCGCCGGGGTGGTCCGGAAGGGGGCGGGAGTCCGGGCTGGGTCCCTGCCCTTGCGGGGGATCAGTCTTTTGGTGCGGGTGCTGCCCAAAACTACCACCCCGGCGGAGGCCGGGGCCCTGTTGGGGGACGTTGCTAACTGATGTCTGCGCTTCGTTACTGCGACCTTTCCAACTGGGCCCCGGCCTTCGCCGGGGTGGTCCGGAAGGGGAGCGGGACGCCGGGCTGGGCCCCCGCCTTCGCGGGGGAACATCCTTGTGATGCAGGTGCTGCCCAAAACTACCACCCCGGCGGAGGCCGGGGCCCAGTTGGGGGACGTTGCTGACTGAGGTCTGCGCTTCGTTACTGCGGCCTTTCCAACTGGGCCCCGGCCTTCGCCGGGGTGGTGCCAGTGGGGCCGGTGGTAGTGCGCGTTAGAGCAGCTTTTCGATGTCGGTGCGGATGTCGGCGGGTTTGGTGGTGGGGGCGTAGCGGTCGACGACCTTGCCCGCGCGGTCGATCAGGAATTTGGTGAAGTTCCATTTGATCGCCTTCGACCCCAGCACGCCGGGGGCGTCCGATTTGAGGCGGTCGAACAGCGGGTCCGCCTCGCCGCCGTTGACGTCGACTTTCGCAAAGACGGGGAAGGTCACGTCGTAGGTGAGCGTGCAGAAATTCGCGATCTCGGCGGCGTCGCCGGGTTCCTGCGCGCCGAACTGGTTGCAGGGGAAGGCCAGCACCTCGAACCCGCGATCGGCATAGTCGCGGTGGAGCGCCTCGAGCCCCTCATATTGCGGGGTGAAGCCGCATTTGGAGGCGGTGTTGACGATCAGCAGCACCTTGCCGGCATAGGCCGCGAGCGACGCGGGGGTGCCGTTGGCGGCCTTCACGGTGAAGTCGGTGATGGTCATGCGCGGTCCTCGTGTCGGGCGAGCAGATAGGTCAGGTTCTGACGGACGCCCGGCCATTCGTGCGCCAAAATGCTGTAGACGATGGTGTCGCGCAAGCGGCCGTCGGCCATCACCTGATGCCCGCGCAGCACGCCGTCGCGTTTCGCGCCGAGCCGCTCGATCGCGGCCTGTGAGCGCTTGTTGATGCTGTCGGTGCGGATCTGGACGCATTCGCAGCCGAGCGTGTCGAAGGCGTGGGCGAGCAGCATCCGCTTCGCCTCGGTGTTGACGCCGGTGCGCTGGACCGCGGTGGCGTAGAAGGTGCCGCCGATCTCGAGCCGCCGGTTCGCCGCGCTCATCCGCATGAAGCGGGTGCTGCCGCGGACGATGCCGTCCACCACCACCGCGAAGACCCGCGCGCGGCCAAAGTCCTGCTGCTCGAACGCCGCCGCGAGCCAGCGGTCGGGCGCCTTCATCAGCGCGACATTGGCGTAGAACAGGTCCCACAGGTCGTCCGCCGAAGCAGCGGCAACGAGCGCGTCCTTGTCCTGCGCGACCAGCGGGCGGAGCGTGACGTGACGCCCGACGAGCGTCGGTGTCGCGTCCCAGCTCAAGCCAGCCGGCCCTCGTGCAGCCGGAACACGCGGTCCATCCGCGCGGCGAGCCGTTCGTTGTGAGTCGCGACCAGCGCGGCGGTGCCCTGTTCCCGGACCAGCCGGACGAATTCGGCGAAGACGATGTCGGCGGTATGCTCGTCGAGATTGCCGGTCGGCTCGTCCGCCAGCACCAGCGCGGGCTTGTTGGCGAGCGCGCGGGCTACCGCGACACGCTGCTGCTCGCCCCCTGAGAGCTGACTGGGGCGGTGCGTGAGGCGGTGGCCGAGCCCGAGCTGGGTCAGGAGTTCGGCCGCACGCGCATCCGCCTGCGCGCGCGTCGCACCGTGGACGAGCTGCGGCAGGACGACATTCTCGGTCGCGTTGAAATCGGGGAGGAGGTGATGGAACTGATAGACGAAGCCGAGGCTGTCGCGGCGTACCACGGTGCGCTCGTGCGCGTTGAGCTTCGACGCCTCGGTGCCGGCGATCTTGATCGATCCCTGGAAGCCACCTTCGAGCAGCCCGACCGCCTGGAGCAGGGTCGACTTGCCCGAGCCCGAGGGGCCGAGCAGCGCGACGATCTCGCCCGGTGCGATTCCGAGGTCGATGCCGCGCAGCACGTCGATCGTCGCGCCGCCCTGTGTGAAGCTTTTGGTCAGACCGCTGGTCTGCAGGACATAGTCGTACGCCTGCGCGCTGCGCCGCTCGATCGGAAGGCCATTATTCATAACGCAGCACCTGCACGGGGTCGGTACTCGCCGCCTTCCAGGCCGGATAGAGCGTGGCGAGGAAGCTGAAGATCAGCGCCATCAGCGCGATCACGATGATCTCGACCGGATCGGTCTTCGACGGGAGTTCGGTCAGATAGCGGATCGAGGGATCCCAGAGATTCTGGCCCGTCACGAGCTGGACGAAGTTCACCACGCCCTGCCGGTAGAACAGGAAGACGAAGCCGAGCCCGAGCCCGGCGAGCGTGCCGAGTGCGCCGATCGTCGTACCGACGACGATGAAGATCCGCATCAGCCCGCCGCGCGTCGCGCCCATCGTCCGGAGGATCGCGATGTCGCGCGTCTTGGCGCGGACCAGCATGATCAGCGACGACAGGATGTTGAACACCGCGACAAGGATGATGATCGACAGCACGGTGAACATCGCGACGCGTTCGACCGCCAAGGCCTCGAACAGCTGGGCGTTCATCGTCCGCCAGTCCTGGATGACCGCGCGGCCGCCGATCTTCTCGGCGAGCGGCCGCAGGATCTCGCCGACCTTGTCCGCATCGACGGTCTTCAGTTCGACCATGCCCGCGGCGTCGCCCATCAGGAGGAGCGTCTGCGCATCCTCGATGGGCATGATGATATACGCCTTGTCATAGTCGTAGACGCCGATCTCGAAGATCGCGCCGACCTTGTAGCTGACGATGCGCGGCACGGTGCCGAACGGCGTGGTTTGCCCCTGTGGGCTGAACAGCGAGATGTCCGAGCCGACCTGCGCGCCGAGCGACTCGGCGAGCCGCGAGCCGATCGCGATCCGGCCGGACCCTTGCGTGATAGACTGGAGCGACCCCATCAGCACCTTGTCCTGGATCGTCGAGTTGCGGCGGATGTCGTCGACGCGCATGCCGCGGACCAGCACCGCCTCCGCGCGGCCGTTATAGGTGGCGGCGAGCGGCTGTTCGATCAGCGGTACCGCGCTGGTAACGCCGGGGGTGGCGCGCGCCTGTGCGACGATCTCGCGCCAGTCGGGCATCCGGCCGCCGAGCGGCTGGACCACCGCATGGCCGTTGAGCCCGACGATCTTGTCGAACAGCTCGGCGCGGAAACCGTTCATCACGCTCATCACGATGACGAGCGCGGCGACGCCGAGCATGACGGCGACCAGGCTGATCGAGGCGACGAGGAAGATGAACGCCTCGCCCTTGCCCGGCAGCAAATAGCGCCGGGCGATCATCCGTTCATAGCGTGACAGGATCATGGGTGCGGGGGTTCGATCGTTAGAAGAGATGTCCATCGGCTCTAGGACGCGGCCCCGCGCGAGGCAACCATGGCCGCGTCTGGATTGGTCTGTTGCGGATTCGACACAGCCCCCTGCCAATCGTGTGGCGCGCCCCGCAAACAGGGTGACAAACACCACGCAATTACTTAGCAAAAACCTCGCTGAGACACAGGCAACGGCCGTGGTTCGGGGAATGCTTTGACGCCGCACCGAAGGTGCAGAGCGGAAGCGACAAAATGGGGGCTGACGAGCGATCGTCACGCAGGCGCCCGGATCGGAAACGGTCCGGGCGTTTGCTTGTCCGGGCCATTTTCCTTACAACGAATACACTATTCGCCGTTCCCGGAACCCCCGAAGTGCAACAGGCACCGGACGAAGAGTGGGAGCTTCCAATTCTCACCCTTCGCCCGGATCTCTCTTTATAGCAGATAGAGTAGAGCAGCGTTTGTGAACCGTATCAGAACGAGCGCGAGATCGTGACGCCGTAGGTGCGCGGATCGCCCGGCTGGCCGACGACCAGCCCCGTGCTGCCCGATTGCAGCGCGAGCAATTCGTAATAATCCTTGGCGAAGACGTTGCGGACCCAGCCGAAGACGTTCAGCCGGTCCTCGCCGCGGAACCCCAGCCGGACATTGCCGAGCGCATAGCCCTTGATGTCCGTATAGGCCGAGGCGGACGGGTTGGACGAGAAGGTCGAGCGGTAGCTGCCGTCATAGCCCAGATACACCTGGCCATCGAGACCGCCGATCCGTGCGGGCAGGTCATATACCGCGCCGTAGGAAAAGGCCCATTTCGAGATGCCGGGCAGACGCTGGCCCGAGATGTCGCAGTTTGCGGGGCTGATCCCGCCCGGGGTCCCTGCGGGGCTTGGGCTCTGGCCCGCGGTCGCGGTGGTGCCGCCCGACAGCTCGGGCGGGCATGGCGCATCGACGAAGCGGACATATTTGGCGTCGGTATAGGCGCCGTTGACGTAGAGGTTGAAGCGCGCGGTCGGCCGGAACGCCGAGTCGAATTCGAACCCGCGCGTCCGCACCTTGCCCGCATTGGCAAGATAGCCGCGCAGCACGCCCAGCTGGCCGTTGGTGACGGTGGCCTGGTAGTCGTTGATCTCGGTCCAGAAGCCCGCGAGGTTGAGCGTCACGCGGCGGTCGAGAAACTGCGTCTTGAGGCCGAGTTCGTAATGGTTGACCGTCTCGGGCTTGACCGTCGCCGAGGCGAGAATCGGGTTGTTCGCGCCGTCGAGCGGGAGCCCGGACAGGTTGATGCCGCCCGATTTGTAGCTGCGCGCATAGGTCGCATAGGCGTGGATGTCGGGCGCGACGTCATAGGCGAGCGTGGCGTCGCCCGACACGTTCCAGTCGTCGAAGGCGGGGGTGTAGACCTGGGGCGCGAGCGTGCTGCACCGGTCGCGGGTCACCGAACTGGCCGCCTGCGCGGTGGTCGAACAGTTGAGCACCGCCCCTGCCCCCGCCCCCGTCCCTGTCGTCACGACCGAGACATAGGAGCCGGTCTTCTTGTCGTAATTGACGCGCAGGCCGGGGGCAAAGGACAGATTGTCGGCAATGTGCCACGTCACCTTGCCGAACCCGGCCGCCGACGTGTTCTTGAAGCCGATCGTGTTGGTCGCGGTCAGGCCGTCGAGCACCGCGGGGTTGGATGCGTTCGCGCTGGTCGGGTTGAGCAGATAGCGGCTGGCGGCGGCGCCCTGGACCTGAAGCCCCTGCGTGTCGATCGTCTGGTGGAAGTAGAATAGCCCGGCGACGTAATCGACCGTGTTGCGGCCGTTCGACGAGAGGCGGACCTCCTGGCTGACCTGTTCCTGCTGCGACGGGTTGGCGGAGACCGAGGTGATCGGCAGGCCGATGAAGTCGCGGTCGTTCGACGGCTTCCAGTCCCAGATGCGCCATGCCGAGACCGAGGTCAGCGACACGGGTCCGAGATCCCATTCGGCGAGCAGTGCGGCGCCGCCGAGTTCCTGCCGCGCACGCAGCGGGGTGTCGAGATCGGTCACGCGGTCGAACGCGTCGCGTGACGGCGGGGTGTAGTTGAGCGCGGCGGCGAGCGCGTCATATTGCCGCGACACGGGCCGCTGCGTGGTGCCGACGCGTGCGAAGATCTGCGCGCAACAATCGGGGTTCTGGTGATTATAGTCGCCCGACAGCGTGAGATCGAGATTGCCGGTCGCGTGCCAGAAGAGCTGGCCGCGCAGGCTCTGATTGTCCTGCGCGTTGACGTCCTTGCCGGTGCGGAGATTGCGGATCGTACCGTCGCGCCGGGTGATCGACGAGGACAGCCGGATCGCGAGCCGGTCGTCGACGAGCGGGCCCGACACCGACGCCTTGGCCTGGACGAAGCGGAGATTGCCGGTGGTGAGCTCGATCCGCGCCTCGGGGGTGAAGCTGGGCTTGCGCGTGTAGATGTTGATCGCGCCCGCGGTGGTGTTCTTGCCGTAGAGCGTACCCTGTGGCCCACGCAGGATCTCGATCCGTTCGGTGTCGGTGAAGTCGAACGTCGCCGACGCGATGCGGCTGTAATAGACCTGGTCGACATAGATGCCGACGCCCTGTTCGATGCCGTCATTGGTGAGCCCGAACGGCGCGCCGAGCCCGCGGATGTTCGCGGCGGAGTTGCGCGGGTTGGTCGAGTAGAATTGCAGCGTCGGCTGAAGCTGCGTGATGCGGTTGACGTTGTACGCGCCGGTGTCGGCGATCGCCTGGCCGCCGATCACCGACATCGCGATCGGCACGCTCTGGATCGTCTCGGCGCGGCGGCGTGCGTTGACGACGATGTCTCCCCCGCCCTGCTGTGCCGCGCCGAGTCGGCCGGTGTCGCGCTGTGTGTCCTGCGGCGCGGGCGCGGCCTGATCGGCGGGTGCCGGCAGCGGTGATGCGGCCGCCTGTGCGGCGACCAGCATCGCGAAAATATGGGCCATGATCGTCTCCCTTGAACCTTGGCGCTTAAAGTCCATTGATTTGGTGGGAGTTCAATCGGGAACGGCTTTGCGGGGGCAAAGCTGCGCTATCGGGGCCCCGGAAAAAATCTTGGCGGGGCGATCTTGAAGCGTCTGGCCGGCTTACCAGATCACTGCCGCACGGCGCCTGATGGGCCGTGCGCCCGGGCCGCGCACAGGCGGGCCAGGGCTGATGTTGGATTGCTCAAGACGAGGATTTGACCATGCGACTCGACCTTACCCCCTATCGCCGCTCGACCGTCGGGTTCGACCGGCTGTTCGACATGATCGAGACGAACGCGCGCGCCGCGACGTCCGACAATTACCCGCCGTTCAACCTTGAGCGGATCGCGCAGGACCGTTACCGCATCACGCTGGCGATCGCCGGCTTCTCGCGCGACGAGATCGCGATCACCGCGCAGCAGAACCTGCTGCTGGTCGCGGGCAAGAAGGAGGAGCGCGCGCCCGAGGGCCAGCTGCTCCATGTCGGCATCGCCAACCGCTCGTTCGAGCGGCGCTTCGAGCTGGCGGACTTCGTGCTGGTGGAGGATGCGCGGCTGAACGACGGGCTGCTGGTGATCGACCTGGTCCGCGAAGTGCCCGAGGCGATGAAGCCGAAGAGCATCGCGATCAAGACCGGCGCGCCGCTGGCTGCGGTCGATACGGTTGCTGTCGATCAGGCTGCCTGATTTTTGGTCAGCGCGGTGGGGCGTCCGGATCCTTGGGTCCGGGCGCCTTTTTTGTGTCCGGGGTTCGGAGGGTAGAAGAATTTGTTCGCGCGGAGGCGCGGAGGCGCGGAGGCGCGGAGATTTTCCTGGCCGCGTCGCGGCCCTCATGAATTCCTGCGCGAACCAGAGTGAGGCTGGCGGCGATAGGCCACGAATGCACTCCGCGTCTCCGCGTCTCCGCGTGAACCACTTCTTCTGTTCGGACTGTGCGGAGGGGGTTTTTGTTCGCGCGAAGGCGCGAAGGCGCTAAGATTTTAAGTCCCTTTGCGCCTTTGCGCCTTCGCGTGATCGATATTTCTCTTTGGCGGGCGCCCGTGAGGGCGCCCGGTCGGGTCAGACGAGGCGGCTCTGTTTGACCGCGGCTTCGATGAAGCTGGCGAACAGGGGGTGTGGGTCGAAGGGTTTGCTTTTCAGTTCGGGGTGGAACTGGACGCCGACGAACCAGGGATGGTCGGGACGCTCGACGATCTCAGGCAGGGTGCCGTCGGGCGACATGCCCGAAAAGACCAGACCGCCCTGTTCGAGCACGTCCTTGTAGCCCGTATTCACCTCGTAGCGGTGACGATGGCGTTCCGAGATGTCGGTGCCGCCATAGATCGCCGCGACGACGCTGTTGCCGTCGAGCTTGGCGTCATAGGCGCCGAGCCGCATCGTGCCGCCGAGATCGCCCTCGGCCGCGCGCGTCTCGAGACCCTCGCGGCCCATCCATTCGGTGATCATGCCGACCACCGGCTTGTCGGTCGGGCCGAATTCGGTCGACGAGGCGTCGGGCACGCCGCCGAGACCGCGCGCGCCCTCGACGCAGGCCATCTGCATCCCGAAGCAGATCCCGAAATAGGGGATCTTGCGTTCGCGTGCGAACTTGACCGAGGCGATCTTGCCCTCCGCGCCGCGTTCGCCAAACGCACCGGGGACGAGGATCGCGTCGCAGGGCTCGAGCTGGCCGGCGATGTCGCTTTCGGCATTCTCGAACAGCTCGGCGTCGATCCAGCGGACGTTGACCTTGACGCGGTTGGCGATGCCGCCATGGACCAGCGCCTCGTTGAGCGACTTGTAGGCGTCCTGCAGCCCGACATATTTGCCGACCACGCCGATCGTGACCTCGCCCTGCGGATTGGTCAGCCGGTCCATGATCTCGGTCCAGCGCGACAGGTCGGGCGCGGCGGCGGGTTCGATCCCGAACGCGCGTAGCACCTCGATATCGAGGCCCTCGCCGTGATACTGGAGCGGCACCGCATAGATGCTCTTCGCGTCGAGCGCGGGGATGACCGCGCTGGCGGGGACGTTGCAGAACAGCGCGATCTTCGCGCGCTCCGACGGCGGCAGCGGGTGTTCGCAGCGGCAGACGAGCACGTCGGGCTGGACGCCGAGTGCGGCGAGTTCGCGGACCGAATGCTGGGTCGGCTTGGTCTTCAGCTCGCCCGCGGCGGCGATATAGGGGACCAAGGTCACGTGGATGCTGATTGCCTTGCCGCGCCCTTCCTCGTTCTTCAGCTGGCGAATCGCCTCGATGAAGGGGAGCGATTCGATGTCGCCGACGGTGCCGCCGATCTCGCAGAGCACGAAGTCGACATCGTCGGTCTCGGCGCGCGCGAACGCCTTGATCGCGTCGGTGACGTGCGGGATGACCTGCACCGTCGCGCCGAGATAGTCGCCGCGGCGTTCGCGGGCGATGATCTGCTGATAGATGCGGCCGGAGGTGACGTTGTCCGACTGGCGCGAGGGCACGCCGGTGAAGCGTTCATAGTGACCGAGGTCAAGATCGGTCTCGGCGCCGTCGTCGGTCACATAGACCTCGCCGTGCTGATAGGGCGACATCGTGCCGGGATCGACGTTCAGATACGGATCGAACTTCCGGATCCTGACGCTGTAGCCGCGTGCCTGGAGGAGGGCGGCAAGCGATGCCGCCATGAGACCTTTACCGAGCGACGATACCACGCCCCCGGTGATGAAAATGTACCGAGCCATGGGAAGAGTCTCGTAGCGTGTGTTGGGGACGAACGACAAGCGCCCGCGGATCACGCAGGGCGCTTTTGTCGGCGAATGGAGTGTTTAGCGGGCGAGCGGGACCGCGCCATTGTCGGCAGGCGCCGGTGCGGCGGCGCCAGCATTCTCTGCACCACCGGCGAACGGTGCCGCATCGCCCTTGGGCTCCGCGGTCGGAACCGCGGTGGCGGCGGCCGCCGGAGTGCGGGCGAGCGACGTGTCGATGTCGGTGCTGCGGTGATTCGCCGCGAGGATCGCGAGCAGGATCGAGAACAGCACGAACATCGTCCCGAGCACGCCGGTTGCGCGCGTCAGGAAATCGGCGGCGCCGCGGGCCGACATCAGCCCCGAGGGACTGCCGCCCATGCCCAGACCGCCGCCTTCCGACCGCTGCATGAGGATCACGGTGACGAGGGCGGCCGCGATGATCGCGTGGATGACAAGCAGGAAGGCGAACATTGCGCGGAAAACCCCGGAACTTTTACGAAGCCGCGCACATAGGCGAGCCGGCGGCAACGATCAACCGCATCCCGGGCTCCGGATATCGCACACGACACCGAAACACACGGAAACAAGCCGTGCGGGCGGGCGTTGTGACAGCGTAATGACGTTCCTTAACGGGACGTAGACCCTGAAATTCAGATGGCGGATCAACGCTGTGGCATCAATGGCAGTCAATACTCTATCGACGTGGATGACGGCTCTGGTCGATTATGTCCGTTCGGGTGAACCGGATCTGACCAATCGCCAGATGGCGCTTTTGCTGCTCGTCTATCTCAAACCCGGCCCGCATACGGTGCGCGGTCTGGCGCGTGCACTGAACGTATCGAAGCCGGTCGTCACGCGCGCCTTGAACAGATTGGGTGCCCTCGGCTATCTGCGCCGGCAACGCGACGATAGCGACAAGCGCAACATCTTCGTCGCGCGGACGAGTGAAGGGGCAGATTTTCTTGAAGAATTCGGGCAGTTCATCGGCGATAACGACGCCGCGCCCCGCGCCGCGACAGCCTGACGGCGTCATTCAGCCGCGTGATTCTGCCGACTCGCGTCGCCAGAGTTTCGCGCTGACCGGGCGTTCGGTCGATCTCGACCTGCGCACGCACGCGGTCCGCCGCGACATTGCCGACATCCGCCTCGCCGAGCATGTCTTTGCGCCGCATTATGCGGTGCCGATGATCCGGCTGGTCGCGCGCACCGCGACGCTGCGCGCGGGCCGTGACACGGCGAGCGAGACGGTCACCGCGCTGGCGGTCGGCGACACGATCGAAGTGCTCGAGATTGCGGGATCGTCCGCCTGGGGCGTCGCGCAGCCGCATGGGCTGGTCGGCTATGTCGAGATCGACGCGCTCGACCTGCCGGACGGCAAGGCGGTGGCGGCATGACCGCGACGGTCTTCATCGACGGTGCGGCGGGCACCACCGGGCTCGAGATCCGCGACCGGCTCGCCGGGCGGTCCGACATACAGATCGCCTTGCTCGACGAGGCGAACCGCAAGGATCCCGCGGCGCGGCGCGCGGCGCTCAACGATGCCGATTTCGTCATCCTGTGCCTGCCCGACGATGCCGCACGCGAAGCGGTCGCGCTGATCGACAATGACCGGACGCGGGTGATCGACGCATCGAGCGCGCACCGCGTGGCGCCGGGCTGGACCTATGGGTTCGCCGAGCTGCCGGGTCAGGCGGCGCGGATCGCCACGGCGACGCGCGTGTCCAACCCCGGCTGCTATCCGACCGGTTTCCTCGCGCTCGTCGCGCCGCTGGTCGCGGCCGGGCTGCTGCCGGCGGGCCACCCGCTGAGCGTCAACGCGACATCGGGCTATTCGGGCGGCGGCAAGGCGATGATCGCCGAGTTCGAGGGGGCCGGCGCCACCCCGACCGCGTTCCGCGCCTATGCGCTGGGCCTCGCGCACAAGCATATCGCCGAGATGACGCAGCACGCCGCGCTGACGCATGCGCCGATCTTCGCGCCCGCGGTCGCCAACACCTATCGCGGGATGGTCGTCGAGGTGCCGTTGCACCTTCATGCCCTGCCCGGCCGGCCGACGCTGGCGGCGGTCGAGGACGTGCTGCGGCAGGCCTATGACGGCGCGGCGCTCGTGACCGTGGCGGCGGGCGATGCGGCGGCGATCGCGATCGAGGAAAATGCCGGAACCGACCGGTTGACGTTGCGCGTCTGCGGCAACGATGCGACCGGTCATGCGCGGCTGGTCGCGACACTCGACAATCTGGGCAAGGGCGCCGGCGGCGCCGCGGTCCAGAACCTCAACATCATGGCCGGGGTCGACCCGGTCGCCGGTCTGGTTTCGTAAGACCGACTGACCCAGGAGCTCTCATGCACCGTAATCCCGTAGCCAAGCTGCTCCTGTTCGGCGCGACCGGCGATCTCGCGCAGCGGATGCTGTTGCCCTCGCTCTATGGCCTGCACGCCGACGGGCTGCTGCCCGAGGGGCTGACGATCACCGGCGCGGCGCGTCACGATCATGACGACGCGGCGTATCGCACCTTCGCGAGAGCCGCGCTCGACGAGTATCTGAAAGACGATCGCAAGGATGCGGGGACGATCGACGCGTTCCTCGAGCGCGTGCATTACCAGCCGACCGACCTGTCCGATCCGGCGAGCTTCCAGCCGCTGGCGGACAAGATCGGCGACATTTCGGGCGGGCTCGCCATCTATCTGTCGACCGCGCCGTCGCTGTTCGAATCGGCGATCGAGGGGCTGCACAAGGTCGGGCTGGCGGGCGAGACGGTCCGGGTCGGGCTCGAGAAGCCGCTGGGCTATGACCTGCCGACGAGCCGCGAGATCAACGACGCGGTCGCCAAGGCGTTTCCCGAGAACCGGACCTACCGGATCGATCATTATCTGGGCAAGGAAACCGTCCAGAACATCCTGGCGCTGCGCTTCGGCAACTCGTTCTTCGAGCCGGTGTGGAATGCGCAAGGCATCGACAACGTCCAGATCACGATCTCCGAGACGGTCGGGCTGGAAGAACGCGCGGGCTATTACGAGAGCGCGGGCGCGCTGCGCGACATGGTCCAGAACCATATCCTGCAACTGCTCGCGCTGATCGCGATGGAGCCGCCGGCGCGGTTCGAGGGCACCGACGTCCGCGACGAGAAGTCGAAGGTGTTCCGCTCGCTCCGGCTGATCAAGCCCGAGGAGGCGCCGCACGTCACCGTGACCGGGCAATATGCCGAGGGCGCGGTCAACGGGAAGTTCGTGAAGAGCTATTCGGAGGAGCTCGGCCAAACGTCGACCACCGAGACGTTCGTCGCGATCAAGGCGCATGTCGACAACTGGCGCTGGCAGGGCGTGCCCTTCTACCTGCGCACCGGCAAGCGGATGGCGGCACGCGGCAGCGAGATCGCGATCCAGTTCAAGGCGGTGCCGCATTCGATGTTCGCAGGGCGCGGCGGGCTGCTCCAGCCCAACATGCTGATCATCCGCCTGCAGCCCGAAGAGCATGTCCAGCTGCTGGTGATGGCGAAGGAGCCGGGTCTCGACCGTGAGGGCGTGCGGCTGCGCGAGGTGCCGCTGAACCTCAGCCTCGACGCCGAGTTTGCGGGTACGCGCCGGCGCATCGCCTATGAGCGGCTGCTGCTCGACCTGATCGAGGGCGACCAGACATTGTTCGTGCGGCGCGACGAGGTCGAGGCGCAGTGGACCTGGATCGATGCGATCCGCGAGGGCTGGAAAGCGAACGGAATGAAGCCCAAAAGCTATCCGTCGGGCAGCTGGGGCCCGTCCGCCGCGATCGCGCTGACCGAGCGCGACGGCGTGACCTGGCAGGACGACTGAGCATGTTTTCCTCCGTTCGTCCCGAGTAGCCGTCGAGCTTGTCGAGATGGCGTATCGAGGGATCGGCCCGGTTGTGGCATTGTACCTCGATACGGGCTCTCGACTTCGCTCGATCCCTACTCGGCACGAACGGGACTGGTTGGTAGGAACGGGCCGCTGAGTAGGAACGGGACTGCTGGGTGCGAACGGGACTGGCGGACACGACCTGAACTGTTGGGCACGAACACTAATTTCTAAGTGAGTTTGAGCATATGACCGAAATCGAATGGTGGGATTACGAGGACACCGAGGAGCTCGCAGCCGCGGTTGCCGGCGACATCCAGTTCGTCATCGAGAGCGCGCTCGACGCGCGCGGCTCGGCGGTGATCGCGCTGGCGGGCGGCAAGACGCCGATGGCGGCGTATGAGAAGCTCGCCCAGGCCAAGCTCGACTGGAAGAAGGTTACGATCATCCCCGGCGACGAGCGGATCGTGAAACTGGGCGATCCGATGTCGAACGTCACCGCGCTCGCCAAGATCTTCCTGCCCAAGGGTGCGCGGGTAAAGCCGATCGTTCCCGATGCGATCTCCGACTACAAGGCCGCTGGTCGTTCGGCGGATGCGCTGATGCAGGACCTGCACTGGCCGCTCGACTTCTGTCTGCTCGGCATGGGTACCGACGGCCATACCGCGTCGATCTTCCCCGGCCCCGATTTCGACGAGGCGCTGAGCGGTCCCAAGGAACGCCGCGCGGTTGGCGTGATGCCCGAGCCGCTGCCGCCCGAGGCGCCGGTCGCGCGCGTCACCCTGTCCGCGGCGGCGATCGCTTCGTCCAAGGCGCTGATGATCATGATCACCGGCGAGGAGAAGAAGACGCTGCTCGAACAGGCGATCGAGCAGGGTCCGTCGTCCAAATATCCGATCGGGCGCGTGCTGGCCGAGGTCGAGCTGCCCGTCGACATCCACTGGGCCGCCTGAGATGCTGAACGCCGTCGTCTCCGCGGTCACCGACCGGATCATCGAACGGTCGCGCGACAGCCGCGCCGCCTATCTCGCGCTGATCGACCGCGAGGGCGAGGCGCAGGTGCGCCGGCCGTCGCTGGGCTGCGCGAACCTCGCGCATGCCTATGCGGGGACCGAGGAGGACCGCGATGCGATGAAGGCCGATGCCGGCATGAACATCGGCATCGTGACGGCGTATAACGACATGCTGTCGGCGCATGCGGTCTATTACCGCTATCCCGAACTGATGAAGGTCTGGGCGCGCGAGGCCGGCGCGACCGCGCAGGTCGCGGGCGGCGTGCCGGCGATGTGCGACGGCGTGACGCAGGGCTATCCGGGGATGGAGCTGTCGCTGTTCAGCCGCGACACGATCGCGCTGAGCACGGCGATCGCGCTGAGCCACGGCACGTTCGAGGGCGCGGCATTGCTCGGCATCTGCGACAAGATCGTGCCGGGGCTGCTGATGGGCGCGCTGCGCTTCGGGCATCTGCCGATGGTGCTGATACCGGGTGGGCCGATGCCGACCGGGCTGCCCAACAAGGCCAAGGCCGCGGTGCGCGAGAAGTTCGCCGAAGGGCTGGTCGGGCGCGAGGAGCTGCTCGAGGCGGAGATCGGCGCCTATCATTCGAAGGGCACCTGCACCTTCTACGGCACCGCCAATACCAACCAGATGATGATGGAGGTCATGGGCCTCCACATGCCGGGCGCGGCGTTCGTCAATCCAGGTACCAAGCTGCGCCAGGAACTGACGCGCGCGGCGGTCCATAGGCTCGCGAAGATCGGCGCGCGCGGCGACGATTACCGGCCGCTCGGCCGCTGCGTCGACGAGCGCGCGATCGTCAATGCGGCGGTCGGCCTGCTCGCGACGGGCGGCTCGACGAACCATCTGCTCCACGTTCCCGCGATCGCGCGTGCGGCGGGGATCGTGATCGACTGGGAGGATTTCGATCGCCTGTCGGCGGCGGTGCCGCTGATCGCGCGCGTCTATCCCAACGGCTCGGCCGATGTGAACGCGTTCGAGGCGGCGGGCGGCATGCCCTATGTGATCCGCGAACTACTGGGCGAAGGGCTGCTCCACGGCGACATCATGACGATCGGCGGGCAGGATCTGTCGGCCTATGCCAAGACCGCGGTCGTCGCGGACGGCGCGCTCGAATGGCGCGACACGCCCGACAGCGGTGACGAGACGATCCTGCGCCCCGCCACCGCGCCGTTCTCGGCGGATGGGGGGATGCGGATCCTCGCGGGCAATATCGGCCGCGCGTGCATCAAGGTGTCCGCGGTCGAGCGCGATCGCTGGATCGTCGAGGCGCCCGCAATGGTGTTCGACGACCAGCTCGACGTGATCGAGGCGTTCAAGCGCGGCGAGCTGGAAAAGGACGTCGTCGTCGTCGTCCGCTTCCAGGGGCCGCGCGCCAACGGCATGCCCGAGCTGCACAAGCTGACCCCGCCGCTGGGCGTGCTGCAGAATCGCGGATTCAAGGTGGCGCTCGTCACCGATGGGCGCATGTCGGGTGCGAGCGGCAAGGTGCCGTGCGCGATCCATTGCTCGCCGGAAGCACTGCTCGACGGCGCGATCGGGCTGATCCGCGACGGCGACATGATCCGCGTCGATGCGGTCAACGGCACGCTGGAAGCGCTGGTCGATGCGGACGTATGGGCGACGCGCGAGATGGTGACGCTGCCGCCCGCGGTCAGCGGCATGGGTCGCGAGCTGTTCGGCATGTTCCGCGGACTGGCCGACGAGGCCGAAAAGGGCGCGTCGGCGATGCTGGCGGGCGCGGGGCTGTAGAGCCCGCGCCTACCGTTCGTTCCGGGCGATGTCCTTCGACGTCGCCCAGGACGAACGGCGATAAGAGATCAAGGATCGGGAGAGACCAATGGAAATCGTAGCGGCAGATATCGGCGGGACGCATGCGCGCTTTGCGATTGCCGAGGTCGAGAATGGCCGCGTCGTCAAGCTGGGCGAGCCGGTGACGATGAAGACCGCCGACCACGCGTCGCTGCAGACCGCCTATCAGGCGTTCGAGGCGGGGCTGGGACGGCCCCTGCCCCGCGCGCTGGGCATCGCGGTCGCGTCGCCGGTCGCCAACGACGTGATCCGGCTGACCAACAATCCGTGGATCATCCGCAAGTCGTTGATCACCGAGCGGCTGAACGCGGACCAGTGGGTCGTCGTCAATGATTTCGGCGCGGTCGGCCATGCCGTCGCGCAGGTTCCCGACAGCGACTTCATCCATCTGTGCGGCCCCGACACGCCGCTGCCGTCCGAGGGGATCACGACGATCTGCGGGCCGGGCACCGGCCTGGGCGTCGCGCAGCTGCTGCGGCACCGCGACCGGTACCAGGTGCTGGAGACCGAGGGCGGTCACATGGACTTTGCGCCGCTCGACGGGATCGAGGATGCGCTGCTCAAGCGGCTGCGCAAGACCTTTACGCGGGTCTCCGCCGAGCGCGTCGTCGCCGGGCCGGGGATCGTCGCGATCTACGAGACGCTGGCCGAGATGGAGGGGCGTTCGGTACCCAGCCGCGACGACCGGACGATCTGGACCGAGGCGATCGACGGCACCGATTCGATCGCGCTCGCAGCGCTCGACCGCTTCTGCCTCGCGCTCGGCGCGGTGGCGGGCGATCTCGCGCTCGCGCAGGGTGCCAAGGCGGTGGTGATCGCGGGCGGGCTCGGCTTCCGGATCAAGGACCGCCTGGTCCGCTCGGGCTTCGACCAGCGCTTCGTCGCCAAGGGCCGGTTCCAGACGATGATGGCGGCGATGCCCGTCAAGCTGATCACCCATCCCCAGCCCGGCCTGTTCGGCGCCGCGGCTGCCTTCGCACAGGAACACACGCAATGACCGCAACCATCGCAGACATCATGCAGACCAGCGCCGTCATCCCGGTGCTGGTGATCGAGGACGCGGCGCTGGCCCGTCCGCTCGCCGAGGCACTGGTCGCGGGCGGGCTGCGGGTGCTCGAGGTGACGCTGCGCACCGGCGCCGCGCTCGAGGCGATCGCCGAGATGAAGAAGGTCGAGGGCGCGATCGTCGGTGCGGGCACCGTCGTCAACACGCGCCAGTTTGCCGAGGTGATGGACGCGGGCGCCGAGTTCATCGTCTCGCCGGGCCTGACCGAGCGGCTCGCGACGCCGATCATCGAGAGCGGTGTGCCGTTCCTGCCCGGCATCGCCAATGCGGCGGACATCATGACCGGGCTCGACCTCGGCCTCACGCATTTCAAGTTCTTCCCGGCGGAGGCGAGCGGTGGGCTGAAGGCGCTGAAGGCGCTGGCGGCGCCGTTCTACCAGGCGCGGTTCTGCCCGACCGGCGGGATCACCGAGGCCAGCGCGCCCGAGTGGCTCGCGTTCAAGCCGGTGCTGTGCGTCGGCGGGAGCTGGGTGACCGGCGGCACGATGGCCGAGATCGAGATGAAGGCGCGCGCGGCCAACGCGCTGCGGGGGTAAGGATCGGACGTGCGGCACTGGTGCCCACGTCCCCCCCTTCCCGTTCGTGCCGAGTAGAGACCGAGTAGCCCCGATGGGGCGTATCGAGGGCTCGTATCGAAGCACCGCTTATCCGAAGAGGGGGTATCGACGGAGGGGGCCCGTGCGCCAATTGTCCCTCGATACGCCGCTTCGACTTCGCTCAGCAGCTACTCGGGACGAACGGGGTGGCTGAGCGACCCGGCGCCATGCTGTCAGGCGCCGAAGGGGCGATTACATCTCGCCGCGGGCCTTGCGGATTGCGTACCATTTGCGGACGTTGGCGTTGTGCTGGTCGAGCGTGTCGGCGAACACATGGCCGCCGGTGCCGTCCGCGACGAAATACAGCGCCTTGGTCTGCGCCGGGTCGAGCACCGCGTCGATCGAGGCGCGGCTGGGATTGGCGATCGGGCCGAGCGGCAGGCCAGGGCTGGCATAAGTGTTGTAGCCGTTCTTCGCCTGCAGTTCGGAGCGCAGGATGCGACGGCCGAGCGGGCGGCCCTTGGTGATCGGGTAGATGACGGTCGGATCCGCCTGGAGCGGCATGCCGACGCGCAGACGGTTGCCGTAAACCGCGGCGACCATGCGACGCTCGGACGGCTTGCCGGTTTCCTTCTCGACGATCGAGGCGAGGATGATCGCCTGTTCGGGGGTCGCCACCGCGATGCCCGGCTTGCGCGCCGCCCAGGCCTTGGCAAGGTACGCCGTCATCGCCGACTGCATCTGCGCGACGACCGTGGCGCGCGTGTCGCCGCGTTCGAACGCATAGCTGTCGGGCAGGATCGAGCCTTCGGCGGGGACGGGCACGGTGCCGGTCAGGCCGTCGGCCTTCATCAGCGCGTCGTGGACGAGGACCGAGGGATAGCCTTCGGGGACCGCGACGAGCCGCTGGACGACCTTGCCGCCCTGCATCAGTTTCAGGATGTCGGACGGGCTGGCCTGCGCGGGGATGCGGTATTCGCCCGCCTTGATCGGATCGCCCGAGCCGAAGATGCGGGCGTAGAGGCGGAAGCGGCTGGCGGAGCGGATCGCGCCGGCCTTTTCGAGCTCGGTCGCGGCGGCGGCGAGGCTCGACCCTTGCGCGACCTGGACGGTGAGCGTGCGCGCGGCCGGGCCGGCGCCGCCCCAGCCCTGGACGACGAGGAACAGCGCGACGATCGCCACGAGGGCGAGGATCACTCCGAAACAGCCGACCTTGCGCATTAACGTTCCCCGGCGGAGGCCGGGGCCCAGTTGGGCGAACGGCTCGCTTCTATCGATAGACCATTCCAACTGGACCCCGGCCTTCGCCGGGGCACAGCGGTTACTTTACCAGCGTCATCACCAGCGAGGCGTTGGTGCCGCCGAAGCCGAACGAGTTGTTCAGCACCGCGCGGACTTCGCGCTTCTTGGCGACGTGCGGCACGAGGTCGACGCCGATGCAGCTGTCGCTCGGATTGTCGAGGTTGAGCGTCGGCGGCACGATCTGGTCGCGCAGCGCGAGGATGCAGAAGATGCTCTCGACCGCGCCCGCGCCGCCGAGCAGATGGCCGATCGCCGACTTGGTCGACGACATCGACAGGCCCGAGATCGCATCGCCGAACAGCCGGCGGACCGCGCCGAGTTCGAGCTCGTCGCCCATCGGCGTCGAGGTGCCGTGCGCGTTGATGTAGTCGATGTCCTCGAGCTTGAGGCCCGACTTCTTGATCGCCATCTGCATCGAACGGAACGCGCCGTCGCCTTCGGGATGCGGTGCGGTGACATGGTACGCGTCGCCCGACAGGCCATAGCCGATCACCTCGGCATAGATCTTCGCGCCGCGCGCCTTGGCGTGTTCATATTCCTCGAGCACGAGCACGCCCGCGCCCTCGCCCATCACGAAGCCGTCGCGGTCCTTGTCATAGGGACGCGAGGCCTTTTCGGGCGAATCGTTGAAGTTGGTCGACAGCGCGCGCGCCTGGGCGAAGCCGGCGATGCCGAGCGGGCAGACGGTGCCCTCCGCGCCGCCCGCGAGCATCACGTCGGCATCGTCCATCGCGATCATCCGCGCGGCGTCGCCGATCGCATGCGCGCCGGTCGAGCAGGCGGTGACGACCGCGTGGTTGGGTCCGCGCAGACCATATTTGATCGAGACCTGACCCGAGATCAGGTTGATCAGGCGGCCGTGGACGAAGTGCGGCGAGACGCGGCGCGGCCCCTTGGTGTGGAGGACGATCGATTCGCTCTCGATGCCCGGCAGGCCGCCGATGCCCGAGCCGATCGACACGCCCGCACGCCAGCTTTCCTCGACCGTCATCTCGGTCAGGCCGGCGTCTTCGAGCGCCTGGCCCGCGGCGTCGATGCCGTAGATGATGAAGGGATCGACCTGGCGCTGGACCTTGTGGTCGACGCGCTTGGCGGGATCGAAGCCATATTCATGGTCTGCGGGCTTCACCTCGCAGGCGATGCGACAGACCTGGTCCGACGCATCGAACCGGGTGATCGGGCCCGCCCCCGACTTGCCGGCGAGAATGTTCGCCCAAGCCGTTTCAACATCGGCCCCCAGGGGGGTGACCAGGCCTAGCCCGGTTACGACGACACGCCGCATGACCTCAAACTCCACATGCTTCCAAAACGAAACGGCTCCCCGCCCTCTTAGCCCAAGGACGGGGAGCCGCTCAGATCATAGCCACCAGGGCAAGCCCGACGGATCGGACCTCAAGCCCTGATCAGGCCTTGTGCTCGTCGATATAGGTGATCGCGTCCTTGACGGTCGCGATCTTCTCGGCCGCGTCGTCAGGGATCTCGACGCCGAATTCTTCTTCGAACGCCATGACCAGCTCGACGATGTCGAGGCTGTCGGCACCCAGATCGTCGATGAAGCTCGCATCTTCGGTCACCTTGTCGGCTTCGACGCCGAGATGCTCGACGACGATCTTCTTCACGCGGTCTGCGGTCTCGCTCATGTTCGTTCCCTCTATCTTTGGGGGTTTTTACCAGTTCCTGAACGCCCGTAGAACGGGGTCCGTTTCGTGGCAAGGGTCAGTTCATCGCCTTGCCGGGTCGCTTTGCGCGATTACGCGCGAAAACCGGGCGTTAGCCCGGCTCATGCCGCGGATCCGTGACGTCAGATCATCGCCATCCCGCCATTCACGTGCAGCGTCTGCCCGGTGACATAGCCCGCCTCGCGGCTGGCGAGATAGACGATCGCCGCGCCGATGTCCGCGCCCTCGCCCAGCCGGCCGGCCGGAATCTTCGTCGTCAGCGCGGTCTTCTGTGCGTCGGGAAGCGCGTCGGTCATCGGCGAGGTGATGAAGCCGGGGGCGACGCAGTTGACGGTGATGCCGCGGCTGGCGAGCTCCTGCGCCATCGATTTCGACATGCCGATCAGCCCCGCCTTCGACGCGGCGTAATTGGCCTGGCCGGGATTGCCGGTGACGCCGACGATCGAGGTGACCGAGATCATCCGGCCGAAGCGCGCCTTCATCATCGGCTTGGCGGCGGCGCGCATCAGGCGGAACGCAGCCTCGAGGTTGACGCGGATGACGCTGTCCCACTCGTCGTCCTTCATCCGCATCGCGAGATTGTCGCGGGTGACGCCGGCATTGTTGACGAGGATGTCGATCTTGCCGAGCTTTTCGACCGCCTGGGGGACGAGCGCGTCGACCGCGGCGGGGTCGGACAGGTCGCACGGCAGCGCGACATGATCGCCGCCGAGGGTGGCGAGGAAGGCGTCGAGCTTGGCGGCGTTGGAGCCGGATATGGCGAGGCGCGCGCCCTGTGCGGCGAGGGCCCGGGCGATCTCGGACCCGATCCCGCCCGATGCGCCGGTGACGAGGGCGGTCATGCCTGTGAGGTCGAACATTCTAACTCCGATTCTAGATTGGTTCGCGCAGAGACGCGGAGGACGCAGAGGGGCGGTGGTTGTTGACGAGGCGGCGGACGCCCTCTTTCAGGGTAGCGCCGCCGAAGTTGATGAGCAGCCCGACGGGCTGTCTGGTCAATCTGAGATAGGTCAGCAGTTGCTTTGCGTGCACGGGGAGAAGGCGCTCGACCGATTTGATCTCGACGACCAAGCGGTCGTCAACAAGAAGATCGATCCGAAATGCGGCCTCGAAGTGCAAGCCTTCGAACGCGATGTCGATCGGCCGCTGGCGAACCACAGGATAGCCCATCGTCGCCAGCCGACCGGCAAGCACCGCTTCGTAGACGCTTTCGAGCAGGCCCGGCCCAAGATCACGATGCAGTCGCAGAGCGACATCCAGGACATCGCCGCTGACCACATCGATATCTTTCATGGGCTCTGCGTCCTCTGCGCCTCTGCGCGAAATCTACAGTAGCTTAATCAACGCCTCGATGTCGTCCATCGTGATGACGCTGGTGGTTTCGGCGTCGGGGGCGGTGCGTTTTACCATGGGGGCGAGGACCTTGCCGCCGAATTCGACGAAGTGGCCGACGCCCGCCGCGTGCATCGCCAAGACCGATTCGCGCCAGCGGACCATGCCGGTGACCTGCTGGACGAGCAGGTGGCGGATCGCGCCGGGGTTGGCGACGGCGACCGCGTCGACATTGGCGAAGACGGGGACGAGCGGCGCGCGGAGGTCGGCGTCGAGGAGGGCGGCTTCCATCGCCTCGGCGGCGGGCTGCATCAGCGGGCAGTGGAACGGCGCGGAGACCGGGAGCAGGACCGCGCGCTTGGCACCGAGATCCTTGGCGAGGCCGATCGCCTTCTCGATCGCGAGGCGGTGGCCCGAGATCACGACCTGCGACGGGTCATTGTCGTTGGCGACGGTGCAGACCAGCTCGGCCCCGCCCTCGGCGAGGATCGAATCGACCGCGGCGCCCGCGATCAGCTGCGCCTTTTCGAGGTCGGTGCCGAGCAGTGCGGCCATCGCGCCCTCGCCCACCGGCACCGCCGCCTGCATCGCCCGGCCGCGCAGCTTCAGCAGCCGCGCGGTGGTCGACAGGTCGAGCGCGCCCGCGGCGCAGAGCGCGGTATATTCGCCGAGGCTGTGCCCTGCGACATAATCGGCCTTGTCGGCGAGGCGCAGACCGCCCTCCTTCTCGGCGACGCGCAGCGTGGCGATCGCGTTCGCCATGATCGCGGGCTGCGCATTCTCGGTGAGGAGGAGGTCGTCGGCCGGCCCCTCGCTCATCAGCCGGAACAGATTCTGGCCGAGCGCCTCGTCGACTTCGGCGAAGACCTCGCGCGCGGTGGCGCTGGCATCGGCGAGCGCCTTGCCCATGCCGACAGACTGGCTCCCCTGGCCGGGGAAGATGAACGCGCGCATGACCTCTCCTCTTTGAAGCGGGCGGACTAGAAAGGTGTGGCCCGAGTTGCAACCGCGCGAACCTGAACGAACCCGCCGGGCTTGCGACAAAATGCGACCAATTCGCGACCCCGGCGACAAGCGCCTGCGACAAGCGGCCCCCAGATTATGGAGGACGCCGCAGCATCGGCGCCGTGTTTCAACGGGAGAGTATCATGAAGAAGTTCATCCTCAGCGCGCTTGCCGCCACCCTCGTCGCCAGCCCGCTGCTGGCCGCCGCTCCGGCCGAGGCGCAGCAGCGCCGCGAAGTGACCACCGTGCGCCAGAACAACAATGGCCGCACCGTCGTCACCAAGCGGACCACCGTCCGCCCGAACCAGTATCGCAATTTCCGCACCGGCCAGCGGTTCGACCGCCGCTATGCGCAGAACTACCGGGTGATCACGACCTACCGCAACTATCGCCTCGCCGCCCCGCCGCGTGGCAGCCAGTGGGTCCGTTCGGGTCGTGACGCGCTGCTGGTCAACGGCCGTGGCAATGTGGTCCAGGTGCGGGGTGGCGCGTTCCGGTAAGGTCCGGGCCTCCATTACATCTTCATCCTGAGATGAGCGCCGTCCTCGATATACCCCGTCATCCTGACGAAAGTCAGGATCCAGGGTCAGACAGGGCGGCGCTCCGTTACTCTGGATCCTGACTTTCGTCAGGATGACGGAGGAGGGAGCGGATGACGGAAGGGGTTGGGAAGACGGACGGACACCTTGCCTTTCCCCGCCAATCGGGTAAGGGCCATCGCAACCGGGGTGAGGGATTCGCGTCTCTTGCCCCGGTTTGCATTCTAGACGACAGCCGGAGGGGTGCACGCATGGGGCGTGTATCAGCGATCGGCCAAGACGAAGGACAAGACATGGCTCTTTACGAGCACGTGTTCCTTGCGCGCCAGGATCTGGCACAGGCGCAGGTGGACGCTCTGGCGGAAATCGCCACCAAGATCGTGAACGACAACGAAGGTCGGGTCGTAAAGACCGAGAACTGGGGCCTGCGTTCGCTGGCGTACAAGATCGCCAAGAACCGCAAGGCGCACTATGTGATGCTCGAGATCGATGCCCCGGGCAACGTGATCGCAGAGCTGGAGCGCCAGACGCAGATCAACGAAGACATCATCCGTTACATGACGGTCAAGGTCGACACGCTCGAAGAGGGCCCGACCGTGATGATGCGCAAGTCGGACCGCGACCGTGAGCGTCGTGGCGACCGCGAAGGTGGCCGTGAAGGCCGTCCCGACCGCGGCGATCGTCCGGACCGTGGTCCCCGTCGTGACCGCGAAGAGGGAGCTGAATAATCATGGCACGTCCATTCTTCCGCCGCCGCAAGAGCTGCCCGTTCTCTGCCAAAGACGCTCCCCGGATTGACTATAAGGACGTCCGGTTGCTGCAGGGCTTCGTGTCCGAGCGTGGCAAGATCGTCCCGTCGCGTATCACTTCGGTGGCCGCAAAGAAGCAGCGCGAACTGGCCCAGGCCATCAAGCGTGCGCGTCATCTGGGCCTGCTGCCCTACATCGTTAAGTAAGGAGCGCCCCCATGGACGTCATTCTGCTTGAGCGCGTCGAAAAGCTCGGCGCCATCGGCGACGTGGTGAAGGTCAAGGACGGCTATGCCCGTAACTTCCTTCTCCCGAACAAGAAGGCGCTTCGTTCGAACGAAGCCAACCGCAAGGTTTTCGAAGCGAACCGTGCGCGGATCGAGTCGGACAACGCATCGCGCCGTGCCGATGCCGAGACCGAAGCGAAGACCTTCACCGACGCGAGCGTGACCCTGATCCGTCAGGCGTCGAACACCGGTCAGCTCTACGGCTCGGTCGCGGTTCGCGATCTGGTCGATGCGCTGGTGGCCGATGGTCACAAGGTCGGCAAGTCGGCGATCGTGCTCGACAAGCCGATCAAGGCGATCGGCGTGTACACCGTCAAGGTTGCACTCCACCCCGAGGTGTCGGTGTCCGTCAAGGTCAACGTCGCCCGGTCGCCGGAAGAAGCCGAGATGCAGGCTCAGGGCGTCGACGTCATGTCGTCGATGTTCGAGCGTGACGAGGCTGGCTTCGTCGAGGATTACGATCCGAACGCAGAGCCCGGCGCGACCGCCGAAGCCCCGCGCGACCAGGAGGAAGAGGCACAGGGCTAACCCCCTCGCCTTTCCTGGCCGACACGAAAAAGGCCCGTCCGGAGCGATCCGGGCGGGCCTTTTTCATGTCTGCGGCAGGAACGCCAGCGGTTCAGGGGCAGGTGACGCAAGCGCCGGCCATCGCGGCGAGGGGGACGAGCGCGAAGATGACGGGGAGGATCTGTTTCATGGCCGGCGAACTCTATGAAAAGGGACGCGGCGATAATGCCCAAGGCCAGCGAAAGGTTGCGGGCAGATGAACCGCGCGGCGCGGCGAACCGGCGGCATTCACCCCGCCCCCTGCTCCACCGCAGAAGACGCACATTCTGGCCAAAATCGATTGTCAGCGCGCGATTGTGATCGCTGAGTGCAGGTTCCAGTTTTTGGAAAGGTTAAGAAAATGCGTACGAGTCTCCAGAAATATCCGACGGTTGCCCTCCTGCTGATCGGGTCGATCGGGCTGGGCGGTTGCGCCACCAAGGGCTTTGTCCGCGAGCAGATCGCGACCGTCAACACGCGCATCGACGGCATGGACGGCCGCCTGCGGACCGTCGAGGGCACGTCGGGCGAGGCGCTGACCCAGGCCCAGGCCGCAGCCGGCCAGGCGCAGCAGAACGGCCAGAGGATCGACCAGATCAACGGTCGCGTCGACGGCATGGAGCAGAAGATGCAGCAGCAGATGCAGCAGCGCCAGCGCAAGCCGCGCGGCTGAGCCTGACCCTGCTCCATGCCAATACCCGGGACGGCTTTCGCCGCGCAGGATCGCCATCGTGAGAGGATCTTGCGCGTGAGAGGGCCGTTATCGGGACGGTACCGGGCGGCGGCGCTTGCCGGCCTGGCGCTGGCGCTCGTCGCCGCGCCGGTGCCGCTGGCGGCCGCTGCCGGCGCCAAGGTCGCCGCGAAGTCTGGTGGCAAGGCCGCTGGCAAGACGCGCGCGAAGCCGCGGCGCGGGGTAGCGGTGGCTGCCCCGGTCGTGCCGCTCGCGCTGCCGCTGCTGTCGCCGGCCGCGGACCAGATCGTCGCCTGGGTCTCGGCGGCGAAGGACAATGCCGGCCTGCCCTATGCGGTGATCGACAAGCAGGCGGCGTCGCTGCTGCTGTTCGATGCGAAGGGCGCATATGTCGGGCAGACGCCGGTGCTGCTCGGCGTCGGGATCGGGGACGATTCGTCACCGGGCGTCGGCGCGAAGGATCTGGCCGAGATCGGCCCCGCCGAGCGGACCACGCCCGCGGGCCGGTTCGTCACGAAGTTCGGGCGCGCGTTCGGACGCCAGTCTGTGCTGTGGGTCGACTATGCCAATTCGGTCGCGATCCATGCGGTGATCACGACCCACAAGAAGGAACGCCGGGTCGAGCGGCTGGTGTCGCCGAGCCCGGAGGACAACCGGATCAGCTTTGGCTGCATCAATGTCGGCAGCAAATTCTATACCGGCCAGCTGAGCCCGCTGTTCCGCCGCAAGGGCGGCGTGGTGTATATCCTGCCCGAGAGCCGCACGCTCGACGACGTGTTTCCGCGGGCGCGGCTGCTGCCCTATCTGAAGCCGACGCCGGTCGCGGCGACCCCTGGCGCGGAAAGCGAACCGACATGATCCTGCTCTGGCTCGCTGCGGTGGCCGCCGCCCCCGCCCCCACTCCTGCCCGCACCCCCGCTCGCGCCGACCGCCCCGTGGTGGTGAGCGCGCTGACCACCGAGGACCTGATCGCGCAGTGCCGCGGCAAGGATGCGGACCCCGCGCCGAGCTTCTGCACGGGCTATATCCTCGGCGCGTTCGACACGCTGTCGATGGCGCGCGAGATCTGCCCGTCGGCGACCAAGGGCTCGACGATCGACGCGGTGGCGACGACGCGCAAATATCTGCGCACCAAGGGCAAGAAGGCGAAGGCCGCGCCGATCTTCGTGGTCCGCGACGCGCTGCGCCGGTCCTTTGCGTGCGAGCGGAACGCCAAACGCTAGCCTGTCCGCCGTACCGGTAGTGGTACGGCCCTCGCACAATCCGCCGAAGTGCCACCCGCGACGATTCGTCGGCGGGCGGCCTGCCAATGTGCGGCGCCACGGTGAATGGCGATGGCTCTCGATAACCGAAATAGTGCCTATTCTGAACATGCTCGCAACATTCGTATGAAGAGGTCATATTTGGGTATTGTCATATAAGTCAGAATGGAGAATTCATGTCTCCGGAACCGGACCAAGCGCGATCGCGCAGCCGGACAAGGGGGCCTTCATGAACTTCAGACACACCACGTCCTATATTGCACTTGCCGGATCGCTGTTGCTGACGGCGATCCCCGCTGTGGCGCAGACCGCGACGGACAGCCCGGCGACGCCGGCCCAGGCCAAGGTCGAGGCCGATGCGCAGACCGCGTTCGCCGCGGGCGAGACGGCCAAGACCGTGTCCGACGACCTGATCGTCGTCACCGGATCGCGGATCCAGCGGCCCAACATGACATCGGCCGCGCCGATCACCTCGGTCACCGCGCAGGACATCCGCGCACAGGCGGCGATCACCGTCGAGGACGTGCTCAACCGCCTGCCGCAGGTGTCGCCCGACAGCCAGCAGACCTATCAGGATTCGGACGGCCGCCAGCGGATCAAGCTGCGCAGCCTCGGCTTCGAGCGGACGCTGGTGCTCGTCGACGGCAAGCGGCTGGGCACGCAGAACGGCCAGGACGTCGGCATCATCCCGCCCTCGCTGCTCGAACGCGTCGACGTGCTGACCGGCGGCGCGTCGTCGGTCTATGGATCGGACGCGGTCGCGGGCGTGGTGAACTTCATCCTGAAGAAGGATTTCGAGGGGATCCAGCTCGACGGCAATTACAGCTTCTACAATCACGAGAACAAGGACACGATCGTGTCGCCGCTGGCGCGCGCGAACGCGTTCGAGGCGCCGCGCGGGCTGACCAATGACGGCGGCCGGTCCGACGTCACGCTGACCGCGGGCACCAAGCTGTTCGACGGCGCGCTGCGCGTGTCGGGCTTCGTCAATTACCGCCAGGCCAATGACGTCCCCTATGACGCGCGGTCGAGCTCGGCTTGCCAGCTGGTCCAGACCGGCAAGGACGGCCCGCTGTCCTGCTCGCTGTCGACCTATTCGCCGAGCGGCTATATCTCGCCGCGCAGCGGGGCGAACAGCGGCGTCGGCTATGTCAACGATCCCGCCGGCACGCGGACGTTCGTGCCCTACGGCGCAGGCGCGGGCAACGCGGCCAACCCCTATGACGGCTATTCCTACCAGCGCGAATTCGAACGCTATACCGCCGGCGGCTTCGTCAGCGCGAAGATCGCGCCCGAGCTCGAGCTCTATGGTTCGGGGATCTGGTTCCGCGACAGGTCGGTGAACCCCTATCCGACGCGCGTCTACAGCTACACCGCCTATGGCGACACGCCGTACCAGGTGAACTGCAACAACCCGTTCCTGTCGACGTCGCAGGCCAGCACGATCTGCGGTGCGCAGGCGGGGACGTCGGCGCTCGCGCCGCTCGACGTGCGCTATCGCTTCAACGACCTGCCCTTCTCGCCCGACGTCTATCTGAACAAGGGGATCCGCGCGACCGCGGGGATCCGCGGCACCGTCGGCGAGGCGTGGACCTATGATCTGGGCGGCGTGTTCTCGCGCAACCAGCAGGACATCACCTTCGGCAATTTCGCCGATTTCGACCGGGTGAACCGCTCGCTCAACGTCGTCAGCGTCAACGGCACGCCGACCTGCGCGGCGACCGTGTCGGGGGTCGACCCGGCCTGTGTCCCGTTCAACGCGTTCAGCGCAGGGACGCTCGGCGGACCGCTCGCCGATTACCTCTTCACCGCGCGCAGCGGCACCTCGACCGGCGTCGCCAAATTGTGGGACATCGTGTCGTCGGTGACCGGCGACCTCGGCAAATACGGGATCACCTCGCCCTTTGCGAACCAGGGCGTCGCGATCGCGCTGGGCGGCGAATATCGCAAGGACAGCTATGCCTCGTCCGCCGATGCGATCTACCGCGAGCAGAATGGCGGCGAAGATTTCAACCTGAGCCAGGACGTGTGGGAATCGAACATCGAGGTCCAGGCGCCGCTGATCGAGGAGCGCCGCTTCGCGCATCTGCTGCAGGTCACGGGCGGCTATCGTGTGTCGAAATACAGCAGCAATCCCAAGACCTTCAACACATGGAAGCTCGAGGGCACCTATGCCCCGGTCAGCGACCTGACGTTCCGCGCATCGTTCAACAAGGCGCAGCGCGCGCCGACTGTTTTCGAGATCCGTCAGGCGACCGCGATCAACTATAGCCGGCAGGGCGGATCGCAGAACGACTTCTGCGCCCCCGTGCCGCGCCAGATCGCGGATCCCGCCAATCCCGGCCGCACGATCACCACGACCACGCCGATCGCCTCGCGCGAGGTGTGTGCGGCGACCGGGCTGTCCGACGCACTCTATGGCAGCGCGACCCTGCTGTGCCCGAACGACCAGTGCACGGTGCGATCGGGCGGGTTCACCGCGGATCCGGAAACCGCCTATACCCAGACCTATGGCCTGGTCGTGAAGCCGAGCTTCCTGCGCGGGCTGGTCTTCTCGGTCGATCGCTACCGGATCAAGATCAACAACTCGCTCGGCTATAACGACGACAGCTATTACACCGATGGCTGCCAGCGTTCGAACGGCGATCCGTTCTTCTGCTCGGGGATCGTCCGTCAGCCCGGCACCGGCATCCTCTACGCCGCCGCCGCGAACAACCCGACCAGCGGCTTCATCCGCGCGGGCACGACCAATTATTATTTCTCGATCGCGCGCGGCTGGGACTTCCAGAGCCAGTATACGCTGGGTCTGGGCGGGGTCGGCAAGATCGACTGGAACTTCAACGGGTCGCTGACCACCTTTGCCGGCGGGCAGGATTCGCCGCTCCAGCCCAAGCGCAATTGTGCGGGCTATTATGGCAATGGCTGCGGCCAGCTGCTGCCGAAATGGTCGCACGGGCTGCGGACGACCTATACGACGAGCGACGGCATCTTCAGCACCTCGTTCAACTGGCGCTATGTCGGGTCGCTGACGAGTGCGGACAATTCGGGCGATCCGGCGATCGGCGGCACGCCCGACCGCGCGCGGACGACCTTCTACAGGATCGCGCCGGTGAATTATTTCGACCTGGCGCTGACCTTCGCCGTGTCGCGCGATTTCTCGCTCCGGCTGATCGCGAACAACCTGCTCGACAAGACGCCGCCGATCCTGGCGAATTCCTATGACATCAGCCTGGCGCGCAGCAACACGATCCCCGCGCGCTACGACGCGCTGGGCCGCAACCTCGCGGTCGGGGCGACCGTGCGGTTCTGATCGAACCGGGGCGTATCGGGGGGGCTCGTCGTTCGCGACGGGCCCCCTTTTTTTGGTGCGGGAGCCAGCGACGTCCGTCCGTCGCGTCGCGCTCAAGACGCGTTAAGATCCGCGTGCGAGGCGCCGGCATTTTCGACGTCATGACGCAAACGGAACAAGACTGCGTCGAGAGTGTTCGAACCTGTTGTAAGTACAGGGAGAGTTAAATGTCAGATTATCGGGGCGGCGAGCCAATTCGTCAGAAGAGCGGCGCAGGCAAGACGATCGTCATCGTCCTTGTCGTCATTGCGGCCATCGTCGGTGTCCTCTTTGCGACCGGGTTCTGGAGCGCCAACGTGAAGGAAGGTTCGCTTCCGGAGGTCTCCGTCAAGGGCGGTGACATGCCGAATGTCGATCTCGACTCGAAGGCAGTCGTCGTCGGCACGAAAAAGACCGAAGTCGAGGTCCCCAAGGTCAAGACCGAGACCGAAACGGTCGACGTGCCCACCGTGGGCGTCAAGGACAATGGCGAGAAGTAAGACTTCGCCTGACGTCACGAGCCCTCACCTGACGGTGGGGGCTTTTTTTTTGTGACGCGACGCGGATGTAAGGGCGTTATCGCCGGGCACCGGGCACCGGGCACCGGGCAGCCGGTGTCAACGGCTCAACTTGGTGGAAACTCGACTTTCAGCCTACAAAGCGAGCATGAGAATCCTCATGCCGAGAAGGTGCAAAGCCGGCAGTGCGAGCGCAGTGACGAAGCGCCATTTCGTCAATCGGCGATAGCAGAGAAAGCCCGCCGTCACAGCAGCGACGAGCATGACAGGCTGAGCGAGCAAGAACAATACCAGCGCCCACGCGCCGACGGACTGTCCACCGTCCATCGCCATCGGCGAAACTAACGCGAGCATTGCCGCTCGACCCAATAGAGTGCCAGACAGCAGCGATGCCGCGAGCGGAAGCATACGCGTCACGGTAATTGCCAGATGTTTTGCCGGGCATGAACGCTCCTTTGCTTCCAACCCCGCTAAGCTTCGAATGTCTGCAATTGTGCGAAGGTGTAAGTGTCAGCTTAATCCACCTGCCAAGGTAACCTGTTGCGAACAACGTTGGCAATGGCCATGGACGACGCTCGCAGTAGATAGCACTCCTGCCACGAAAGTGTTGAAGTATCTCGTCGAATCAAAATATGCAGGAGCACAAAGAATTCGACCCTAAAACATAACCTATGTTATGCATTATGCGCTTTATCCATGTCGCATAAGCCTTGAAGTACACCTGAAAGGCGTATTTTCCATAAATCGTAGTATCAATAGTTAATTGTCGATCCTCGGATCAAACTTAATAATAGTCCTGAGCAGCCTGCTTTATTACATGCCGATGCGTTCGGCAGGCGGTTCTGCTGGGGGGGGGTACCGTGAGCAGTGCCTGTCGAACACCATCGTTGGTCAAAGCTCTTGTATTTACGATAATCACGAACGGGAGTGTGGGGGGCTGCGGGAGACGGCGCCCACCCCCACGCCGCACGGTTTACTTGCGGCCGAACAGTTTCTCGATGTCGCCGTGCGCGAGTTTTACCCAGGTGGGGCGGCCGTGGTTGCATTGGCCCGAATGGGGGGTGATCTCCATTTCGCGCAGCAGCGCGTTCATCTCGGGGACCGAGAGGATGCGGCCGGCGCGGACCGAGCCGTGGCAGGCCATGGTGCCCGCGACCGCGTCGAGCCGTTCCTTCAGCGACAGCGCCTCGTCGAACGCGGCGAGTTCGTCGGCGAGGTCGGTGACGAGGCCCCTGGGATCGCTCTGGCCGAGCAGCGCGGGTGTCGCGCGGACCAGCATCGCGCGCGCGCCGAAGCGTTCGAGGTCGAGCCCGAAGTCTGACAGTTCGGCGGCGCGCGCCTCGAGCCGGTCGCAGGCGGGTTCGTCGAGTTCGACGACCTCGGGGATCAGCAGCGCCTGGCTCGCGACCGTGCCGCCGGCGAGCGCGGCGCGCATCCGTTCGAGGACGAGGCGTTCATGCGCGGCATGCTGGTCGACGAGGACGAGACCGTCCTCTGCCTCGGCGACGATATAGGTCTTGGCGACCTGGCCGCGCGCGACGCCCATCGGGAAGGATGAGGTTTGCGGCGGGGGTGCCCAGGCGGGTTCGGCTCTTGCCTGTGGGGGCGCGGCGAAGAAGGTGGGGCGGGTGTCGTTGACGCTGGCGTAGCTGCGGGATTCCAGCGGTAGCCTTTGGGGCGTGCCCTCACCTTCCCACCCGCTTTGCGGGCGGGCCCCTTCCTCTCCCCCGGGGGGAGAGGAGTTTTCTGGCTGCCACATCGACAGGGCGGACTCGGATGCGCGCTGGCTGCGGTGGCCGGCGGCGTCGAGGGCGCGGCGCAGGCCCGAGACGATCAGGCCGCGGACCATTGCCGGGTCGCGGAAGCGGACCTCGGTCTTGGCGGGGTGGACGTTGACGTCGACCTGGTCGGTGGGGACGTCGAGGAACAGCGCGACGACCGCGTGCCGGTCGCGCGGGAGCATCTCGGCATAGGCGCCGCGGATCGCGCCCATCAGCAGCCGGTCCTTAACCGGCCGGCCGTTGACGAACAGATACTGGTGATCGGCAATGCCGCGATTGTAGGTCGGCAGGCTGGCGACCCCGCCGAGCACGAGCATGCCCGAGTCGACCGGCCGTTCGAGATCGATCGTGACCGCATTGTCGGCGAGCGCGCGATCGGTGAGCGTCGCGACCCGGCCCGGCCGGTCCTCGACCTGCGTCGCCGCCAGCGTGCGGCGGCCGTCATGCTCGATCGTGAAGCCGATATCGGGTCGCGCCATCGCCAGCCGGCGGACGACGTCGAGACAGGCGGCATATTCGGCGCGCGGCGAGCGGAGGAACTTGCGGCGGGCGGGGACGCGCGCGAACAGATCCTCGACCACGACGCGCGTGCCGGGGGGCAGCGCGGCGGGCCCCTCGCGCTCGACCCGGCCATTGTCGACGATCCGCGACCAGCCTTCGGCCCCCCTCACCCGGCTCTCGATCGTCAGCCGTGCGACGCTGGCGATCGAGGGCAGCGCCTCGCCGCGAAAGCCGAGCGTCACGACCGATTCGATGATCTCGTCGGGCATCTTCGAGGTCGCGTGCCGTTCGAGCGCGAGCATCATGTCGGCGGGCGTCATGCCGCATCCGTCGTCGGCGACTTCGATGCGCGATGTGCCGCCTTCGACGAGGAGAATCGCGATGCGTCCGGCGCCCGCGTCGATGGCGTTCTCGACTAACTCCTTCAACGCGCTGGCGGGTCTTTCCACCACTTCACCGGCGGCGATACGATTGACGAGATGCTCGGGGAGACGCCGTATTGACATGGGTTTGCGTCTAGACCAAGCGACGGCATCCCGCGACCCGCAAACGCCCGCTTATTAGGCACCCGGTGCTCGAAAACACCGGCGGGGCCCGCGAGATGATGTGCGAAATGCCGCCCGTCCGGCGGCCAGGATTACGGGACCCTGATTGAATGGCCTTCTACTCGCGTTTCTTCAAGTTCATGTCGCACGACATGGCGATCGACCTCGGCACCGCGAACACGGTTGTCTATGTCCGTGGCCGCGGCATCGTCCTGAACGAGCCGTCGGTGGTCGCGGTCGAGACGATCAACGGCATCAAGCGCGTAAAGGCGGTCGGTGACGACGCGAAGCTGATGATGGGCAAGACCCCGGGCAATATCGAGGCGATCCGCCCGCTGCGCGACGGCGTGATCGCGGACATCGACGTCGCCGAGCAGATGATCAAATATTTCATCCAGAAGGTGCACGGCCCGCGCCGCTTCGCCCGCTGGCCCGAAATCGTGATCTGCGTGCCGTCGGGGTCGACCAAGGTCGAGCGCCGCGCGATCCGCGACGCCGCGTCGAACGCGGGCGCGAGCACGGTGTGGCTGATCGAGGAGCCGATGGCGGCCGCGATCGGTGCTGACATGCCCGTGACCGAGCCGATCGGCAGCATGGTCGTCGACATCGGCGGCGGCACGACCGAGGTCGCGGTGCTGAGCTTGCGCGGTCTGGCCTATACGACGTCGGTCCGCGTCGGCGGCGACAAGATGGACGAGGCGATCGTCAGCTATGTCCGCCGCAACCACAATCTGCTGATCGGCGAAGCGACCGCCGAGCGGATCAAGCAGGAGGTCGGCATCGCCAAGCCGCCGGTCGACGGCATCGGCACGATCATCCACATCAAGGGTCGCGACCTGGTCAACGGCGTGCCCAAGGAAATCCAGATCAACCAGGGCCAGATCGCCGAGGCGCTGAGCGAGCCCGTCGCGACGATCGTCGAGGGCGTTCGCGTCGCGCTGGAGAACACCGCGCCCGAGCTGGCCGCGGACATCGTCGACCAGGGCATCGTCCTGACCGGCGGCGGCGCGCTGCTGCAGGGGCTGGACGAGGTGCTGCGCGACGAGACCGGGCTGCCGGTGACGGTCGCCGAGGACCCGCTGACCTGCGTCGCGCTGGGCACCGGTCGCGCGCTCGAGGACCCGCTGTTCCGCGGCGTGCTGATGAGCGGCTGAGAAGCGTGTAGGTGGGAAACGGGTCAGTGGAAATCGCATCGACCGAGTCGCGGGGATAGGGCCCCGGACCCGGCGATGCCCGAGAACGAGGGGACAGGCGCATGGCGCCAGCCCGCGACCGCCGGACGGGGTTTTCCCGACGGCGTCAATATGGGGTGTTCGTAGGCTATGTGCTCGCCATCGCCGGTGCGGTGGTGGGCGCAGCGTTGCTCGTCGTCTCGACCTTCAACCCGCCCGCCTTTGCCGGCGCACGCATGGGCGTGGCGGGCCTCACCGCACCGGTCTCGTCGGGTCTCGCCTGGGTCGTGGGCGGGGTCGCCGCGGTGCCCGAGGCGATCGGAACCTATTTCTTCGTCCGCCAGGAAAATGTCGCGCTGCGCCGCGAGCGCGACCAGACGCGCGCGCTGCTGATGCGTGCGCGGACGATCGCCTATGACAATCGCCGGCTGCGGTCGCTGCTGAAGGTCCGCGACCGGATCGCCGAACCGGTCGTCACCGCGCGACTGGTGAGTTCGAGCGCGTCGAGCGGGCGCCGCTTTGCGCTGCTCAACGCGGGCCGCTGGAGCGGGGTGCGGCCGGGCATGGCGGTGCGCGGCCCCGACGGGCTGGTCGGGCGCGTCGTCGAGACCGGCCCCAATGCGGCGCGGGTGATGCTGCTGACCGACGGCGACAGCATCGTGCCGATCCGCCGGACGCGCGACGGCCTGCCCGCGATCGCGGTCGGGCGCGGCGACGGCATGCTCGACGTCCGGTCGGTCAACGCGACCAACGTCAAGTTCAATGCGGGCGACCTGTTCGTCACGTCGGGCGTCGGCGGGCTGTATTCGCCCGGCATCCCGGTCGCGCGGGTGATGACCGCGGGGGCGGATTCGGTGATGGCGCGGACCTTCGCCAATCCCGACACCTTCGATTTCGCGGTGGTCGAGCCCGGCTTCATGCCGGTGCCGCCGCCGCGCGCCCTTGCGCCCTCCGACAATAGCGCCAAGTGACTGCCAAACCACCCTATCCCGTCTTCCCCCAAATGATCGACCAGCCGTGACCACCCGCAACAGCGTCGACTATAAGCCATTCGAACCGAAGGTCGCAGGCGGCCGGGCGCGGGCGATCCCGTGGCTGACCGTCATGGCGGGATCGCTGATGACGATCGTGCCGCTGATCGCGACGATCCCGATCCTGCCGCCGTTCGGGTTCGTCATGCTGCTCGCATGGCGGCTGCTCGCCCGTTACGCGCTGCGCCCCTGGGCGGCGGCGCCGCTCGGGCTGTTCGACGACCTGCTCAGCGGACAGCCGCTGGGCAGCGCGGTGCTGCTCTGGTCGCTCGCGTTCGTGGCGATCGACATGATCGAGCAGCGGCTGGTGTACCGCGATTTCTGGCAGGACTGGCTGATCGCGAGCGGCGGGATCGCGTGCTGCGTGATCGGCGGGCGATTTCTGGGCGTACGGGTCGGCACGCATGTCGACACCGTGCTATTGGCGCAGATCGTGATCACCATGATGCTCTTCCCGCTGGCGGCGCGGATCGTCGCGACGATCGAACGACGCAGGGTCCAGGAATGAGGCGGGTTTCCGAATGAGACGGCCGCCGCGTGTCGTGACCGAGATGTCGCAAGCCTATAGTTTCTCGCGTCGTGCCTGGATGCTGGGCGCGGTGCAGGGTGGCGTCGGGCTGATGCTGGCCGGGCGGATGGCATGGCTGTCGATCGCGCAGAACGAACGCTACACGATGCTGTCCGAGAGCAACCGCGTGAACATGACGCTGTTGCCGCCGCGGCGCGGCTGGATCGTCGACCGCCACGGCGTGCCGATCGCGAACAACCGCACCGATTTCCGCGTCGACATCATCCCCGACCGGCTGCGCGACAAGGAGCGCGTGCTGCCGCTGCTCGGCCGCATCCTCCAGCTGCCGCCCGAGGAGATCGAGCGGATCGCGATCGACCTCGACCATGCCGCCGGGTTCCAGCCCGTCCAGGTTGCGGAAAATCTCGACTGGGAGCGGTTCGCCGCGGTCAGCGTGCGGCTTCCCGAGCTGCCCGGCGTCGCGCCGACGCGCGGCTTTGCGCGCAACTATCCCGCGGGCGCCGCGGTCGCGCATCTGACCGGCTATGTCGGCGTGCCCAATGCCGAACAGTACAAGAAGACGCGCGATCCGCTGCTCGTCACCCCCGGCTTCAAGCTCGGCAAGGACGGGCTCGAGAAGATGCTCGAACCCGCGCTGCGCGGCGAGGCGGGCGCGAAGCGGGTCGAGGTCACCGCGCGCGGCAAGCTGGTCGCCGAGCTCGCGACCAAGCCCGACGTGCCGGGCAAGACCGCGCGGCTGACGATCGACGCGGGGCTGCAGGAATATGCCGCGCGCCGGCTGGGCACCAATTCGGGCTCGGTGGTCGTCATCGACTGTCGCACCGGCGAGATGCTCGCGATGGTGTCGATGCCCGCCTACGACCCCAACAGCTTTTCGGACGGGATCAGCCATCTCGAATGGCAGATGCTGAGCGACGACGATCACGTGCCGCTGATGAACAAGGTCACGCAGGGGCTGTATCCGCCGGGCTCGACGGTCAAGCCGATGAACGGGCTGGCGCTGCTCCATGCCGGCGTCCCGGCCGACGCGCGGGTCAATTGTTCGGGCGCGATGCGGCTGGGGACGAGCGTGTTCCATTGCCACAAGCGCGGCGGGCACGGGCCGCTCGACCTCAAGAACGCGATCATGCAGAGCTGCGACATCTATTTCTACGAGATGGCGCGACGGGTCGGCTATGCCGCGATCGCGCCGATCGCGCGGACGCTGGGCATGGGGCAGAAGTTCGACCTGCCCTTTTCGACGCAGCGGTTCGGGACGATGCCCGACCCCGACTGGAAGCTCACCAAGTACAAGCGGCCCTGGACGGTCGCGGATTCGCTCAACGCGTCGATCGGCCAGGGCTATGTGCTCGCCAACCCGCTCCAGCTGGCGGTAATGGCGGCGCGGATCGCGTCGGGCCGCGACCTGCAGCCGAGCATCCTCGCCAGCCAGGTCCACCGCGACGCGCCCGCGCTGGCGATCGATTCGGAAAATCTGGCGCGGGTGCGCGAGGCGATGTTCGGCGTGATCAACCAGGGCGGCACCGGCGGCGCGGCCAAGCTGCTGATCCCGGGCGTCGCGATCGCGGGCAAGACCGGCACCGCGCAGGTCCGCCGCATCACCATGGCGGAGCGGCGGTCGGGCGTGCTCAAGAACGGCCAGCTGCCGTTCAAGCTGCGCGACCATGCGCTGTTCATCGGCTTCGCGCCCGCGGACAACCCGCGCTACGCGCTCGCCGTGGTGCTCGAGCATAATGGGCATACGGTGCGCAACCTCGACACGCCGATGATCGGGCGCGACATCATGACCTACATGCTCGACCGCGAGCGGGCGCTGAAGTCGCTTGCCGAGGTCGAACCGACCTGGGGCGGCGACATTAAGACGCGGATGGCGGCGACCGCGGCGAGCTATCGCGCGGCGCAGAGCGCCCCGCCCGCCGCGATCGCGACCAAGACCGACGCGACCGTGCCGAGCGACGCCCCGGCGGTCGAGAACGCCACCGACGTCGCCAACCGGACCCAGGCGGATCTGGCGACCGCGGGCGGCGGGGTCGCGGAAGACGGAACCACGGAGCGCGGCCAATGACATCGCGGATCATCCCCGAACAGCTTGCCACCCTGCCCTGGCGGACCTTGCTGCTGGTCACGGCGATCGGGACCTTCGGGCTGGTCGTGCTCTATTCGGCAGCGGGCGGCTCGCTACGCCCCTGGACGCTGCCGCAGGGCATCCGCTTCTTCATCCTCCTGGCCGGCTCGGTCGTGCTCTCGCGCATCCCCGAGCGCGTCTGGAAGGCGGCGGCGTGGCCGACCTATGGTGCGCTCGTCCTCGCACTGGTGCTGGTCGAACTGCTGGGTGCGGTGCGCGGGGGCAGCCAGCGCTGGCTCGACCTCGGCTTCATCCGGCTGCAGCCGTCCGAACTGATGAAGCCGGCGATCGTGCTCGCCTGTGCGCGCTTCTACGACATGCTGCCGCCCAACGAGACGCGGCGGTTCGCGGCCGTCTGGCCCGCCGCGGTGCTGATCGGCATCCCCGCGGCGATCGTGATGAAACAGCCCGATCTGGGCACCGCGCTGATGATCTGCGCGGGTGGCGCGACGGTGATGTTCCTGGCGGGCATTCCGCTGAGGCTGTTCGTCGGCGGCGCAGTCGCCGCGTCGGTCGCGATCCCGCTCGCGATCAACTTCGCGCTGCACGATTATCAGCGCAACCGCATCCTGATCTTCCTCGATCCCGAAAGCGATCCGCTGGGCACCGGCTATCATATCAGCCAGTCGAAGATCGCGATCGGATCGGGCGGCCTGTGGGGCAAGGGGTTCCTCAACGGCACGCAGAGCCATCTCGACTATCTCCCCGAGGGGCATACCGACTTCGTCTTCGCGACGATGGCGGAGGAATGGGGGCTGGTCGGCGGCTGCCTGCTGATCCTCGCCTTCCTGCTGGTGATCCGCTGGGGGATCGAGGTCGGCCAGCGCGCGCAGTCGCGGTTCGCGCGGCTGGCCGCCGCCGGGCTCGCCACGACGATCTTCTTCTATGTCGCGATCAACCTGATGATGGTGATGGGCCTCGCCCCCGTGGTGGGCATCCCGCTGCCGCTGTTCAGCTATGGCGGGTCGTCGCAGATGACCGTGCTGCTGTGCCTGGGGATATTGATGTCGATCGACCGGGAAAATCGCAAGACGACCCGCTGGTAAGCAGAAAAAGACAGCAATTTGGACGAAAGGGGGTTGCGGCCCCCGATGAGTCTGCTAACAGCGCGCCTCCAGCAGCGGGGCGCCACACCAGGGCGCCACTCAAAACCGCCCCGGAATGGACGCATAGCTCAGTTGGTAGAGCAGCTGACTCTTAATCAGCGGGTCCTTGGTTCGAGCCCAAGTGCGTCCACCATTCTCCACCGCAGAAAACAAACGTTTTTCACTGCGGCGGAGTCATGTCTGTTCGACATGGTCTGATCTGTCTTCCGACAGCTTATCTCCCAATTGGATGATATGCGCCCGCCGCGCGGCCGCGATCTTTCGCGACTGTTCGCGATCGGCTCGCTGCAGGTTCGCATGACGTTGAGCATTGCGTGACCGGAGATCGGCCGTACGGTCGGGTTGGCCGTCTTGGACTGTATAAGGGGGCCTGCTCGCCTAGCTAAGCCCCTGCCCGCGCGATCGCGCGGCACCCGGCGCCTCTGGCATCCTTGGAGCCGAATACGTCCCAGACGCGCCGGCAGCGGTCGCTCGGACTAGGTCATTGGGCCGCAGTCCCTGCCCGTCCCAGCTGGGGCGGCATCATGACGAGCAGGGAACCCTTGCGGGGAGGCGAGGCCTCATCTGCCGGGTGAGGCTTTGTGGTTAAGAAATGGTTAACGCCGTGGATCGTGGCGTCGTTTGTTCGCACGGCGACACTGGTCGACGGCCGCGTCACCTCGGCACGGATCGACTTCGGTGATGTCCCGACCATGACGGGACAGATGATATGGAGCGATAGGCTCTTGCACATCGCTCATCGGCCCCGCCTCGCAGGTGGTCGCAAGCATGCGTTGTTATTCGGCAACCGCGATGGTTGAACCGCTTCTACGGCTCACCATCGCTGACCTTGCCGACCTCTCAGCTGTGCCCCTGACGCCTGTCGCCAGTGAATACCGAGCTCGACTTTGACTTAGATATAGGCCGGCGTCGTACCATGGCCCTGGTATTTTTCGCCTTTCACGCTGCTGCGATTGAACATGCCGAGATCTCGGTTGCCCGCCTTCACACTGCTCGGCATCCGCTGGCAGTAACCACGATCCTGGTTTGCTGATCCAGCACCATGTGGTGTCGAGGCCTTATCGCGCATCGTGAACTCCTATTAACCCTATTGTTTAACTCTTTTCACAATCGCGTTAATTGCGACGTAACTGAGTTCGTGAGAGTCCAAGAATTGAGCGGCGCATTGGTTCCGACCGAAAATTCCGGTAAATTTAGCGAGCAACCAAAGTACCATAGTGCCCTTGGTGCCGTGATACCCAGAGCCGAGGACGCGGCGAGCCCGACAAGGCCGAAAGGTCGCAACGACCGCCTGTTCGGGCAGGCCGAGCATGCAGCGATCGACCCGGGGACAAATTTTCGCGTGATCGTGCTGGTCGACGCGGCCGCGTTCCAGGCACGAAAGTCGCGGTGGATTCCGTCGGCCGAGGCGCTAGGCTGCGCGTGATCACAGGGAGACGTGCCGTGATACGGACCTTGGCCGCTATTGGTCTTGCGATGGCCGTTCCAGCGACAGCGCAGCACACGCGCTCACTGGGGAACGGCACTTCGCCACCCGCGTCAATCGATCAACTGGCCTGGCTGGCAGGCAGCTGGGTCGGCACGGGAATGGGCTCCGACGTGACGGAAACCTACTCCGCGCCGCTGGGAGGCCGGATCACGGGCCATTTCGCGATGGCAGACGGCAAGGGCGGCGTATCGTTTACCGAACTCGTGGATTACGTCCCGCTCCGGGGATCGCTGGCCTATCGGGTTCGTCACTTCAGCCCGGACATGACGGGCTGGGAAGATGGGACGGGCAAGCCCGTAATCTTCCCGCTGGTGGCGGTAGAGAAGGATCGATGGTTTTTCGACGGCATGACGATCGAACGCACGAGCCCGAGCGCGCTCACCATGTGGGTAAGGATCACCGAAAAGGGCACGACGAACGAGGTTCCCTTCAGACTGGTCCGGACGCGCTCGTTGGTTCGATAGGTTAGCGGGATTGGTGGCAAGGTGTCCACGATGTGAATTTGACCGATGTCTGCATTGGGGTCGGAAGCGAAATGGCCGGAGTTGGTGGTTAGCTGACGTAGGTGGAGCGCTAGGACAAGCCTCAGTTTCAGTATGAACGAACCTTTTAGCGGTAAGGACTGTTAACCGCGTCAACGGATGTAACTCCCCAACGCGACCAGCCGATCGACAAATTGGCGTCCCGCAAAGCGATATATACTACATAAATATAAATATCCGTGGTACGGCTGACTATCGTTACCGATCATGCCGCGAGCAGGATGACGACCGAGAGCCGGGATAGCTTTCGCTTGCAGTCCAGGGCGAGCGATGAAAGCAATCTCAGCGACATTTGTCGCGCCGACGCAGCAAATACTTTATGTCAGCTTCAGCACGGTCCCCGGCGACGGAGCCGACCTTGCCGGTATTCTAGAACAGTCTCGGCATAACAACGCGCTAGATGGCATCACAGGGCTTCTGTGGTCCGATGGGGTGCACTTCCTTCAAGTGATAGAAGGCCCCCCTGAAAGCGTGACAGCTGCCTTCGCTCGCATCCGCGCCGACAGTCGGCACCATCATCTTCGCCTGCTTAGGGATTGTGTGATACCGCTACGCGAGTTCGGTTCCTGGACTATGGTTCATCGGCGTGCTGGAGATTCTGCCGATCTGTACGACGCTAGGATGCGACGACTGATGTTGGAAACTTCGGAGCCGATTAGGCAGCATTTTCTGGTTTTGATTGCGGGAAAAACCGAACCGGCTCTTGAAGCAGCCCGATCACAACCAGAGGCTCGTCCCTTATTGCCGCGCGCGATCTGATTATCATTGCTGCTGCCAACTGGGCTTGGCGACGGACTTATGCTTCCGATATTGCCCACGTGAACGACCGCAAGTGGGCGGAAGCGGACAAGCAGGCCGGCATGATCCATCTCTGGATTCGGCTGACCCTATTACGGCCTGCCTGTGCATCGATGAGCCCCGTCGCGGCATAGGCTGCTTGCCGATCACGAGTTGCTGTGGACTGTGATCGGCCGCGGCGGCGGGGGGCTCTGCCGCCACGGAGGGCAACGGCGCGCAATCAGTCGCGACGGCGGCGTGTCAATTTTCTCAGCTGGGCTTGATTGAGTTCCCGGGTTCGCTTGCGATCGGCGATCAACGCCCGCCGAAGCGCTGCACCGTGCAAAGGCTGTGCAATCCACCTTGAAGCGCGCGCGCGAGCAGGCCGCACCTTACGTTTCGCGGCTGAAAGCCTCCGTGCCTTTTTGGGCATTGGCGGTCGAGCCTGGCTCGACGCGGCATTGGCCTTTTGCGCCACCGGAATGTTGCCACCTTCAGCTGGAACTGCGGTCGAGATAGCGGCTGGCTGCGGCGTAACAGGCGGTGCGATGGGGGCTTTTGGGGTTTGGGCGACGGGAGCCTTGACCAGGGCCGGGCGGGGATCTGCCTGGCGGGTGTAATAGGCTGCGCCAACCGTGCTCATGATCCCCAGAACGACCGCGGCGATCGCCGAATATCGTGCCGTACGGATGCTTCGTTGGTTACGGGCCGTGAGGACCGAGAAACGCTTGTCGATGTCCTGACGCTGGTTTGCGAGCGCCCAGAGCGCCGCGTTGCTCCCGATCCGTGCGCCGTAGTGCGAACCCGGAATCGTGCTCGCGGCGACCAGATATTCCCGATCGGCTGGCTCGATCACCGGCGGTTGCAGGGGAGGATCGTCGGGGAGTGTTTCCGCAGACCGGGTTGCCGTTGAGGGAGATTCGCTGCTTGCCATGGAAACGCTACGTATCAGATTGCATTAGGTTTTATGCAGCCAATCGGTCCCGACATAGCACACCGACGCCTATACTCCCCGGATGGCAGGCCGGGTCCTGCTTCAGGCCGCGATCGATCCTCGTGGCGCGGGGCCATTCGGTCGCGACGCCTGGGGCTTGGGCGCGGTGGCGGCCATATAGCCGACCAGCATCCACAAGGGGGCGGCGACCTTCATCGAGAAGATCGCGGTGCCGCCGATCATCATGTTGGCGAAGAGATAGACCGCCGTCGCCCAGGCGCAGCGCTTCGAGGCGGTGTCCGTCGCGCGCTGGCCAAGCGAGAAGAACAGCCAGATCGCGATCAGCCCGAAGATCGAACTCGACGCGGTGACATAGCCGAAGCCGGTGTCCATCAGATGTCGGGCCTTCATCGCATTCGCGCCGAATATGGTCGGAATGTCGAGCTTGCGCAGCGCCTCGGTCGTGATGCCCAGCCGGCCGATCAGATCGTCGGTATGCGTCACATTGTCGCCGACGGCGAGAAACGCCAGCAGGACCAGGACCGGTGCGATCAGGAGGGTGAACCACCGCGATAGATGGGGAAATATGAAATATCCCATCATCGTCACCACCGCCAGCGCCGACGAGGTCCGCGTGTTGTTCGAGAGCAGGATCAGCAGGATCGTCGCCACCATCGTCGTCCGGATGGCGACGCTCAACCGCCCCCATGTGGCGACAAGGAACACGCAGAGGATACCGGCGAAGTTCGCGTTCGAAACCTGTTCGAGGAAAACCGACGAGGTCCGCGCGCCCGAAAACACCCCGAAGGAAAAGCGCGATTCGAACCCCGCCGCGTTGTTGAACAGGCCGGTCTCGTTGAACTCGCTCACCTCCATGCCGCGCGTCGCCGCATAGTAGTTGCCCGGCTGGAACACCGACACATAGGCGGTCGGGAAGGCGATCTCGAAGATCAGCACCGTCAGGGTGATGATCGTCAGCACCGCAAAGGCGAGATGAACCTGGGGAAAGCTGCACCGACGACCGAGCAGGAAGAAGGACGCGATGATCGCGACGTTGCGAAAGGCATCGGGGAACACCGCATCGCTCGCGAGCGACGTGAACACCGCAAGGAGCGCAAAGAGGTAGAGCAAGGCGATCGCCGGAGCGTCTTCGCCGTCAGGACGGCGCTTGAGCAGCGCCAGCCCCATCGCGCCGCCGAGCAGCAGCCCCTCCATCGCGATCGGCGCCGCGGACGTGAGGCCCTTCACATGCGCGCTGATGATCGCGAGCATCGCATTGTACAGGCTGGCGGAGACGACGAGCGTGACCGCGAGGATCCCGAACCTTTGATCGCTGATCAGCGCCTTGCCGCCGGATGGCGCCGCCGTCTTGGGCCGCGCCCTGACCCCGGTGATAGGTTGTGAAGTCTTCATGGTGTCACCGTTTGCAGTTGGTGCGGATGATCGAGGCCGACGCGTTGTTGGAGGAACATTCTACGGCCGCGCGTCGATGGCCAGCCCTAAATCCCGGCTCAGGATGTGCCGAGTTCGGCGGCGGCGGGCGGCTTGCGGCCACCGCGCAGCAGTCTGTTCACGCCCTTGAGCAGCGGGAGTTCGATGATCCGGTGAACGACGATCCCGGCGACGCTGCTGACGACGAGCGCGAGGATGACGAAGACGGCACCGTTCGCCATGCCCAGATCGAGACCGACGACATGGGCCGCGACGCGGGTGCCCGCGATCACGAAGATATGGCTGAGATAGATGCTGTAGGACGCGTCGCCGAGCAGGGACAGTTTCGGCAGGTCGGGCAAATGGCCCGAGATCTCGATCTGCAGCGCCGCGCAGAGCAGAACGACCGCCGGTATGCCAAGGACAATGAATTGCGAGATGGATGGCCTTTCAAGATCCATCCAGAACAGCAGGACGAACGCGCCAAGCCCTGCCACCGCCCAGATGCCGGGCGACAGGCGCGGAAGACGGCGGATCGTACACGCCAGAACAATCCCCGCGAGAAATTCGGCGAGGCGGTCCGTACCATAGAAGGCCGCGGTCGTCCCGGAGAGCCACGTCTTGGCCGATACGTACACGAGCGCCAGCAGCACGGCGACGAACAGGGGCCTGAGCGTCTGCCTGACGGCCAGCGCGCACGCAAACACCGCGTAGAACATCATCTCGGTATTGAGCGTCCAGCCCGGAACGATGACCGGGGTCAGGACCTCCGCATTGGTCGCGGCAACGGCCGGGTTCCACCAGGGGAGAAACAGGAGCGAGAAGCCGAGATGCGGAAGGTCGAACTTGGTCGACCGCAACAGATCGCCGAAGAACAGCGCGACCATCGCGGCGAATATCGTCAGGACCCAGTAGAGCGGCGCGATCCGGATCAGGCGCTTGACCAGGAAGTCGCCAATGCCGACCTTGCGGTCCCTGGTCGTCCACCACATGACGAACCCGCTCAGGACGAAAAAGATATCGACGCCGAACGATCCAGACATGGGAAGTTCGCGAATATTCGCCACCTGCTCGACTTGTACGACCGCGTGGAAATAGACGACGGCCAGTGCAGCGATACCGCGCAGATATTGCAAGGACGACAGGTGCATCCCGGATTTTGGTACGGAGGTCACTGATTGTCCGCCTTACAGTTTAAACAGGTTTACGGGCCCTGCGGCACGCGACCGGTGCTGCAGGACAGGATATTCGACTATTATACGCGTCGATTTCGGCATCTGACGGGGTACAACCTCAGAGTCATAGGGTGCTCGTCGAACCACGTCGGCGGTTCAGCGTCATGTCGACGGGCTTAAAACCGCATTATCAGATAGATAGAGGGCATATCTGACCGCACGCTGGTCCCCATCCGGTATCGTGAGCGGGCTTCTGGCATAGAATGGCGCTGACTTCCACGGGATTCCCGGCGTCGGCGCGACCCGGAATGGCACTGACCGCGGCGGACAGGCATGTCGTCGCATCAAAGCATTTGGTTACCGGGCGATTCACTTTGCCGATGATCTCGGCCATGCTCATGCCGAACACGCGTCACCTGTGTCACACGACATGACGGCATCTGTCGAACTCTGCCAGTAAGTGTGACGCTCTCGATAATTATTCGGCGCCAACGTCTTGTTGCGGAAGAAAAATTTAACACAAATTGGCTATTTGAAGGATCACACTGTGCTTCACATCGAGAGCACGGCATTCCATCCAAACCTCGTAGGTGAAGTAAGATGATTCTTCCTCGTGTCATCGCCGCTGCCACGGCCCTGCTGTCCTTCGCCACGGCCGCCGAGGCAGCGCCGCGGTTCGGCGTCAATCTCGCGGGATGTTCGTTCGTCGCGAACGGCGCCCTGTGCCCGACCGTGGCCGACGTCGCCTGGTACGTCGACAAGGCCGGGTTTCGCAGCATCCGCCTGCCGTTCAACGGCAGCCAGATGAATGACCCCGTCGTCCTCCAGCGGGTGGTCGACGTCGTCAAGGCGGCCAGCGCGCGCAACGTGCCCGTGATCCTCGACCGCCATGACTATAAATGGCCGACGCCGGCGGAGCAGATCGCATTCTGGCTGCCGATCCTGCGCAAGCTCGACAATTCCGAAATGGTCATGATCGACCTGATGAACGAGCCGCGCTTCTTCACCGATCCCGTGGTGACGAACGACTGGATGCAATGGGTTCGCGATACCAACCAGATCGTCGCAGGCATTCGCAAGGCGGGGTTCAAGCACCGCATCCTCGTCGAGTGGCCACAATGGTCCGCGTCATTCCGGTTCGACAAGAACGAACCGGCCAGCCGGGACTGCGAGAGCGCGGCGTGCGCGATCGATCGCTCGGGCGGCCTCATCGATCCGCTGAACCGCATCATCCTGTCGCCGCATCGCTATTTCGACACCGGCTCCAGCGGTACTAATGCGGAGTGCGTCAGCGAACCGGCGGGCGACGGCGGACTGAAGATCTTCGCCGCCGCTGCGCGGAAGCGGGGCTATCGGGCGATCCTGGGCGAATATGCACTGGGAAGCTCGAAGGGGCTGCCCGCATCCTGCACCGCGATCGCGGCGAACGTCGTCAAGTCGATCAAGACCGACAGCGACGTCTGGCTCGATGCGATGGCCTGGGGTGGCGGTCGCGCGTGGACGGAATCCTATTTCTTCAAGATCGAACCGACCAAGGGCACGCGGGAATCGGTGCCAGTGGCGGCCTATACGAAGATGATCGCGGGACAGTAAGCCGCGGGGGCCCCTCCCTCACAGGCGCGACGTGAAGGGCCGTATTCCGGCTCTTCACGCCCCTACCGGCCGACCTGCATCAGGATGGCGTCGGAGGGGAGCAGCTTGTCGAGGAAGGGCAGCAGCGCGGCGCCGATGACCGGTGCGTCGGCGGCGAGCGCGCCGCGGATGATCGTGGTCATCGGGGGCTGTACGGTGACCGCCAACGCGCCGGCGAGGCGGGCGATCAGGCGGTCGAGCAGCGCGGTGTCGAGCCGGCCGCCGATGACGATGGCGTCGGGATCGATCAGACAGGTGATATTGATCAGCGGTGCAATCAGCGCCTTGGCGGCGAGATCGACCCAGCGTTCGAGCACGCGGTCGGTCTGCGGATCGGCGGGCCGGATGTCCTTCTGGCTTTCGACATCGAGGCCGGCGTCCTTCAGCATCTGCAGCAGCGCCGAGATCGAGACGATGTCCTGCACGACCGCGCCCGGCGCCGGGTTGGTCGCGTCGGGCAGCAATCCCAGTTCGGCGCTGCGCTTGTTCGCGCCCTCGACGAAATGGCGGTCGATCATCAACCCGCCGCCGAGCCCGGAATTGATCAGGATATAGAAGAAGCTCGCCAGCGGTGACCCCGCCCCCGCCTGCGCCTCGCCGATCGCCGCCGCGGCGGCGTCGTTCTCGATCACGGTCGGCCAGGGCATGACCGGGGCGAGCAGCGCGGGGATCGAGAGGCCCGCCCAGCGATCATAATCCGACGGCCGCCCGGGCAGCGTGATGACGCCCAGGTCATTGGGCACCGCGACCCCGACGCCGATCACGCGGTCGCGTCCGATCCCGGCCTCCGCGAGCAGCGATTCGAGGTTGTGCGCGACGAACGCAACGACGTCCTCGGGCATCGCAAAGGCGATATCCTGCGCGATCCGGCTGCGCACCTGACCCGCCAGATCGAGCACGACCAGCGTCAGGTGATCACGATCGATGTTGAGGCCGATCGCGACGCATCCCAGCGGCTCGATCGTCAGCTGGATCGCGGGCTGGCCGCGCGGGCCCTGAAGGCGGCCGACCTCCTTCACCAGACCCGCGTCGATCAGGCGGCGCGTGATGTTGGCGATCGTCGGCGCGGTGAGCCCGGTCGTCCGGCTCAGCTCGACACGGCTGGTCTCCGGGCTGAGCCGGATGGCCTGCAAAACCACGCGTTGATTATAGTCGCTCGCACGCGCCAGGTTCGTGCCCGACAACGACACTGCGAGGCGCGCACCGCGCGCTTCCCGTATCGGTTTGTCCATCGTGATATGCCCCTCCGACGTATTCTTACACGTCCGGCGAAAGAAAAGTCGATGGGCCCGGCCGGGCTCATCGATCCGCCCGGGCCCTATCACGCGCCACCCCGCTGCAACCGCATGGAAAACCGACCGCGTGAAAGAAAATTAAATTTCTTAATCTGCTTGCGCCCCGGTACGTCGCCCCCTAGCCTCGACCCCAGCACATCAGGTCGCGCCTCCGTTCAATGGTGCGACAGTATCTTGCCGGCAATCCCGACGAGGACGCCGGCCACGGACGTGTATTGGAGAGGCGCATTGGCAGCATCACGAGGCATCGCCTGCAAGGACACCGGGCGATTAGCGGAGCGTGTACGAAGGAATGTTCTTCCCGGACTTGCGTGTCCGGAGATGTCGGCCGCATGATAGGGGTGTCATCTACCGCACTACTTCGCCGCGACATGCTGAAGGCCGGCGCTGCGGCGCTGTGCACGGCAGCGGCGACGCCCGCGTTCGGGGGCGCGGCGGCGGCGCCCGTCGCTGGCGGCGCCCGGCCGCCGCGCGATCAGCGTCGCTTCGTCAGCCTGGCGGTCGAGCAGGAGATCGTGCGGGTGAAGGCGAGGATCGCGGATCCCGCGCTGCGCCATCTGTTCGAGACCTGTTATCCCAACACGCTCGACACGACGGTCCGGTTGGGGATCGTCGACGGCAAGCCGGACGGGTTCGTCATCACCGGCGATATCGAGGCGATGTGGCTGCGCGACAGCTCGGCGCAGATGCAGACCTATGTCCATCTCTGCCGCCGCGACCCGGCGTTGCGCCGCCTGTTCCACGGCGTCATCCAGCGCCAGGCGCGATGCATCCTGATCGACTCCTACGCCAATGCCTTCATGGCGGATCCGCAGGCCAAGTCGAACCTGGGCGCGATCGACGACCTGACCGAGATGCGCGCGGGCGTTGCCGAACGCAAATGGGAGCTCGATTCGCTCTGCTATCCGATGCGGCTCGCCTATGGATATTGGAGCGAGACGCGCGATACCGCGCCTTTCGACGCGCTCTGGGCCAAGGCGATGGCGCGGGCGGTGGCGACGATGCGCGAGCAGCAGCGCAAGACCGATGACGGCCCGTACCGGTTCGAGCGCGTCAATCGCCACGCGACCGAAACGCTGATGCTGAAAGGCGTCGGTGCGCCGACACGCAAGGTCGGGCTGATCCATTCGATGTTCCGCCCCTCGGACGATGCCTGCACGCTGCCCTTCCTGATCCCGTCGAATCTGTTCGCGGTGTCGGCGCTGCGGATGCTCGCCAAGGTTCATGTCGAGGCGCGGCACGACAGCGCGGCGGCGGCCGAGTGCGTCGCGCTCGCCGACGAGGTCGACGCGGCGCTGCGCACGCATGGCCGGATGGCGGATCGCGCAAGCGGCACGGGCGGCACGGGCACGGGCACGGGCACGGGCACGGGCACGGGCACGGGCGGAGACGTCTGGGCGTTCGAGGTGGACGGGTTCGGCAATGCGATCTTCATGGACGATGCGAACGTGCCGAGCCTGTCGGCGCTGCCGCTGCTCGGCGCCGCGTCGCGCACCGATCCGCTGTACCGTCGGACCCGGGCGGCCGCCTGGAGTGCGCGCAACCCGTATTTCTTCACCGGCAGCGCGGCGGACGGAATCGGCGGCCCGCACAAGGGGCTGGGCATGATCTGGCCGATGTCGATCATCGTCCGCGCGATGACCAGCGACGACGATGCGGAAATCCGGCAATGCCTGCGCTGGCTCAAGACCACCGACGCGGGCACCGGCTTCATCCACGAATCGTTCGACAAGGATGACCCCAAACGCTTCTCGCGGCCCTGGTTCGCCTGGGCGAACGGGCTGTTCGGCGACCTGATCCTCGATCTCGAGCGGCGCCGCCCCGCCCTGCTGCGCGAGACCTTCTGATTCCCCCGACCGTCCTACCTTTAGGAGACCACCGCGTGATCCGCGCCACCCGTCGCGAGCTGCTTGCCGGCTCGACCCTTGCCGCGTTCGGCACGGCCCTTCCCCTTGCCGCACGCGCGCAGTCGCCGGCAGTCACCAGGCCCGACCTGTTCATCGGCACGGGCGGTCATGGCCATACCTTCCCCGGCGCGACCCTGCCGTTCGGGATGGTCCAGCTTTCGCCGGATACCAACAATCATGGCTGGGATGCCTGGCCGAGCAAGTTCACGAAACACAGCATCGCGAGCATCCCCTACAAGAACGGCAAGGGCGATATCGTCGGCGAACTGGCCGCCGCATGCCGGCGGCAGGGGCTGAAGTTCGGGATCTACCTGTCGCCCTGGGATCGCAACCATCCGGACTATGGCCGCCCCGAATACATCACCTTCTTCCGCAACCAGCTGCGCGAGCTGCTGACGCAATACGGGCCGATCTACGAGGTGTTCTTCGACGGCGCGAACGGCGGCGATGGCTATTATGGCGGTGCGCGCGAAGTGCGGAAGATCGACGCGGTCCCCTATTATGACTGGCCGTCGATCATCGCCTTCGTCCACGCGCTGCAGCCGATGGCCTGCACCTTCGATCCAGTCGGCGCGGACCTGCGCTGGGTCGGCAACGAGGAGGGCGAAGCCGGCGACCCGTGCTGGGCGACGATGGACGACAAGGGGTTCACCGAGGAAAAGGGCAATGCCGGCGTTCGCGGCGGTGCAATCTGATGGCCGGCCGAGGCGGATGTCTCGACCCGCTATGGCTGGTTCTGGCACGCCTATGAGGACGGGCAGAGCCGCAGCCTCGCCAATCTGATGAAGATCTATTTCGAGACGGTCGGGCGCAGTGCCGGGCTGTTGCTCAACCTGGCCCCGGATACGCGCGGGCTGGTGACCGACGAGGATGTCGCGAACCTGACCGCGTTCGGCACGGCGATGCGCGCGATGTACGCCACCGACCTGAGCAAGGGTGCGATCGCCTCTGCGAGCAGCGTGCGCGCCGGGCATGACGCGGCGCTGGTGCTCGACGGCAATCCCGAAAGCTTCTGGGTCAGCGCCGATCGGGCGCCGGTCCCGACGCTGACGCTCGACCTTAAACAGCCAAGGCTGTTCGATGTCGTCAGGCTGGCGGAGCATCTGCCGCTCGGGTTGCGCGTCGACCGGTTCGCGATCGACGCGCAGGGCCCGACCGGCTGGACCGAAATCGCCAGCAAGCAGGGCATCGGATCGCAGCGGCTGATCCGGCTCGACGCGCCGATCACCGCGCGGCGGGTCAGGCTGCGGATCACCGCAGCCGCCGCGGCGCCGGCGATCACCGAATTCGGCGTGTATCTCGCGCCCGTGCTGCTCGATCCGCCGCACATCGTCCGCGACCGCGAGGGCGTGGTCACGCTGACCAGCGATTCCCCCGGGCTGGCGATCGCCTACACCACCGACGGCAGCGTGCCGACGATCGCATCGCCGCGCTACACGGCGCCGTTCGCGATGCGCGATGCGGGGATCGTCCAGGCGATCAGCATCCACGCGGCCAAGGGTGCGGTCAGCAGCGTGGGGCGTCGCAACTTCGACATCCGCAAGAGCGACTGGAAGATCCTGCGGGCGAGCGCGCCGCGGGCCGAGCTGCTGATCGACGAGAAGAACCGCACCGACTGGGTCGCGCCGCTGACCGGTGCGGACGGCAAGCCCTGTTCGGTGACGATCGATCTCGGGCGCAGCGTCGAGCTGCGCGGGTTCGTGCTGAAGCCCGGCTGGCACGCGCCGCAGGGGGCCGGCGACCCCGCCGCCTGGCGCGTACGCATCGGCGACGACCCGGGGCTGGCCGACGCGCCGCAGGAGCAGGGCGAGTTCTCGAACATCGCTGCCAACCAGGCGCCGCAGCGCCTCGCCTTCGCGCGGCCGCACCGTGGCCGCTACATCGAGATCGCCTTCACCCGGACCGCCAAGGGCGAGACGCGGCTGGCCATCGCGGAGCTCGGGGTATTGACGCAGTAGACCGGTCGCGGCGCGGCGTGTGATGGCGAGTAACCAAAAGCTAAGTCTTTGTTGTTTAACATAGCGCAATGTTCATATCGCTTACTGCGCGGATCGTCGCGATCGGCCTCATCGTGGTCCTGGCACTGGGGTCGCTGGCTGGGCTGCTCGCCGACGCCTCGTACCAGGCCAGCCAGAGCTTCCAATGGGCCGCCCATTCCGCGCAGGTCATCGAGACGACCGAGGCGGCGCTGAACGATCTGCGCGAGGCCGAGTCGGGCCAGCGCGGGTTCGTCATCACGCGGGATCCGGCCTATGCGCGGTCCTTCGCCAAACGCCTGGACAGCGCCGCCCGGACCATCGCGCGGGTTGCGGGCCAGACCCGCGACAACCCGCGCCAGCATGCCCGTGCGCGGGAAATGGCATTGCTGATGAAGGAGCGGTCCGCCTTTCTGCGCCAGCCACTCGACCTTGCCCGCCGGGGCAATTTTGCGGGAGCGGTCACGATCATCGCCAGCGGCCGTGGTCGCGACCTGATGGATGCGATCAGCGTGCGCGGGGAGGCCTTTCTCGAAGAGGAACGCGCGTTGCAGACCACGCGACAGGATGCGGCGGCGCAGCGCCTGCGTCGCGGCAAGCGGCTTGCCATCTTCGGCGCGATCGCCGTCGCGCTGATCGTCATCGGCGGCTTTACCTTGCTGGTGCAAGGTATCCGCCGCCCGCTGGAAACCATGTTGCGCGCGATGACCGCGCTGGGCAGCGGGGACGAGCAGACACGGATCGATACCGCGATGGGATCGCGCGAATTCAACCGCCTCGCGATCGGCTATAATGCGATGGCCGACCGGCTGGAGGGCGCGGTTTCCGATCGGGGCACGAGCGAGCGCCAGCTGCAGGTCGTCAACGCCGAGCTCGAGCGCAATACCAAGACGCTGCGCGAACGCGGCGACGTGATCGAGCTGCTCGGCGGCATGGCGCATCGCATGCAGGCCGCACGCACCGACGACGAGCTGGCCCAGATCATCCGGGTGTTCGTACCGCAGGTCCTGCCCGATATTCCCGGCGCGCTGTACGCGCACAACAACTCGCGCAACTGCCTGGTCCCGGTCGCCAGCTGGGGAGACATCGTCGTGCCGGACGACGGCTTCGCGCCGGAGCGGTGCTGGGCACTGCGCCGTGGCCAGAGCCATTCGGTCGTGGATCCGCGCCGCGACATCGTCTGCGCGCATGTCGCCGAGGGCGAGGTCTATCACTGCGAACCGCTGCTCGCGGGCGGCGAGGTCATCGGCGTGCTCTATCTGCGCGGCCGGATCGAGGCCGAGAACCGCTTTCGGATGAACGTGCTGACCGAGAACATTGCCTCGGCGCTGGTCAACCATCGCCTGCAGCGGTCGCTGCGCGAACAGACGATCCGCGATCCGCTGACCAGCCTGTTCAATCGCCGCTACATGGAGGAGGCGCTCAAGCTGGAGATCGCCCGCGCCTCGCGGTCGGGCAATCCGCTCAGCCTGGTCATGTGCGACGTCGATCACTTCAAGCGGTTCAACGACGAGTTCGGTCACGACGCGGGGGACGCGGTGCTCCAGCAGGTCGCGGCCGAGATGCGCAGCCGGTTCCGCGACGGCGATGTCGTCTGTCGCTTCGGCGGCGAGGAGTTCACCATCATCGCGCCGGGCACGACCGCCGAGGCGCTGGCCAAGCGTGTCGATATCGTCCGGCAGGCGATCTCCGAGATCGCCGTCCGCCACGGCAACCGCGCACTGGGATCGACCAGCATGTCGTTCGGCATCGCGACCTGGACGGACATCATGGACCGGGAGGGCGCGACGCTGATCCAGGCGGCGGACATGGCGCTGTATCAATCCAAGCGCGACGGCCGCAACCGCGCGACGATCAGCGCGCTCGCGGCCTGATCAGGGCGCTCCGGAGATCGATATCCTCCGCCGTACCGGGCGGTGTCAGAAGAGCTTGCGCAGGCCCAGCCTGACGGACCGGCCGACCGGATCGATATACGCCGCCTGGAACCGGTTCGGCGTCCGCCCGAGCCGATCGCGAACCGCGATACGGTCGTTGAGCAGGTTTTCGACCGTCAGCTGCAGCGTCATGTTGCTTGCCCAGGGACGTTTGATGATCTGGTCGACCTTGAGCGAGCTATAGGGCACCAGCCAGGTCCGACCTGAAAAGCGCAGATCCGACGCCGCCAGGTCGCTGCGGATCCGGGTCGGCCCCTGCAGACGGCCGAACACGCCGATGCTCGCAGCCCCGAGCGATCCGCTGAGGTTCAGCTCGGTTTCCCAGCGCGGTCGTCCGCCGGTGCCGGTCAGCGTATCGCCATCGAGGAGATCGAGTGCCGGCCCCCCGCTCCGCAACAACAGGCGATCGTCGAGCCGCCACGTCGTGGTCATCGACATGTTGAGGTGCGGCCGGGGCCGGGGTGGCGCCGGCGGTGGCACATCCTTCGCGGCAATGCCGACGGGCGGCGTCAGCGGCGCAGGCGCACGCCCGATCGGCGTCGACAGGCTGATCGTCGCCTGCACCTTCGTTTCGCGTTCGCGGGCGATGTTGACCGGCCGCAGATCGGCGCTGACGAGCTGTCCTGTTGCATCACGCTGGAACGCCCCGGCAAATGCGGTCTGGAAGGCCGGGGTGGCGCTGCCCAGCGTCGCGGTCTGATTGTCGATGCGCGTCTGGAGATAGTTGAGCGTGAGCCGCAGATCGCGGGCCTTGATCGGCGACACGGCGACACCCAGCGTGACGAGCCGCCGGCGTTCCGGGTCGAGCGCGGGATTGCCGCCGGCGATCGTCGTGACGAGCACGCTGGTGCCGGTGGTGAAATCGAAAAACGGCGTGTTCGGGGTGGTCACCGTCGGGTTGGTCAGCAGCGCGATCGCTGGTGGGGTCTGCGCGGCATTGACCGAGGCGATCAGCTGGACCGGCCGCACCGGCGACCATGTCAGGCCGTAGTTGGAACTGAGCAGCCGGCCGTAATCGGACACGTCCGAGACGCCGATCATGCCGTTGACCGACAGCTGTCCGAGAAACGCGAGAACGTCCTGATTGGCAGAGGCGATCGGCAGATCCGCGTTGACGCTGGCCCCACCCGTGGTGCGCGTCAGATCGAGCGTCGTGTCGCGCAAGCCCGGCAGGCTGCCCGAACTGCTCGACCGGGCATAATCCCCCGAGAGCGTGATCTGCGCGTCGCCGGCCGGCAACCGGACCAGCGGGCCGTTCGCGACCGCCTTTGTCAGCAATGTGCCGGTAACGGTCCGGCTGCGATCGGCCAGCCGAAGCGCCGCCGCCTCGGGACTTACGCGCGCCAACGGATCGCCCCCCGCATCGATCGCGGCCTGCAGATCGTCGATCGGCACGCCGCGTTCGGACCGCGCCACCCCCTGCACCCGGTCATAGCTGGTCGTGACGTTCCACCCCCAGCGCCGGATGCTGCCCTGGACCATGCCCGATCCATGCAGCGTCAGGCTGGTGCTCCGCTGCCGGAGCACCGCATCGGGCAGGTAGCGATAGAGCAGGACATCGTCCGCAAAGGGGAGCGCACCGCGTCCTCCCGGCACGCTCAGCAGCGCGGGCGCCAGACCATTCACGCCGATGTTACGCTGCGCCTCCATCGACAGGTTGAGCGATCCGCTCATCGTCCGCCCGATCGGCGCCGCGAGCGTTCCGTCGACCGAAATCCTGTCGCTGCGCTGCTGGAGCGAGCGATAACGCCCGATATCGGTGACCGCGGGCGCGCCGGCGCCGGCGGCATAGCCCGCCAGAGTGTCGCGCCCCGCCGGGTCGTCCGGTACGGCGGCGATCGTGACCGGGGCCCCGACGAGCGCATCGAGCGCGGGATCGATACTGGCCCCGCCTATTCCCGTGACGGTGCCGCCAAGCGCATAGAGCGTGTCCGGATCGGGCAGGATCGCGCGTTCGCTCTGCAGGATCGGGTTGAGCCGAAGATGCGACAGCGTCAGCGTCGTGCGGCGCGGCCCGTCGATCCGCGCGGCGGTCACCTCGGCATAGCTTGTCTCGCCCCCGCCTTCGGTCGTGACCCCCGTGGCCTGCTGGTAGGTGACCGCGCGAAACCGCTTCTTGGTGATGAAGTTCATCACCCGGACGGTGGCCGGAAACCCGAAGCGTGCGGCCTCGGACTCGGGCAGGACCTCGATCTTCTCCATCGCCTCCTGCGGCAGGCTGTAGAGTTCGTTCATGCTCGACATGCGTCGACCATTGAGCAGATAGACCGGATCGCCGCCGCTCGCCGACGTCGTCAGTGGTTTTAGGCGTTCGAGCAGCGTCTTGAGATCGGTCGCACCCAGCGACTGGATCCCGGCCTGATCGAGGGTTGCGGTCGGATCGATCGCCCCGACCGCGCTGCCCGCGCTCCGCTGGCCCGTGATGACGATGTCGTCGCCCGACGCCGATGCCGGCACGGGGATCGTCTGCGTCGATCCGGCCGCGGGAGAGACCACGCCGCCCCCGAGGCAGACGAGGATCGACGGGTACAGGCGGACCGGCGCGTGAACCCTCACGAACGGCGGATCGGGATGGCGGGGGGATCGATCATCGTCACACTCTCACGCAGGGGCGAGATCGAGTGGAGCGGTATTATATGTCGGGAATAGGGCGGCTTGTGAAAGCAGGCAGGGCAGAATGCCTGAAGGCAGCGCGGTCACGCCGCGGATCTTGGCGTCGGGACGCGATCCGGCGCATCGCCGGCATGGGATGACGCAAGACTATTGCCTATCGTCCGGGCCGGATTACGCTTCGTAATCGTAGCGCGAGACTGCGAGTCGGAGATCGATGGTCGCGCGCTGCCGCAGGTCTATCCGAGGTGATCCGCTATGGCCGTCAGGGACAAGGCTTCGATCGATACCCAGCATGCCGTGATCGTCGTGATCCGGGGCGATCCCGTCCCCGACACGGCGGTGCCGACGATCGAACTGGATCTCGCGAAATTTCAGAGCGGTCGCTGGGCGTTGCAGCTCGACGCGGCATTTGCCCGGCGCGAGGAGCCGGCGGTGATCCTGGCGCAGGGGGTCGCCTGTCTGGCCGTCGCTTGGTGGGCGCAATTGTCGCCGCGCAGCTATCTGCAGGCGATCGAGGGCGCGGTCCTGCTGTCGCCGCTGTCGGTCGGCTTCGGTCAGGAAGCGATCGCGGCGGCGGCGCGACCCGGGCCGACGACCCGCCTGCCCTTCCCGTCGGTCGTCGCCTGTGCCCCGGGTCCGTTCATCGACCGGGTGCTGGCGCTGGCCGATCGCTGGGGCAGTCATTTCGTCGAGCGCGGATCGATCGCCGCACCGGCGCCGACGACGCGCACCGCCACCCCGACCGAGGACGAGGCCCGGCTGATCGCGCTGCTCCCGCTGCTCGAGCACCGGGTGCCGGGCGATGCGTTCACGCCCGGCCCCAGCCCCGCACGGCGCCTCCGCCGGCCCGCCGCGATCGACTGAGCGCGCCTGCCGTCGGCGCTGCGCCGCGAGGCCCGCCCCTCCCCACCCCCCGGTCGGCATCGTCGCCACGCTGACGAGCGCGCCGCAAGCGTGCCTCGTCGAGATCGCGCAGGTCGATCCCGCGGATCCATTGAAGCGACGGTCGGCGCCGGCGCCGTTCGCTAAACCCAGGCTTGATCGGGCCAAAGCCGCTATCGATGGCGGTTGGCGCGTCGGCGTGGCAGAGGGCGCGCTTAATTCATCCGAGGCTTCATGACCGATCTCGCCGTCCTTTACGAACATCCCGCCTGGTTCGTGCCGCTGTTCGCGGCGCTCGATGCGCGCGGCGTCGAGTTCTCGCGCACCACGCCGGACGGGTTCTGGAACCCCGCGGACCAGACTGCGCCGGCGCGCGTCGTGTTCAACCGGATCGCGATGTCGAGCTTCCTGCGCAGCGACGAGCATCCGATCTTTGACACGATGGCGATGCTCGATCACTGGCGCCGCACCGGCGCGCGCGTGATCAACGGCGCCGACGTGCTCGCGATCGACGCCTCCAAGGCGCGGCAATTGTCGCTGATCGCGTCGCTCGGGCTCGCGATTCCCGAGACGCGCGTCGTCCACCGCGCCGCCGACGTCGTCGGCGCGGCCCAAACGCTGCGCTTCCCGCTGGTCGTGAAGGCCAATATCGGTGGATCGGGCGCGGGGATCATCCGCTTCGACAGCCTCGACGAACTCCGCGCCGCGGTCACCGACGATGGCCTGCCGAGCAGCGTCGACGGCGTGTTGCTGGTGCAGGAATATGTCCCCGTCCGGGGTGGCGCGATCACCCGGATCGAGACGCTCGACCGCAAGTTCCTCTACGCGATCGAGGTCGCGGGCGGCGGCGCGTTCGATCTCTGCCCCGCGGATGCATGCGTCGTGCCCGGCTCGGGCATCAAGATGGCCGCGGTCGAGCCGTCGCAGGTGCTGAAGGATGCCGCCGAGGCGATCGCGCGCGCGGTCGATCTCGATGTCGGCGGGGTCGAGGTGATGATCGACGACCGCGATGGCATCGCGCGCTTCTACGACATCAACGCGCTGTCCAATTTCGTCGCCAGGCCGCTCGACGTCCTCGGCTGGGATCCGCATGACCGGCTCGTCGATTACCTGATCGAACAGATTGGGAAGACTCGTTGATGCGCTATGGATACTGGACTCCGGTTTTCGGCGGCTGGCTTCGCAACGTCCCCGACGAGGGGATGGAGGCGAGCTGGGCCTATACCAAGGCGCTGACTCAGAATGCGGAGCGCTGGGGCTATGACCTGACGCTGATCGCCGAACTGAACCTCAACGACATCAAGGGAATCGAACAGCCCGCGCTCGATGCGTGGTCGACCGCGGCGGCGCTGGCGGCGGTGACCGACAGCATCGAGCTGATGGTCGCGGTGCGCCCGAACTTCCACCACCCGGCGCTGTTCGCCAAGGCGGCGGCCAATATTGACCGGATCTCGGGCGGGCGGCTCGCGCTCAACGTCGTGTCGTCCTGGTGGGCGGACGAGGCGAAGCAATATGGCCTCCAGTTCGACCAGCATGACGATCGCTATGCGCGGACCGACGAATGGCTCTCCGTCGTCGACGGGTTGTGGACGCAGGACCGGTTCGACTTTGCCGGGCAGTTCTACACCACCGAGCAGGCGATCTGTTCGCCCAAGCCCGCCAAGCGCCCGACGGTCTATGCCGGCGGCGAGAGCGAGAAGGCGAAGGCGATGATCGCGGCCAAGTGCGACGCCTATGTCATGCACGGCGACCCGGCCGACGCGATCGCGCCGAAGATCGCCGACATGGCGGCACGACGCGAAGCCGCGGGCGGTGCGCCGATGCAGTACGGCATGGCCGCCTATGCGATCGTCCGCGACAGCGAGGCGGAGGCGAAGCGCGAACTCGAGCGCATCACCAGCGTCACCGAACTGCCCGCGGGCTATGCCAATTTCGACCAGTGGCTGTCGGGCACACAGCTCGAACGCGAGCTGAAGATCCAGGAATATTCGGTCTCGAACCGCGGGCTGCGCCCCAATCTGGTCGGCACGCCCGAACAGCTGAAGGAGCGGATCGCGGAATATGAGGCCGCCGGGCTCGACCTGCTGCTGCTCCAGATGAGCCCGCAGGCCGAGGAAATGGAGCGGTTCGCGGTGCAGGTCATGGGGTCCGCATGATCCGCCTGCGCGACGTTTCCAAAACCTACCCGGCGAGCGATGCAGCCGCGCTCGACGGCGTGTCGCTGGAGATCCCGGCGCGCGGCGTGTTCGGGGTGATCGGTCAGTCGGGCGCGGGCAAGTCGACGCTGATCCGGCTGATCAACGCGCTCGAACGGCCGACGTCGGGGCGCGTCGAGGTCGACGGCATCGACGTCGCAAGCCTGTCGGCGGCGGAGCTGCGCGCGCTCCGGCGGCGGATCGGCATGATCTTCCAGAATTTCGGGTTGCTCTCCTCGCGGACGGTCGCGGCGAACGTCGCCTTCCCGCTGGTGCTCGCGGGCGTCGCAAAGGCAACGCGCGAGAGCAAGGTCGCCGCCTTGCTCGACCGGGTCGGCCTGTCCGATCACGCCGCCAAATACCCCGCCCAGCTGTCCGGCGGCCAGAAGCAGCGCGTCGGCATCGCCCGCGCGCTCGCCACCGATCCCGACATCCTGCTGTGCGACGAGGCGACGAGCGCGCTCGACCCTGAAACCACGCGCTCGGTGCTGACGCTGCTACGCGACCTCAACCGCGACCTCGGGCTGACGATCGTCCTGATCACGCACGAGATGGACGTCGTCCGCTACGTCTGCGACCGCGTCGCGGTGCTGGAACGCGGCCAGGTCGTCGAGACCGGCACCGTCACCGACATCTTTGCCAACGCCGAGCATCCGGCGACCCGGCGCATGCTCCAATCCCTCTCTCATCGGGAACGGGACGGCGCCGCGTCTTTTGCGGAATAAGAGCAGATGCGATGATCATAACCAGCCCCGCCCTGAAGGTCCTGAGATCCACCCCAAGGCCGTCATCCCCGCGCAGGCGGGGATCCAGACCCGCAACCTCGGCGATCCGATCGAAGCGTCTGCCAGTCTGGGTTCCCGCCTCCTCGGGAATGACGGCCAGGATGCGTCGTGTCGCGCGCCTGCCGCTTACTGGCTTGCCGATCTCCCCAACAGGTAACGGCTGATGACCTTCTTCGAAAATGTCGACTGGTCCGATATCGGCCAGGCGTGCCTCGACACGCTCATCATGCTCAGCGGGTCGCTGGTGCTGACGATACTGCTCGGCCTGCCCCTCGGCGTGCTGCTGTATCTGACCGGCAAGGGGCGGCTGATCGAGAACCGGCTTGCCAATGGCGCGCTCGGGATCGCCGTCAACATCCTGCGCTCGGTGCCGTTCATCATCCTGCTGATCGTGATGATCCCGCTGACCGTGCTGCTGGTCGGCACGTCGCTGGGCGTCGCGGGCGCGATCCCGCCGCTCGTCGTCGGGGCCGCGCCCTTCTACGCACGCCTCGTCGAGGGATCGCTGAAGGAGATCGATCGGACGACGATCGAGGCGGTGCAGGCAATGGGCGCGACGACCCGCCAGATCGTCACGCGCGCGCTGATCCCCGAGGCGATGCCGGGGCTGATCTCCGGCGCCACCGTCACCGCGGTCGCGCTCGTCTCGTTCACCGCGATGGCCGGCGTGGTCGGCGCGGGCGGGCTCGGCGATCTCGCGATCCGCTTCGGCTATCAGCGGTTCCAGACCGACGTGATGGTCGTCACCGTCGTCCTGCTGGTCGTCCTCGTCCAGATCATCCAATATGCCGGCGACGCGCTCGCCCGCCACTTTACCCGCCGCTAGGAAATGCCATGAACCGCCGCACTCTGCTCGCCTCGCTCTCGCTGCTCGCGCTCGCCGCATGCGGTGGCGCCAAGACGGATGACGGCACGGCGCTGACCATCGCCGCGACCGCGGTGCCGCATGCCGAGATCCTCGAATCGATCAAGCCGGCGCTCGCCAAGCAGGGTGTCGATCTGAAGATCCGCGTCTTCAACGATTATGTGCAGCCCAATCTGCAGGTCGAGCAGAAGCAGATCGACGTCAGCTATTTCGAGACCAAGCCCTATCTCGACGAGTTCAACGCCTCGCGCGGGACGCATCTGGTTCCCTATGCGGGCGTCCATGTCGAGCCGCTGGGCGCCTATTCGCGCAAGTGGAAGACGATCGCGCAGGTCCCGAACGGCGCGACCGTCGCGATCCCGAACGAGCCGAGCAATGGCGGCCGCGCGCTGCTGCTGCTGCAGAAGGCCGGGCTGATCACGCTGAAGAACCCGACCAACCCGCTGTCGAGCCTCAACGACATCGCGACCAACCCCAAGACCCTCAAGTTCAAGGAGCTGGAGGGCGCGACCCTGCCCCGCACGCTCGGCGAGGTCGATCTGGCGCTGATCAACACCAACTATGCGCTCGACGCGAAGCTCAACCCGGTGCGCGACGCGCTCGCGATCGAGGACAAGAACAGCCCCTATGTCAATTTCGTCGTCGGCCTGCCCGGTGGCGACAAGGATCCGCGCGTCGTCAAGCTGATCGCCGCGCTGCGAAGCCCCGAGACGCGGCGCTTCATCGCCGACCGTTATGCGGGCGCGGTGCTGCCGGCGTTCTGAGCCGCGGTGACGAACGGATCGCTGCACGTCATCCGCCCGGGCGCGTCGACCCGCCCCGAGACACGGCGGCGATAGGTCGGCGCGGTCGCCGCCGTGATCGTGACGTCGTACCAGCCATGGCTGTTGCGGAGCGGCCAGCGGTAGCGCGCGTCGACCAGCCTGGTCGTCAGCGCCGCTGCCCCAACGCGTTCGACGTGCGCGACCAGTCCGTGCGCGCGGTGTCCGGCGGGTAGCACTAACGCCAGCTCGGTCGGTGTCGTGCGCCAGACGAGCTGCGACATCAACGCCGGGTCATTGCGATGCCCCGTGAAATGCCGGTGGAAGCCGTTCGGGCCTAGCACCCAGAGATCATAGCGGCCCTCCGCGTCGAATCCCCATTGCCCGTCGAGCGTGCGCCCGGGCTCGACCGTGAAGCGGCGGGGCGGCTGGTCCAGGCCCCTGCGGTCATAGACGTGGAAGACCGCGGCCTGCGTGCCCTCGGTGGTGAAGTACAGCCGGATCGCGTCACCCGTGATCGTCTCGCCGACGCGCAGCGCATAGGGCAGCGGGCGGGACCGGCGGATGCCGGGCTCCTGCCACGGGAGTGACTCACCCAGTGGTGCCTGCGGGCTCGGCTGCCGGGGGATCGCCGCGGCGCGTGCGGCATCGGCGCGTGGATCGGGCATCGCCGCGAAGGGCGCGACGTCGGCGGCGGTGAAATCGAACGCCGAGGTCAGGTCGCCGCAGACCGCGCGGCGCCACGGCGCGATATTGGGCTCGTGGACATCGAAGCGCCGTTCGAGGAAGCGGATCACCGAACTGTGGTCGAACACCTGCGAATTGACCCACCCGCCGCGGCTCCACGGCGAGACGACGTACATCGGCACGTGCGGCCCCAGGCCATAGGCGCGGCCGCGATAGGCGGGGAGGTCGAGTGCCGCATCGCCCTTGCTCGGGTGGCGGTGATAGCTGCCGGTCAGGTCGACCGTCGATCCGCCGAGCAGCGTGCCGTCGGCAGCGCGCGACGGCGGCGCGGGCGGCGGGACATGATCGAAGAAGCCGTCATTCTCGTCGAACATGACGAACAAGGCGGTCCGCGCCCAGATTTTCGGGTCCGCGGTGAGCGCGTCGAGCAGCTCGGCGGTATAGGCCGCACCCTGTGCCGGGCTCGACGGACCGGGATGCTCGGATCCCTTCGCGGTGGCGATGACGTACGAAACCTGCGGCAGTCGCCCGGCCAGCACGTCGGTACGCAGCGCGTCGAGCCCGCGCGTCGCCAGCGCCCGATCGCGCAGCTCCGCGTCGCCAGCCGCATGATGCGCCGCGCGGAAGGCGGCGAACCCGACCAGCGGGTTGTCGGTGAAATTGTCCGCCATGTCCTGATAGATGCGCCAGTCGACCCCCTTGGCCTGCAACCGCTCGACGACCGTGGTCCAGCGATAGGGGTCGGGATCGCCGCCATCCTCCGGGAAACTGTCATGCGAATTGCCGATCGCCGGACCGCCCTGCGTGCCGCCGGGATCGTTGGTGCCGCTCCACAGGAGCAGCCGGTTGGTGTTGGTCCCCGTCTGCACCGAACAGTGATAGGCGTCGCACAGCGTGAACGCCTCGGCGAGCGCGAACTGGAACGGCAGGTCCTCGCGCCGGTAATGCCCCATCGCGCGCTGGCTCTTCGCCTCGGGCCAGTGCGCCATCCGCCCCTCGTCCCAGCCGCGCTGCGCGTCGGGCCAGCTGTGCGGCGTTCCCTCCATCCGCATCAGGTCGAAATTGGTGCGGGTGGCGAGATGGAAGGGCAGCACGGTCCGCGCGCCGCCCGGTGCCGTCCGGTCGCGCTGATACCAGACCGGCGCCGCCGCCCCGCCCGCAGACGGTGCGGGCACGGGGATCGGCAACCGGTCGGCAAAGCCGCGGACGCCGCGCAACGTGCCGAAATAATGATCGAACCCGCGATTTTCCTGCATCAGGATGACGACATGCTCGACATCCATGATCGAGCCCGTCTTCACATCGGGCGCAATCGCCGCCGCACGCGCGATCGCCGCAGGAAACGCGGACAGCGCGGCCCCGGTGACGCCTGCACCGAGCAGTGTACGACGGGAGACATCGGTCATCGGGGCAACCCACAGGAGGAGCGCATGGTCCGCAAACGCCCGCGGACCATGCCCGGTTCAGATCAGACGTCGAGCGACAGCGGCGACGGCGTGTTCATCCAGGATCGCTAAAGCCGACAGGTTGCACGAGCGTGACATGCGATCGTCGACGATGTCCGTAACAGGTCCTCTGCTGGTCAGCGGCCGAAGCCATCGCGGCCCTGTCCGCGCCGACGTCTGCGCGCGGCATGGACGGCGTCGACCGTGTGGCTGTGCCCGCGGCGTTCCGCCCGGACCATCTGCCCGACGCGTTTGCCGTGGATCATCAGCGGCAACCCGAGCAGCGCGAGCGGGAAGAAGAGGAGCATCAACGGTGATCCGTCGACCGCCATGCACAGCGCACAGGAGACGGCCATCAGCGCGAAGCCGCCCGCTTTCCATTGCAGGTCGCGCCGCGTCATGCCGCCTGCCTCCGCACGAGCGTTGCGACGGGATCGGCGATCACGAGCGTGCCGGCGGCCGCCAGCAGCCGCGCGATGCCGCCGTCCTGGTCGTGGCACAGCACGATGTCGGCGGGGAAATCGGCTTCGCGGGCGAGCACCTGCGCCAGACCGCCAACTTCGAAGTCGAGCCCGATCGCGGGATCGTGCAGCCGCGCTGCGGCGGCGCGGGCGCGACCGATCAGCGCCGGCGCATCGTCGACGCCCTGCCCCTCGATCGCGGTGAAGCCGAGCGCGCGGGCGTAACGCACGGTCTCGATCAGCAGCGTCCCGCATGCGCAGTCGGCATCGACGATCCGGATCGCGTGGCGATGCCGTTCGCGCAGATCGGCGAGCGCCGCCGCGATATGCGGCCAGCGCGGATCGCGCGTCGCGCGGCGTGCGCAGGCTCGGGTCATGGTGGCGGGCATGTCCGTCTTCGCTTCAGCCGTGGCGCCGCGTGCCGGGGTCACACGCCCGTGGCCCGCCTTGTTCTGGCCGAGAGGAATGACGCGCCCGCGTGCGCGGGGCTCCGGCGTGGGTTCAGACGACATGTTCGCGCTTTTGCCTGTGTGATCGGGCGTCCAGGCGCCCGCAAACCCGAATTACGAACCGCGGCATAGGGATTCGAGAGCGATTCCCCGAAACCCCATAGTGGCGCCATAGTGGGCGCAACGGCTCGTCGCATTTCAGTGCGTGGTCGCTGGCGTGGCGCGGACGCGGGGCCGCCAGCGCTCGCTGACCGCGATACCGTCGAACAGGTGATGCCCGAGTAGCACCATGACACTGCCCGCGCTCGCCCCCAGAAAGCCGATCGCGGCGAGCGCGAAGGCCAACGCACCCGCGGCGTAAGGGGAAAGCGCGAGGGCGGACAGCCGCCACACGGCGATGTACGCCATTGCGCAGAGGAGAAGTCCCACCGCGCGCAGACCAAGATCCGCGCGCCGCGAACGATGCCACGCTGCCATGCCACTCTCCTTGTCGTGGCCCTCCAGCTATCGGCCGCGGCATAGCAATTCGAGAGCGATCCCGGCCTTTTGCGTAGCGGGGGCATAGGGTTGGGCAGTTTTATCGCATGCGGCGGCCGCCGCGGGGGCCCCGGAAGGGGGTGTCTGCCCGCGCAGTTTGTGCGTACACCCCCGGCATGAACCGACCCGAAATCCTGATCCCCGCCCCCATGCTGCCGAGCGTCGTCGACGCGCTGGGCGAGCGGTTCGTCGTGCACCAGCTATGGGAGCAGGAAGACCCCGACGCGTTCCTTGCGACGGTGGCGCCGCGCATCCGCGGGCTTGCGGCGAGTTCGCTCGCGGGGCGGATCGACGCGTCCTGGTATGACCGGCTGCCCGCGCTCGAAATCGTCGCCAATTTCGGCGTGGGCTATGACGGGATCGACGCGGACGCCGCCGCGGCGCGCGGGATCGTCGTGACCAATACCCCCGGCGTGCTCGACGAGGAGGTCGCCGATCTGACCATCGGGCTGCTGCTGGCGACGCTGCGCGGAATCCCGCAGGCCGATCGCCATGTCCGCGACGGCGCCTGGGCGGAAAAGTCGTTTCCGCTGTCGCCGAGCCTGCGCGGACGGCGGATCGGGATCCTGGGGCTTGGCGCGATCGGCAAGGCGGTGGGGCGGCGGCTCGCGGCGTTCGACGTGCCGATCGCCTATCACGGCCGGTCGCGACAGGCGGATATCGGCTATGACTATTACGACACGCCGGTCGCGCTGGCGGCAGCGTGCGACGTGCTGATCGCGATCGTGCCCGGCGGTCAGGGGACGCAGCATCTGGTCGACGCCGCGGTCCTCGAGGCGCTGGGCGCGCAGGGCGTGTTCATCAACGTCGCTCGCGGCAGCGTCGTCGATCAGGACGCGCTGATCGCGGCGTTGCAGCAGGGCACGATCCTCGCCGCCGGGCTCGACGTCTATGAAGACGAGCCCAATGTCCCCGCCAGCCTGCGCGCGCTGCCGAACACGGTGCTGCTGCCGCATATCGGTTCGGCGTCGAAGCGGACGCGCGCGGCGATGGGCGGGCTGGTCGTCGACAATCTGCGCGCGTGGTTCGAGACCGGCCGCGCGCTCACCCCCGTCGCGGAAACGCCCAACCCCGGCTGAGCCCTGTCACCGCCGCACGTCGGCGGGTGCCCCGGTGAAGTCGGCCAGATCGGTCAGCGTCGTCCGGCTGTGATCGCCCGCGGTGCCGTGTTTGAGCGCGGCGAGCGCGAGGCCGCGGCGCGCGGCCGCTTCGCACCCGTCGTCGAGGCAGGAGAGCACGCCCGCGGCGAACGCGTCGCCGGTGCCGATCCGGTCGACGATCTGCGTGACGAGTATCGTCTCGGTCTCGAACGCGTCGTCGCGGCGATCGACGCGCGCAGACAGGGCGTGCGTATCGGCATCGATCACGCGGCGCGCGGTCGAGGCGATGCAGGCGAGCGTCGGAAACCGCGCGAACGCGGCCTCGCACGCGCGACGCCGCGCGTCCGGCGTGTCGCCGGCATGGTCCTCGCCGAGCAGCAGCGAGATGTCGCGGTGACTGCCGAACAGCAGGTCCGCACCGTCGACGTGATCGACCAGCACGCCTTGCGGATCGGCGCACCAGCGCGCCCACATGCTCGCGCGGAAATTGCCGTCGAACGAGACCCTGACCCCCGCCGCCCGCGCCGCCGCGATCGCATCGAGCGACAGCTGCGCGGCACCCGGACCGATTGCGGCAATGATCCCCGACAGATGCAGCCAGCCGACGCCGTCCAGCATCGCGGGCCAGTCATAGGCGCTCGACGGGGTCGCGGCGAAACTGCTGTGGAGGCGGTCGTAGACGATCTGCGCGCCGCGCGACCCGCTTGGCGGCGAGAGGAAATACAGGCCGAGCCGACCGTCCGCGCGCACCACCCGCGAGACGTCGACGCCCGCAGCGCGGACCGAGTCGAGCGCCGCATTGCCGATCAGGCCGTGCGGCAGCGTCGTGACGACCGCGGCGGGCACGTCGATCCGCGCGAGCGCGACCGCGACGTTCGCCTCCGCGCCGCCGAAATGCGCGTCGAGCCGAGCGTCCTGGAACAGATGCCCGCGGTCGGGCGCGGCGAGCCGCAACAGCATCTCGCCGAAACACAGTATCGTACCGGTCATGCGACGGGCTCTCCGATGGCGCCGCGCAGCGCGGCCTCTGGCCCCTGCGCCTGCCACGTTACCACCGCATCGCCCAGCGCCGCGTGGTCGAAATCGGCGGGGAATATGCCGAGCTCACCGACGAACCGCGCGACGACCTGCCGCGCGTCGCCCGCGGCGTCCGCCCAGATCGCGGCGTAGCGATCCCGCAGCGGATCATCGGCCATGGCGGGCGCGTGGGCGGTGTAGGCGATCCACGCGGCGAGGCTGAGGCGATGGCGCGGACTGTCGAGCCCATGCGCCTGCCGCTCGGCGACGGTCGCGATCCAGCGTTGCGGGAGCTTCTGCGATCCGTCCATCGCGATCTGATCGAGCCGGTGGTGAAGATCGGCATTGGCGAAGCGGTCGAGGATCGCGTCGATATACGCCGCGGGATCGAGCCCTGCCGCCGCGGTCAGGCTCGGCACCGCCTCCTCCTGCATCTGCGCGATCGCGAACGCGCGCAGCGCCGGGTCGGCGATCGCCTCATGGACGAAGGCGTGGCCAAGTTGCAGCCCGACATAGGCGAGCGTCGAATGGCTGGCGTTCAACAGCCGCAGCTTGGCGAGTTCGAACGGCGCGACGTCGTCGACGATCTGCGCCCCCGCCGCCTCCCAGCGCGGACGCGGGCCGGCGAAGCGGTCCTCGATCACCCATTGCCGAAACGGTTCGGTGACCAGCGCGGCGGCGTCGTCGACCCCGATCGCGGTCGCGACGCCCGCGCGGTCGGCCTCGGTCGAGGCGGGCACGATCCGGTCGACCATCGTATCGGGCGCGGTCACGTGCGCACGCACCCAGCCGGCCAGATCCGCATCGCGACGCTCGACGAACGCGAGCAGCAGGCGCATCAACAGCGCGCCATTGCCCGACAGATTGTCGCACGACACCAGCGTCAGCCCCCCTGCCCCCGCGCCGCGCCGCCGATCGAGCGCAGCCGCCAGAAAGCCGAAGATCGTCCGCGGCACGCCGCCGCCCAGGTCGTGCGCGATCGCCGGATCGTCGACGAGCAGCGCGCCGGTCGCCGGATGCCGGTAATAGCCCTTTTCGGTGACGGTCAGCGTCACGACCCGAGTCTCAGGATCGGCGAGCGCGGCGGTCACCGCGTCGGGATCCTCCGCGGCGACCAGCAGCGTGTCGATCACGTCGATCAGCCGGGTCGCGCTGGCGCCGTTCGACCGTTCGGTCACGGTGTAGAGCCCGTCCTGCGGGGCGAGCGTATCGCGCACCTGCGGTGAGCGCAGCGACACGCCGGTGATCCGCCAGCCCGCGTCCGGCGTCGACGCATCCTGCGTATAGACCGCCTGATGCGCGCGGTGGAACGCGCCGATCCCGAGATGGACGATCCGCCCGACCGTGACCGCCGAGGATGCCGGCTGCGTCACGTCAGAGGCGAGCGCGGATCGCGTGGCCCTGGACAGCCTCACAGCCGGTATGCCTTGCGGACCAGATCGCTCGTCAGTTCGCGCGCGAGCTCCGCTGCCTCCCAATCCTCCAGCCGGTGCTCGGCGACCAGCCGCGCGAGATAGCCGCAGTCGATGCGGCGCGCGACGTCGTGCCGCGCCGGGATCGACAGGAAGGCGCGCGTGTCGTCGTTGAAGCCGACGGTGTTGTAGAAGCCCGCGGTCTCGGTGGTCATCTCGCGGAACCGCCACATCCCCTCCGGACTGTCGTGGAACCACCAGGCTGGCCCCAGCTTCAGGCACGGATAATGCCCCGCCAGCGGTGCCAGCTCGCGCGCATAGACCGTCTCGTCGAGCGTGAAGAGGATGATCGACAGCGCGGTCGAGGTCCCGAACCGGTCGAGCAGCGGCTTGAGGGCGTGGACATAGTCGGTGCGCCCGGGAATGTCCGCGCCCTTGTCGCGGCCATGGCTGGCGAACAGCCCGGCATTGTGGTTGCGGACCGAGCCCGGATGGATCTGCATGACCATGCCGTCCTCGACGCTCATCGCGGCCATCTCCGTCAGCATCTGCGCGCGGAAGAGCTCGGCGTCGGCCGCGGTCCAGTCGTCACCGGTGATGCGCGCGAACAGCGCCTCGCATTCGGGGGTCGACAGGTTCGCGGTCGCTGCAGTCGGATGGCCGTGATCGGTCGCGGTGGCGCCCGCCGCGCGGAAATCGGCGCGGCGCTTGCGGTGTGCGGCCAGATAGCCCTGCCAGCCATAGACGTCCTCGCCGGTCAGTTCGCCGAACCGGCGAAGCGCGCCGGCGAATTGCTCGTGCTCGACATCGATCACGCCGTCGGGGCGATAGGTGGTGACGACGCGGCCGTTCCACCCGCTCTCGCGGATCCGGTGATGCGCGTCGAGGCTGTCATGCGCGCCTTCGGTGGTGGCGAGGAAATCGATCCGGAACCGGTCGAACAGTGCGCGCGGACAGAACGCCGCGGTCGCGAGCTTTTCGCCGATCGTGTCGAAATACAGGTCCGCGGTCGCCGGCTCGAACGCGAAGTCGAACCCGAACACCTCGGCGAAGACATGGTCGAGCCACATCCGCGACGGCGTGCCGCGGAACAGCGCATAATGATCGGCGAGCAGCCGCCACGCCGCGCGCGGATCGGCGCTCCGCGTACCGTCGCGGCGCGGGATCGTCAGCGCGTCCAGATCGACGCCCTGGCTGTAGAGCATGCGGAACAGATAATGGTCGGGCGCGAGCAGCAGCGACGTCGCGTCGGTCCAGTTGGCATTGTCGGCGAACCAGGTCGGATCGGTATGACCGTGCGGGCTGACGATCGGCAGGTCGGCGATCTCCGCATAGAGCGTGCGGGCGATCGCGCGGGTCGTCGGATCGGCGGGGAACAGCCGGTCGGGATGAAGCTCGAGAGGACGGGTCATGCAAGGGCTCCTGCCGCAAAGGCGATACCGCGTTCAAGTCCGCGCAGTTCGGCGAGCCCGCGCATCCGGCCGAGCAGCGAATAGCCGGGATTGGTCGTGCGCGTCAGGTCGTCGAGCATCTGATGACCGTGGTCGGGGCGCATCGGGATGCTGCGCCCTTCGCGGACCGACAGCCGGTGGACCGCCGCCATGACCGCCGCCATCCCGGCGTCGCCCTCCAGATGATCGGCCTCGTGGAATGCGCCATCGGCCTCGCGCTGGACCGAACGCAGGTGCAGGAAGCCGATCCGCGAGCCGAGCCGGTCGACCATGCCGGGCAGGTCGTTGTCAGCGCGCACGCCGAACGACCCGGTACACAGGCACAGCCCGTTCGAGACGTTGGGCACGCGGGTGAACAGATCGGTCACGTCGGCCTCGGTGCTGACGACGCGCGGCAGGCCGAAGATCGGAAACGGCGGATCGTCGGGGTGGACGACCAGCGCGATGCCGAGCTCGTCGGCGAGCGGGCACACCGCCTCGAGGAACGCGACATGGTTGTCGCGCAGCCGCGCGGCGTCGATGGCGTCGTAGCGGCCGATCGCCTCGAGGAACGCGGCCGAGGTGAAGCCCTCCTCGCTGCCCGGCAGCCCCGCGAGGATCGTCCGTTCGAGATCCGCGCGCGCCGCCGTGTCCATGCCGGCAAAGCGCGCCGCCGCCGCGTCGCGAACCGCGGGCGCATAGCTCTGCTCCGCGCCCGGCCGCTGCAGCATGAACAGGTCATAGGCGGCCACCACGATCGCCTCGAACCGCAGCGCGCGCGATCCGTCGGGCAGTTCCCAGGCGAGATCGGTCCGCGTCCAGTCGAGCAACGGCATGAAATTATAGGTGACGACGCGAATGCCGCACGCCGCGAGGTTGCGCAGGCTCTCGCGGTAAGCGTCGATCAACCGGTCCCATTCGCCCGAGCGGGTCTTGATGCCCTCATCGACCGGCAGGCTTTCGACCACCGTCCAGTCGAGCCCGGCGTCGCGCACCATCTGCTTGCGCGCGGCGATCGCCTCGCGCGTCCAGACCTCGCCGTTCGGGACCTCGTGCAGCGCGGTCACCACCTCGGTCGCGCCGGATTGCCGGATGCTGTCCAGCCGCACCGGATCGTTCGGCCCGAACCAGCGCATCGTCTGCGTCATCAACACACTCGTCATCCTCTTAAACCCTCAACCCCGTGCGCGGCGTAGCGCGCAGCAAACTCCACAAGACGACCGCCGCGAGCAGATCGAGCGCCGCCAACGCCGCGAACAGCGGGTCATATCCCCACGCATCCGCGCTCTGCCCGATCAGCAGCGTGAACAGCATCCCGCCGACCCAGGCCGACGTCCCCGCCATCCCGGTCGCGGTGCCGACCGTCCGGCTGTCGAACATGTCGGAACACAGCGTCACCAGCGCGCCGCTCAGCATCTGGTGCGCGAAGCCGCCGATGCAGAACAGGATGATCGCGACACCGGGCGAGTCCGCAAGACCGATGCACGCCGGCCCGATCATGCACAGCGCGCCGATCGTCATCGTGATCTTGCGCGACGCGACCAGCGGCACGCCGTGCTTCATCAGCCAGCTCGGCAACACGCCCGCGGCCAGGCTGCCGAAATCGGCGGCGAGGAACGGCATCCACGCCCATAAGGCGATACTCTTCAGATCGAGCTTCCACACCGACACCAGATAGAGCGGGATGAAGAAGTTGAACGTCTGCCACGCCGGTTCGGCCAGGAATTTCGGGACCGCGATTCCCCAGAAGCTGCGGCTGCGCAACAGGTCGCCGCGCGTCGCGGGCTTGGCGGTGACGTCCTCGCCGCGGGTCTCGATGATCGCGGCGCGCTCGTCCTCGCTCAGCGCGGGATGATCGGCGGGGCTGCGATAGCCCCAATACCACAGGAACGCCCAGACGAGGCTCAGCCCGCCGGTCACGATGAACGCCGCCTGCCAGTTCCAGGCGAGGATACAGAAGGCGACGAGCGGCGGGGCGATCATGTTGCCGACGCTGGTGCCCATCTGGAACACGCTGGTCGCCAGCGACCGCTCACGCGGGGGGAACCATTCGGACACCGTCTTGGCGCCCGCGGGGATCGCCGCCGCCTCGCTCGCGCCGAGCAGCGCGCGGAACAGCGCGAGGCTCGGCCAGCCGGTCGCCAGCGCATGCGCCATGTTGGCGAGCGCCCAGCCGACCGCGAACAGGAAGAAGCCGAGCCGCGTGCCGAGCAGGTCGAGAACGCTGCCCGCGACGGTCTGCATCACCGTGTAGCTGGCCTGGAACGCCAGAACGACCCAGCTGTAATCCTCGGTCGACATGCCGAATTCGGTCTTCAGCTGCGGTGCGGCCACCGACAGGGTCGAGCGCGCGAGATAGTTGAGGATCGTCCCCAGCGTCACCAGCGCGATCAGCCGCCAGCGCAGCGGCACGCTGCGCCAGCCGCGCCGCGGGTTGCCCGGCGCGCTCATCGCGTGATCTCGATGCCGGACACGATCGCGTCGCCCTTGATCGGCACGAATTTCAGGTCGAGCATGCCGTCGGTGACGCCCACGACGATCCGCCGCGTGACGCGCGTCAGCGGCGCGCCCGCGACCGCGGCGATATCCAGCGCGGCGACCGCGCGCTTGCCGTTGGCGACGACGTCGAACTGTCGTGCGCCGGCTGCGAGCGCGGGTTCGACGAAGCTCAGCTCGACCGTGTAGCGCCCGTTGGCGAGCGGTACGCGGTAGCCGAACCGGCCTTCGCGGTAGGTTTCGGCGACGGCGCCTTCTGGCGTCCCTGCAACGACCTTTTTCTCGGGGCGCGGACCATAGCCCGAATAGGCGTTGATATCGCCGAAACTGCCGCCGTCGAAGAACGCGTCCGAGCCATAACGCTTGCCCGCAATCTCCGGTGCGACCAGCGCGCCGCTGTCGATCCGGATCGAGCGCGCGGCCTCCGGCGCCACCCGCCATTCGATCGCGTCGTCGACCGCCCCGGTCGGGAAGAGGCCGCGCGCGACGACCCGGTTCGCCCCAGCCGCCAGCGCGACGTTCGACCAGGCGCAGATCATCTGCGGACAGGCGCTCAGCGTGCCGACGACGCGGTCGTTGACCAGCAGGTCGGTGCGCGGCGCGTTGCTGTACACCCGGACGTCGGCGACCGGATAGGCGCGGTCGACATAGCGTCGCCCGGCGACGTGCACGGTCGGCGTCGCGGTCCAGTTCGCCTTGTAGAAATAATAGGCGTCCTTGCGGATCTTCCGGTCGTAGGTGACCAGCCCCTTGGTGTTGATGTCGATCGCATCGCCCTCGCGCCGGACGGTCGTCGCGAAGTCGAACGAATTCCACAGCCATGTCCCCCAGAGATAGGGTTTGGCGGACAGCGTCGCCCAGGCAGTTTCGTGGATATAGCTCTCATACTCCTCGGGCTGGTTGCGCCCGCGCTGGTCGACCTTGCCGCCGAGCGGGTTGTCGGTGTGGATCGTCGTCGCGCCGCCCGCGCCATATTCGGTCACCGACACCGGCTGGTTCGGGCGCAGCGCGCGGAGCGAGTCGAGATGCTTGCCGAGATCGCCGGGCTGTCCGTAATACCAGCCGAAATAGCGGTTGGCCCCGCCGAGATCGGCGGCCTCCGCGGTGATCGGAATGTCCGCGGAGCCGAGCAGCCGGCCTTCGCAACAGGTCGCCAGCGCGGTCGCGCGGGACGGATCCTCGCTTTTCGCCAGCGCGTTCAGTTCGCGCAGCAGCGGCAGCGGATCGGGCGCGGGCGTATCCTTGCTGGTGGTGATGAACGCCGGCAGCGACTTGCCGAAATCGACCTCGTTCGCGATGCCCCAGTTGAACACCGACGCATGGTTGCCATTCTGCCGGATCAGCTCGCGCAGCTGCTGGCGCGCATCGTCGCGCAGCCCGGCAGTCGCGACCGCATCGTCACCCCAGGTCCAGCGCGACACGAGCGGGATCTCGTCCCACAGCACCATGCCGTAGCGGTCGGCGAGGTCGTGGATCACCTGGCCGTGCTGATAATGCGTCAGCCGGATGCTGTTCACCCCCATTTCGCGCATGATCGCGACATCCTGCTCGATATCCGCAGGCGCGGTCGCCCAGCCCTTGCCCTCGCGATCCTGGTGATAGCCGACGCCCTGGAGCCGCAGCGGCTTGCCGTTGAGCAGGAAGCCGCGGGCCGGGTCGGCGCGCATCTCGCGAATGCCGAACGCCTGCTCGACCCGGTCGAGCACCGCGCCGGACGGCGTCGCGATCTCGACCACCAGACGGTGCAGATACGGATCGGCGACCCCATTCCACAGATGCGGCGTCGCGACCGACAGCGTCTCCACGCTTTCGGAAGCGCTGTCGGCGCGCAGGGGGATGCGGCGGGTTCCGGTCGCGACCGTCTTGCCGCCCGCGTCGATCAGCCTGACCACCGCGTTGACCGCCTGCGCCTTCGTGCCGTCGTTCCGGATCCTCACGCGCACGGCGACCTTCGCCATCGCCGCGTCGATCGAGCTGGTCGTCGCGAAGATCCCGCTGCCACCGGCATCGAGCATGTCGACATGGACCGCGTTCGTGACGATCAAGCTGACCGGACGATACAGTCCGCCATGAACGAAGAAATCGCCCGCGAGCGGCAGGATGTCCGCGGTCGACGACCCCTGCGCCGGTTGCGTATTGTCGACCTTGACCAGCAGCGTGTTCGCCTGCCCGGCGCGGAGCGCGCGCGTGGCATCGAGCCGGAAGCGTGAAAACCCGCCCTTGTGCCCGCCGATCCGCTGGCCGTTGAGCCAGACCTCGGCAGTGCGGCTCGCCGCGTCGAACTGGAGCCAGGCGCGCTGACCTGCGTCCATGGCGGGCGGGGTGAAGGTCATGCGGTACCAGCCGACGCCCTGATATTTGTCGACCGACTCGGCACGGTTCAGATGGGTCTGGGGGTCGGGCATGTAATAGCCGACGCGGTTCCAGGTGTGCGGTACGCTGACCCGCTCCCAGGATCCGGGGGCCTGCGCCGCCTGCGCCGGATCGACGTCGCCGCCGCGCTGGAACTCCCAGCCCTGCGCCAGGGGGACGACCGATCGCTCGCTCTGTGCGGCAGCGGGCGCGGCCATGACGGCGATGACGGCCGCCGCGACATATCTGGTCTGCATAACCCTCTCCCTGATCTTTTTTTGGCAGCTTAATTCCTGACAATTGGCCTGACCAGTTAATTTTTGGGTTTGGCTTGGTTTTTGGACGGTTTTTGGAAGGTCGGGTTACAAGGTGGCGCGTCTCTGATGCCCCCGGCCATCTGCGTGTCAGGACAATAAGGCTGTCGCGGCTTGGCATGTGATCGGGTTTGCCGCCGTCCGGTAAGGCAGGTCGCGCGTCCAGCATCAGCCGGTGCACGAACCTATTTTTTGATTCAGATCAAGAACAGAGATCAACGTTAAGAGAAAGGTAACGGAATCGGGGTATATTTTAGTTGTATTCGAAGGACTAAGCCATCGCGGCCGTTCGTTTTATACAACGATCGACCTTCTTCTCATCAAGACCTTCGCCACCGACATTGCCGCATCAGCGGCTCTTCCGACGCCTTGCTACTACGACTCCCGCTGCTGCGGATGGGAGGCTCGTAGCGTCCATCCGCGGTGACTTTCGAGGTATATCCAATGACGTCGATCCTTCGGGCAGCCGCGTGTGCGGCGGTGAGTATGGCTGCGCTCATGGCAGGCGGCGGGGCCGCGCAGGCACAGGTGCCGGTCGGTGCCGGTGGCCAGCTGCAGCAGATCCCGCCCCTGCCGCTGACCGATACGCCCGATCCCGAGCTCGGCCTGACGCGCAAGACGCCGGTCGCGATCCCGGCCGCGGGCGGACCCTCGGCCCGCGTGGATGCGATCCGCGTCACCGGCGCCACGCTGTTCCCCGAAGCGACGCTGGTCGCCGCGACGGGGTTCGCGCCTGGTGCGACGCTCGATCTCGCAGGTCTGAAGACGCTCGCGGCGCGGATCACCGACTATTATACCAGCCGCGGCTATTTCGTCGCGCAGGCCTATCTGCCCGCGCAGGACGTGCAGAGCGGGACGGTGACGATCGCGGTCGTCGAGGGTCGCCTCGGCGCGATCGGGCTGCGCAACGAATCCCGCCTGGCCGACAGCGTCGCGAACGGCATGCTCGACGGGCTCGAGGTCGGTGATCCGGTCGCGGTCGCGCCGATCGAACGCCGGCTACTGATGCTGTCCGACCTGCCCGGCGTGCGCGTGCGCTCGACGCTGAGCCCCGGCACCGCGGTCGGCACGTCGGACCTGCTGGTCGACATCACCCCGGGCCGCAGCATCACGGGCAGCGTCGAGGCCGACAATGCGGGCAACCGCTATACCGGCGCCTACCGCGTCGGCGGGTCGGTCAACTGGAACAACCCGACCGGCTCGGGCGACGTGCTCGGCTTGCGCGCGCTGACGTCCTTCTCGGGGCTCGCTTATGGCCGCGCCTCTTATCAGGCACCGATCGGCAAGGTCACGCTCGGCGTCGCCTATGCGCATCTCGACTATGAACTCGGCAAGGAATTCGACAGCCTCGACGGCAGCGGCAATGCCGAGATCGCCAGCGTCTATGCCAGCTACCCGCTGATCCGGTCGCGCGACAGCAACCTGTACGTGACGGTGGCGGGCGATGCGAAATGGTTCGACGACCGGTTCGGGATCGTCGACACGGTCACCTATCGCCGTGCGCAGGTCGTCACCGGGGGCCTCAGCGGCGACTCGCACGACACGCTGCTCGGCGGCGGCTGGAACGCCTATTCGCTGAGCGTCTCGGTCGGCACGCTCGATATTCGCGGTGCCTATGAACGGTCGGTCGACGCGCTGACCGCGCGCACCGATGGGCGCTACGGCAAGATGCAGTTCAGCCTGGCGCGGCTGCAGACGATCAGCGGGCCGGTCTCGGTGTTCGGCTCGGTCCGCGGGCAGGTCGCGTTCAACAATCTCGACATCTCAGAGAAGATGGAGCTGGGCGGCGCCTATGCGGTGCGCGCCTATCCCGAGGGCGAGGCCTATGGCGACCAGGGCTATGTCGCGACCGCCGAGGCGCGGCTCGCGCTGCCGCGGGTCATCCCGGGCGCGCTGCAGCTGTTCGCCTTCGTCGATGTCGGCGAGGTCGATTATGTGAAGCGGCGCTATTTCGACGGGTCGAACCATGCGGTCCGCAGCGCCTATGGCGCGGGCGCGACCTGGACCGCGCCATACGACGTCGTGCTGCGCGCGACCTATGCACGCAAGCTGGGCAGCGCCGACGCGACCGCCGCCCCCGACCGGTCCGGCCGCGCCTGGTTCCAGATCGCCAAGAGCTTCTGACGCCCGCGCGCGTCAGCGACCAGCACCGACATTTCGCGGCCATCCGCCGCCACCCGAGGATACCGCCCATGACCCCGATCCCCGCATCGATCCGCCATCGCCCTACTGCCCCCTCCACCTCCCCGACGCGTCAGCGCCGCGGCGGGCTGTTCGGCACGACCGGACTCGCGCGGTTCGCGTGGCTGATCGGCATCAGCCTTGCCGGCACGGTCGCCGCGCGCCCCGCCACGGCGCAGACGCTGCCGACCGGGGGCGAGGTGGCCGCGGGCCAGGCGAGCATCGCGACGCGCGGGCCGGCGATGACGGTCACGCAGACCAGCGACCGCGCGGTGCTGAACTGGCAGTCCTTCTCGATCGGCAAGGGCGCGAGCGTGACCTTCGACCAGCCGGGCACGAGCTCGGTCGCGCTCAACCGCGTCGTCGGGTCGGACCCGTCGTCGATCCTTGGCAACCTCTCGTCCAACGGCAAGGTCTTCCTGGTCAACGGCAACGGCATCGTGTTCGGCAAGACCGCTAGCGTGAACGTCGGCGGGCTGGTCGCATCGACGCTGAACATCAGCGATGCGGATTTCATGGCCGGCCAGTCGCGCTTTGCCGGGACCAGCACCGCGGGCGTCCAGAATGACGGCACGATCACCGCCAAGGGCGGCTATGTCGCGCTGCTCGGCGCCCAGGTCGGCAACAGCGGCGTGATCCGCGCCAATTTCGGCACGGTCGTGCTGGCGGCAGGCGAGGCGATCACGCTCGACGTCGCGGGCGACGGACTGCTCAACGTCGCGGTCGACAAGGGCGCGGTGGGCGCGCTGGTCCGCAATGGCGGGCTGATCCGCGCGGATGGCGGCAAGGTCGTGATGACCGCGCAGGGCGCAGGCGACCTGCTCCACACCGCGGTCAACAACAGCGGCATCATCGAGGCGCGGACGCTGCAGAACCGCAGCGGCACCATCCTGCTGCTCGGCGACATGCAGACCGGCACCACCAATCTCAGCGGCACGCTCGATGCGAGCGCACCGGTCGGCGGCAATGGCGGCTTCATCGAAACGTCGGCGGCGACCGTCAACATCGCCGATGGGGCCAAGGTCTCGACGCTGGCGCGGACCGGCACGACCGGCACTTGGCTGATCGATCCGCAGGATTATGTGATCGGCGCAGGCGGCAACATCTCGGGCTCGACGCTGTCGGCGCAGCTCGTGACGACCAGCATCACGATCAGCACGCTGCCCGCGGCGGGCGACACGACGACGGGCAATGGCGACATCTTCGTCAACGACGCGGTCGCGTGGACCGCGTCGGGCGTGCCGACGACGCTGACGTTGAACGCGTTTCGCGACGTGGTCATCAACGCGCCGATCAGCGCGACCAACGGCAACATCGTCGCCTGCTGCGGCCGCGACGTGAACGTCAACGCCGACCTGACGACGGTCAATGGCAGCATCCTGCTCAACGCCGGGCGCAACGTGAACGTCTATCATGCGATCACGACGACCGACGGCAACATCGCGCTGTGCGCGGGGCATGACGTGATGATCGACGCCGCCGTCACGCTGACGCGCGGCACGACGATCCCGGCGCAGAGCCTGGGCCTGCCGGTCGGGCTGACGCTGATCGCAGGCGCGGACGGCACCGGACCGGGCGTCAACGGCGGCACGATCGTGTTCTCCGCGCTGTCGCCGCCGACCACGGTGACCGCAGCGCCGGTGTCGATCAACTACAACCCGGTTTCGTATACCACGCCGACCGACTTCTCGAGCGAGTTCGTGCTGACCGAGGGTGCGGTGATCGCGCAGCGGATGCTGGTCTTCCCGTCCGCGCAGAAGGTCGCGGACGGCACCAATGCGGCGGTACTGAGCGGGTTCAATGCGTCGGACACGTCGGGGCTGCCGAGCGGCGTCGCCCTGGTCGCGGGGACGGACGCAACGGCGACGTTCGACAGCGCGGACGCCGGGGCGGGCATCGGTGTCAGCTATAGCGGCTATACGCTGACCGGCGCGAATGCGGACCAATATGCGCTGGCGGGATCGTGCTGCACGGCGGGCTTCCGGACCACCGGGACGATCACGGCTGCTCCGGCGCCAGCGCCAGCGCCTGCGCCTGCTCCGGCGCCGTCGCCTGCCCCTTCGCCAGCCCCGTCGCCAGCACCCGCGCCCGCGCCGTCGCCAGCCCCCTCGCCTTCGCCGACGCCGGTACTGACGCCGACGCCGACGCCGACGCCGACACCGGTGATCGTGACCGTCCTGCCGACCGCGACGCGGCCGTTCCTCGAGGTGCCACCGGTCCAGGTCCGACGGCCGAACGTGCCGGTCGGGACGGTAGTCGATGGCGGCGTGAGCGTGCCGCCGGAAGGTCCGGGACCATTCCCGATCCCCCCGGCCCCCGTGACGCCGGCACCTGTGACGCCGCCGACGCAATCGTCGCTGGGGGAGCTGACGCAACCCGTGCCGCGGACGCCCGTCGTCCCGGTCTATCCGCGCAAGCAGGCGCGCCACTGATATGGCAGGCTTCGGGTCGCGAACAGCGCGGCGCGCGGTGCTGGTCGCGGTCGCCCTAGCGGCTGGGGTCGCGTCCGCCGCCGGCGCGCAGCCAGTCGCGGCCGGCACATCGGCGACCGCGCGTTTCGGGACGGCCGCCGCTTCCCGCGATGCCCGCGACACGGTCGACTGGGTGATGCAGTCGCGCGACAACCAGGCCCTGCCGTTCGTCGTGATCGACAAGGTGAACGCGGTGGTCTTCGCGTTCGATGGCGCGGGGGTGCTGCGCGGCACGGCGCCCGCGCTGCTTGGGCTCGCCCGCGGTGACGACAGCGTACCGGGGATCGGCCAGCGCAAGCTCGCGACGATCACGCCCGCCGAGCGGACCACGCCCGCCGGCCGGTTCCAGGCGTCGATCGGCGCCGATTTCGAGCAGGATATCCTGTGGATCGACTATGCCGCCGCGCTGTCGCTGCACCGCGTCATCGCCGGCCGCCGAGTCGACGACCGCGCCGGCCGGCTGGCCTCGGCGACGCCGCAGGACAACCGGATCTCCTATGGCTGCGTCAACGTTCCCGCGCGCTTCTATGACGGGGTGATCAAGCCGCTGTTCACGGGCACTGTCGGGATCGTCTATATCCTGCCCGAGACCCGGCCGCTGCGCAGCGTCTTTGCGATGACGGCGGCGTCGTCAGCGCCGGACGCCGTGCCTCACTGACCCCAGGGGCGCTCGCGATACCATTTGGTCAGCACATATTTGACCCCCTGCTCGACCGGCATGCCCTGATGCACCGACCCCGGGTTCGGCGCGCCATAGTCGTCCATGTTGTTCCAGATCACCAGATTGCCCGCCTTCGGCGCGATGATCACGTCCGCTGTCGGAAAATTGGTCCGGCCTCCCGCCTCCGGTTCGTTCAGGAACGTCATCGCCGACCAGGTCCGCTGCCCGCCGACCGCAATTTGGTCCTGCCAGTAGAGCTGGCTGGTATCGAAGAAGTCGTGATGCGGCTTGAACTCCTGCCCGACCGCATAACGCTGGCCCTGCAGCGCCTCGCCATAGCGCGGTTCCAGCCCGGTCAGCGCGTCCAGCCGTGTCTCGACCGCGGTGACCGCGTCGGGCCCGGCATAGAGGTAACAGGTCTCGCTGGTCCGGTAGGCGGGACGCGGATCGTCGGCGACGACCGGCGACGGCACGCGGTCGGCATCGATCAGCGCGATCAGCGTCGCGCACACGTCGAGCGGCAGGAAATTGCGGACGATATACAACTCGATACCGGATGCCGGAATGCGGACCGCGCCGGGATAGCACAGGATCTGCTCACGGACCTGTGCCGCGGACTCGGCGCGCGCGAGCGCCTCGACCGGGCCGTCGCGTCGGTCGGCGGCGGAAAGTGGCGATGCGGCGGACGGAACGGCGACCATGGGCACTCCAGACTGTCGGGCGCGTCGGTGGCGGACCGGCGGTCCGGCCCCGTGGCCAGACCATCACATAGATCAAGCCGTACAGGCGCAAAAGCCGTTTCACCGCCGAATTCGGCCGCAATGCTCGATACTTGTCCGCGGAGAAGGCGAAATCCGGGTGCGACTTAATCGCGTGACGATCGTTGAGCCGCCAATCCCAAAGGAGACGAATGATGAGCAACGACACCGATGTGTCCGTCCTGAACGGCCTGATCAAGACGACCCTCGACAGCATGAAGGGCTATGAGGACGCGGCCAAGGACGCCGAGAGCACGCAGTATGCGACGATGTTCGCCGACTTCGCGCGCGATCGTGCCCAGGTCGCGACGAACCTGCAGGCGCAGGTCCGCGCACTCGGCAGCGAGCCCGAGATGGATTCGAGCATGCTCGCCGCAGCGCATCGCACCTTCATGGACCTGAAGCAGGCGCTGACCGGCAAGGACGACAAGGCGATCATCCTCGAGGTCGAGCGTGGCGAGGACCACATCAAGGCCAAGTATGAGGACGCGATGAAGGACGGCCAGCTGTCGCCCGCATCGCTCGACGCGGTCACCAAGGGCTATGCCTCGGTCCGCGAAGGCCATGACAAGATGAGCGCGCTCAAGCACAGCCTCACCTGATCCGAAGGGGCGACCGGTTTCGACCGGTCGCCCCTTTTTTTGCGCGCTATCCTGCCGCCTTGCGCAGGATCCGCGACAGGTCCTCGACCGAATAGGGCTTGTGCAGCAGCTCGAACCCGTCGGTACCGTCTTGTGCCAGCACGTTGCTGTAGCCCGACGTCAGCACCACCGGCAGTCCAGGATGCGACGCCCGGATCGCCTTGGCCAGATCGATGCCGTTCATGCCCGGCATCACGACATCCGAAAACACGATGTCGAAGCGCGCCGCGTCCTCGCCCAGCACCGCCAGCGCCTCCTGCGCATCCGCCGCCCAGACCGTCACATAACCGAGCTCGGCAAGCGACTGGGTCGTGAACGTGCCGACGTCCTTGTTGTCCTCGACCACCAGCACGCAGGTGCCATGGCCGTCCGCCAGCCCCTCCGGGACCGCCCCCGGCAGGTTCGCGGTGCGCTCTTCCGCGCGTGGCAAATAGAGCGTGAAGACCGTGCCGCAGCCGACTTCGCTCTCGACGATGATGTCGCCATCGGACTGTTTGGCAAAGCCGAACACCTGGCTGAGCCCAAGGCCGGTGCCCTGCCCGACCCCCTTGGTCGTGAAGAACGGCTCGAAGATCCGCTCGAGCTTTTCGGGCGGGATGCCCGACCCCGTATCGCGCATCGAGATCGCGACGAACTGCCCCTCGACCGCCGGATGTGAGCGCACCGCCGGGATCATCGTGGCGGTCCGCAGCGCGATGTCGATCCGCCCCGCGCCGTCCATCGCGTCGCGCGCATTGACCGCCATGTTAACCAGGGCGGTGTCGAGCTGGCTCGGGTCGACATTGGTGAAGCAGGGCGTGTCGGGCACATCGATCGCGATCGTGATGCGCGATCCGGTCAGCGTGCCGAGCATGTCGGCGATGCTGCCGAGACTCTGGCCGACGTCGATCACCTCGGGCTGGAGCGCCTGCCGCCGCGCGAAGGCGAGCAACTGCCCGGTCAGCTTGGCGGCGCGATCGGCGGTGTCCGAGATCGCGTCGATGTAACGCTCGCGCCGTTCGGGCGGGAGGTCGGGGCGTTTGAGCAGGTCGGTCGCCGACCGGATCACGGTGAGCAGGTTGTTGAAGTCGTGCGCGACACCACCGGTCAGCTGGCCCACCGCCTCCATCTTCTGCGACTGGCGCAGCGCATCCTCGGCGGTCTGCAACTCGCTCGTTCGCGCGATGACCTGCTGTTCGAGCGACGCCGCGAGCGCGGCGAGCGCCTGCTCGGTGCGACGGCGTTCGGTGGCGATGCGGGTCCGATCCGCGACCTCGCGCGCGAACGCGACCTCGTCCGCGCGCCAGTGCCGCGCCCAGCCGCTGGCGAGATACAGCATCGCCACGATCCGGCCGTTTTCGGTGATCGGCATGTTGATGATCGCGCGGGCCTGCACCGCCTCGAGCGCGGCACTCGTCGCGTAGGTCCGCGGGTCGGCGCGCGCATCGGTCACACAGACCTCCTCGCCGCGCTTGAGGTCGTCGATATAGGTGCCGAAGTCGCGCAACCTGAACGTGCCCGAAAGCTGGTCGACCCCTGGCGCGGTCCAGTCGCTGTGCACCGTCACGGTCTCGGCGTCCGGATCGATCTCGCCATAGCCGGTCCGGCTGAGGTCGATCGTCCGGCCGATGATCTGGACGGCCTGGTAGGAGATGTCGTCGGGACAGTCGGTGTCGCGGAACATGTCGCCCAGCTCGACCAGCGCCGCGCGCATCATCTCGCCGCGGCGCTGGTCGGTGATGTCGGTCGACACGCCCGCGATCCGCAGCGCCTCGCCGGTGGCGGAATAAAAGGGCTGTCCGCGCGATCCGATCCACCGCAGTTCGCCGTCCTGGCGGTAGATGCGGTAGACGACCTCGTAATCCGTCCCCTCCTCGACGCAGCGCCGGACCTCGGCGACGCTCAGCGCGCGATCGTCGGGATGGATAGCGGCCAGCCGGTCGTCATAGGAAAACGGCGCGTCCGTAGGCCGGCCGAAAATCTCCTTGCAGGTATCCGATGCGGTCAGCCGCTTCGTTGCGATCTCGAGGCTCCAGGTCCCGAACCGCGCGGCCTTGAGCGTGAAGGCGAGCTCGCGCTCATGCTCCTGCTGCTGCCGCAACCGGTCGGTCAATTCCGCCATCAGCGAGGCGTTGCTGCTCTCAAGTCCCTTAAGCCGCTCACGCTCGAGCGTCACGTCGACCTGGCTGGCGAAGAAATAGGCGAGCACGCCGTGCGTGTCGAAGACCGGCGCCATCAGCAGCCGGTTCCAGAACGTCTCACCGTCCCTGCGGTGGTTCTGGATCTCGATCTCGATCGATTCGACCCGGCGAACCGCGTCGCGGATCCGGTCGATCGTCGCGGGATCGGTTTCCGGCCCCTGGAGGAACCGGCAGTTGCGCCCGAGTATGTCCTCGCGCGGATAGCCGGTGAGCCGGCAGAACGCGTCGTTGGCGAACACGATCGGATTGTCGGGCAGGCGCGGATCGGTGATGATCATCGGCATCCGCGTCGCCCGCACCGCGGCGACGAACGGGTCGGTGCCGAGGTCCTGCCCGATCAGCTCGGCGGCGATTCGCTCGGCGTCGGCCGTCAACGGACGAGCGCCGGGGTCGGCGCGGTCGGGTGTATCGTTCAAGACCGTCTACTCGCCCTTTGCACTAAGTCGCTGATATCTAGGCTACGCGCAAAGACACCGCAACGCCGGGCTGGCGTGACGAATAATCGAGATCAATATGCGACGAAGGGCGGCCGCGTGATGCGGCCGCCCCTCCCCTCATCAGCGCACCGAACCGCGGCGCACCATGTTGACGATCGCGAGCAGGATCACCGCACCGACCAGCGAGATCAGGATCGACTGGATGTTGAGCGCGCCGTCCATGATCGAGGCGCCACCGATGAGCGGCGTGATCAGGAAGCCTGCGAGCAACGCGCCGACAATGCCGACGACGATGTTGAGGAAAACGCCCTGCTGTGCGTCGGTCCGCATGATCATGCTGGCGACCCAGCCGATGAGTCCGCCGACGACGAGAAGGATGATGAGGTTCATGATGAGGCTCCTGTTGATACTGGTACAGGCTGCTCAACGGACCGGGTGCGGCGAACGTTCAGTTCCGCCGCGTATAGTGCTTTGCGACATTGGTGCAGGGATACTAGTCCGGTTGGTAGGTCGGGTCTGACCGTGACGGAACCGGTCGTGCGCTCCAGCGCTGAGGAGGCATGACCAGTACCCCCGGCAAGCCGCTGCATGCGCCCACCCTGCACCATCTCGAACAGCTCATGGCCGGATTGCTCGAAGGGGTGATCCTGATCGACCCGACCGGCGTGATCCTGAGCGCCAACCCCGCTGCGCTCAAGATGCACGGCGTCCGCGGCGTCGGCGAGCTGGGTGCGACCGCGGACGATTATGCCGCGCGGTTCGCCCTGCGCTACCGCGACGGGCGCAAGGTACCGCGGCGCGAATATCCGCTGCTCCGGCTGCTCGCGGGCGAGAGCTTTCCCGACCTGATCGTCGAGGTCACGCCGCGCGACGCGGACGAACCATGCTGGGTCCATCAGGTCCGCGACATCGTCATGGACGAGGATGGTGGCGAGCCCGACTGCCTCGCGCTGGTGATCAGCGACGTGTCCGAGCGGTTCGACGCGGAGGACCGGTTCGAGGCGATGTTCCATGCCAATCCCGCCCCCGCGCTGATCATCCGCATCGCCGACCAGCGGTTCGTCCTGGTCAATCAGGGGTTTCTCGACCTGTCGGGCTATGACCGCGACGCGATCATCGGCAAGACGCTGTTCGATTTCGACTTTCTTGCCGATGTCGAGCGCAAGGCGTTCGTCAAGGCGTGCGTCGCGCGCGGTGAGGTCGTGCCACAGCTCGAGGCGGAGCTGCCGCTCGCGGGCGGCGACACCACGCTGGTCATCCTGGCGGGGCAGCCGATCGAGGTCGGCAACCGCGACTGCCTGTTGTTCACCTTCGCCGACCTCGAACCGCGGCGGCGCGCGGAACATGCGCTGAAGGCGAGCGAGCGGCATTTCGCCGCGGTCTTCGAGATGGCGCCGGTGGCGATGGTCGTGACCCAGACCGACGACAATCGCATCCTGCAGGTGAACGCGGCGTTCAAGACGCTGACCGGCTATGACGATCGCGCGGTGATCGGCCGGGTCGCCGACGATTTGCAATTGTGGAACGATGCGGGCCAGCGCGAACAGCTGGAAACCGAGATCCGCGCGCAGGGCGGGTTCCGCGGACAGGACGTCCGCCTGCTCCACAAGAATGGCGAGGCGCTCGACTGTCTCGCCTCCGCCGAAAACATGCGGATCGACGGCGATGCCTGCGTGCTCTGGCTTTATCAGGATATTACCGCGCGGCGGCGCGGCGAGCTCGAGCTGGTCGAGGCGATCGAGGCGGTGATGAAGGACGCCAACTGGCTCGGCCGCTCGATCATGGACAAGCTGGCGACGCTGCGGAACCCGCGCCCCGGCGCCGCCTCGGACGCGCCGCTGCTCGATCTCAGCAAGCGCGAGCGCGAGGTGCTCGAGCTGATCTGCCAGGATCTCGACGATGCCGCGATCGCCAAGCGGCTCGAATTGTCACGCAACACCGTGCGCAACCATGTCGCGCGACTTTATGCCAAGATCGGCGTCAACCGGCGCAGCGCCGCGGTGGTCTGGGCGCATGAACGGGGGGTCGGCGCCTGAGACGGCGTGCGCCGCCCCGAAGGGCGGCGCACGCCGGTGGTCAGGCAGACTGCGGAATGATGCTGATCATCGCGTCCTCGCTCGGCTCCTTGGCGGGCTTGAGCTTGAGCGCCTGATCCGCGGTCACGTGCCGCGTGCGCGTCGCGGGCTCGAGCGTCACGGTCTCGCCCGTCTCGAGCGACCGCTCGACCGCTGCCAGCACGCGCATGTCGAACAGGCCCTCCTGCCCGTCGGCTTCGGGATGACGGTCGTTCAGGATGCAGTCGGAGAAATACTGCGTCTCGTTGCCGAACTGCTCGACCGGATCGAACGCATGCGTCTTCTCCTTGCCGTCCGCGGTGCGCTCGACATAGGTGATGCCGGTCGTCGGCCCGAACATGAAGGCGGGCGCGGCATGGATGCTCGCCTTGGTGCCGACCAGCTCGAACCCCTCGGACGAGGCGGTCGCATAGCTGACGGTGAATTGCGCGATACGATCGTCGGCAAATTTCAGCGTCACCGCGACGGTGTCGTGGAAGTTGAAGCCGCGACCCGGGGTCTTCGTCCCGACCGCATGCACCGCGATCGGCTCCTGCCCGAACAGGTTGCGCACCGCGTTCAGCGGATAGGTGCCCATGTCGGGGACGGGCCCGCCCCAATAGCCGTTATGCCCGCGCGAATTCTCCTCGCGGACATTCTGCATGAAGGTCGACGAGAAGGCGCGCAGGTCGCCGAATTCGCCCGCCCGCGCGCGCGTGATCATCTCGACCGTGCCGGGTTCGTGATGCAGCCGGTAGGCGATCATCAGCTTGGCGCCGCCCTTCTTCTCGGCGGCGATGATCTGCTCGGCCTCCGCGACGCTCGACGCCATCGGCTTTTCAAGCAGGACATGGATGCCCGCCTCGAGCGCGGGGACGGCATATTGCATGTGCAGGAAATTGGGCGTCGCGATATAGACCGCATCGATCTCGCCCGAGGCCAGCAGCTCGCCATATTGCGCATAGGAATAGGCCTTGAGCTTGTAGAGCTTGGCCAGCTTGTCCGCCTTGACCGGGTCGCCGGTGACCAGTGCGGTCATTTCCGAATTATTGGTCCGCGCGATCCCCGGCATGAACGCCTGCTGCGAAATCTGCCCGCCGCCGACGACGGCGTAGCGCACCTTCTTGGTAAGTCCGAACATGACAGTCTCCGTACGTCAGTGGTGATGGAATGAGGCTGGCAACTCCGCGCGACGCGGTTTTGTTGCACCGCACCCTGCGCGACGAAGTTGGCGAGCGAGGTCGTTACGCAGGCGCGCGGATTATCTGCCGACGGTCTTGGGCGAACCGCCAGCGCGCGCGTTATCCTGTCGGCCATTTGCGGTCAGAGGACTGATAGTGCTGAAGTTTCTAGTGGCCGAAAGCGAAACACCCGAACAGCGCGATGCCCGCCGCGAGCATGCGGGAAAGAGTTCGGGCGAGACCTATGCGGCGACGCTCGAACAGCTCCGGCCCGATGCGCAGATCACGATCGTCGCACCCGCGGACGACGACGCGCGCGTGCTTGCACCGGCCGAGATCGGCGATTTCGACGCGGTGTTCGTCACCGGCTCGCCGCTCCACGTCTATGACGACTCGCCCGAGGTGCAGCGCCAGCTCGCCTTCATGCGTGCGGTGTTCGCCTCGGGGACGCCGTCGTTCGGCTCGTGCGCGGGGCTGCAGCTCGCGGTTGCCGCAGCAGGGGGCACCGTCCGCAAGATGCCACGGACGATGGAGGCCGGGATCGCGCGCCGGATCACGCGGACGCAGGCGGGGCGCGATCACCCGCTGCTCGCCGGCCGCACGGAGAGCTGGGACGCACCCGCGATCCACGGCGACGAGGTCGAGCGGCTGCCCGACGACGCGACCTTGCTCGCGAGCAACGCGGTCACCACGATCCAGGCGGCCGAGATCCGCCATGACGGCGGGATTTTCTGGGGCGTGCAATATCACCCCGAACTGGCCCCGCGCGAGATCGCGATCGCGCTCCGCCGCCAGGCGAGCAGCCTGATCGAGGCGGGGCTCGCCGAGCGCGAGGCCGATGTCGAACAGCGCGCCGCGCAGCTCGATGCGCTGCACGACGATCCCGACCGCCGGTCGCTGCTCTGGCTGCTCGGCGTCGGCGAGGATTTCGCGCAGGAAGCGGGTCGGCGGCTCGAACTCACCAATTTCCTGACGCACCTGGTCGAACGGGGCGACTGACCCCTGCCCTTGCATTCTCACGCCGCGCCCACATCTGCCGTAGCGTAAGCAGCGCGATCTCCGGGGGGATCGCGCGCCGAACGGGGAATGGGGCGGATGTACGATCAACTGGCCGAGAGCGTCATGCTCGAGAGCGACAATGGCGACGTGCGGGCGATCCTCGAAAAGGTCGCGGCGCTGACCGGCATGGGGTTCGTCGCGGTCGCGCGAGTCACCGACACGCGCTGGATCGCCTGCCAGGTGCTCGACCAGATCGATTTCGGCATGTCGCCCGGCGACGAGCTGCGGATCTCGACGACGATCTGCGACGACATCCGGCAATCGGGCAAGGCCGTCGTCATCGACGACGTGTCGACCAACGACCGCTGGCTGACGCACCCCGCGCCGTCGCTCTATGGCTTCAAGAGCTATGTCTCCTTCCCGATCACGCTCGCCGACGGATCGTTCTACGGCACGCTGTGCGCGATCGATCCGCGCCCGCGCCAGCTGAGCGGGCGCGAGACCGCCGCGGCGCTGGCGGGGTTCGCCGCGGAAGTCGGCGCGGTGCTGTCGCGGAACGTGCCCGCGGGCTGAGCAGGCGGGATCACCGCAGACCGAGCCAGTGTCGCGCCGCCGTCCAGTCGCGCAGCACCAGCCGCTCGACGACCAGCACCAGCAGCATCGACACGCCGAGCAGCGGCAGTGCGAGACCCAGCAGGACCAGCAGCGCCACGAACCCCGCCGCCACGCGCGGTCGCGGCCGCGCGGGCGGTGCGCCCAGCGTGTCGGCGGGCCGACGCCGCCACCACAGCACGACGCTGCTGACCGACACCAGCGCCAGCCCGATCGCGGTCAGCAGACCGAGCAGCTGGTTCGCCCAGCCGAACAGCTGTCCCTCATGCGCGGCGACGCCGTAACCGACGATCCGGTCGATCAGCCGGCGCTGCGCGAAATCCTTGCGCGTCAGGATCGCGCCCGTAGCGCCGTCGAGCGTCAGGTCGGTGCGCAGCGGCCGGTTCGCGGTATCGGACTTGGCGGTCCAGGGCTGGCCCATGCCCGTCGGCGGCGCGATCAGGACCGGCGGCGCGAGCGCGAGCGGGCGCAGCGTCGCGATCAGCCGGTCGAGCGGCACGTCCGAGACCGCGGGATGCGCCATCGTCATCCCGCCATGTTCGGCATGCGCGCCCACCATCGCGCGGGTACCGGCATCGGCGGCACCGCGCGCGCGAAGTTCCGCGGCCTGCCCCGCCGACCAGTCCTGCCTGACCACCCGTCCCTCGGCGACCGTCCGGATCGCCTTCAGGTAACTCCCCCAGCTTGCGGCCCAGGGCAGCCCCGATATGAGCAATGCGAGCGCGAAGACCGATACCCAGAGCCCGGTGACGCCGTGCAGGTCGCGCCAGAACCGCCGCCCGCCGGCGCGCAGCCGCGGATAGACCACTCCCGCCAACCCGCTGCCGCGCGGCCACCACAGGACCAGCCCCGACAGGATCATGACGATCGCCCAGGAGGCGGCGAGCTCAACCAGATAAGAGCCGGGCGTACCGATCAGCAACTCACCGTGAAGCCGGAAGATGATCCGCATCAGCCGGCTGTCCTCGTCGACGCTGTGGAGGATCGCGAGCGTGTTCGGATGGACATAGACGCGCGTCTCGGTGGTGCCGGCGCCGACGATCACCTGCACCGCCTCGTCGGGACGCTCGGGCAGCTGATAGCGGTGGAGCACCGATCCGGGCACCGCGCGCACCGCCGCATCGGCCTGACGCGCCGCCGAGGCGCGCGCGCCGTCCAGCGGGAGATGCGTATAGGGCCGATCGATCAGCGCCTCGATCTGCGGGCGGAACAGGTAGATCGAGCCGGTGACCGACAGCCACAGCACGAACGGAAGACAGAACAGCCCGGCATAGAAATGCCAGCGCCAGATCGTCGGATAGCCCGGCCAGCCACGGCCGGGGCCGGGTCCGCCCGAACGTGCGGAAGCGGCGGAATGTGGAGCGGTCGCGCGCATCAGAACCGCGCCTTCACGCCGGCATACACGGTGCGCGGGACACCGGCATAGATCGACCCGGTCGCGGCGCTCAGCACGGCCGCCGGATTCTGCTGACCGGTCGCCGCGTTCAGACTGTTCGCGATCACCGAGGCCGAGCCGACATAGGTCGTGTCGAACAGGTTCTGCACCGACGCGAACAGCCGTAATCGCGACCACACCCCCTCCCCCCTTGGCGGATCATAATGGAGGTTGAGATTGGCGAGCGTATAGCCCGCCACGCTCAGCAAATTGCCGTTGTCGATCGCATAGCGATCACGGTGGGTCAGCTCGACGAACCCGCCCAGCCCCGCCACCGCGCCGCCCGGCTGGTCATAGCCGAGCCGGACGTTGACGAAGGTCGGGATGACGCCGGGGATGCGGTTGCCCGCGCGGTCGAACGTCGCCGACACCGCACCCGAGGTCAGCCGCTCGACGAACTCGGTATAGTGGTGGTCGTTATAGCTGTAGCTGGCATCGATCCGCGCGCCCGGCAGCAGCGCGGGCAGCGGCGTCCAGCTGAGGCCGAGCTCAACGCCGCGGTGCACCGAGCGCGGCGCGTTGGTCGTATAGGCGAGCAGGTTGACGCCCGCCGACTGGCTGACCTGTTCGTTGCGGAACCATTCGTAATAGCCCGTCACCTCCGCCTTCAGATTGGTCCCGAGCGCGACTTCGGCGCCAAGGTCGATCCCGGTGTTGCGCTGGGTCTTTAGCGTCACATTGTTGCCCGGCACCCCTGCCGCGGTCACGAACAGCGCGCCGGCCTGCGGGATGCCATAGCCGGTGCCGACGCGCGCGTGCAGCCGGACCGCGTCGATCGCCTGCCAGACGAGCGAGGCCTCGGGCGCGACGTTCCAGAAATGGCGCTCGGCGGGGATCACGCTCAGCACCGGGTTCGCGCCGAGCGGATAGGCATAGCCGGTCTGCGTCACGCCGATGATCGATCGCTCCGCGCCGATGCCCGCGATGAACTGGAGCCGCGACGTCAGGCCTAGCTCCGCGCGCGCGCGGGCGCCCAGGTTGCGGACGTCACCGAACACCGTCTGGGTCGGCGCGCCGATCCCGTCGCGGCCCGCGGGTGTCTTGTTGAAGCTGTAGCTCTGGTTATCGAGGTAATTGTAGAACACGCCGACAAAGCTGGTCGCCGCCATCCCGAACAGCGTGCCGCGATGCGTGACGTCGCTGGTGATGTTGTAGCTGTCGAGCGTCCCCTTGAACGGCGTCGCGCTCGTCGGCTGGTTGACGACGCGGCTGTCGAACGTCGCCTGGGTCCGCCACGTCGCGGTCGTGCTCAGGTCATGTTCGTAGCGGGTGCCGACGATCGTCCGGCGATCGTTGCGTGCGAGGTCGGCCTCGGCCGCGGTCTGTGCGATCCGCGCGCCGTTGACGCCGTTGGCGAGCACCGAGATCGTCCCGCAACCCGGCGCCGCGCCGACTCGCGTCGCGCAGCCGCGCTGATAGGGATTGGCGCGATACTGATCGAGCGAGAGCCGCGTCGACAGCGCGAATTCACCCTCGTTGTAGATGACCTTCGCGGTCAGCCGGTCGCGGTCCGAGATCGCATAGGTCGCCAGCGCGTTGATCGTGCCGGTCTCGTACCCCGTATGGCCTGTCGACCCGTTCGCGCGGACGAAGGAGCCGAACAGCGCATAGTCGAAATCCGCGCCGGCATCGCCGATCGTCGCATGGACATTGGCATAGCCGTCGCTGCCCGTGTCGATGCCGATCTCGGCGCCGTCGATGTCGCGGCCGCGCCGGGTGCGGAAATTGACCGCGCCACCGATCGCGTAATTGCCATAGCGTGCGGAGGACGGCCCGCGGACCACGTCGACCGCGCCGTAAGCATGCGGATCGGTCAGGTCGAACCGCGCCAGCCCGTCGGGCTGGGTGACGGGGAAGTCATCCTCGAACACCTGGATGTTGCGCGCGCCGAAGCTGTTGCGCGCGTTCGAGCCGCGGATCGACACGCCGACGTCGCGCGGGCCGTTGCCCTGGATGACGACGACGCCGGGCGACAGCTTGACGATGTCGGCGATCGTCGTCGCGGGGGTGTTGCGGAACGCGGCGTCGTCGATCGTCGTGACGGTCTGCCCGGTCACGCGCGTCGTCAGCGACAGCGCGTTGCCGGTGACGATGATATCGTCGCCGTCGATCGCCACGGCGGCGGTGCGCCGCGGCGCCTCCGCCGGGCTGCTCGGTTCGTCGAGGCGGCGCAGTTCGGCATCGATCGCGGCACGATCGCGGAGCAGCGCCGCGCGCCGGGCTGCGATATCGGCATTCTGGGCGGCAGGGAGAGGCGCAGCCGCGATCGGCGCGGCACAGGCGATCGCGGAGATCGCCGCCATGAGATGGCATCGGGACATGAAGAATTCCTGGTCGGACGCAGCCGGATCCCGTCGGGACCGGGTCGTATAGGGGTCGCGGGCAGCCGCCACCGGCCCGCGCTTCGGCGGACAGGGTCGGCATCGCATCGGGTCACCGCGCGGCCCGTTCGGGGCATCGCGCCGGCAACCGGTCAACCGCGGACCGGGGGACCTCGCAAGGGGGGACGCAGAAACTCGGGTGCGCGCGCGACGACCGGGGTCGCGACGCGGAAGACGGTGGCGATGACGAACGCGATTGCCAGCGCGAGCAGCACCGGATCGGCCGCGGCCAGCCCCGCCGTCGTCAGGCCGGAAAAGGCGCAGGGCATCTCGCGGCCCGCATGCTGAGTCTTCTCCGGGTCATGCGTCATACCCGGCATTGCCGCATGCGTCGTCTGCGACGTCGCCGTCGCAAGGGGGGAAGGCCCCGCTCCGGCACATAACTGGATAGTGAGTACGCCGTTCGCCACGACCGGCATGAACCCGCCGGGGACGAGGATCTTCATCGCCAGCGCGACCACGACCAGCCATGCGGCAAGCGCAGGATGATCGCGGAGCAGGCGGCGAAGCGGTGTCACGCGCCTGTCGTAGCGAGTCGGTGCGGATCTGTCGCCGGTCGGCGCGGCGGTCGGGCCATCCGCTTGTCCCGCCGCTGGACTCCCTGCTTCCCGCGGCTCGGCGATCCGCGCGCAGTCGCCGCCGCGCGGCGCATCGCCGGTCCAGCTGAGCCGGTAGCGGACGAGCAGCCCGTCATGATCGGACAGCTTCGGGCTGCCCGGCGCGCCATCGAACATCGCGCGGACCGCGACCGGCACGATCCGGACGCGCGTGCCCTGCGCGAAGAACTGGAGATCCTGCGTGTCGAGCCACGGCGCGTCGCCGTCCCAGGACAGCGACACCGCACAGGCCGCGCGCGCCTGGCAATATTCGTGCACCAGCCCGAACGGGTGATGCAGCCGGAAATCGTCGAACCGCGCGGGCGAGCGGCGCATGTTGAAGTCGCCGCCCAGGATCATCGGCCGCGACGGCGTGCGGCGCGCGGCGAGAAACGCCTCGAGCTCGCGGGTCTGCGCGCGGTGCGCGGCGCGGTGCCGCGCGGGCGCGACCTTCGACGCCTTGCGCGCATTCATGTGCGTGTTTGCGATGTCTATTCCTTCGGGAACGCCGGGCACCGCGAGTGTCGCCAGCACCACGCCCTTGTTCGACAGACAGTCGAACCCCGCACAGGCCCGGCGCGAATAGGGATCGCGCGCGACGCCGGTAATCGCGAAGCGGCTGGCGATGACCAGCCCCGAGCTCATCAGCCTCACGCCCAGCTCGCCCTTGGCCAGCCGGGCACGCCCGGGCAGCCGGTCGTCCTGCGAATAGACGCTGCGCCGCGTCCGCGACGGTCCGCTCGCGAGCGACGGATAGCCCGTGGCGACCACCCCGCGCACCGCCGCGCGCGAAAAGACTTCCTGGAACAGCACGACGTCGGGGGCGGTCCCGGCCGCGCGCAGATCGCGCAGGACCCGCCCGATCGCCGCGAGATCGCGCCCGCGCCCCGACCGCGCGGGCCATTGCAGCCCCTCGATATTATAGGTCAGCACGTCGATCGTCGTGCTGCGTTCGCCCGATGCCGCGATCTGGATCGCAGGCGGCCCGCCGCCCTCCCCGGCGTCGACGCCGCCACAGGGCAGCGTCCGGAACCGCGGCAAGCTGCCGCACCCTGCGAGGCCGAGCGTGAGCGCGACCCCCAGCAGGATGCGGCCTGGAATCACCTACCAGCTCAGCCCGGCGCGGGCGTAGAGATAGCGGCCGTTGAAGCCGAACGGCGAGTAATAGGGGAAGCCGATCACGCCGGTCGTGTTGTTCTGCGTGACGGTCGCATCGGGATAGACGTCGAACAGGTTGCTGACGCCCAGTCCGAGCTGCGCCCCCCTGGTCGCCTGGTAGCGCAACTCGACATCGGTGATGACGTGCTTGCCGCTGTGCACGTCCGCGGCGGGCGTCGTCCCCGGCTGGTTGACGTCGCCATAATAGGTGACGCGGGCAAGCGCGCCGAGCTGGTCGAGCGACCAGTCGATCGACCCGGTGACCTTCTCGCCCGGCGTGCCGTCCTCCAGCGTCAGGATCCGGCTGCGCGCGAACAGCGTCGGTGCAGGGTCGAGCGTCGAGGTCGAGGTCGGGACGCGGGTCACCTTGCCGTCGTTGATGTTGCCCGCCACCGTCAGGTCGAAATTGCCCGCCGCCACGGTCCGCACGCGGTAATGCGCGACCGCGTCGATGCCCTTGGTGGTCGAGGCGAGCCCGTTGATGAAGAACCGCGCCGCGGTCGCGCCCGATCCGGCAAGCAGCCCGGCGATCTGCGCATTGACCTCGGGGGACTGGCTCGTCGCGGTGGTGATGTTCTCCGACAGGCCGATCTGGTTGCGGATGTGGATGCGATAGGCGTCGACGGTCAGGTCGAACCCGCCGAACCGCAGCACCGTGCCGAGCGACAGGTTGGTCGATTTCTCGGGCTCGAGCGGCAGCCCGCCGAGCCGCGCCGCGACCGGGCTGACCGAGGGGAAAGTGCCGGTCTGGATCGGTGCGCCATTCTGGATCACGGTCGAGATCGAGGTGAAATATTGCTGCTGCAGCGCGGGCGCACGGAAGCCGGTCGAGGCCGTTCCGCGCACCGCAATCCAGGGTGCGACGTCATAACGTGCGGAGATCTTGCCCGTCCCGGTCGAGCCGAAATCGGAATAATCCTCGCCGCGCCCCGCCAGCCCGATCAGCAGCGCGTCGGTCACCTGCGCCTCGAGATCGAGATAGGCGCTGAAGTTGCGGCGGTTGCGGTCGACGACATTGTCGGTCGAGAAGCCGCCAAACCCCTGCGCCCCCACCGCCGCGCCCGCGACCGCGCCCGTCACGGGCGTGGTGTAGGAGGCGCGTTCGCCAGCCTGGATCTCGAAACTCTCGCGCCGCGCCTCGAGCCCGAAGGCAACGTTGAGCCCCTGCAGCACGTCGAGCTTGCGGTTGACGTCGAGCCCGGCGACCAGCTGGCCATAGATCAGCGCGCCGTCGGAAAAGTCCTGCGGCGTCGCGGCGCCATAGGCATAGTTGGCGGAATTGAGCGTGCGGAAACCGATCTTGTTGCGGCCATAGCTGACGTTCAGGTCGACGCTCCAGTCCGCGACCTCGCCCTTGATCCCGACCGCCGAATTGATGTCGCGCGACTTGGTATTGATCAGCGGCAGGAAGCCGTCGGGATAGCCGGCCAGCGCGGTCGTCGCGCTCGCCAGCCGCGGGAAGGCCGCGCTGCGCGTGTCGCGGTCCTGATAGCCGAACCAGCCATAGAGGCCCCAGCTGCCCGTCAGCGTCGTGCCGGCATTGGCAAAGACGCTATATTGCTCGACCTGCGGATCACCGAACCGTCCGGTGACGCGGGTCGGAGTGACGCGCGGATCGAAATCGGCGCGATTGGTCGCCTGGCGGTTCAGATATTCGCCCGACAGCGTCAGGAATCCGTCCTCGCCAAAGCCCAGCCCCTGCCAGCCCGAGACCGTCACGGCATGCTCGCCGGTCGTGCTGCGGCTGCCGCGCGCGGTATCGATGTCGGTGTTGTAGAAGCCGTAATTGACCGTCGCGCCGCCGCCCGAGCGGGCTTCGCGCAGCCGCAGGTTGACGACGCCCGCGATCGCATCGGACCCATATTGCGCCGATGCACCGTCGCGCAGCACCTCGATCCGGTCGAGCGCGACGGTCGGGATGGTGTTTAGATCGACCGCCGCCGAGCCGCGGCCGACCGAACCGCCGATGTTGAGCAGCGCCGCGGTATGCCCGCGCACGCCGTTGATCAGCACCAGCGTCTGGTCGGGCGACAGGCCGCGCAGCGTCGCCGGACGGATCGCATCGGTGCCGTCGACCGCGGAGGCGCGCGGGAAGTCGATCGACGGGGCGATCGCCGACAGCGCGGCGCCGAGCTCGGTCGTGCCCTGGCGCTGGAGCGACGCGCCGCTCAGCACGTCGACCGGCGACACGCTGTCGAGCCGCGACCGGCCGACCGCGCGCGTCCCCGTGACGATGATCTCGTCCTGCGCGACCGGCGCTGCGCCGTCAGGACCTGCGGCGGCAGGCGCATCCTGCGCGGCCTCGGCCGTTACTGGCGCGAGTTGCGCGTCGGCCTGCGCCGCGGCGAAGGCGAGGGTCGAGGCGGCCAGCGCCAGCGCGGTACGATAGGCAGTCATGTCGAAGTCCCTGTTGGCGATCGTTCTGGGACGATCTTTCGCGTGCACGAAGATGCACAACGCATTCACCCGGCCCGATAGGTCCCAAGCGACTGTGCGATAAGTGAAAAGAATGCGCGACCGGATGCGCGGGCTGCAACGGGGCATCACGGCCGCGACATCGAACCGTCACCGTAACGACGCGGCCACGTCACGGATCTGGTTAATGGATCCCCCGAGGCTGCGCCGTCGCGGCCAAGGGGACGCTTCATGAACCATCTCTCCACCTTGCTCACGGGCGTCGCCACGGTCACGCTCGGGATCGGCCTTGCGGTCACGGCACCCGCCGCCGCGCAGACCGCGGGCGATCCCGCGACGCTACCGGTCGCGACGCCCGCCGCCGACGCGCCGCCGGGTGACGAGATCGTGGTGCTCGGCTTTGGCGAGAGCCGCCAGGTGCAGAGCGTGACCGCCGCCGATCTCTCGCGGCTGACGCCGGGGTCGAGCCCCTTGAAGGCGATCGAGAAGCTGCCGGGCGTCAATTTCCAGGCCGCCGATCCGTTCGGCGCCTATGAATGGGCGGTCCGGATCTCGCTGCGCGGGTTCAACCAGAACCAGCTCGGCTTCACGCTCGACGGCGTCCCGCTCGGCGACATGAGCTATGGCAACGTCAACGGCCTGCACATCAGCCGCGCGATCATCTCGGAAAACGTCGCGCGCACCGACGTGGCGCAGGGCGCGGGCGCGCTCGGCACCGCCTCGACCAGCAATCTGGGCGGTACGATCGAGTTCTTCAGCGACAAACCGCGCGACACGCTGAACGTCACCGGCGGCGGCACCTATGGGTCGAACGACACCTATCGCGGCTTCGCGCGGATCGACAGCGGCGATCTCGGCGGCGGGCTGAAGGGCTATCTGAGCTACGGCTTTCTGACCACCGACAAGTGGAAGGGTGCGGGCGTCCAGCGCCAGCATCAGGCGAACGGCAAGATCGTCAAGGATCTGGGCAGCCTCGGCAGCCTGTCAGCGTTCGTCAACTTCTCCGACCGGAGGGAGCAGGATTACCAGGATCTGAGCTACGACATCATTCGCCGCCGCGGGCTGGGCAACGACAATATCGCCGACAATTATCCGCTCGCGCTGCAGATCGCAAAGGTCGCGCAGAACCAGGCGGCAGCAGCGGCGGGTGCGGCGCAGCCCTGGGCGGGCGTCGGCACCGCGTTTCCGGCCGGGATCGGCACGGTCGATGACGTCTATTTCGACGCCGCGGGCGTCCGTCGCGATTATCTGGGCGGGGTCACGTTCGACGCCAACCTCACCCCCGGGCTGACGCTCAGGACCACCGGCTATTATCACGACAACAAGGGCCAGGGATCGTGGATCACGCCCTATTCGCCGACGCCGGCCGGCGCCGCCAATGCCGATGGCACACCGATCGCCGCCGCCAGCCCGCTCGGCTTCCGTACCACCGAATATGCGATCAAGCGCGGCGGAGCGCTCAGCAACCTGGCCTATGAAACCGGCGCGAACACGCTCGAACTCGGCGGCTGGTATGAAAGCAATACCTTCACCCAGGCGCGCCGCTTCTACAGCATGACCGATACCGCGACGCCGAACCGCGACGTGCTGAAGTTCCAGGACAATCCCTATGCGACGCAGTGGGACGGCAAATACACCACCGACACGATCCAGTATCATGTCGGCGACACGCTCCGCCTCGCCGACGATCGGCTGACCCTCAACGCCGGGTGGAAGGGCTTCACCGTCACCAACCGTGCGATCATGCTGCCCGCGACGACCTCGCCGCTCGCGGTCGGGCGGATCTCCGCCAAGGACTGGTTCCAGCCCCAGGCCGGGCTGCTCTTCAAGCTCGCGCCAGGCACCGAGCTGTTCGCGGACTATAAGGAAAACGTCCGCGCCTATGTCTCGTCGGCGACGACCGGGCCGTTCTCGACCACGCAGGCCGGGTTCAACGCGATCCGCGACCGGCTGAAGCCCGAACGGTCGAAGACCGCGGAGGGCGGGCTGCGGTTCCGCCAGGGCCCAGTCCAGGCGTCGGCGGTCGGCTATTATATCGACTTCTCGAACCGGCTGCTCGGCTTTGCCAATGGCGCAGGGATCATCGGCAACCCGGCGACGCTCAACAATGTCGGCAGCGTCCGGACCTATGGCGCGGAGGTCGCGCTGACCTACCGCGTGTTCACGCCGCTGTCGCTGTTCGCGAGCTACTCGTACAACAACTCGCAATATGCCGACGACGTGCTCGACGCGCGCGGCGCCGTGCTGGTCGCGACCGACGGCGAGACCGCGGTCGACAGCCCCGAGCACATGGTCAAGGGCGAGATCGTGTTCGAACAGTCGGGCGTCACCGCGCGGGTCGGCGCGGACTATATGAGCAAGCGCTACTTCACCTATCTGAACGACCAGTCGGTGCCGGGCCGCGTGCTCGTCGACGCCAGCATCGGCTACCGCTTCGAGGGGGACGGCCCGCTCCACGGCGTCTCGATCGAGGGCAGCGTCACCAACCTGACCGACAAGGGCTATATCTCGACGATCGGCTCGAACGGCTTCACCGCGAGCGGCGACAACCAGACGCTGCTGGCCGGTGCCCCGCGCCAGGTGTTCGTGTCGCTGAAGAAGGGGTTCTGACGCACGGGCCGGATCGGGACTTGGGCGCCCCGATCCGGCCTTTGCTATTAGAACGTCGCGGACAGCCCCGCGAACGCGGTCACGCTGTCGCGGTCGTCGCGCAGCGCATAGCCCGCGACGCCCGCGCGCAGCGACAGCGCGCCGGCAACCTGTCCGTCGACCCCCATCGCATAGCTCATGTAATTGCGATCGGCGCGTTCGACGCTGCTGGTGAAGCGGATCGGCGCGCCGGTCGGGGTCATCGTCAGGGTGCGGGGATCGTCGTCGAACTCGCGCTCATAGCCTGCCCGCACGAACACGCGGACCGGCTCCCCCGGCAGCGACCGCACGACCGCGCCGAACCGGCCCGTCAGGCTCTCGATCTGCTGCCGGCCGAACGCCGCCGCGGTTGACAGCCCGCCCGCCTCGGCATAGCCCGCCAGCCGGACGCGGTCATATTGCACCGCCAGATCGGGTCCGAAGGCGAGGCCGCCGGTGCGGACCAGATCGAGCGCGCCGGTGATCCGGCCCGCGACGTAATTGCCGTCGGTTTCGCCGTCATGCGTGCGGATCGTCGGCCCGAGCTGCACGCTGCGCCGGATCTGGCGATAGTCGATCTCGCCATAGCTGCCGTCCGCCAGCAGCCGGACCGGCCCCAGTTCGCCGCGCGCATAGCCGCTCGCGGACCAGGCGCGCGGCTTGTAGCGTCCCGCGCCGTTCTGGAAATCGCCCGTCCCGTCCGAATAGGCGCCCGCGATCCCGACGCCCGAGGCCGCGCCGATCGCGAGGTCCGCACCCAGCGTCCCGCTGAAGCCCCGCTCGGTGATGCCGACGCGCTGCGCCGAGTTGCCACTCGCGTAATAATGATAGGCCGCCCCGCCGAACACCGACAGCGCGCGACCGTCACGCTGCGACCCGCCGCGTTCGGGCCCTTCGAGCAGATCACGTTGCGCGCGGAACATCGCCTGCGCGGCATAGCCGAGCCCCGCGATCTGCTCGGGCGCCTGGACGAGGCTGGCGATCGCCTGCCCCTGGATCCGCTGCGTGATGCCCGCGGGGTGGACGCTGTCGGCGAGGATATAGGTCTCGTTGGCATTCGGCGTGACGAGCGTCGCGCGCGTACAGGCGAGCGACGAGGGCACGGTGCACGCGACCCCGGTGATGTTGGTGTAGCCATAGGTCGCCGGGCTCGTCACCAGTTCGTTGAACAGCCGGTCGGTATCGAAATACAGCGCGTTGACGTTCGCCGCCGCGAGCGCTGCCGCATAGGTCCGGTTGAACAGCGCGAGCCCCGCCGCGCCGCCGGTCTGCACCGCGAGCGTCACGATCCGCTGCGCGCCTGCGCCCTGCAGCCGGCTGACCTGCGTGGCGAGCTCGGTCGCGGCGGTGGTCAGGATCGCGTTGTTAATGCTGCCGCCGGCCTGGAACGCGAAATAGTCGTTGCCGCCGCCCTGCACATAGACGAGGTCGCGCGGCCCGAACGTGCCGCCCGCGCCGAGGAAGTTGGTGATCTGAGTCGTGATCGGGATCGACAGCGCGTTCGCCGCGGTCACGCGCGCACCGCCGACCGCATAATTGGTCCCGCCCTGGCCATAGACCGGGGTCAGCGGCAGCCCGAGCCGCGCCGCGACAACTTCGGGGGCGACCGGATCGGGGTTGGTCGTGAAGCTGCCCGCGTCGCGCGGCAGCCGTGGGTCGAGCGTCAGATAATAGCCCCCATCGGCCAGGCTGTCGCCGAACACGACCATGCGGTTGACCGGCGCGGCGGCGGCGGTCGCGCCACTCGCGGTCTGGGCCTGCGCGGGGGATGCGATCGCCAGGGTCGTGCCCAGCAGCGCCGCAACGGCGGACGTCGTTTTCATAGATCCTCTCCTGTGCGGCAAGGGGTCGTTGCCCCCTGCTCTGGCACTGTCGTGGATCTGTCACATTGTGACGTCAAGCCGTCTCGCGCGGGGTGTCAGCCGTCGAGCTGTGCGCGCGTCGTCGCGCCGACGCGCATCCCGGTGACGCTGACGACCAGCGTCTCCATCTGCGCCTCGACGAACCCCGCCGCGAGGAAGGCGCGGATCTCGGTCATCGGCAGCGCGAAGCCGCGCCGCCACGCATAGACCGCCATCCGCCGCAGTGCCTCGAGCCGCGGATCGGCGAGCTGCGACCGGCTGCCCAGTCCGAACAGCCCGCCCATCGCGCGCGACACCGCACTCGGGCTCGCGAGACTGCGCAGCGTGTCGCGCTTGGCGAGCGCGATGACGCTCCATTCGAGCGCGGAAAACCCCGCCGTCTCGTCGGCGGCGTCACCTGCGAGATCGACCACCAGATCGGCGGCCAGATCCGCAGCGAGGTTCGCGGCCGGATTTACCGGCGCGGCGGCTGCAACCCGCGCGGTGTTGCGCGTGCCACAGGGTGCGGCGAAATGCGTGTCAAGGTCGAGATAGGCCATGAATATCCCCTTTCGGATCGGGCAGCACCGGACCTGCGTCGATGGAGGGTCCATCGGCACGGCATGGGGCAGCGCGGGTGCGGTCGTGGTGACAGTGTCGTTCCGACGTCGGAGCAACCTTCGATACCGAGCGGTATACAAACCGATCGACCCGAACGTCAACAGCCTTCTGTACCGGTCGGTAGTTTTTTATGCGTCGGGGTTCCCCGCCGCCCCGCCGAGAAAATCTACTGAGCGACATCAATTTCCCGGGTGGCTGACGACGAGCCGTCGCTGTGTTGCGACGAACCGCCCGGCGCCCGCCGGCTCCCCGCCAGACTGACGCGTTGGGACAGCATCTTTGGACAGGAGAACGGACATGTCGCAGTCCCCTACCGACCATACCGACGACGCGCCCCCGACGACCTGGAAGAAGGGCGACCCGATCGCCGCCGAGGGCCTGCCGACCACGACCGGGGACAGCATCGTCGGCCGCACGGTGACGATCAATCGCCCGGCGGCCGAGCTGTTCGCCTATTTCCGCGACTTCACCAACCTGCCGCGCTTCATGGAAAACGTCGTGTCGATCACCCCGATCGACGCCACGCGGTCGCACTGGGTGGTCAAGGCGCCCGCGGGCCGCACGGTCGAATGGGATGCGGTCGTGACCGACGAGACGCCCGACCGGGTGATCGCCTGGACCTCCGAACCCGGCGCCGATGTCGCCAACAGCGGCCGGGTCGAGTTTCGCGACGCGGGCGCGCGCGGCACCGTCGTCACCGCGACGATCGTCTATGATCCGCCCGCCGGCATCGTCGGCAAGATCGTCGCCAAGATGTTCCAGCGCGAACCCGCAATCCAGGCGCGCCGCGACCTGCGCCGGTTCAAGCAACTGATGGAGACCGGCGAGATCGCAACCGCCGCCTTCACCCGCAAACAGCATGACGAGGAGTTCGCCTGATGCGCGCATTGGCATGGCATGGCCGCCACGACGTCCGCGTCGACACGGTCGACGACCCCGAGATCCTCAACCCGCGCGACTGCATCATCAAGGTGACGTCGACCGCGATCTGCGGCTCGGACCTGCATCTCTATGACGGCTATATCCCGACGATGCAGGCGGGCGATATTCTCGGCCACGAATTCATGGGCGAGGTCGTCGAGACCGGTCCCAAGTCGACGCTGAAGAAGGGGCAGCGCGTCGTCGTGCCGTTCACGATCGCGTGCGGCAGCTGCTATCACTGCGGCAAGCATCAATATTCCGCGTGCGACAACGGCCTGCCCGCGGACAATCAGGACATCGCGCAGGAGCTGTACGGCCAGCCGATGAGCGGGCTGTTCGGCTATAGCCACATGACCGGCGGCTATGCGGGCGGCCAGGCGGAATATGTCCGCGTGCCGTTCAGCGACGTCGGCCCGATCGTCATCCCCGACGGGATCGAGGACGACAAGGTGCTGTTCCTCTCCGACATCCTGCCGACCGGCTGGCAGGCGGCGGAGAATGCGCAGATCGAGCCCGGCGACACCGTCGCGGTCTGGGGCTGCGGCCCGGTCGGGCTGTTCGCGGTTCAGTCGGCATTCCTGATGGGTGCCGAGCGCGTGATCGCGATCGACCATTTCCCCAAGCGTCTCGCGCTCGCCAAACGGTTCGGCGCGGAGACGATCAACTTCGAGGAAAGCGCGGTCTATGAGGCGCTGATGGCTATGACCGGCGGGATCGGTCCCGATGCGGTGATCGACAGCGTCGGGCTGGAGGCGCACGGCTTCTTCGTCGACAACGTCATCGACCAGATCAAGAAGTCGACCTTCCTCGGCACCGACCGCGCGCATGCGATCCGCCAGGCGATCATCGCGTGCCGCAAGGGCGGCCGCGTCTCGATGCCCGCGGTCTATGGCGGGCTCGTCGACAAGTTTCCGCTCGGCGCGTTCATGGAAAAGGGGCTGACGCTCAAGACCGGCCAGACGCACGTTCAGCATTACATGCCCGCGCTGCTCAACGCGATCCTCGAAGAGAAGATCGACACGACCTTCCTCATCTCGCACCGGATGGATCTCGAGGAGGCGCCGCAGGGCTACAAGATGTTCCACGACGATCAGAACGAAGTGACCAAGGTCGTGCTCAAGCCCGGCTTCAACTGAGAGGATATCGACCCATGGCTACAGCATCACCACACGGCAAATTCGCCGTCATCACCGGCGCCTCGACGGGCATCGGTTTCGAACTCGCGACGATCGCGGCGCAGGACGGCTATGACATCCTCGTCGTCGCGGACGAGGCGCTGATCGAGGCGGCGGCGGCCGACTTCCGCCAGTTCGGGACCACGGTAACGGCGCTCGAGGCTGACCTGTCGACCACCGACGGCGTCGACGCGCTGCTCGCCGCGACCAACGGGCGCCAGATCGACATAGTGTGCGCCAATGCCGGTCGCGGTCTGGGACACGGTTTCCTCGATCAGAGCGTCGCCGACTGGCGCGCGGTGATCGACACCAACATCATGGGCACGCTGTATCTGGTACAGAAGGTGCTGCCCGCGATGGTCGCGCGCAACGATGGCAAGCTGCTCGTGACCGGATCGGTCGCGGGCTATATCCCCGGCGCGTTCCAGGCAGTGTATAACGGGTCGAAGGCGTTCATCGACAGCTTCACCGAAGCGCTCCGCAACGAGATCAAGGATGCGGACGGCGTCACGCTGACCACGCTGATGCCGGGGCCCGTCGACACCGAATTCTTCGACCGCGCCGACATGAACGACACCGATGTCGGCACCGATCCCAACAAGCGCTCGCCTGCCGATGTCGCGCGCGATGGCTGGGACGCATTGATGGCAGGCAAGGGCTCGGTGTTCTCGGGCTGGATGACCAAGCTGCAGGGCGTGATCGCCAATGCAGTCCCCGGCTCGGTCCTCGCCGAGCAGCATCGCAAGATGGCCGAACCCGGCAGCGCGAAGGACTGATCGCCGCCTGACAGAACGCGGCGGGCTTCGGTCCGCCGCGTCGTTTGCCACGATAAAGATTGGCATGGTACGTCGGGGCCACAGTCAGGAGCCATCTTACCGTGCCCGATCAGCCACCGCCGTCCGACACCGTCCCCCCGCCGCTCCCGCTCGACGAGCAGCTCTGCTTTTCGCTCTACGCCGCGACGATCGCGATCAACCGCGCGTACAAGCCGATGCTCGACCAGCTCGGCATCACTTATCCGCAATTCCTCGTGCTCCAGACGCTGCACGAGGCGGAGGATGGCCGGACGATCGGTGCGATCGCCGAACGGCTCGCGCTCGAGCCCAGCACGATCACCCCGCTCGCCAAACGGCTGGAGGCGGCGGGGCTGGTCACGCGGCTGCGCAACCCGGCGGACGAGCGGCAGATGCATGTCCGACTCACCCCGGCGGGCCGGACCTGCTGGGCGGGTACGGGGTGCCTCGGGCCGATGATCGTCGACCGCAGCGGGATGACGCCCGACCGGCTGCGCGCACTCAACGCCGAAGTCACCGCGCTGCGCCGCGCGCTCGGCGATCCGGATAGCGCAGGACGCTAGCCCCCCGCCGCCAGACCCGCCGACGTGCAATGCCGACGATGCTTTCCCATATAGGTCAGGCACCTGACACGATCGGGGCACGAACGGAGACGAAGCATGGCAGGCGGCTGGACGCGCGATGGCGCGGTGCAGGATCAGATCGACGATACCGTGATGGATGCGGTGATGGCGGCGCGTGCGCGGATGCCGGTCGGCGAAAGCGAGGAACAGTGCATCGCCTGCGGCGACGACATTCCGGAAGGGCGGCGTCAGGCCGTGCCGGGCGTACGGACATGCATCGCCTGCCAGAGCGGTCGCGATCGCCCCGCGGCCTCGCTGTTCAACCGCCGCGGCAGCAAGGACAGCCAGCTTCGCTGATGCGGAGGGTGATGGGGGATCGCGTGCCGCCTGGGTCGGCGCTAGGGGTGACGCCATGCTGACGACGACCGCGCTGCAACCGCTGGCCCACGACCTCGACGAAACCACGCCCGATTTCGTCGTGATCGACGTCGAGACAGCCTGCGCGCGCGTCAGCAGCATCTGTCAGGTCGGGATCGTCGGCTTCCGGAACGGTGCCGAGGTCTTCGCCTATGAGACGCTGGTCGATCCGCGCGACGAGTTCCACGCGTTCAACACGCGGATCCACGGCATCGCCGCGCATCATGTCGTCGGCCAGCCGAGCTTTGCCGACATCCATGCGACGGTGACCGCGCATCTGTCGGGGCGAACGACGGTCGCGCATTCCTATTTCGACAAGGGCGCGCTCGCCGCCGCGTGCCGCGTGCACGATCGCCCGGCGATCGAGACGACCTGGCTCGACAGCGTGCGCGTCGCCAAGCGTGCCTGGCCCGATCTGGCGAACCACAAGCTCGGGCAGCTCGCGCGCTATCTGGGGATCGAGCATCGCCACCACGACGCGCTGAGCGATGCGCGCGCCGCAGGCTGGGTGATCGTCAAGGCGATCGACCATACCGGGCTGACGCTCGCCGACTGGCTCGCCCCGCCGCGCGTCGCCGGCCCCGCCCCCGCCGCGGCGCTCGACGGGCCGTTGCGCGGCGAACGGATCGCGCTGCTCGGCCAGCCCCGCGACGGGCCGCTCGCGCACCGTGTCGCCGCGCTCGGCGCGCGGGTGATGACGTCGGTCGGCGCGACGACGACGATCCTGCTCGTCGCCGGCCCCGATCCGCAGTCGCGCGCGCTGCGCACGCATCCCGCCCGGCTGAAGGCGGAGGCCTATCGTCGCGACGGTGGCGCGATCCGCATCCTGGGCGAGGCCGATCTCGACGCGCTGCTCCACCGCGTCTGACGTCGGGACGTGCCGGGGATCGGGTAAAGCTTCCGACATCGCATGCGGCTGTTTGGTCCGCTCGGCCGTTGGGGGCGCGAACATCAGGAGTTTGACGATGAAGGCCATGACGCTGCGATCGCCCGCGGGACTTGACACGCTGCAGAGCGAAGACCGTGCGGATCCGGGCGTGCCGGGCGCGGGAATGATCCGTGTCGCGCTGCACGGCAGTTCGCTCAACTACCATGATCTGGGCGTCGTCACCGGCCGGATGCCGACCGAGGACGGCCGCATCCCGCTGTCCGACGGCGCCGGCGTGGTTGAGAGCATCGGCGACGGCGTGACCGAATTCGCGGTCGGCGATCAGGTCGTGTCGTGCTTCTTCCCCGACTGGCAGACCGGCACGCCGACGATCGGCGATTTCTCGCGGACGCCCGGCGACGGCATCGACGGCTTTGCTCAGCACCATGTCGTCCTGCCCGCGACCGCGTTCACGCACACGCCGAAGGGCTATGACGCGGTCGAGGCGGCGACGATCACCACCGCCGGACTGACCGCGTGGCGCGCGCTCGTCGTCGACGGCAAGCTGAAGGCGGGCGACACCGTGCTGCTGCTCGGCACCGGCGGCGTCTCGATCTGGGCGTTGCAGATCGCCAAGGCGATGGGCGCACGGGTCGCGATCACCTCGTCATCGGATGAGAAGCTCGACCGCGCGCGCGCGCTCGGCGCCGATTTCACGCTCAACTACCGCGACGAGGCCGACTGGGGGCGCAAGGTCGCCGACTGGACCAGCGGGCGCGGCGTCGACCATGTCGTCGAGGTCGGCGGCCCGGGCACGCTGGCGCAGTCGATCACCGCGGTCCGTGTCGGCGGGCACATCTCGCTGATCGGCGTGCTGACCGGCAACAGCGGCGAGGTTCCGACCGCGGCTCTGATGGGCAAGCAGGCGCGGCTCCAGGGCCTGATCGTCGGCAGTCGTCAGGAACAGCAGGAGTTCGTCCGCGCGATCGACGCGACCGGGATCAAGCCGGTGGTCGACCGCCGCTTCCCGCTCGACCAGCTTGCCGAGGCGTTCGCGCTGCAGCAGAGCGGCGCGCATTTCGGCAAGATCGGCGTCGAATGGTAAGCGCAGCGATCGGGTAATTACCCCCGGCGCGGCGGGATCGCTGCCGCGCCGGTCAGCCGCGGCGGGCGGTAGTCGAGCGCGGCATAACCCGTGCTCGGATACCGGACCTTGGACGGCCGACCCTCCCCGCGCATCCGCCGGTCCGCCTCGTCCCAGCCGGGCAGATCGGCGGTCTCGGTGGTCCAGTGGGCGATGCTCGCTTCGTCACACCAGTGCATCAGCTTCGGCATCGCCTTCAGATGCGACCCGTCGATAATATAGCGCTTCATATCCGCGGCATCGCGCCAGACCGTCATCGTCCAGAAGGTCAGTGCACGGTCGCGCAGGATGGCCCCGGTAAGATACCCGTCGGCACGCCGCACCTGCGCAGTGGTCCTCAGCGCATCGAGCGCGAACAGCGGCACGAACCGCAGCGCGCGCAACCGAAGCCGGGTGATGCTGACAAAGGCCATGCGCGACACCTACGCCTGCCCGCAACGCCCAGCAACTTCGCGATCGGCCCTGCGCGGCGGAGCGATGCGCGTGTTGGTTCGTTCGACCCGCATATCCCCCCTAAACTACACCCAGGACACGAGATTATGAGCGATCCCCGCAGCAGCGCCCCCACGTCCTTTCCGAACGAACCGCAGCAGCCGAGCCCCGGTCTCGAGGTCGAGATGCGCACCAAGCCCGATCATGGCGAGGACAGCTATGTCGGCAAGGGGCTGCTGAAAGACCGCGTCGCTCTGATCACCGGCGGCGATTCGGGCATCGGTCGCGCGGTCGCGATCGCCTATGCGCGCGAAGGCGCCGACGTCGCGATCTCCTATCTCGCCGAGGAACAGGCCGATGCCGACGAGACCAAGGCCTGGGTCGAGAAGGCCGGCCGCCGCTGCATCCAGCTGCCCGGCGACATTCGCGACCGCGATCACTGCGCGGCGCTGGTCGAGCGCACCGTCGCGGATCTCGGCAAGCTTGACATCCTCGTCAACAACGCCGCCGCGCAGACGATGAACGAAACGCTCGACGATATCGACGACGACGAGATGCAGGATGCGTTCTCCGCCAATGTCTTCGCGATGATCCGCCTTGCCAAGGCAGCGGTGCCGCACATGAAGCCGGGCGCCGCGATCGTGAATTCGACCAGCGTACAGGCGAAGATCGCGACCGAGAACATGATCGTCTATTCGACCACCAAGGGCGCGATCGCGAGCCTGACGATCGGACTGTCCAACCTGCTCGCCCCCAAGGGCATCCGCGTCAACTGCGTCGCGCCCGGCCCTGTCTGGACGCCGATCCAGCCGATCGCCAAGGGCGGTGACGAGCTCGAGACGCTCGGCCAGAACACGCCGCTTGGCCGCGCGGGCCAGCCGGGCGAGCTCGCCCCGGCCTATGTCCTGCTCGCCTCGGACGAGGGCAGCTACATGTCGGGCGCGCTGCTGCCGGTGACGGGCGGCATGCCGATGCTGTGAGCGCCCGCCCCGCGCTGCACTTTGTCGGGTTTCGCGGCGACGAATACAGCGCCGCGCTGCGCATCTTCGGCCCGCCGGATTTCATCCATATCGGATGGGACCGGTGGGCCCGGCAGGAGGTGATGCCGGGCGACATCGCCGTCTTCGCACGCGGCACCGCCGACGACGAACCGTCATTCTACAGCGTCCCCGATCTCCGCGAGCGCTGACGCTGCTCCCCCGATTTCTCCAGAACAAAGATCCTTCCATGTCAGACCCCAGCGTCACGACCGACTATTCCGCGCGCGATTCGCGGATCGCGATCAACACCTTCACGACGGTGCTGCGCCGACCGCAGGTCCCGCACGAGGTCTTCGCGACCTATTGGCGCGACGTTCACGGACCGCTCTGCTCGCGCATTCCCGGGCTCGGCTGGTACGTCCAGATGCATCTCGATCGCGCGCAGGACGCGCATCTCTGGCCGGCGATCGACGGGATCGCGCCGTTCGACGACTATGTGCTCGATGGCGGGGTCGAGATCGGCTTTGCCAGCGCCGCGGATCAGGAGATTTTCAACGCCGCCTGCCCGATCCTGTTCGCCGACGAACAGAACATGTTCGCCGCGACCGTCGCCTATGCGCTGCCGCAGGGCTCGCGGACGCTGGTCGACCGGATCGCCAATCCGGTGCCCAATGGCGGGGAGAGCATCGACCGGCTGCACGTCCATTTCGGGATCGGCGACATCGATGCCGCCGGGTTTGCGGGCTTCATGACGCAGTTCGCCGAGACGCTCGCTGCCGACCCCGCGGTGCTGAAGCTGCGGCTGCATCTGCCCGAGCGCTACGACAATGCGGACCCCGCGCCGCCCGCGCCCGACGTCGCGCACAGCGTGCCGCCCGAGCGTGAACAGGTCGCGATCCTCGAATTCGCCTTCGAGACGCCGATGACCCGCCGCCGCTTCTTCGCCTCGGACCGCTTCACCGCCACGATCGACGGACAGAAGGCGCATATCGGCCATGTCGCGGCGTTCGCGGTCAGCGGGGTCTATACCTATGTCCGCGACGGCGAGCTGACCGTCGCGGGCCTGCGCGGCAGCCGCCCTGCGCAGCTGATCGAGCGGCTGGGCGCCGCCAACCAGGTGCAGGACGACGTCCGCAAGCTGCTGCTGACCGGGGCGCTCTGACCGCCAGCCCCCGACTATTGGGCGTCAGTGCGCGAGGAAGACGGGGATCGGGCTGCTGGTCAGCATGGTCCGCGTCACCCCGTCGAACAGCGCTTCGGTAAAGCGCAGATGCCCGAACCCGCCCATCACGACATAGCCGTACTGCCCGCTCGCGGCGGCGGCGAGCAGCTGTTTGGGCGCGCCGCCGGGCTGGACCTCGATCCGGCGGATGACGGGGTGGATGTCGTAGCGCGACAGATAGGTGGCGGCGTCCTCGATCGGCGACGCCATCGCCCCGTCGTCGACCGAGAACAGCGTGACCTGGTCGGCGAGCCTGAGCATCGGCACCGCCGCGCGCAGCGCCGCCGCAGCGCAGGGCGACCCGTCCCATGCAACCAGTGCGGTCGCCAGATCGATCCCCCGGGACTCGCCCGGCACCGCGAGCACCGGCTTGCCCGACTTGACGATCAGCTCGCTCGCGGTGCGGCGCATGTCGATCACCGACGAGTTTTCGAGCCGGCGGTTGAGGACGATGACGTCGGCGAGCGCCGCGGCGCGGACGATGCACGCCGCCGCCTCCCCGGTCGCATCGACCCAGTTCCACGCGACATCCTCGCGCGCGAACCGAGCCTCGAGCGTCACCTTGTTGGCGCGCTCGCGCGTCGTTTCGTCGGCCAGCACCGCCGCCATCGCATAGCCGGCCTCGCTATAGTCGTTGCCCAGGATCGGCGGGATATAGGTCACGTCGAGACAGGTGATATGCCCCGTCAGCGCACGCCCGAGATCGAGCGCGGCCTGGAGCCGGGCCTCCTGGCCCTCGTCGTCATGCGCCAGCACCAGAATGTTTTTCATCGGACGCCTTTCGGGTTGGATACAGCGCTATTGCTAGGCTGCCCGGCGGGCGCGTGTTATTGCGGTTTATACGGATCCGCCCCGGGTTGCGGGGTCGCGGGCCGCTCGGTGAACTCGCGCTCGACGATCGTGATGCGCGCGACCATCGCGACGAAGAAGGCGGTCGACCAGCCGAGCAGGATCACGCCATTGGCGCCTTCGATCGCGCCGACGATCCGCCACGATTCCCCGAGCAGCACGTCGCCATACCCGATCGTCGTATAGGTCGCGGTGGAGAAATACAGCGCGGTGCCGAAATCGGCGAGCGCGCCGGTCCCGCTGTACAGCAGCGCATAGGCCCAGATCTCGATCCCGTGGACCACGAACAGCGCGGTCGCGGCGCCGACGATCCCGATCACGTCATGCCAGCGCCGCCGCACCCCGGTCCTGCGCCCCTGCCGCCGGATCACCAGCAACAGCCCGGCCAGCCCGGCAAGATGGACCAGGATGGTGGCCAGCACCATGCCCGTCGCCACCGCGAGCTGGACGAAGAGGTTCATCGGCCCAGCGTAGGGCGGCCGCCTGCGGTTTCCCATGCGGGTATCTACCTAGACCGGCCCCGGTGCAGGCGGGATGAACACTGTACGCCGATGGCGGCGCGGCGTAGAACCGGACGACCGGGGAGACAGCAGATGACGGCACGACGCGATGGCGCACGGCGCTACAATTTGGGCGCGATCGCGTTCCACTGGATCATCGCAGCGCTGGTCTTCATCCAGCTCTATGTCGGCTGGACCTTTGCCGACATGCCGCGCGGCGACCTGCGCACCGGCTGGTTCGACTGGCACAAGACGCTCGGCTTCACGATCCTGCTGCTCAGCATCGCCCGGCTGATCTGGCGGATCGCCAATCCGCCGCCGCCCTTCCCCGCTGCACTCCAGACCTGGGAACGCGTGCTCGCCCGCGCCAACCACGCGGTGTTCTACATCATCCTGATCGGCCTGCCCGCGACCGGGTGGATGTATCTGTCGACGGGCAAGCCCGCGCTGACCAGCAGCACCACCTCGCTCATCGGCGGCTTGAGCTGGCCGTTCATCCCCGGCCTGCCGCGCGGCGCGCATGAGGGGTTCGAAGAGGCGCACGGCCTGCTCGTCTGGCTGACCTGCGCGCTGCTCGTCCTGCATGTCGGCGCCGCGCTGAAGCACCAGTTCGTCGACCGTATCGGCAACCGGATGCTGCCGTCGGGGGCGCGGGGCGACAGCTGACCGCCGCCCCGCCGCCTCAGCGGCGCGGCATCCGTGCCGCGGTCGCCTCGATCTCGACGAGGTAATTGGGGCCTGCGAGTGCTGCGACCTGCACCGTCGACCGCGCGACCGTATTGGGGTTGTCCGCGCTCCCGAAGAACTGCTTGAAGCCGTCGTTCATGCCGGCAAAGTCCATCTTGCCGTCGCCGCGCTTCGGATCCGCGGTAACGAACACCGTCAGCTTGTAGACATCGGCCATCGTATAGCCATGCTCGGCCAGGATCGCCTTGATCTTCGTGAAAATGCTGACCGTCTGCGTCCTGGTGTCGCCGAACGACTCGACGCCGGTGACCGGTTTCGACGGATCGATCGGCGCGGCGAGCTGCCCCGACAGCACCAGCGTTTCCGCACCGGCGGGGATCGTCACGCTCTGCAGGATCAGCGACGGCCCCGGCCCCGGATTGGCGTGGCGGACGATCTGCGCGGAGGCCGAAGTCGCAAGCATCGTCGCCGCGGCGATGCTCACCCCCAGACCGGCACGGGTCAGTCTGCGCGAGACGCGGTTCACGATCGGTCGCACTGGCATGGTCGTCTCTCCCAAAAATTCGGTGGTCCCGCGCGTCAGGACGCGTCGGGGGTGTGAAGCGCTTTGGTCATCGGCACGAACGGAACCGCGATCCCGTCCGCGTCGACGGTGATCCCGGGCTCCGCGACGAAGCCGTGGCTTTCGTAGAAGGGAACCCCCGACAACGTCGCCATCAGCGCAAGCTTGTCGAAGCCCGCCTTCCGCGCGGCAGCCTCGCTCGCCGCCATGATCGCCGATCCCACCCCGCGCCGCGCAAAGCCGGGGGCGGTGAACATCGCACGGATCCGCGCCGCATCCTGCCCCGGTACCAGCAGAGCGGCGGACCGGTCGGCATAGCGGTCGCCGCCGAACAGCGTGGCGAAGCGGCTCCACCCGCCGCACCCCGCCAGCGCGCCGTCGATCTCCGCGACCAGATAGCTGCCGTCGTCGACCAGATCGGTATCGACCCCGAAGATCGTCCGGATCGCACTCGCCAGCGCGTCGGGCGCGTAGAAGCCCTGCCCCAAAGTTGCCGCCGACGTCGCGATCAGCTGCTCCAGCGCGGGGACATCCTCCCGCCGTGCCGCCCGGATCGTCACCCCGCCCGTCGTCGTCCCGCTCATTATCACGCCGATCACGCCGCCACCCGGTCCGGCCGCGCACCCAGATCAGCCCGCTGCAGCCCCGCGATCGCGGCGATCGCGTGATGCGCGGACTGGACCGCGCCTTCCTGCCATCCCGGCGTCTGGCTCAGCGCGGCGCTGGCAAAGACGGTGCGGCCCGCGGGCTGGCACAACAGACGATAGCCTTCGGTATCGATATCACCCTCCTGATGTCCCGCCATCCCGACGAACCAGTTCGGCCACGGCCCCAGGCTGTACGGAATCTTGTTCCAGTTCACCGCGACGCCGTTGACCAGATCCTTGCCGTGCCCCGGGTGCAGCCGCTCGACCGCCGCGCGCGCCCGCTCGACCTGGTCGGCGATCGGCAGCTTCGCAAAGCCCTCCGCCCGCTCCCCCGAGGTGTAGCAGGCCAGCAGCATCCCGCGCGGACTGAACAGACCCGCGCTCGGATACCAGATCAGCGACGTCTCGCCGCCGACGAACGAGATGCCGCCATAGATCTGGTCCTGTTCCCAGAAGCGCGGCGAATCGAATGCGACTTTGTTCGAATGGTCGTACACCACGCCAGCAATCGCCTGCGCGACGGGCTTGGCGAAGTCGCAGTCGACCTTGGCGAGCACCGGAAAGGGAATCGTGCAGACCGAGAAATCGGCGCGCGCGATCCGGCCCGCGCCCGTCTTGGTATCGCGCCAGGCGATCTCGACGCCATCGGGGCGGTTGCGAATCCGCGTCACGTCCGCGCCGCGCACCACCTTGCGGGTCAGCGCGCGCTCGAACCCCGCGGGGATCCGGTCCATCCCGCCGACCGGCTGGAACATCGTCGCCTGCATATAGACATTGTCCTCGAACAGCATCGCCGGCAGCTGTTCGTTGGCGAGCAGCCGGTCGAGCGGCATCGGCGCGGGCGGTCGTGCGAAGACGCCGACGCCCGCATCGGGAAACGCCTGGAACCCCGATCGCAACGTCCCTGCGAAATGCCCCGTCGCGTCGAGATCGCCGTACGTCTTGAGGAACGGCAGCAGCGCCTGCTTGTCCGCCGCGCTCAGGCTCTGGTCGAGCGCGCCCTGGTTCACCGCCTTCATCAGCAGTTCGGCGACATGCCCGCGCGTGTCGTTGATCGCGGTGCGCATCCGCACCTTGTCGCCCTTCTGCCCCATCAGGAAGGCGCTGCGGCTCGAATTGATCTCGACCTCGAGCGGAACGCCGAGCTTGCCGCAATAGCCGAGGATGCGGTGGTGGAAGCTCGGCAGCCGCGCCGGCCCGGCATTGAAATAGGCGCCGTCGGAGAAGCGCGCGACCTGGTCCGCCTCACCGTCCATCACGATCCGGTCGCCGTCGCGCACCGTCCAGTTACGCCCGCCGACCCGGTCGCGCGCCTCGAGCACGGTGACGTCGAACCCCGCCTGCTGCAGTTCATAGGCGGCGACCAGCCCGGCGATGCCCGCCCCCAGCACGATCACCGACCGCCCCTTGCCAAAGCCGGCGGGCAGATCGGGCATCGGCGCCGCCGCCGCGACATTGCCCGCGATCCCCAGCGCCTCCATCGCGCCGAAGGTCGCGGCCGCGCCGCCCGCCATGCCGATATGCTGTAGGATCGATCGCCGCGTGATCATCTGTGAGTCCGCCCCGTTTGCGCGGCATGGCCGCGCGTCCCCTGGAAAGTCGCTCACCTTCGCGTCGTCCGTCCTGTTGGCTCGGATCCGCGGCACACTCCCCCGGCGACCGGCGCGTTGCCCGCACCAGCTCGTTATCGTTCGTCCCTGCGTTTTGTTATGACCCCATGACACCCCAATTGAATCGATCGCGCAAGCAGTTTTTGTCCTGTTTCGCGCGCATCCCGGTGCTATTGTTGCGCGCAAGGAGATTGCTGTATTCCAATCCATCGAACCGCCGCCGCGCGGTGCCGGTCCGTCCAACATGCACGGCGCAGGCCGGGGCAATCGGCAGAGCCCGCGGCAACCCGCACCCGCCATCCCGCGTTAAGCCCGCGCACATGATCAAGGTCGCCAGCTATAATATCCACAAGGGCATCGGTCTCGACCGCCGCCGGAACCCCGAACGCGTGGTCGAGGTGCTGCGTGAGATCGACGCCGACGTCATCGCGCTGCAGGAGGCGGATCGCCGGTTCGGCACACGCGCCTGCGTGCTGCCCTATCACCTGCTCGAGGAGCATAGCGACTGGAAGCCGATCCCCGTCAGCCTCAGTGCGCTCAGCATGGGGTGGCACGGCAATGTCGTGCTGGTGCGCAAGTCGGCGGTGATCGTCGACAGCGAGGCGATCCACCTGCCCTCGCTCGAGCCGCGCGGCGCGGTGATGGCCGACGTGCGGACCGCGGGCGGGATGATCCGCGTCGTCGGCATGCATCTCGACCTGTCGGGGCTGTGGCGACGGCGTCAGGCGGCGGCGGTGCTCGCGCATGTCGACGCCTGTGCGACCCGACACCCTACCGTGCTGATGGGCGATCTCAACGAATGGAGCGCGGGGTCGGGCTGCCTGCGCGACTTCGGCCGCGACTTCGCGTTTGCCGATACCGGCGCGAGCTTCCATTCGCGCCGCGCGATCGCCCGGCTCGACCGGATCATGGCGTCGCGCGACCTGCGCATCGCCACCTGCGGCGTGCACAGCAGCCCCGCCGCGCGCAAGGCGTCGGATCACTTGCCGATCTGGGCAACGCTGGAACCCGCATGACGCGGACCGGCGCCGTCAGCCCCCCTGTACGCAAACTTCGCTGCCCGGTCGGGGGCTGAGAAGGTGCGCGAGAAGGAACTTCGCCTCGCGCTGGTCTGCTATGGCGGGATCAGCCTGGCCGTCTACATGCACGGCATCACCAAGGAGATCTGGCATCTCGTCCGCGCGAGCCACGGCCATCATGCCGGTGGCGACCGCGGGACCGGCAGTCAGGCGGTGTACCGCGACCTGCTCGACGAGATCGAGGCGCAGGGTGCGCTCAAGGTCCGCGTGCTCGCCGACATCATTGCCGGTGCCAGCGCGGGCGGGATCAACGGCATCTTCCTCGCCCAGGCGATCGCGACCGGGCAGAGCCTCGATCCGCTCACCGATCTCTGGCTGAGCTCGGCCGATGTCGAGGCGCTGATCGATCCCCATGCCGCGCCGCATTCGCGCTTCTCGAAGGCCTGGGCCCTGCCGCTCGCCTGGATGGCGGCGGGGCGCAGCGCGGACAAGGTCCAGACGCTCGACGACACGACGCGCGAGGAGGTGAAGGCCAAGCTGTCGCATTTCGTCCGCTCGCGCTGGTTCGAGCCCCCGTTCGGCGGCGCGACCTTTACCGGGCTGCTGCTCGACGCGTTCGACGCGATGGCCGCCAGCGAGCGCGGGCCGCGACTGTTGCCGCCGGGCCAGCCGCTCGACCTGTTCGTGACGGTGACCGATTTCACCGGCCATCCCGAACGGCTCAAACTCAATTCGCCGCCCGAGGTGGTCGAGACCGAGCACCGCGTCGTCGTCGACTTTTCCGATCATGGCGCGCCGACCGACAGCCTGGCGAACATCCCCGAACTCGCCTTTGCCGCACGCGCGACCTCGAGCTTTCCGGGTGCCTTCCCACCGTTCATGGTCGCCGAGCTCGACGGCGTGCTCGCCGATCGCAAGACGTCCTGGGCGGCGCGCGATGCCTTCCTCAAGCGCATCCTGCCCCGCCAGTCGGCGACCAACGGCGCGGATCAGGTCGTGCTGATCGACGGGTCGGTGCTCGCCAACGCGCCGTTCCGCCCCGCGATCGACGCGCTGAAGGAACGCCCCGCGCGCCGCCAGATCGACCGCCGCTTCGTCTATATCGATCCGTCGCCGGGGATGAAGTTCCGCCTCCCGCCACAGAATGGCACGCCCGGCTTCTTCCAGACGATCATCGGCGCGATCAGCGAATTGCCGCGCCAGCAGCCGATCCGCGACAATCTCGACGCGATCGCCGCGCGCTCGGCGCAGATCGACCGGATGCGCGCGATCATCGATGCGATCCGCCCCGATGTCGAGGCGGAGGTCGAGCAGCTGTTCGGGCATACGCTGTTCCTCAACAGCCCGACCGCGGCGCGGCTCGCCAACTGGCGTGCGCGTGCGCAGAAGGCCGCGGCGGCCAGCGCGGGCTATGGCTATGCCGCCTATGGCCATCTGAAGGTCGCAGGCGTGGTCGAGACGCTGACCTCGCTGCTGTTCCATGCCGGCGGCGAACCCGGGCCGCAGCGCTGGGACCGGATCCGCGCGGCGATCGCGACCGCGGTGACGGCGAGCGGCGCCGAGGAGATCGGCGCGGCGCATGGCGGCGGCGCGAGCCCCGCGACGATCGCGTTCCTGCGACGCTTCGATCTCGGCTTCCGGATCCGCCGGCTGCGCCTGATGGCACGCCGCCTGACGGTGCTCGAGGCCGAGGTCGAGGAGGTCGCACTCGCGCCGATCCGCGACGCGATCTATGCGTCGCTGTCGGACTATCTCGAATGCCAGCGGACCGATGCGCATGCCGCGCTGCGCCGCGAGGTCCGCACGCTGCGCGACGACGCGAAGCCGCTGCTCGACGCATTGGCCGCCTCGCTCGACCTCAACCGCCGCGACGCCGAGACCGATGTACGGCTCGCGGAGGCGTTCGTCGCGCTCGACCGGCCGGTGCGCCGCTCGATGCTGCTCGCCTATCTCGGCTTCCCCTATTTCGACACCGCGACACTGCCGCTGCTGCAGGGTGAGGGGCTCGACGAATTCGATCCCATCAAGGTCGACCGGATCGCCCCCGACGACGCGGTCGCGATTCGCTCGGGCGGGGCGGAGGCGACGCTGAAAGGGATCCAGTTCAACAGCTTCGGTGCGTTCTTCAGCCGCGCCTACCGGGAGAACGACTATCTCTGGGGCCGGCTGCACGGTGCCGAACGGATGATCGACATCACCGTCTCGACGTTGCCCCCGTCGGTGCGGATGAAGCCGGGGCGCGTCGCCGCGATCAAGCGCGCCGCGTTCCTCGCCATCCTCGACGAGGAGGAGGAACGGCTGACCGCGGTGCCCGGCCTGTTCGCGGATCTGCGCCGCGAGATCGGCTGAAACGCACCGTTCGTGACCGCAGGCCCGGTCCGGAACGGGGTTAAGTTGGCGCAAGGCTGGCCAAAAGCGGACGGCGGCTTTACCCCCGGGCGGATGCAAGGGGATAAGTCATGCAGTTCCTGAAGATCCTGTTCTGGTGCCTGCTGGCGTTCATCGCCGCAGTCTTCACCATCGCCAACTGGGCGACCGTGCCGATCCGGCTCTGGGGCGGCCTGATCGCCGACGTGAATCTGCCGATGCTGTTGCTGGTCACGTTCCTGATCGGGTTCCTGCCGACCTTGCTCTACAATCTCGCGATGCGCTGGCGCCTGCGTCAGCGGCTCGCGACCGCGGAGCGGACGATCCTCGATCTGCGCGCCGCGCAGGCCGTGCCGCCGGTGGCCTATCCGACACCGTCCTACCCGACCCCGTCCTACACCGAGGAACCGGCCATCGCGCCGACCATCCCGCCCGCCGCCGCGCCGACCGCGGTTCCGCCAGGAGTCGCGTGATGAGCAGCCCGATCTATGTCGCGATCGACACCCCCGATCTGGCCCGCGCCAGGGCGATCGCCGGGCGCGTCCGCCACCATGTCGGCGGGATCAAGCTCGGTCTCGAATTCTTCTGCGCGCACGGCCAGCCCGGCGTGCATGCGATGGCCGAGTTCGAGCTGCCGATCTTCCTCGACCTCAAGCTGCACGACATTCCCAATACCGTCGCCAAGGCGGTGCAGGCACTCGGCGGGCTCGCCCCCGCGATCCTGACCGTCCATGCCAGCGGCGGCCGCGCGATGCTCGAGGATGCGAAGGCCGCCGCGCCGGTCGGGACCAAGGTCATCGCGGTGACGATGCTGACCAGCCTCGATGCCGCCGATCTCACCGCCACCGGGATCACCGGCAGCGCGCATGACCATGTCGCACGGCTGACCGAACTGGCGCGCGACTCCGGGGTCGACGGCATCGTCTGCTCGGGCGCCGAAGTCGCCGCGGCCAAGGCGATCTGGCCCAGGGGGTTCTTCGTCGTGCCCGGCGTCCGCCCGCCCGACGGCCATGTCGGCGACCAGAAGCGCGTCGTCACCCCGCGCGCGGCGCTCGACGCCGGCGCCTCGATCCTCGTGGTCGGTCGCCCGATCACCCAGGCCGAAGACCCCGACACCGCCGCCCGCGCGATCGCCGCGACGCTCTGACCCCCACCGTCCACCGTCGTTCTGACCCTCTACCCCCGTCATCCTGACGAAAGTCAGGATCCAGAGTAAAAAACGCTGGCGGCCGTGGCTCTGGATCCTGACGTTCGTCAGGATGACGGACGGTTTGCGGGACAGGTTCACGCCGCCTCCGCCGAAAGGCACCGAAGGAACACCATGACTACCGCCAAGATTTGCGGCCTCTCGACCCCCGCGACGCTCGACGCCGCGATCCGGCACGGGGCGAGCCATGTCGGCTTCGTCTCCTTCCCCGCCTCGCCGCGCCACGTGACCTTCGACAAGGCCGCCGAACTCGCCGCGCGCGTGCCCGGCCATGTCGCCAAAGTCGGCGTGTTCGTCGATCCCGAGGACGAGATGCTCGAACAGGCGATCGCATCCGCGGCCCTCGACGTGCTGCAGCTCCACAAGGTCACGCCCGCACGCGCCGCCGCGATCCGCGCGCGGTTCGGGATCGAGCTATGGGTCGCCGTCGGGGTGCGCACGCGCGGCGATCTCGACGGTGCGCACACGTTCGTCGGTGTCGCCGATCGCATCCTCTACGACGCGAAAACCCCCGATTCGGCCGCGCTGCCCGGCGGGATGGGGCTGCGCTTCGACTGGGACCTGCTCGACGGGTTCCGGCATCCGCTGCGCTGGGCGCTGTCGGGCGGGCTCGACCCGGCGAATGTCGCCGAGGCGATCCGCAGGACCGGCGCCGAACTGGTCGACGTGTCCTCGGGGGTGGAGAGCGAACCCGGCACGAAGGACGAAGCCAGGATCGCGGCATTTCTGAAGGCAGTCGCTGCGCTCTAGCACCACCCCGGCGAAGGCCGGGGCCCAGTTGGGGACGGTGCATTGCCGGGTCCTGCCCGTCACCACGACCTTCCCGACTGGACCCCGGCCTTCGCCGGGGTGGTGCGTATCAGAAACGCTAGGGGTGACAGCGTTTTCCGAAATGCTAAAGCGCTCCGCATGAACGCTCCCAATTCCTACCGCGCCCAGCCCGACGAACGCGGCCATTTCGGCGATTTCGGCGGCCGTTACGTCGCCGAGACGCTGATGCCGCTCGTCCTCGAACTCGACGAGGCGTACCGCGCCGCCAAGGCCGACCCTGCGTTCAAGGCGCAGTTCGACGACCTGCTCGAACATTATGTCGGCCGCCCGAGCCCGCTCTACTACGCCGAACGCCTCACCGAGGCCCTGCGCGAGTCCGCTCCCGAGGGCATGGGCGCGCAGATCTGGTTCAAGCGCGACGAGCTCAACCACACCGGCGCGCACAAGATCAACAACTGCATCGGCCAGATCCTGCTCGCGATCCGGATGGGCAAGACGCGGATCATCGCGGAGACCGGCGCGGGCCAGCACGGCGTTGCGACCGCGACCGTCTGCGCGCGCTTCGGCCTGCCTTGCGTGATCTACATGGGCGCCAAGGACGTCGAGCGTCAGGCGCCCAACGTGTTCCGCATGAAGCTGCTCGGCGCCGAGGTCCGCCCCGTCACCAGCGGCGCGCACACGCTGAAGGACGCGATGAACGAGGGGATGCGTGACTGGGTCGCCAACGTCCACGACACCTTCTACATCATCGGCACCGCGGCCGGCCCGCATCCCTATCCGGAGATGGTCCGCGATTTCCAGAGCGTGATCGGCACCGAGGCGCGCGCGCAGATGCTTGACCGCGTCGGCCGCCTGCCCGACCTGCTCGTCGCCGCGATCGGTGGCGGATCGAACGCGATCGGGCTGTTCCACCCGTTCCTCGACGATGCCGATGTCGCGATGCTCGGCGTCGAGGCGGCGGGCCACGGGCTCGACAAGCAGCATGCGGCGAGTCTTGCGGGCGGCTTCCCCGGCGTGCTCCACGGCAACAAGACCTATCTGCTGCAGGACGAGGACGGCCAGATCACCGAGGCGCATTCGATCTCGGCGGGGCTCGACTATCCGGGCATCGGCCCCGAGCATGCCTGGCTGCGCGACATCGGCCGCGTCGACTATGACAGCGCGACCGATCAGGAGGCGCTCGACGCGTTCCAGCTGCTCTGCCGGACCGAGGGCATCATCCCCGCGCTCGAACCATCGCATGCCATCGCCACAGTGACCAGGAAGGCGCGCACGATGCGGCAGGACCAGATCATCCTGGCGAACCTGTGCGGCCGCGGCGACAAGGACATCTTCACCGTCGCCGAAGCGCTCGGGGTGGCGATTTGAGCCGCCTCGCCGCCACCTTCGCGCGTACCGCGGCCGAGAACCGCGCCGCGCTCGTCGCGTTCGTCACCGCGGGCGATCCCTCGACCGCCGCGACGCCGGCGATCCTCGATGCGCTCGTCGCGGGCGGCGCCGATGCGATAGAGCTCGGCATGCCGTTCACCGATCCGATGGCCGATGGCCCCGCGATCCAGGCCGCCAATATCCGCAGCCTCGCGCAGGGGACGCGCACCGCGGACATTCTCGCGATCGCCACCGCCTTCCGCGCGCGCCATCCCGAGACGCCGCTGGTGCTGATGGGCTATGGCAACCCGATGCTGCGGCGCGGCGCGGACTGGTTCGCGCAGGCCGCGGCGGCGGCGGGGGTCGACGGCGTGATCTGCGTCGACGTACCGCCCGAGGAGGATGATGCGCTTGGGCCCCAGCTGCGCGCCGCCGGGATCGACCTGATCCGCCTCGCCACCCCGACCACCGACGCGGCGCGGCTGCCGACCGTGCTCGATGGTGCGAGCGGGTTCCTCTATTACGTCTCGGTCGCGGGCATCACCGGGCTGCAACAGGCGCAGCAATCCTCGATCGAGGACGCGGTCGCGCGGCTGAAATCGCAGACCGACATCCCGGTCGCGGTCGGCTTCGGCATCCGCACGCCCGAACAGGCGGCGAACGTCGCGCGCGTCGCCGACGGCGTCGTGGTCGGCTCGGCGATCGTCGAGCTGGTCGCCCAGCACGGCACCGCTGCCGCGGAACCCGTCCGCGCCTATATCACGTCTCTCGCCGATGCCGTCGCGTCGGCCCGAAAGGAAATTCGCATGGAGATCGGGGCATGAGCTGGCTCAACAGCGTCCGCAACGTCCTGCCGTTCGTCGCCAAGCGCGAGACGCCCGAAAATCTCTGGCACAAGTGCAAGGGCTGCGGGCAGATGGTCTTCACCAAGGAGCTGGAGGAAAATCTCCACGTCTGCCCGAAATGCGACCATCACGACCGCATCGGCCCGAAGATCCGCTTCGCGCAGCTATTCGACGAAGGCAGCTGCAGCGAGCTGCCCGCGCCGCCGGTGCCCGAGGATCCGCTCAAGTTCCGCGACCAGAAGCGCTACACCGATCGCCTGAAGGCCGCACGGACCGACAACAGCGAGCGTGACGCGCTCGTCAATGCCCGCGGTGCGATCGACGGCCACCGCGTCGTCGTCGGCGTGCAGGATTTCGGCTTCATGGGCGGATCGATGGGCCTCGCGGTCGGCGAAGCCTTCGTCCGCGGCGTTGAGGCGGCGATCGAGGACCGCGTGCCCTATGTGATCTTCACCGCCAGCGGCGGCGCACGCATGCAGGAGGGTATCCTCAGCCTGATGCAGATGCCGCGCAGCACCGTCGCGATCCAGATGCTCCACGACGCCGGCCTGCCCTATATCGTCGTGCTGACCGATCCGACCTCGGGCGGCGTGATGGCGGCCTATGCGATGCTCGGCGACGTCCAGATCGCCGAACCCAAGGCGACACTAGCGTTCACCGGCCGCCGCGTGATCGAGAGCACGATCCGCGAGAAGCTGCCCGAGGATTTCCAGACGTCGGAATATTATCTCGAACACGGGATGATCGACATGGTCGTCCACCGGAAAGACCTGCGCGAACAGCTCGGCACCGTCATCGGCTATCTGAGCGCCCGCGAAGCGGCGTAACCTACCCCCTCTCCCCTCGGGGGAGAGGGTCGGGGTGAGGGGCAGCCCAGCACTGCTGCGCCCGGAACCGCCCCTCACCCCAAGCCCTCTCCCCGAGGGGAGAGGGAGTTAGAAGAATGCCCGACCACGCCACCTCCTCCTCCCCCGCCGTCCAGGCGCAGCTCGACCGGCTGACCACGCTGTCGCCCGGCGCCGACATCCTCGGCCTCGAGCGCATCACCGCGTTGCTGGCGCGGCTCGGCGATCCGCATCGGTCGCTGCCGCCGGTGTTCCATGTCGCGGGCACCAACGGCAAGGGATCGACCTGCGCGTTCCTGCGCGCCGCGATCGAGGCGGCGGGGCTCGACGTCCACGTCTATTCGAGCCCGCACCTCGTCCGCTTCAACGAACGCATCCGCCTTGCCGGCCGGCTGATCGAGGACGACGCGCTCGCCGCGCTGCTGTCCGAGGTGCTCGACCACGCCGCGGACCTGCAGGCGAGCTTCTTCGAGGTCACCACCGCCGCCGCCTTCCTCGCCTTCGCGCGCACGCCCGCCGCGGCGACGATCGTCGAGGTCGGGCTGGGCGGCCGGCTCGACGCGACCAACGTCATCCCGAACCCCGTCGTCACCGGCATCGCCGCGCTCGGGATCGACCATCAGGCGTTTCTCGGCGACACGCTGCTCGCCATCGCGGGCGAGAAGGCGGGCATCGCCAAGCGCGGCGTGCCGCTGGTGACGATGGACTATGCCCGCCCGCTGCGCGCGCGGATCGCGGGAATCGCCGAGGCGGCGGGCGCCCCCGTCCTCGCGCGCGGCACCGCCTGGACGAGCGAGACGACGCGCACGGCGATGCGCTACACCGATGCGGACGGCACGCTCGTCACCAACCGCCCGCGGCTGGTCGGCCTGCACCAGTCGCGCAATCTCGCGCTCGCGATCGCGATGCTGCGGCATCAGTCGGCGCTCGCCATCCCAGAGGCGGCGATGCGCGCCGCCGCGGACGCCGCGCACTGGCCCGCGCGGATGCAGCGGCTGTCCCATGGCCCGCTCCACGCACGGTTGCCCGCGGGCAGCGACCTATGGCTCGACGGCGCGCACAATCCCAATGCCGCACAGCCGGTCGCGCGCGTGCTGCGGACGCTGGCGGCAGGCCGTCCCGCGACGCTCGTACTCGGCATGCTCGCGAACAAGGATGCCGAGGCGGTGCTCGACATTCTCGGCCCGCAGGTCGGCCACGTCGTCGCGCTTCCCGTCCCGGGTCATGCTCACCACGCCCCCGACGCGCTGGCGGCGATCGCCCGCCGCGCCGGGTGCAGCGCGGAGACCGCCGCGACCCCCGCCGAGGCGCTCGTCCGCATCGCCGCGCAGGGTGACGCGCCGCAGTTCGTGCTGATCGCGGGTTCGCTCTACCTCGCGGGCGAAGTGCTCGCAGGCAACGACGAGCTGCCGCACTGATCCCTTATTGCTATTGACTATCAATAACGAACAAGCGACCTTGGTCTTGTAACCACGGAGTCGCGTATATGACCGATGCCAACCGCTTTGCCGGCACGACGCTTGCCAGCATGACGACGGTGCTGCCGCATCCGCTGCCGTCGTGCGAGAATGCGCGGATCGCGCTGTTCGCGATGCGGCGGATGGGCGCGAACGGGCTTGGCGACGCGCGCGCCGCGCACACGCTGTTCACCGCGTTCGGACAGGGTTTCCGCCGGCCGCTGATCCTGATGCGCGCGCTGATGGCCGATCTGGCGGGCAGCGCGGCGGGGACGATCGCGATCGCGCCGTGCTGCTGCGCGCGGATGACGCCCGCGGAGGCGGCGCTGCTGTCGATCCTCGCGCGCGTCGAGACCGCGCCTGACACCGCGCGGCTGCTGATGACCGACCTGCTCGGCGTCCGCCGCGTCGACGGCGTCCTCACCAGCGCCGCCGCAGTCGCCGCCGCCTTCGCGGACGAGGGGCGCCCGGTTACGAGTTGAACCGGGTCACGCGCCGGGGTCAGTCCGCCCCGGCCGCGATCGCCGGGTCGCGCCGCACGCTTTCGACGACGAACCCCTGACGCCACAGGATCCACAGCAGCACGAGCCCTGGCACCGCGACGACCATCGTCAGCATCCAGAAGCCGGGCCAGCCCAGCGCGTTGGCGGCATAGCCCGCGGGTGCCGCCAGCCACGTCCGCCCGACCGCCGCGAACGACGACAGCAGCGCGAACTGAGTCGCGGTATAGGCAAGGTTGGATAGGCCCGAGAGATAGGTGACGAACACCGTCAGCCCGATCCCGCTCGTCACCTGCTCGGTCGCGACCGCGATCGTCAGCCAGGTGTTCGAATGCCCGTGCCAGGCGAGGATGACGAACATGAAGTTGCTGAGCATCATCAGCATGCCCGACACGAACAGCGCGCGGCCGAGGCCCAGCCACGCCATGAACGGCGCGCCCAGCGCGGTTCCGACGATCAGCCCCCAGAACCCGACCAGCTTGTTGATCGCGATGAATTCGGTGTCGCTGAACCCCAGCTCGACGATCATGGGGTTGAGCATGCCCTGCCCCATCGCATCGCCCAGCTTGTAGATCAGCACGAACAGCAGGATCAGCACCGCGCCGCGACGCTGGAAGAATTCGCGGAACGGCCCGATGATCGTATCCTCGAGCCAGCGCCCGCGCGACGCCTGATCTTGCGATGCCAGCACCCGGTCATGCAGTCCGCGCCCCGCCCAGAGCGCCGCGAGTGCGCCGGGAATGACGCAGAAGGCGGTCAGTCCATAGCCCATCGCCCAGCCGAGCCCGAGCCCTTCGGACGAGGCGATCGCGATCGTGCCGACCCCCGCCGCCAGATTGCCGAGCCGATAGCCGAACTGGTTGTTCGCGGTCCCGTGCGGCAATTCGTCTTCGGGCAGGATCTCGATCCGGTAGGCGTCGATCACGATATCCTGAGTCGCGCCGAGGAACGCGGTCACGATCGCCCAGAAGGCGAACACCCCGAGATGCTCCTGCGGCGCGCTGAACCCCAGCATCCAGACCGAACCGAACAGCAGCGCTTGGACGAAGAACAGCCACGCGCGACGCTGTCCGACCCAAGCCGTCAGCACCGGGATCTGGAACCGGTCGATGAACGGCGCCCAGAGAAATTTCAGCGTGTACGGGGTCGTCAGGCCGATCGCGAAGCCGATCGTCTTCTTGTCGATCCCGACCTTCGACAGCCAATAGCCCATCGTCCCCAGCAACAGCGCGAGCGGAAAGCCGCTCGATATCCCCAGCAGCAGCGCCGCGATCGGCCGGGGCCGCAGATAGGGGGCCATGGTGGCGAGCAGGGATCGGCGCGGAACGGCTGTACTGGACATGGCGCGACCATAGCGGGCTGTCGACGCGAGGGAAGGCGGAAGACGTCGCCGCTTCGCCTTGGTCGCGACGAAGCTAAACGCGCCCCGTCAGACGGGCGCGCTGAACAGCCGCAGGCCCGAGGGCAGCTTCTTCGGCTCGCTCCCCGCCATCCGCGCCTCGATCGCCGCGATCGCGGCGAGCAGGTCGCGCTGCGAATAGGGTTTGGAGAGACAGCCCGCGGCCAGCGTCGTCGCCTCGACCGGGCAGTTGCCCGTGACGAACAGCACCGGCACCCCGCGTTCCAGGGCCGCACGCGCCACGTCGAGCCCCGATCCGTCACTCAGGCTGACATCGGCCAGGATGAGGTCAATCGCGGACTCGCTTTCGATCACCGCCAGTGCATCGCTGACCCGGTCGACCGTCGCGACCACGGTGAATTTCGATTCGGTCAGGAAATATTCGGTGTCGAACGCGACCAGCGGTTCGTCCTCGACGACCAGCAAGCGGATGATCAGCCGCTTCTTCTTTCCGAACAGCATCGACATCACGCCCCTTCGCGCAACGAATGGTCGTTACGCCCATGCGACATAACGCACCGCACCACGAAGGGTCGCAAATATTTTCGCGCTGCACCCCGATCCATAGTATCAGCCGCGCCATGACGACTTCAAAAGACGATAACCCGACTGCCAGCCCGTCGAACGACGCGCCTGCAACAGCCCCCGCAGCCCCCATCAAGGGCGACCGCATCGCCAAACTACTCGCCCGCGCGGGCGTCGCGTCGCGCCGCGACATCGAACGGATGATCGCCGAGGGGCGCGTCGCGCTCAACGGCACCACGCTCGACACGCCGGCGACGATCCTGCGCAACCTTGCCGGCGTCACCGTCGACGGCGATCCGGTCGAGGCGCCCAGCGCGGCACGGCTGTTCCTCTATCACAAGCCGACCGGGCTGCTCGTCACCGAGCGCGATCCCGCGGGCCGGACGACGATCTACGACCGCCTGCCGCGCGAACTGCCGCGACTCGTTCCCGTCGGCCGGCTCGATCTCAACACCGAGGGGCTGTTGCTGATGACCACCGACGGTGGCCTCAAGCGCCAGCTCGAGCTCCCCGCGACCGGCGTCGAGCGCGCCTATCGCGCCCGCGCCTATGGCAACATCACCCAGCCGCAGCTCGAGGAGCTGATCGAGGGGATCGAGATCGAGGGCGTCCGCTACGGCTCGATCAACGCCAATATCGAACGCCGCACCGGCGCGAACGTCTGGATCGAGATGATCCTGACCGAGGGCAAGAACCGCGAAGTCCGCCGCGTGCTCGAACATCTGGGCCTCCAGGTCTCGCGCCTGATCCGCACCCGCTACGGTCCGTTCGTGCTCGGTGATCTCGCCCCCGGCCAGATCGGCGAAGTGCTCCAGCACGACGTCGTCGCCTTCCAGAAGGAGCTCGCGCGCGGCAAGCCCGAGGGTCCCGGCGCGCGTCCGAACATCGGCATCAGCGCCAGCGCCGGCGCGGGTGCGGGGATCGGTGCCAAGTCGCCCCAGCGTGGCGCCAACGCCCCCCGCCCCGCCCCCTCGGCCCGGCCAGCGCCCGCCACACGCCAGCCCGCGCGCAGCCCCTATGCGGCGCCCGCAAGCTCGGGCTTCTCAAGCGGGGCAGCGCCGGTCGACCGTGCCGCACGGCCCGCCCGCCCGGCCCGGCCCGAGCGCATCCGCCCGACCGCGGCGATGGTCCGCGGCGACGTCACCGATCCCTGGGCCAAGCCCGATGCGCGCGGCGGCAATCGCGCGGCTGCGACGCATCACGCCCAGCCGACCGGCGCCGGCACCGGTCGCCCGACCTATCGCCAGGAGCGCGCGGATCGCGGCGAGGAGCTGAGCACCAGCCCCAAGATCAAGCATTTCCGCGCCGCCAAGCCGCCCCGCGACCGCGCCGCCCCGACCCGCGTCGGCGGCGGCGGTAGCGGGGGCGGTAGCGGGGGCACGACAGCCCCGCGCCGCCCCGACTCGCCCCAGCGCCAGGACCAGCGCCAGGACCAGCAACGCGGCTTCCGCCCCCAGGCGGACGATTCCCGGATGCGGACCGGTCTCGACAAGCGCGCCGCGCGCAGTGCCGCCGGTCGCCCCGGTGCGGATCCCCGCCCGCCGCGCGACGCCGCACCGCGCCCCGAACGCGGCAGCCGTCCGCCCGCGCCCGGCAAGGGACCATCAGGGGGGCGCGGTCACCCGCCCCGCGCACCACGCGGAGGTAAACGCTGATGCGGATCATCGCAGGCCAGTATCGCGGTCGCCAGATCGTCGCGCCCAAGGGTGACGCGACCCGCCCGACCGCCGATCGCATGCGCGAGGCGCTGTTCTCGATGCTGACCAGCCGGGTCGGCAGTTTCGAAGGCCTCGCGGTCGCCGATCTCTTCGCGGGCTCGGGCGCGCTCGGGATCGAGGCCTTGTCGCGCGGCGCGGCTTCGTGCCTGTTCGTCGAACAGGACAAGCCCGCGCTCGATGCGCTGAAGGCCAATCTCGCCAAGCTCGGCATTCGCGGCGACGTCCGCGCGACCTCGGTGATGGCGATGGGCCCCGCGCCCGCGCCGCTCGACATCATCCTGATGGATCCGCCCTATGACACCGGGGCAGGGCTCGTCGCGCTCGACAAGCTTGCCCGGCTCGGATGGACCAGCCCGGCGACGTGGATCAGCCTGGAGACGGCCAAGGCGGAGGTCGTCGAACTGCCGGGCTTCGAGGTCGACGCCACGCGCGTCCATGGCAAGGCGCGGCTGACGCTGCTGCGGCCCGCCTGACGTAACGGTCTCCCGCGCAAGCGGGAGACCCCGTCCTATACGGTGGCGCGGCGCCCGACGATCAGCAGCCCGCCAAGGCTCAGCACCCCCGCGGCCATCAGATACACCCCGACCAGCCCAAGCCCGCGCGGCGCGAGCGCCTCCGCCACGATCGGCGCGAGCGCGCCGCCGAGCACGCCGCCAAGGTTGAACGTCATCGACACGCCCGTATAGCGCACCCCCGCCGGAAACAGGCTCGGCAGCCACCCGCCGAGCGGGCCATAGGCGAACCCCATCACGAACAGCGCGCCCGACAGCCAGAGCGACACCGTGACCAGCGATCCCGACCCCAGCATCGGCCCCATCAGCGCCCCGACGACGATACAGCCCGCAAACCCGATGCTGAGCATCCGCGCCGCCGAATAGCGATCGGCCAGCACGCTCGCGAGGATCACCCCCGCCGCCAGGAACCAGATCGCGACCAGCTCGACGCCAAGGAACGCCTCGCGCGAATAGCCGAGCGTCTTGGTGCCGTAGCCGAGCGCGAACGCGGTCGCGAGATAGAAGAGCGCAAAACACGCGATCACCCCGAACGTCCCCGCCAGCGTTGCGCGCAGATGCCGCGTCAGCAGCTCGGCGATCGGGACGCGCGGGATCGCCTCGGTCTTCTCCGCTTCCAGAAACGCGGGCGTCTCGGTCAGCTTCAGCCGCACCCACAGCCCCAGCCCGACCAGCACTGCGCTGACCAGGAACGGGATCCGCCATCCCCAGGCAAGGAACTGCGCCTCGTCGAGGACCAGCCCGATGATCAGGAACAGTCCGTTGGCGGCGAGAAATCCGACCGGCGCGCCGAGCGGCGGGAACATCCCGAACGTGTTGCGCCGGTGCGGCGGCGCATTCTCGACCGCGAGCAGTGCAGCCCCACCCCATTCGCCGCCCAGCCCCAGCCCCTGCCCCAGCCGCATCAGGCAGAGCAGCGCCGGCGCCCACCAGCCGACCTGCGCATAGGTTGGCAGGAACGCGATCGCGACGGTCGATCCGCCCATCAGCAGCAGCGACGCGACCAGGGTCGACTTGCGCCCGACCCGGTCGCCGAAATGCCCGAACAGCACCGCGCCCACCGGTCGCGCGACGAACGCCAGCCCGAATGTCGCATAGCTCAGCAACAGCTGCGCCGACGCCGACTGGCCCGCGAAGAACAGCGGCCCGAACACGAGCGCCGCGGCGGTCGCGTAGATGTAGAAGTCGTAGAATTCGACCGCGGTGCCCACCAGGCTGGCGGCGAGGATGCGGCGGCTGGACCTAAGCGTGCTCATGCCGCGTGCATCGCCGCCCGCCGCCGCCCCGTCAATCGCGCGCTCGGCTTTAGCGCCCCAAGGCGTGCGCCACCCCGAGCAGCATCCAGTACAGCCCGCCCGACAACAGCATCGCGACCGGCAGCGTCATGATCCACGCCAGCCCCATGTTCACCAGCGTCCGCCGCTGCAGCCCGCCGCCATTGGCGACGCTCGAACCGGCGATCCCCGACGACAGGATATGCGTCGTTGACACGGGCAGCCCGAACCGGTCCGCCATCAGGATCGTCGCCGCCGCGACCAGCTCCGCCGACGCGCCCATGCCATAGGTCAGATGCGACTTGCCGATCCGTTCGCCGACGGTGACGACGATCCGCTTCCACCCGACCATCGTGCCGAGCCCGAGCGCAAGCGCGACCGTGACCTTCACCCAGATCGGGATGTAGCGCGTGCCCTGCTCGAGCCCGCCGCCATAGGTTTTCAGCTCCGTGATCTCCTGCGCGGTAAAGCGCGCCTGCGCGGTCTTGTCCGCCGCGACCAGCTTGGTCGTGTCGAGGACGAGGTACATGTCGTTGCGCAGGTTGGACGTCGCCGCCGCGGGCACCTTGCCGAGCGAGCCATAGCCCTCGATCCGGCGGGTGACGTCGTTCGACAGCGTGGCGAGTGCGCCATAGACGACGGGCTCGGCGACCTGCTTGGATTTCAGCGCGGTGGTGACGCGCGCGCGCGCGGCCTCGACCGTCGAAGGCGTGCCGTCGGCATGTGCAGCAAAGGCCGACGACGCCGCGCGGGCGCTCTGGACGAACGCCGGCGTCGCGCTTTCGGGCATCGTCCGGTTCAGCGCATAGGCGGTCGGCGCGCAGCCGATCAGGATGAGCATGATCAGCCCCATCCCCTTCTGGCCGTCATTGCTGCCATGCGCGAAGCTGACCGCGGTGCAGGTGCCGATCAGCAGCGCACGGATCCCGCGCGGCGGCGGCGTATTGCTCTCGGGCGCCTCGAACAGCTTGCGATCGGTCGAGAACGCCTTCATCACCAGCAGCATCAGCAGCGCGCCGACAAAGCCGACCACCGGGCTGAACGCGAGCGCGGAGAGCACCTTGGTCACCTGCGCCATGTCGACGCCCGACGTGCCGTCCGCGCCGCCGTTGATCAGCTGGTTGGCGAGCCCGACGCCGAGGATCGAGCCGATCAGCGCATGGCTCGACGAATTGGGCAGCCCGACCGCCCAGGTCGCGAGGTTCCACAGGATCGCCGCGAGCAGCAGTGCGAAGATCATCGCGAACCCGCCGGCGCTGCCGACGTTGAGGATCAGGTCGACCGGCAGCAGCGTGATGATCGAATAGGCGACCGCACCCGACGACGTCATCACGCCGACGAAGTTGAAGAAGCCCGACCAGACCACCGCGAGCGGCGCGGGCATCGAATGCGTGTAGATGACCGTCGCGACCGCATTGGCGGTGTCGTGGAAGCCGTTGACGAATTCGAACCCGAGCGCGATCAGCAGCGCGAGCCCGAGGAACGCGAACGCACCGACGGCGAGCGTCTCGCCGACCTGCGCGGTATCGGTGGCGATGCTGAACCCCGCATAGGCGAGCCCCCCCAGCAATATTGCCAGAAAGATCCAGCGCCCGGCCGGATGCAGATCATGATCGAGCCGCGGTCCGCTGCGCGGTGCGCGGTCGATCGCGTCGACCGTTAATGGGGAAGTAGCCATGATCGCGCAGTCGGCCCTAACGATTACAACTTTATGACAACGCGATGCATCGCCGCGCGGCGATACCAGAATGACACAGTGACGAACCCCACACAGAGCGCAACCGCCCATGATCCTCCCCCGCCAGGGGGAGGTGGCAGGCACAGCCTGACGGAGGGGGAGGACCGCCGCACCTGATAAAGCGGTCCTCCTTCAATCGCGCATCGGATCGAGCGCGAAGACGCTACCCCGTCACCGCCCCGCGAGACTCGCGAGCTGCGTCCCGTTGCGCTCCAGCAACGCGGCTGTCTGCACCGTGGCGTCCTGCATCATTTCCGCGCGGCACCGGCGCGACTCGGCAAAGGCATTCAGCCCGCCGGTCCGCGGGGCGCAGGTCCGGTTGACCGCCGACTGCACGCGACGCGCGAGCACACGCCGCCCGGCGTCGCTGGCCAAGTCTAGCCCGGCATGCGAGACACGGATCGAGACGGGGTCGCGCACCGGATCGGCGGCAGCGCCGGTCGCAAAAAGGCACGCGGAAGCGATCGCCGCCGAAGCGACGCTGTGGAGGATCTTCATGATGACGTCCTTTGCTGGTCCTGCGGTCCGCAGGCACACCGCCTGCGCGCGACTAAGCCTGACCGTCGGGAGGACCGTCTCTGCGCGGCCTCTCCGACGAAGACCCTCGTCGCTGCGCACGCCCTACGCCCGGATCGTTACGCTCCCGCGACGGTTTGGCGACGGTTCGTCGGTCGCCCCGCGATTTCGATTCCCCCCTCCCGGATGGCGACCGAACGCGCGCTCACATCCCCGGATAGCGCGCGAATTCGGGCAGGCTCGCCAGGTCCGCCATCCACGCCAGCCGCTCCGCGACCTGGATTTGCGCGCCCGGTGCGACCGACTCGGGATCGTCGAGCGTGCACGACTGGATGTCGATGATCCCCGGCAGCGCGACCGGGTTGGTGTAGAACAGGCCCGTCCCGCACGTCCCGCAAAACTGCCGCCGCCCGTGCTCGGACGACGCATAGGTCACCGGATCGCCCGAAATCATCACCTGCTCGGTCCTGAACGCGATCCAGCCGACCATCGGCGCGCCTGCGCTGCGGCGGCAATCCTCACAGTGGCACAGCGCATGATGCGCCGCCTCGCCCGTCGCGACATAGTGGATCGCTCCGCAGTGGCATCGTCCCGACAACATGCACGCCTCCTGTTGATATTCTCGATTTGTTCCACACATCGCTGCGCCGTGCAAGCCTTAGCCGCTTGCCCGATCGCGCCCCGTTCCCTACCTGTTCACCGGTGAACCAGATCGCCCATCCGTCCGACGCAAACCGCCAGCCGCCCTATCTCCGCGGCCTCAACGATCCCCAGCGCGAGGCGGTGCTGACCACCGACGGCCCCGTCCTGATCATCGCCGGCGCGGGCACCGGCAAGACCGCGGCGCTGACCGCGCGACTCGCGCATCTGATCTTCACCAAGAAGGCGTGGCCGTCGGAGATCCTCAGCGTCACCTTCACCAACAAGGCCGCACGCGAGATGCGCGAGCGCGTCGGGCGCCTCGTCGGCGACGCGGTCGAGGGGATGCCGTGGCTCGGCACCTTCCACGCGATCGCCGCCAAGATGCTGCGCCGCCATGCCGAACTCGTCGGGCTCCAGTCGAACTTCACGATCCTCGATACCGACGACCAGTTGCGGTTGCTCAAGCAGCTCATCCTCGCCGCCGATATCGACGAAAAGCGCTTCCCGACGCGCAGCCTTGCCGGGCTGATCGACCAGTGGAAGAACAAGGGCCTCGTCCCCGCCGATATCGATGCGGGCGAGAGCGAGCGCTACGCCAACGGCCGCGGCGGCGAGCTGTACGAGCAATATCAGACCCGGCTGCGCGCGCTCAACGCCTGCGATTTCGGCGACCTGCTGCTCCACATGCTCGTCATCCTGAAGACGCACCGCGACGTGCTCGCCCAGTATCAGCAGCGCTTCGAATACATCATGGTCGACGAGTATCAGGACACCAACTCGTCGCAATATCTCTGGCTGCGGCTGCTCGCGCAGGAACGCAAGAACATCGCCTGTGTCGGCGACGACGACCAGTCCATCTATTCGTGGCGCGGCGCGCAGGTCGAGAACATCCTGAAGTTCGAACGCGACTTTCCCGGCGCGAAGGTCATCCGCCTCGAACAGAATTACCGCAGCACGCCGCACATCCTCGGCGCCGCCTCGGGCGTGATCGCCAACAATGGCGGCCGCCTAGGTAAGCAGCTCTGGACCGAGCTCGATGTCGGCGAGAAGGTCAAGGTCATCGGCGTCTGGGACGGCCCCGAGGAAGCGCGCCGCGTCGGCGAGGAAATCGAGAGCGTCCGTCGCACGGGCAAGAGCCTCGACGAGGTTGCGATCCTCGTCCGCGCGCAGCACCAGACGCGCGAGTTCGAGGACCGCTTCATCGCGATCGGCATGCCGTACAAGATCGTCGGCGGCTTCCGCTTCTACGAACGCGCCGAGATCCGCGACGCGCTCGCCTATCTCCGCGTCGTCAACCAGCCCGCGGACGACCTCGCCTTCGAACGCATCGTCAACGTCCCCAAGCGCGGCCTCGGCGACAAGGCGGTCGCGCGCATCCACCAGCTCGCGCGCGCCACCGGCACCCCGCTGACCACCGCCGCCGCGCGCATCCTCGACACCGACGAGCTGACCGGCGCTGCAAAGAAGTCGCTCGGCCGCCTCGTCGGCGACATCGCGCGCTGGCGCGACATGGCGACCAGCCTGCCCCACGCCGAACTCGCACGGCAGCTGCTCGACGAGAGCGGCTACACCGCGATGTACCAGGCCGAGAAATCGGTCGAGGCCACGGGCCGGCTCGAGAATCTGAGCGAACTCGTCCGCGCGATGGAGGAGTATGATTCGCTCGGCGCATTCCTCGAACATGTCTCGCTCGTCATGGACAATGAGGGCGGCGCGCAGGATCCGCAGGTCACGATCATGACGATCCACGCCGCCAAGGGCCTCGAATACGACACCGTCTTCTGCGTCGGCTGGGAGGAAGGGCTGTTCCCCTCGCAGCGCTCGCTCGACGAGGGCGGCGTCAAGAGTCTCGAGGAGGAACGTCGCCTCGCCTATGTCGCGATCACCCGCGCGCGTCGCCTCGCCGTCATTCTCCACGCCGCCAATCGCCGCATCTACGGCCAGTGGAATTCGTCGATCCCCTCGCGTTTCGTCGCCGAACTGCCCGACGAGCATACCGACACCGAGACGACGATGTCGGGCGGCGCGAGCCTGTGGCAGGCGAACTGGTCCGACCGCGCCGACCCGTTCGCCGACGTCGCACGCGGCACCGGCCGCGGCCCCGGCTGGCAGCGCGCGGCCACGCCCGGCGGCGGCTTCTCGACCAAACCCGCCCGCGTCGTCGAAAGCCGGTCCAGCGCGATCAGCCTCGGCAACAAGGGTCGCGACGATCTTTCCCCCGGCCAGCGCGTGTTCCACCAGAAGTTCGGCTATGGCGCGATCGCCGAGATCGAGGGCAACAAGCTCGAGATCGACTTCGAACAGGCCGGCCGCAAGCGCGTCATGGACAGCTTCGTCACGATCACGCCGTAGGACGACCGGTCGGCGCCAACCTGTACGGGAGCCGACAACCCCGTTCAGGAACGATGCCGAACCAGGATCGTATCGTCCTTCCAGCCCGATCTCGGGCAAGAGGACACCCCATGAAGTTTACGAATCTCATCGCCGCCGGGCTCGCTTTCGCCACGCTCGGCCTCGGCGTGGCCGCGCCCGCCGAAGCCCAGCGCGATCGGGGCCATAGCCAGCAGTATCGCGACAACGATCATCGAGGTGATCACCGTGCCGATCGTCGCGACTATCGCCGCAACGACCATCGCGGTCGCCACGACGGCCGCCGCTTCCGCGGCCGCGACAATGACCGCCGCAACTGGAACAACAATCGCCGCTGCCGCACCGAATGGCGCAACCATCGTCGCGTCCAGATCTGTCGTTGACGAAAGCCGGGTGGCGGCGCGATGTCGCCACCCGTTACCGGGACACCTCACCGGGACACCCCCCCGTGCCACCCAACCGTGAAAGGATTTCGATCATGAAGCGTTCTCTCGGCCTCGCGACGATGATCGCCGCGACCTGCCTGTCCGCCGCCGCACCCGCCGTCGCGCAGACCAGTGCCGACAACGCCCGTTTCGCCGCCGCCCAGGCGCGCCTCGACAGCGAATTGCAGATCTTCCGCGAGGAATTCGATCGCTACCAGTCGCTGCGCGGCAATCGTGGCGGCAGCTATGTTCCGCCGGCGCCGCAGGGCGGCTATCGCCAGGCGCCCGACCGGTATGAGGGCGGCTATCCCGACGAGCGCGACGAGGGCAATTACGACCCGGCTCGCGACTATCGCGTCGGCCCCAATTATCAGGAGCGCACCCTGTCCGCCAACGACCGCGTCTATGCGGGGCAGGACGGCCGCTATTACTGCAAGCGCAACGACGGCACGACCGGGCTGATCATCGGCGCGGCAGGTGGCGGCATCCTCGGCAACGTGATCGACGGCGGCCGCTCGCGGATCGTCGGTTCGCTGCTGGGCGCGGCCGCGGGCGGCCTCGCCGGCCGCGCGGTCGAGCAGAACAACAGCCAGATCCGCTGCCGCTGAGGCGGCCGCTCACCGCAGTCGTATGTTCCCCCGCGAAGGCGGGGGCCCAGGGTTACCCGCCACAGCGCCCGTAACCCTGGGCTCCCGCCTTCGCGGGAGAACAACAGGCGTAAGTCCTACTTCGCCGGCCCCATCAGCTTCTGCGCGAAATAGGTCATCTGCAGCGCCTGCATCCGCGCCCCCTGCTCGATGTCCGCATCGCCCGAATGCCCGCCCGCGGTATCCTCGTAGAACAGATACGGCAGGCCATATTCCTTCAGCCGCGCGGCGAACTTGCGCGCATGCTGCGGCCCGACCCGGTCGTCCTTGGTCGTCGTCCAGATATAGGGCTCGGGGTAAGCCCCGCCGCGCTTGATGTTCTGATAGGGCGAGATCGTCTCGAGAAACGCCTTCTCCGCAGGAATCTTCACCGACCCATATTCGTCGACCCAGGACGCACCCGCGGCGATCTGTTCGTAACGGATCATGTCGAGCAGCGGCACCTGGATCGTCACCGCCTTCCACAGATCGGGATGCTGGTTGAATTCGACCCCCATCAGCAGCCCGCCATTCGACCCGCCATAGATGCCGAGCGTCGCCGGGCTGGTCAGCTTGCGCGCGATCAGGTCCTGCCCGACCGCGGCGAAATCGTCATAGATGATCTGCCGCTTGGTCTTGCGCCCGGCATCATGCCATTTCGGTCCGAACTCACCGCCGCCGCGGATATTGGCAAGCACGAAGCTGCCCCCGCGCTCGAGCCACAGCTTGCCCATCACCCCCGAATAATAGGGCGTCATCGACGATTCGAACCCGCCATAGGCGGTCATGATCGTTGGCGTCGTCCCGTCGAGCGGCACGTCCTTCCGGTGGACGATGAAATAGGGGATCTTCGTCCCGTCGGTCGAGACCGCCTCGAACTGCTCGACGACGTCGCGCGACGCGTCGAACTTCGCAGGCAGCGCCTTGATCTGCTTGGGCACGCCGCCAGGCCCCGCATCGAGCGTCCACAAGGTCGTCGGCGCGAGGAAGCCCGTCACCTGCACGAACAGCGCGTTGCTGCGATCGGTCGTGCTCGCGACGTCGACCGAGGCATTGTCGGGCAGCGCGACCGCGCGCGACGTCCAGCCCCCCTTGCCGTGCGTGAACACCATCGCCCGGCCGCGGACATTGTCATAGACGCTGGCGACCACGTGATCGCGCGTCACCGACACGCCGTCGACCGACTGGCGATCGGTCGGCGCGAAGACCAGGGTCGGCGTGAACTTGCCCTTGCGCAGCTCGGCGAGCGGTGCCGAGGCGATCGCGCCGGCGGGGATCTGCCCCCAAGCCTCGCTGGTCGAGAAGATCACCTGCCCGTCGACCATGCCTGAGGGAAAGACGCGGTCGGGAACGTCGAGCTTCACCAGCCCGGCCGGCGTGACGACATGCTTCTCGCCGCCGAAAAAGGTCGGGCGTCGCTGGATCATCGTCACGCGGTTGCCCTGCCCGTCGGTCATCACGCTGGCATAGGTGCCGAGCTGGTCCGACGCCTCGCCGCGGAAGATCTCGCGCGCGGCGCTCAGCGGCTGGCCGCGCTTCACCTCCTTGACGACGAACGGATAGCCCGACGCGGTCATCGACCCCGCACCCCAGTCGCGCGCGACCAGCAGCGTGTCCTTGTCGACCCAGCTCGCGCCCTGCTTCGACGTCGACAGCGTAAAGCCGTTCGCAACGAACTGCCCGGTCTGCAGATCGAATTCGCGGTAGGACACCGCATCCTCGCCGCCCTCGGACAGCGAGACGAGGCACAGCCGCTCGTCGGGCTGGAGGCAGGTCGCGCCCTTCCACACCCATTTCTTGCCCTCGGCCTTACTCAGCGCATCGAGGTCGAGCGCGGTCGTCCAGGCAGGATCGGCCTGCGCGTAGCCCGCCTCGCTCGTCCAGCGCCAAATGCCCTGCGGATGCTCGGCATCGCGCCAGAAATTGTAGATCCGGCCAAAGCGCTGGTCGGGCATCGGTATCCGGTCCTTCGCCGCCGCGATTGCCAGCGCCTCGGCATAGAAGCTCTTGTAGCGCGGATCGTTCTGCAACCGGGGAAGCGTCTTGGCATTCTCCGCCTCGACCCAGGCGAGCGGCTTGGCGCCATCCTTGTCCTCGAGCCAGATATAGGGGTCGGCGGCGGTGTCCGCGGCCGGGGTTTGGGTCGGGGCAGGCTTTGTGTTCGTCATCGGTGCGACTTGGGCGAGCGCACTGCCCGCCGCAAGGCCGGCGCCGCCCGTCAATATCGTCGCCGCAAGCGCAGCCGTAAGAACCCGCATCGTCCATTTCCCCGAATAGCTTGGCGTCATTCATGACGGTGTCTATCGCGGTCTGCAATGCAGTCCGACCAGACAACGGCCTTGGATGGCCTTCCCAAGCCCCGCCGCTTCCTCGCGATCGCCGCCATCTCGGCGGGCACCGCGCTGACCATCATCGACGGCGGCGTCGCCAATGTCGCGCTGCCGACGATCGCACGCGACCTCGGCGTCGACAGCAGTGCGGTGGTGACCGTCGTCACCGTCTATCAGCTGATCCTGGCGATGGCGCTGCTCCCCTTTTCGGGGCTCGGCGACCGGATCGGGCTGAAGCGCATGTATCAATATGGCCAGCTCGTCTTCACCGTCGCGACCCTGCTCTGCTTCTTCGCCAAGAGCCTGCCCTTCCTGCTCGTCGTCCGCGCCGCCCAGGCGCTCGGCGCGGCAGCCGCGCTCAGCGTATCGTCCGCGCTGATCCGCTCGATCTACCCCTCGCAGCAGCTGGGCCGCGGCCTCGGCATCAATTCGGTGGTGGTATCGAGTTCGGCGGCGCTCGCGCCGACGCTGGGCGGGCTGGTCCTCGCGGTCGCGCCCTGGCCTTGGGTCTTTGCCAGCGCGGTGCCGTTCGCGATCCTCAGCCTGGTCCTCGGGCGTGCCCTGCCCGATCCAAGCCCGCGGAGCGAACCGTTCGACGTGCTCGGCGCGGTCATGTGCGCGGCGATGATCGGGCTCGTCATCGGCGGGTCGGAGACCGCGGTGCACGGCGACAGCCCGGTCGTCTCGGCGGCGATCGTGCTGACAGGGGTGGCGATCGGCTGGATCTTCGTCCGGCGCGAACGCGGCGAGACCAAGCCGATTCTGCCGATCGACCTGCTCGCGCGCCCCGTCCTCGCGCTGTCCGCGATCGGCGCCTACACCGCCTTCATCGCGCAGATGACGCTGCTGCTGTCGACGCCGTTCCGGCTGACCCAGGCCTACGGCTTTTCCGCGGCGGAGGTCGGTGCCGCGATCGCGCCCTGGCCGCTCGCCAACATGGTCGTGGCGCCGCTGTCCGGATGGCTGTCTGATCGCTATCCCGCCGGGCTGCTCGGCGGCATCGGCATGGCCGTCTCGATCGCCGCGCTGCTGCTGCTCGCGTTCATGCCCGCCGATCCGAGCTATTTCGCGATCGCCTGGCGGATGGCGCTCTGCGGCTCGGGGTTCGGGATGTTCATGGCGCCGAATGCGCGGCTGATCATCGGCTCGGCCCCGCGCGAGCGCGCCGCCGCCGCCGGGGGCCTGATCTCGACGGTCCGGCTGGTCGGCCAGACCACCGGCGCCACCGTGGTCGCAGCGCTGCTCGCCATCGGGGTCGGCGCGGGCACGACACCGCCGCTGGTCGCCGCCGGCATGGCGCTGGTCGCGGGCCTGTGCAGCGTGTCGCGCCTGCGACCCTCGATCCGCAACCCGCCGATCGACGAGACCCGCGACGTTCAGCCGGCCGCGCAGGCGCGCTAGCCGCCGCCTCCCGTTCAGAACGCCGCGATCGGCCTCGCCTCGCCCAGCATCGCCTGCCGGACCAGCGGGATCGGTGGCCCGCCATAGCGCAGCAGCCGGTCGTGGAACGCCTTCCACGCACGCCGCCCGCCCCGGCCCGCGGTCCAGTCCTCGCGCAGCCGGCGGATCATCAGCTTGCCCATCGTGTAGTTGAGATAGGCCGGATCATAGGTCCCGCGCAGCGCCTGTTGCCGCGCATTGCCCTCGTCCTGGTAACATTGATCGACGAACAGCGTGAACGCCTCGGCCTGGGTCATGCCGCGCGCATGCATCCCGATCGCGGCGAGGAACCGGCAGTCGCGCAGCAGCGCGTTCGACAGCTGGCCGATATGGATGTCCGCGCGGCCGCCGCCCAGCCCCGCCTCCCACATCATCTCCTCGGCATAATGCGCCCAGCCCTCGGCATAGCCATAGCCGACGAACACCCGCCCGATCAGCGACGGCACGCGATTGGCGTGGAGGAAATGGACGAAATGCCCGGGCATCGCCTCGTGGATCGAGGTGAAGAGCAGGTCTGCCTTGCCCGGCACGAACGCATCCCGCACCGCTGGCGTCCAGCGCGGATCGGGGGGCGAGATGTAATAGACCGACGGCACACCGCGATCGAACGGACCCGGCGGATCGATATAGGCGAGGTTCTGCCGGCTATAGGGCGGGCTCTCCTCGACCAGCGCCTGTTCGCTGCCGGCGAGCGTCAGCAAGTCGTGCCGGACGATGAACGCGCGCAGCATCGGGATCTGGCGGCGCGCCTCGGCGACCGGTCCGTCGACCGGCTTGTCCGCATTCACCTGCGCCAGACAGTCGCGGACCGTCAGGCCGAACGCGAACCGGGCACAGGCCGCGGCGAGCGCGCGCTGGTTGCGCGCCAGATCGGCCCGCCCCGCCGCCTCGAGCGTCGCGATCGGCGTGTCGACCCCTTCGGTCTCGCGCAGCATCTTCGCGAACAGCGCGGGCCCCAGCGCGAACGACCGTGTCGCGCCCGGCCGCTGCGTCTCGACCCAGAGCGCCAGGTCGCGCATCGCCTCCGACGCGGTCATCGCCGCATCGGCGAGCTCGCGCTGCAGCCCCTCGTCCGCGACCCCGGCGAACGCCTTGACCGAATCGTCCATGTAATAGGACGCAAAGCCGCGGAACGCATTGGCGGCATAGTCGACATGGCTGATCGGCATCGGCGTCGCGAGGTTCTGCTGGATCTGCAGCGTCGCCGCCGGGATCCGGCGCAGCAGCGCGATCAGCGCGCGCATCCGCCGGACCGGGTCGGCATAGGCGCGCACGACATAGACATTGGGGTCGAGCCCGCCCGCGACATACCAGGCCGGATTGCGATGCGGCGCGTCCGCCGCCTCGAGCCAGAACAGCTTGTCGCGCGCCACCATCACCAGATAGTCTCGCTCGAACCGCTGCTCGGGGCTGAGCGTCGCCGTCTCGAACCGCCCCGCCGCCGCGATCGACCGGTGCAGGAACGCCGCCTGCCGACCCAGCCCTTGCGCGCTCCAGTCGGGCAGCCCGCCATCATGCTCATGCCGCCCCTGATAGACCGCAAAGGCCGGGTCGAGGGCGAACCACGTCGCGACGAACCGGTCGCGAAACGCAGTCCACGCATCGGGCGCGATCGCAGCGACGGGGGGGGTGACGGGCGTGGCGGCGACGCGGTCCCGCGTCTGCGGATCGTCGGGCGTACAGCTGCCCAGCGCCAGCAGCAGCGCCGCCGTCCTCGCCGGGAACCTCGTCCGCATCAATCTCCCCCCTCACGCCGTAGCGTGCCCGCAATGCTGCCAGCGGAATCGCGCGGACGCCAGAGTTGGAACGGCCAATAGCCCGGACCGTTGACGTAAGGACTTTGGCGACAACCCCGGAGATTGACATGCCCTTCATTAAAACCCGAGACGGCACAGACATTTACGTCAAGGACTGGGGCAGCGGACGGCCCGTCATCCTCACGCATGGCTGGCCATTAAATGCCGACAGCTGGGATGCGCAGGCGATGGCGCTGGCCGAAGCGGGGTTCCGCGCGATTGCCTATGACCGCCGCGGCTTCGGCCGGTCGGGCCAGCCCTGGTCGGGCTATGACTATGATACGCTGACCGACGATCTCGCCGATGTCATGGCCGCGACCGGCGCGACCGAGGATGCGACGCTCGTCGGCTTCTCGATGGGCGGCGGCGAGGTCGCCCGCTACATGAGCCGCCACGACGGCAAGGGCGTGATCGCGGCCGGGCTGATCGCCTCGGTCGTGCCCTATATGCTCAAGACCGACGACAATCCGCACGGTGTCCCCGAGGCGACGCTCGCCAGCATCGGCGCCGGGATCAAGGAGGATCGCCCCGCCTTCTTCCGCACCTTCCTGCAGCAGTTCTTGGGCGTCGGGTTCATCACCTCGCCGGTCAGCGACGAGATGGTCGACTGGGTCTGGGGTCTGGCGATGCAGGCGGGGCTGCGCCCGACGCTCGCCTGTGCCGAGTCGTTCGGCCATACTGACTTCCGCGCCGATCTCGCCGCGTTCCGCGTGCCGACGCTGATTGTCCACGGCACCGCCGACAAGACCGTCCCGATCGACGCCACCGGCCGCGCCGCGGCCAAGGGCATCGCGGGTTCGCAGCTGGTCGAATATGACGGCGCCCCGCACGGGCTGACGCTCACCGAAAGCGACCGCTTCACGCAGGACCTGCTGCGCTTCCTCGGCCGGTAACCCCAACCGTCATCCTGACGAAAGTCAGGATCCAGAGCCGCTGGCGGATCCGTCCGTGGCTCTGGATCCTGGATCAGGTCCAGGATGACGGCCCGGTCAGTTCCCCAGCGGCACGATCACCTCGTCCGGGTGCGCGACGTTCAGCTCCTTGCGGACCATCTCGTCGACCATGTCCGGATTGGCATGGTCCGGGTTGAGCAGCGCCACCCGGTTCTTGAGCACCTCGCGCTTGCGGTCGAGCACGGCATAGTCCCGCTCCCGCTTCGCCAGCTGCCGCTTGTAGTCGCCGTACGCGAACATCCCGTTCGGCCCGAGCACGGCATAGGCGCCGAAGAACGCCATCAGCGTCAGCCCCAGCGCAGGCCAGGCGGCCTTGCGCATCGTCCGCCGCAATTTGGTGCTCTTCGTCGTGCTCGTCGTGCGCGCCATGCCGTCCTCCGGGTCTTAGCCTATCAGCCGCCGATCAGGATGTCGCGACCCGCATAGCGTGCCGCGTCGCCCAGCTCTTCCTCGATCCGGATCAGCTGGTTGTACTTGGCGAGCCGGTCCGACCGCGCAAGGCTGCCCGTCTTGATCTGCCCGCAATTGGTCGCGACGGCGAGGTCGGCGATCGTCGAATCCTCGGTCTCGCCCGAGCGATGCGACATCACCGCGGTGTACTTGGCGCGCTGTGCCATCGACACGGCTTCCAGCGTCTCGGTCAGCGTGCCGATCTGGTTGACCTTCACCAGCAACGAATTGGCATAGCCGCCCTCGATCCCGCGCTTCAGCCGCTTCGGGTTGGTCACGAACAGATCGTCGCCGACCAGCTGGACCTTGTCGCCGATCAGGTCGGTCAGCGTCTTCCAGCCCTCCCAGTCGTCCTCGCCCATGCCGTCCTCGATCGAGAAGATCGGATAGCGGCGCGTCAGGTCGGCCAGATACTCGGCCATCTCGGCGCTCTCGAGGATCTTCCCCTCGCCCGAAATGTCGTACTTGCCGTTCTTGTAGAACTCGGTCGCGGCGCAATCGAGCGCGAGCATCACGTCCTCGCCGGGCTTGTAGCCGGCCTTCTCGATGCTCGACATGATGAAGTCGAGCGCCTCGGTCGTGCTGCCGATGTTCGGCGCGAAACCGCCCTCGTCGCCGACGCTGGTCGACAGGCCCTTCGCGCTCAGGCCCTTCTTCAGCGTGTGGAAGATCTCCGAGCCGCAGCGCACCGCCTCGAGGATGTTCGACGCGCCGACCGGCACGATCATGAATTCCTGGAAATCGATCGGGTTGTCGGCATGCTCGCCGCCATTGATGATGTTCATCATCGGCACCGGCAGCAGGTGCGCCTGGACGCCGCCGACATAGCGGTACAGCGGCAGGCCGCGCGCTTCGGCGGCGGCCTTGGCCGCGGCCAGGCTGACGCCCAGGATCGCGTTCGCGCCCAGCCGTGCCTTGTTCTCGGTGCCGTCGAGCTCGATCATCGCGCGGTCGAGGTCCGACTGGTCCTCCGCGTCCATGCCCAGCACCGTGTCGGTGATCTCGTCATTGACCGCGTCGACCGCGCTGTCGACGCCCTTGCCGCCCCAGCGCGTGGCGTCGCCGTCGCGCTTCTCGACCGCCTCGTGCGCACCGGTCGAGGCGCCCGACGGCACCGCGGCGCGGCCGAAGCTGCCATCCTCGAGCAGGACGTCGACCTCGATCGTCGGATTGCCCCGGCTATCGAGGATCTGGCGGGCGTGAATGTCGATGATTGCGGTCACGTAACGATGCTCCTACAAATCCCCAAGCTGGTCGATCGCCCGGGACGTTCGCGCTGCCTCTACCGCCTCGCGTCATATCGGGCAATCGGGCCGACTAGGGGAACCGTGCCTGCGCACCGGTGTTGAGGGCGTAGCATTTCGAAAGGGACGACCATGGCCGATACCGACGCACAGCCGATGACCACAGGCGATGTCGCCGCCGCCGGCACTGCCACCACCGCAGAGCCGCTGAAGGGCGGCGTCACGCGGCTCGACGACGCCGCTGACACCACCGGCACCAAGGCGACCGAGGCCAAGCAGGTGATCAAGGACAATGCCAGCAAATATGGCCAGCAGGCCGCCGACAAGGCGCGTCTGTTCGCCGAGGACGGCAAGGCCCGCGCCGGAACCGCGCTCGAGCAGGTCGCACAGTTGCTGACCGACGCCGCGGCGCAGGTCGATGACAAGCTCGGCGCGCAATATGGCGGCTATGCCCGCAGCGCCGCCGACAGCGTCTCGGGCTTCGCCGAGCAGGTCCGCGCCAAGGATATCGACGCGCTGGTCGACGACGTCACTGCGCTCGTCCGCAAGTCGCCCGCCGTCGCGGTCGGTGCGGCCGCGGCCCTCGGCTTCGTCATAGCACGACTGGTCCAGTCGGGCATCGATGCAAACCCGAAGGACTGACGTCTTGGCGGATCCCATCCCCTTGGCGCTCGATGGTGAGGAAAGCCTGACCGCGGTCGTCGGCCGTCTGGCCGGCGAGACGCGCGCGCTCGCGACCGCGGAAATCGCAGTGTACAAGGCAAAGTTCGGCGAGACGGCAACGGCGTACAAATCGGCGGCGATGTTCTTCGCCATTGCCGGGGTGTTGGCGCTGGCCGCGTTGATCGCACTTCTGGTCGGTGCGATCTTGACGCTGGCGACGCTGGTGGGGCCAGGATGGGCGACGGCCATCGTCGTCCTTGTCGTGCTGGCGATTGCCGGCGCGCTCGCGATGGTCGGCAAGTCGAAGCTCAAGCCCGAAAGCGAGCCCGCCACATGACATCCGCCAAAGTCGCCGCCGCAGAGATCGAAGCGGCCCTCGCCCGCCAGCGCGTCATGATGACGATCGGGCAGTTGCAGGACCGCCTCAATCCGCGTCGGCTGGCGCTCAACGCGAGCCGCGACGTTGCCGATGTCGGCACCGCCGCGCTCAATGCCAGTGTCGAGACGGTACGCCGCAACCCCGGTCCCGCCGCGGGCGCTGCAGCTGTGGCGGGACTGTTTCTCGCCCGTCACCGCATCGTCGGACTGTTTCGCCGCGGGCGCTGATCGCGCCCCAACCATATTGTCCCGGCCGCGTCCCGATGGCGCCGCCGGAAATCAGAAGGACCGTCCCATGACCGACGCCCACACCAAGATCGAAAACGCCGAACATCGTCTGCGCGAGGGTCTCGATACCGTCCGTGACACCGCCGCAAAGGTCTATCACGACGCCGGCGATAAGGCCGCCGAGGCGCTCGACGCCTCGAAGGAAACCGCGCGTCGCACCGTCAACAGCCTCGAATCCAACCCGCTCGGCATTCTCGTCGGCGGTCTGGTCGTCGGTGCGCTCGCGGGTGTGCTGATCCCGCGCTCGGCGCGTGAGAAGTCGTTGCTCGCGCCGCTCGGCAAGCGTCTCGGTGAGACCGCGATCGCCGCCACCGCCGCCGCCAAGGCGGCCGGCCAGTCGGAGCTCGGCGAGCTCGGCCTTACCAAGGACAATGCCCGTGGCCAGGCCAAGGGTCTCGTCGAGGGAATCGTCAAGGCGCTGACCACCGCGGGTACCGCAGGTGCGAAGGCCGTTTCGCAAAAGACCCCCGGCTAAAGGACCGGTCCGCAAAGGGTTCAAAGCGCGGGTCGAACACGCTAGGGCGTCTGCAACCCCCATTCCAAGGACAGCAGCGCATGAGCAAGCTTCATCTCGTATTCGGCGGCCGCGTCAGCGACCCGCGCACCCTGGATTTCAACGACCTCAGCAAGATCGAATTCGTCGGCGTATTCCCCGACTATGCCAGCGCCGAAAAGGCCTGGCGTGCTGCAGCGCAGCGCACGGTCGACGATGCCGAGATGAAGTTCGTTGTCGTGCACCTCCATCGCATGCTCGAGCCGAACCTGACGGGCACGGTCGGCGGCTGAACGCTTCTCGTCGGAGGCGTTCTATACGCCTCCGATGGCATCGGCATCCGAACGCAACGCTGCCATCCTTTCCACCGTCATCCTGACGAAAGTCAGGATCCAGAGCCACAGGCAACACGGCCCGCAACCCTGGATCCTGACTTTCGTCAGGATGACGGGAATGTTTGAGGCGACTGCAACACGCGAACCGCCAGCACCAAGCCCCTCAGGCCGTCCGGTACCGCCACAACAGCAACGGCCGCGCGAGCACCAGCCCCGCTAGAAACCCGCCGATATGCGCGCCGACCGCGATCGAGCCATTGGCCCCGACCGACGCGCCGAACCCCGCGACCCCCATCATCAGCTGGATACCGATCCACGCCGCGGCCAGCCATAGCACGTGTACGACCCCCGCCGGCACCGGCCCGATCGCGCGCGCGCGTCGCTCACCATAGAGCAGCGCATAGGCGCCCACGACCGCCGAGATCGCGCCGCTGGCGCCGACCATCGGTGCGATCGATCGGGGATCGAGCACCCATTGCCCGGCTGCCGCGAAATACGCGCCGACGATGTAGAGGACGACGATCTGGGCGGTACCGATCGCGCGCTCGACGAACTGTCCGCAATAGACCAGCATGACGAGGTTGAGCGCGAGATGCGCCCAGCCGCCATGGAGCAGCGCCGCGGTCAGCGGCGTCGCCCAGGCGGGGATCGCGAAGTCGTGACCGCCCGCCATGCCGAACTCGGTCAGCCGGAGCGGGATGAAGCCCGCATTCACCACCCAATAGGGCAGCGCGCCGGTCACCAGCAAAAGCCCCGAGATCACGACCGTCACGATCGTGATGATCGCCGTCGCCCGCGTCTCGAAAAATGTCATGATGCCTAGATGAACTCGATCTTGGAGACGACGTAATAGCGCTCGCCGGCGGGCACCGTGACCTCGACCTCTTCGTCGAGCTTGCGCCCGATCAGCCCGCGGCCCAGCGGCGAGTTGTACGAGATGCGGCCGGTCTTGGCGTTCGCCTCGGTCTGGCCGACGATCTGGTACTTCACCGGCTTGTCATTCTCGTCGAGCAGCGTGACGGTCGCGCCGAACACGACCTTGTCGCCCGAAAGCTCCTTGGGGTCGATGATCTGCGCGCGGCTCAGCTTGTCCTCGATGTCCGAGATCGAGGCCTCGACCTGGCCCTGACGCTCCTTGGCGGCGTGATATTCGGCGTTTTCCGACAGGTCGCCATGCGCCCGCGCTTCCTCGATCGCATCGACGATCGTCGGGCGTTCGGCCTTGAGGCGCTTCAGATCCGCGGACAGCGTCTCATAGCCCTCTTGCAGCATTGGCATCTTTTCGACGGTCGCCATATCTCGTCCCCAATTCATTACCCAACGCAAGCCGTTACGCGGCCCGCTCACACATCACGCTCTCATGTCGGGATCAGTTGTGCGACTGCGAATAATAGGATTGCAAGGGCCGTACTTCAAGGCTGTGCGTCGAAAGCTTCGCGATCGCCTTGGCCGCCTCGAGCGACGCGGGGGCGGTCGTGAAGTAGGGAATCCGCTGGCCGAGCGCGGACGCGCGGATCGGCTGCGAGTCCTTCAGGCTCTGCCACCCCTCGGTCGTGTTGAAGATCAGCGCGATGTCGCCGTCCTTGATCCGGTCGACGATATGCGGCCGCCCCTGTGCGACCTTGTTGACCGTTTCCACCGGCAGGCCGGCGCGGGCGAGATGTTCCCCGGTGCCCCCGGTCGCGACGATCGAGAAGCCGGTGTCGACCAGCGCCTTGACCGCCTCGACGATCATCGCCTTGTCGCTGTCCTTCACGCTGACGAAGACGCTGCCCTTGGTCGGCAGGATCGTCCCCGCCCCCAGCTGCGCCTTGGCAAACGCGATCGTGAAATCGGGATCAATTCCCATGACTTCGCCGGTAGACTTCATCTCGGGTGACAGCACGGGATCGACGCCGGGGAACTTGTTGAAGGGGAACACCGCCTCCTTCACCGCATAATAATCGATGTGCCGGTCGATCTTTGGCAGGTCCTTCAGCTGCTCGCCCGCCATTACGCGCGCGGCGATCTTGGCGATCGGCGCGCCGATCGCCTTGGCGACGAACGGCACGGTCCGCGACGCGCGCGGGTTGACCTCGATGAGGTAGACCAGCCCGTCCTTCACCGCGAACTGGATGTTCATCAGCCCGACGACCGACAGCGCGTGCGCCAGCGCCACCGTCTGCCGCTCGATCTCGGCGACGATCTCCGCCGACAGCGAATAAGGCGGGATCGAGCAGGCGCTATCGCCCGAATGGACGCCCGCCTCCTCGATATGCTGCAAGACGCCCGCGACGACGACATCGGTCCCGTCGCAGATCGCGTCGACATCGACCTCGATCGCATCGCGCAGATACTGGTCGATCAGCACCGGCGAGTCGCCCGACACCTGCACCGCGGTCGCGATGTAATGCTCGAGCTGCCCCAGCGTGTCGACGATCTCCATCGCGCGGCCACCGAGCACATAGCTCGGCCGCATCAGCACCGGATAGCCGATCCGCTCGGCCGCCGCGACCGCCTCGTCGCGGCTGCGCGCAAGCCCGTTGGCAGGCTGGAGCAGACCCAGCTTGGTGATCAGCGCCGCGAACCGCTCGCGGTCCTCCGCCAGATCGATCGCATCGGGCGTCGTCCCCAGGATCGGGATCCCGGCCGCTTCGAGCGCACGCGCGAGGTTCAGCGGCGTCTGCCCGCCAAACTGCACGATCACGCCAACCAGCTCGCCCTTCGACGCCTCGACATGCAGGATCTCGAGCACGTCCTCGGCGGTCAGCGGCTCGAAATACAGCCGGTCGCTGGTGTCGTAATCGGTCGACACGGTCTCCGGGTTGCAGTTGACCATGATCGTCTCATAGCCCGCATCGGCGAGCGCGAAGCACGCATGGCAGCAGCAATAATCGAACTCGATCCCCTGCCCGATCCGGTTCGGCCCGCCGCCGAGAATGACGATCTTCTTCCGGTCGGTCGGCGCGGACTCGTTTTCGGGCTCGCCGAAGCTCGGCGCCTCATAGGTCGAGTACATATACGGCGTCTTGGCGTCGAATTCCGCCGCACAGGTATCGATCCGCTTGAACACCGGCCGCACGCCGAGCTTCAGGCGATGCTGACGCACCTCCTCCTCGGTCACGCCGCCGGTCATCGCCTTGACGACCTCGTGGATCAGCCCCGACCCGCGCGCGATCCCGCGGTTCATGCCGCGCAGATTGGCGGATTGCAGCGCGAGCCAGGCGAGCCGCTTGTCGCTGAACCCCATGCTCTTCAGACGCCGCATGCCCGTCGCGTCGATCGGCAGCCCGTCCTTCATCACCTCGGCCTCGGCCGCGATGATCTCGGCGATCCGCTCGAGGAACCACGGATCATACTTGGCGATCGCGTGCACCTCGGCGACGCTGAAGCCCTCGCGCAACGCCTGCGCGGCGACCAGCAGCCGGTCGGGGGTCGCGACGGCCAGCGCCGCCTCGATCTCTGCGCGCGGCGCGCCGACCAGATGGTCGACCTGGTTGAAGCCCGACAGCCCGGTCTCGAGCCCGCGCAGCGCCTTCTGCATCGATTCATGGATGTTGCGGCCGATCGCCATCACCTCGCCGACCGACTTCATCGCAGTGCCGAGCGTGCTCGACGCACCCTTGAACTTCTCGAACGCGAAGCGCGGGATCTTGGTGACGACATAGTCGATCGTCGGCTCGAAGCTCGCGGGCGTCGCGCCGGTGATGTCGTTCTCGATCTCGTCGAGCGTGTAGCCGACCGCGAGCTTGGCCGCGACCTTGGCGATCGGGAAGCCCGTCGCCTTCGACGCCAGCGCCGACGAGCGCGACACCCGCGGGTTCATCTCGATGACGACCAGCCGGCCATCCTTCGGATTCACTGCGAACTGGACGTTCGAACCGCCTGTTTCGACACCGATTTCCCGCAGCACCGCGATCGATGCATTGCGCATGATCTGGTATTCCTTGTCGGTCAGCGTCAGCGCCGGCGCGACCGTGATCGAGTCGCCGGTATGGACGCCCATCGGATCGACATTCTCGATCGAGCAGATGATGATCGCGTTGTCCTTGCGGTCGCGCACCACCTCCATCTCGTACTCTTTCCAGCCGAGCAGCGATTCCTCGATCAGCACCTCGGTGGTCGGCGACAGGTCGAGCCCGTTGCGGACGATCGCGATGAACTCCTCGCGATTATACGCGATGCCGCCGCCCGATCCGCCCATCGTGAAGCTCGGCCGGATGATCGACGGAAGCCCCGTCTTTTCAAGCCCTTCCAGCGCTTCCTCGACAGTATGTGCGATCGCCGAGCGCGCGCTTTCCAGCCCGATCCGGTCCATCGCGTCGCGGAACTTCAGCCGGTCCTCCGCCATGTCGATCGCATCGGCATCCGCGCCGATCATCGTCACGCCGAACTTCTCGAGCGTACCATCATGGAACAGCGCGAGCGCGGTGTTGAGCGCGGTCTGCCCGCCCATCGTCGGCAGGATCGCGTCAGGCCGCTCCTTCTCGATGATCTTGGCGACGATCGCGGGCGTGATCGGCTCGACATAGGTCGCGTCGGCCAGCTCGGGATCGGTCATGATCGTCGCGGGGTTCGAATTGACGAGGACGATGCGATAACCCTCCTCCTTCAACGCCTTGATCGCCTGCGTGCCCGAATAATCGAACTCGCACGCCTGGCCGATGACGATGGGTCCTGCGCCGATGACGAGGATCGAGGTGATGTCGGTGCGTTTTGGCATTATTTCTTTTCGCTCTCGGGGAGGGCTTCGTTTCCAATGAAACCGAGGTTCATCGGAAACCTAGATTTCCGTAGCTGTGCGAGAAGACAATCGACCTTCTCGTACTTTGCGTTTCGCGCGGGCTTGAAGCGAATTTCGTCGCCGCCGGCGTGCTTCAGCCACTTTTGTGGCGTGCGGCATTCAGTCGACATTGCATCAAGCTGGGCTTGATCCGGATGCGCTATTTCTGGCGTACCAGACGTCGCAACCTGCATCGCAATGACGAGCGCCAGCAGCATATCATTTATCACCCAGCGATGAGACAAACCGCTCAAACAGATACAGGCTGTCCTGCGGCCCCGGGCTCGCCTCGGGGTGATACTGCACCGAAAACGCCGGCTTGTCGGTCAGCTCGAGACCCGCATTCGACCCGTCGAACAGCGAGACATGCGTCTCGCGGACGTTCGCCGGCAGGCTGTCGCGCTCGACCGAGAAGCCGTGGTTCATGCTGGTGATCTCGACCGCGCCGTCGGACAGGCGCTTGACCGGATGGTTGGCGCCGCGGTGGCCCTGGAACATCTTGGTCGTGGTCGCGCCGACCGCGAGGCCGAGCAGCTGGTGGCCGAGACAAATGCCGAACAGCGGCTTGCCCGTCTCGAGCAGCTCGCGGATCACCGGCACGGCATATTCGGCGGTCGCGGCGGGATCGCCCGGGCCGTTCGACAGGAAGATGCCGTCGGGCGCGAGCGCCATCACCTCGTCATAGCTCGCGGTGGCGGGCACGACGGACACCTTCGCGCCGGCGGCGACGAGGTTGCGGAAGATGTTGCGCTTCGAGCCATAGTCGATCGCGACGACATGCGGGCGGGCCGCGCTCGCGACGGGGGCATCGCCTTCGCTCGACCCGGACGATTGGGGCGACGCATCCCCTTCCCCGTTCGTGCTGAGCGCAGTCGAAGCACCGCTCTCCCCATACCCAAACCCAAGCCGCCACGTGCCGCCCGGCGCCTGATCGCCCCAGCCATAATGCATCTCGGTCGACACGCCCTTGGCGAGGTCCATCCCCTCGAGCCCGGGCCAGCCCCGCGCCATCGCCAGCAGCGCGGCGACGTCGAACTCGCCGCTCGCCGAATGCGCGATCACGCCGTTGGGCGCGCCGCCGACGCGGATCCGCCGCGTCAGCGCGCGCGTGTCGATCCCCGACAGGCCGATCCGCGCATGCCGCTTCATCCAGCCATCGAGTCCCTCGACCGCGCGGAAGCTGGACGGCTGCGTCACGTCCTCGCGGACGATGATGCCCAGCGCGTGCGGGTCGTCCGCCTCGATATCGTCGGGGTTCGCGCCGACATTGCCGATATGCGGGAACGTGAAGCAGATCATCTGCCCGGCGAAGGACGGATCGGTCAGCACCTCCTGGTATCCGGTCATCGCGGTGTGGAAGCACACTTCGCCGACCGCCTCGCCCTCGGCGCCGAACCCGCGCCCCCAGATCACGTCGCCATTGGCAAGCACGAGCACGCCGGTCGCGCCGGCGGGCTTTGCCGAAGACATGGGTGTAGGCTGGGCGTCGGCCATCAGGCTGGGCACTCTCTTTACGTTGACGATGTCGCTAAGTGGTGTCCGCTAAGGCCGGCGTGCCGCAGCGTCAATCTGTTAAACCTTGGCTCGACGCGCTATCGCGTCCGGCTATCCCGAACCGCCTGAAAGACCCGTATATGATTCGCGACGACATCAAGGCCGCGCAGCTCACCGCGATGAAGGCCGGCGACAAGGAGAGCCGCAACGCCATCTCGTTGATCCAGGCCGCAATCAAGAACCGCGACATCGAGGCGCGGACCGGCAAGGCGCCCGAAAGCGACGACGCGCTGGTGATCGAAGTACTGCAGAAGATGGTCAAGCAGCGCCGCGAGTCGATCGAAATGTTTTCGAACGGCGGCCGCCAGGAACTCGCCGACGCCGAGGCCGCCGAGGTTGCGGTGATCGAACGATTCCTGCCCGCGCAGATGAACGAGGCGGAAACGACGGCCGCGATCCTCAAGATCAAGGACGAGCTCGGCGCGACCGGCATGAAGGACATGGGCCGCGTCATGGCCGAACTGAAAGCCCGCCATGCGAGCGAACTGGACATGAGCAAGGCGAGCGGGCTGGTTAAGGCGGCGCTGTCTTAAGAAGATTTGTTCGCGCGGAGGCGCGGAGGCGCGGAGGTGTTGCGCTCGCCGGGAGCGGGCGAACACCACTATCGCCGCGAAGCGGCAGGCTGGATCGACATTTGCGCTGACGCGCAGCATTAGCCCCGGACGCACCCCCTCCGCGCCTCCGCGCCTCCGCGCGAACAAACCCTGCTTCTTCTCCTCTTCGGATTGCAGGTATCACCCCAACAGTGATACCGAGCTATACTCGCGCGCATGGCCCTGACCCCGCAATTTCTGGACGAGCTGCGCGGCCGTACGTCGCTGTCGGCGCTGATCGGCAAGACCACCAAGCTCACCAAGGCCGGGCGTGAGCACAAGGGCTGCTGCCCGTTCCATAACGAGAAGACGCCCAGCTTCTACGTCAACGACGACAAGGGCTTCTACCACTGCTTCGGCTGTTCCGCGCATGGCGACGCGATCAAGTGGATGACCGACCAGCGCGGCCTGCCGTTCATGGACGCGGTCAAGGAACTCGCCCAGGCCGCCGGGCTCGACATGCCCGCGATGGACCGCCAGTCCGCCGCCAAGGCCGAACGCGCCAAGGGCCTGCACGAGGTCATGTCCGACGCCGCCGACTGGTTCGTCGAGCAGCTGAACGGCCTCGCGGGCAACGACGCCCGCGCCCTCCTCGACCGCCGCGGCATCACCCCCGAGACCGCACGCGCATTCGGCATGGGGTTCGCGCCCGACAGCCGCGGCAAGCTCAAGACCGCGCTGAAGACCTACGGCGACCCGATGCTCGTCGAATCGGGCATGCTGATCAACGTCGAGGGCAAGGACCCGTATGACCGGTTCCGCGGCCGGCTGATGATCCCGATCCGCGATCCGCGCGGCCGGACGATAGCGTTCGGCGGGCGCGTGCTCGACGGCGGTGAGCCCAAATATCTCAACTCCCCCGACACCCCGCTCTTCGACAAGGGCCGCACGCTCTACAATCTAGACCGCGCCGCCCCCGCGTCGCGCAAGTCGGGCCGCGTGCTGGTGGTCGAGGGCTATATGGACGTCATCGCGCTCGCCCAGGCCGGCTTTGGCGAAGCGGTCGCCCCGCTCGGCACCGCGCTGACCGAGGCACAGCTCGAACGGCTGTGGCGGATGGTCGACGTCCCCCTCCTCTGCTTCGACGGCGACTCTGCCGGCCAGAAGGCCGCGCTCAGGGCCGCACACCGCGCGCTCCCCCTGCTCGCCCCCGGCCGCAGCCTCGCCTTCGTGACGCTCCCGCAGGGCCAGGACCCCGACGATCTCGTCCGCGCGGGCGGCCCCGGCGCGTTCGAGGCGCTGCTGAAGGCCCCCGAACCGCTCGTCGACCGCCTCTGGGCGTCCGAAGTCGCCGCCGAGGCGCTCGACACCCCCGAACAGCGCGCCGGCCTCAAGCGCCGCCTCCACGAGCTTGCCGAGGGCATCGGCGATCCGTCGGTGAAGCAGGAATATCAGTCCGAGTTCAAGGACCGCTTCTACAAGCACTTCAAACCCGTCCGCGCGCCCTTCGTCCCCCGCGGCGAACGCCCCAAGGGCGGGTGGAAGCCCCCCTCCGCGCCGGTCACCGAAGACGCAAAGGCCTTCCTCGCCACGGGAATCGACCGCGTGCTCGCAAAAGCCGTGCTCGCCGGGCTGATCCGCCATCCGGTCGAGATCGCCCGCCACATGGAGGTGCTCGGCCCGCTCCAGCTCATCGACGGCGCGCTCGGCCGGCTGTTCGAGGCGGTCGTGGATGTTGCACTTGAGGACCAGAAGCTTGATAGCGGCCGCTTGCTCACCATATTGGCGAGGTCCGGTTTCAATTCAGTCGCGAGTGACCTGTTGCGAGCCGATACGATGCCCTACTCGTTCACGCAGACCACGGCCGATCCCGCCCGCGTCCGCGCCGACCTAGACGAGGCGATCGCGATCATGGTCGCGCGTCCCGAGGTCGATGCGGCGCTCAAACAGGCGACCGCGGCGATGCAGACGCACTTCACCGAAGATGCGTTCGAACGACAAGTGGCAATGGTAAGAGAGAAACAGGCGTTGGAAGTCCGACTTGCAAATCTTGTACAGTCGAACGAAGACGCCCGAGCGTTGGGTACCGAGGGCGATTGATGGCTAAGGCGAACATGGCGGAACCCGCCGAGACGAACGACACCGGCGATGCGCCACTGATCGACATGAACGATGCGTCGATCAAGAAGGTCATCGCGCGCGCCAAGAAGCGTGGCTACATCACCTATGATCAGCTCAACGAGGCCTTGCCGCAGGGCGAGATGTCGTCCGACCAGATCGAGGACATCAGCGCCGCGCTGAGCGAGATGGGCATCAACATCGTCGACAATGACGAAGCCGGCGAGGAAGGCGAGGCCGAGCCCGCCAAGGACGACGACGACGAGCCCGAGGCCGCCGACGCCGAAGCCGACACAGGCCCCGCGATCGAGAAGAAGAAGGAGACCGTCGATCGCACCGACGATCCGGTCCGCATGTATCTTCGCGAGATGGGCGCGGTCGAACTGCTCAGCCGCGAGGGCGAGATCGCGATCGCCAAGCGGATCGAGGCGGGTCGCGACACGATGATCCTGGGTCTGTGCGAATCGCCGATCACCTTCAACGCGATCATCGACTGGTCGACCGCGCTCAACGAGGGCACGATGCAGCTGCGCGAGATCATGGATCTCGACGCGATGCTCTCGAAGGACCCCGCCCCCGAGGCGATGACCGAGGACGGCGAGGCCGACGACGGCGAGATCAGCGAGAAGAACGCCGGTCCCTCGTTCAAGGAAGAGGCCGAGCCCGAAGAGCCGTCCGCCGACGAGGATGAGGACGGCGAGCGCCGCGCCCCGCGCGCGTCGGACGACGAGGAGGAGGACAACACCCTCAGCCTCGCGCAGATGGAGGAACAGCTCAAGCCGATCGCGCTCGAGCGCTTCGCCAACATCACCGCGCTCTACAAGAAGTTCAGCAAGATCCAGCAAGCCCGTGTCGACGCGATGGGCATCGGCGGCGATTTCTCCGCGGCCGACGAGCGCAAGTATCAGAAGCTGCGCGAGGAACTGACGGCCGAGGTCGAGAGCGTCCAGTTCCACAACGCCAAGATCGAATATCTCGTCGATCAGCTCTATGCCTATAACCGCCGCCTGACCGCGCTGGGCGGCCAGATGCTGCGCCTCGCCGAGCGCCACAAGGTGCCGCGCAAGGACTTCCTCGATCGCTATATCGGTCACGAGATCGACGAGAACTGGCTGGCGACGGTCAACAAGGTCGACAAGAAGTGGACCGCGTTCGTCGCCAACGAGAGCGAGGCGGTCGAACGCATCCGCGCCGAGATCGCCGACATCACGCAGCAGACCGGCATGGCGCTCACCGAGTTCCGCCGGATCGTCAACATGGTCCAGAAGGGCGAGCGCGAGGCGCGTATCGCCAAGAAGGAAATGGTCGAGGCGAACCTGCGTCTCGTGATCTCGATCGCCAAGAAGTACACGAACCGCGGTCTTCAGTTCCTGGATCTCATCCAGGAGGGCAATATTGGCCTGATGAAGGCGGTCGACAAGTTCGAGTATCGCCGCGGCTACAAGTTCAGCACCTATGCGACCTGGTGGATCCGCCAGGCGATCACCCGCTCGATCGCCGACCAGGCGCGCACGATCCGCATCCCGGTCCACATGATCGAGACGATCAACAAGCTGGTCCGCACCAGCCGCCAGTTCCTTCACGAGCAGGGCCGCGAGCCCACGCCCGAGGAAATGGCCGAGCGCCTCTCCATGCCGCTCGAGAAGGTCCGCAAGGTGATGAAGATCGCCAAGGAGCCGATCAGCCTCGAAACGCCGATCGGCGACGAGGAGGATTCGCACCTCGGCGACTTCATCGAGGACAAGAACGCGATCATCCCCGTCGATGCCGCGATCCAGGCCAACCTCAAGGAAACCGTCACGCGCGTGCTGGCGAGCCTCACCCCGCGTGAGGAACGCGTGCTGCGCATGCGCTTCGGCATCGGCATGAACACCGATCACACGCTCGAGGAAGTCGGTCAGCAGTTCAGCGTGACCCGCGAGCGCATCCGCCAGATCGAGGCGAAGGCGCTGCGCAAGCTGAAGCATCCGAGCCGCAGTCGGAAAATGCGGAGCTTCCTCGACCAGTAAGGGTTGCGGAATTTCTGAGCGAACGAAGGGGCCGCGGTGGAAACACCGCGGCCTTTTTCGTTCTACGACAACTTGCATGCAGCAATACGTGCCCGCCGCTGAGTGCTAATGTCGCTACGCCCAGCGTGCCAACATACGTCAGAAGCTCGTTAGGCTGTTCTGGACACCGCCAATGGCGGATCGCTTGGCAACTGTGACACGTCATGCAGGGATGGAGAACCACGCGCGATAATGCAGGTCGCGCTAGGCGTGTCATAATCGCCTGAGGCTGGGACCGGGCATACGGAGTAAAACCCGCTCACTCTTGTCAGAATTGCCCTCTCGCATATTTTTAGCGAAAATGGGTCGTAGGGGCTTGCATTCTTCGGAACGCCTAGAATGCGGGAAATCATGAGGCTAGCTTTATGCCTTATGTCCGCTGGAATGTTCGCAACGACCGTGCTCTAGGTCTAAAAAGCTAACTGTTAGCCTATCGTGTTGCTAATTGTGCGCAAGGTGCTAGAACCTATGTATGGACGCAGAGACAGTGATTCGCGCCGAGATTGCGCAGCTTGAGGCTTCGCCGATTGTCATTCGGCTGCATGCCTTGGCGGCTGCTCTTGACGCTCTGACGCAAGCGAGTGCCCCGGATAATCAGCCGACGAAACCAATCGCAGTAATCCGTAAGCGGTCGGGATTGCCGAAGTCCTGGACTAGGGCACTGAATCTTTTGCCAAGTGACGGTATTGCGTTTGCAGATTACCGTGAACGGTATGGCAAAGACCGAGGAACTCCCATCGCGGAAGGCTCGTTTGCAGCTCAGCTTAGTAAGATGAAGGGGGCAAATCTGATCCACAAACGTGGCGATCGTTGGTTTGCCGGGCCTCTAGCGAATGAAACGGGGGCCGACTTGCAGGCCGAAACCCCCGGATCATCTGAGCCCTCCGATAAGGAGACCGCAAATGCGGATATTATTAATTAGTTGAGCCTCAAGGCTTCCGGGGGAAACAGGTACCAGCCTGCCAACCTCGCAGCCCCGTTGGGGAGCAACCATAGCTATCATCACTCTAACGCCGGGCGTCCGCAAGACGCTCGGCTTCTTCGTATATGGCAGAGACATAATGATTAGGCAAACGCATATAACTTGCCCGAGCTAGTACAAAGGGCTAACACAACGGTCCCGGCGCCGAAATAAAAAGCCTTTCTTTATCAGTCGTTAGCGGGTTTGCCGGGGCTTCCCCTCGGCTCCACCGATACAGCCTTGCGAAGCGACAACTGCGGTCGAAACCAATTCGGAATACCGCTAAAGCCCCGCCATGCCCCGCCTGATCCTCTTCAACAAACCCTACGACGTCCTCAGCCAGTTCACCGACGCGAAGTCGCCGACGCCGCGCGCGACGCTGTCGCAGTTCGTCGAGGTACCCAGCGTATATCCGGCGGGGCGGCTCGATCGGGACAGCGAGGGGCTGTTGCTGCTGACCGACGACGGCCGCCTCCAGGCGCGGATCGCGGATCCGAAGTTCAAGCTGGCCAAGACCTATCTCGTGCAGGTCGAGGGCGAGGCGGGCGAGGCCGCGCTCGATGCCTTGCGCGACGGCGTCGTGCTGAAGGACGGCCCCACCCGCCCCGCCGCGGTCGAACAGATCGACGCACCCGACCTCTGGCCGCGCGTACCGCCAATCCGCGTGCGCGCGAGCATCCCCGATTGCTGGCTGAGGATCACGATCCGCGAAGGCCGCAACCGCCAGGTCCGCCGGATGACCGCGGCGATCGGCCACCCGACGCTCCGCCTCGTCCGCTGGAGCATCGGCGACTGGACCCTGGCGGATCTCGCCCCCGGCCGCTGGCGCGACGCCTGACCCGGCCCCGCGCCGCCCGCCTCAACACCACGGCCCACGATCCACACAGACCACCACCCCACCCACACCGTCATCCTGACGAACGTCAGGATCCAGGGCCACAAGCGCCGCCGCCCCTCCCACGCCGTCATCCTGACGAAAGTCAGGACCCAGGGCCAAAAGGGCTGCCACCCCACCCACACCGTCATCCTGACGAAAGTCAGGATCCAGGGTCACGAGGGCGGCCCTCCATGGCGCTCGTCACCGCCACGCCGCTGTAAGGAACGCTGCTGGCCTTATCGCGGCAAAAGGCGCAGCCTGCCCGCATGGCCTGGTCTGATCCAGCCTCGACTCGCACCCCCGCCGCCGCGGTCGCCGGGTCATGCCCGACAGGGGGTCGTCACCCCCGCGCGAAAAAACGCGCTATCGTCTCAACATTCGCAACATTCGCGGTCCCCGCCCCCGCCCCTGCTGTCCCCAGACGCCGGACGACAGGCACGAAAAAGGGCGCGGGGACCATCGCCCCCGCGCCCTCGATCGCGTCTCGCAGGATCCGATTACTCGGCGGCTGCGGTGCCCTTGGCGGGGCGCATGTCGCGACGCTCGGCGATACGCGCTGCCTTGCCGGTGCGGCCACGCAGGTAATACAGCTTGGCGCGACGCACGGCGCCCTTGCGAACGACTTCGATCGAATCGACGTTCGGCGAGTAGAGCGGGAAGACGCGCTCGACGCCCTCGCCGAAGCTCATCTTGCGCACGGTGAAGTTGCTGCCCATGCCCTTGTTCGAGCGCGCGATGCACACGCCCTCATAGTTCTGAATACGGGTGCGCTCGCCTTCGACGACCTTCACGCCGACCTTCAGCGTATCGCCGGGGCGGAAATCGGGGATCGTCTTGTTGGCCAGGAACTTCGCGATGTTCTCGGCTTCGATCGTCTGCAACAGGTTCATAGTCAGTCCTCGTGTCGCCGCGCGCCAGAGGGCGACTGGACCCGAGCGCCCTCATGGCGCTCCCAAAGGTCCGGTCGCCGTGACCGTGTATCGATCTCCGCGCGGCGTTTGCGCCATGCGTCGATCTTCGCATGATCCCCCGATCGCAGCACCTGCGGGATCGTGCGCCCTTCCCATATCTGAGGTCGGGTATAATGCGGATATTCGAGGAGCCCCGCTTCGAAGCTCTCGTCATCCCCACTAGAAGCCGCGCCCATTACGCCGGGCAGCAGCCGAATGCAAGCATCGAGCAGCACCAGCGCCCCCATCTCGCCGCCCGACAGGATATAGTCGCCGATCGACACCTCCTCGATCGCGCGCGCCTCGAACAGGCGCTCGTCGAACCCCTCGAACCGCCCGCACAGCACGGTGACGCCGGGGCCCTTGGCGAGTTCACGGACGCGCTCCTGCGTCAGCGGCCTGCCGCGCGGCGTCATCGCCAGCACCGGCCGCCCGTCCGCGACACTGTCGATCGCCGCGGCGACCACGTCCGCGCGGAGCACCATGCCCGCGCCGCCACCCGCCGGCGTGTCGTCGACCGAGCGATGCTTGTCGGTCGCAAAGTCGCGCAGCTGGACGGGCTCGCATGACCACCGCCCCTCCCCCAGCGCCCGCCCGGCCAGCGACGTCCCGAGCGGCCCGGGGAACATCTCGGGGTACAGCGTCACGATCGTCGCCGCCCAGGGCAGCTCGCCCGCCGCCAGCCGCGCCAGCCGCGCCTCCTCCTGCGCCGCGGCGAGGATTTGGGGCACGACATCGGCGGGAAATTCACACCCCCGCGCCTTCAGCCATTTCAGGCGTGCAAGAAAAGCGTCGGCGCTGTCCTCGACATATTCCGCCTCCACCCCGCACCGTTCGACCGCAGACTCGGCGACCTGCGCGACATACCGGTGCACCCCGTCCGCGGTGTGCGACGCATAGGCGTGGAGATCGCCTTCCGACCAACGACAATAGCTCATGCCGCACGCCGCTATCACTCCCGCGCCCGGCTTGCGATAGCGATCGAGCGTTTCGCCACCGGAACGGATTCGCCGCGCCGCGCTTATAGCGGGATGGACGATTGCATCATCATCGGCGCCGGCCCGGCAGGCCTCACCGCCGCGATCTATCTCGCGCGGTTCCACCTCTCGATCCGGCTGTTCGACTGCGGCAGCAGCCGCGCCGCGCTGATCCCCTGCACGCATAACCACGCCGGCTACCCCGAAGGCATCCGCGGCACCGACCTCCTCGCCCGGATGTTGGCCCAGGCCGAGACCTACGGGGCGGTACGCGAGGCCGCGCGCGTCGATGCGATCGAGGTGGACGACGACGGCTTCACCGTCCGCCTCGGCGACCGCGCCGCCCGAGCGCGCAGCGTCCTGCTGGCCACGGGCGTCGTCAACAACCGCCCCGCCATGCCCGACGCGCTCCATGATAAAGCCCTGGAGGCGGGGCTTCTCCGCTACTGCCCGATCTGCGACGGCTATGAGGTCACCGACAAGCGCGTCGGCGTGATCGGCACCGGCGACCACGGCATGCGCGAGGCGCTGTTCCTGCGCGGCTACACCGCCGACGTCACCCTGATCGCCCCGGACGGCGGCCATGATCTCGATCCCGCCTGCGAGGCAGCGCTCGACGACGCCGGCATCGTTCGCGTCGGCGGCCCTTGCGGCGACTACGCGATCGAAGACGGGCGGTTCGCGCTCGACACGGTCGATGGGCGATTGTCGTTCGACAGCGTCTATCCGGCGTTAGGCTCGGTGATCCGGTCGGAACTCGCGGTCGCCGCCGGCGCACGTGCGACGGACGAAGGCTGTCTCGAAGTCGACGACCACCAGCGCACCTCGATCCCGGGGCTGTTCGCGGCGGGCGATGTCGTGAAGGGGCTCGACCAGATCAGCCACGCGATGGGCGAAGCCGGGGTTGCCGCAACGACCATCCGCAACATGCTGTCGGAGCAGCGCCCGATCCGGCGCTGACTTCGGATGTATCCCAGCGAAGGCGGGGATCCCGCCTTCGTGAGCGAGCAATAAGTTCGAAGCAACTATTCGGTAGCGAAGGACGCCTCGACCACGAGTCGCTCGGCATCCCACTCTGGAACCGCCTCAACGCGCATCGGCACCATGAACCGCTTAGCAGTCGGCCGTTCGATCTCGATCACGTCGCCCGCACCGAAATTATCGATTGCGACAACGCGTCCGATCGACTCACCATCGGTAGAGACGACGGGGAGCCCGATCAGGTCGGTGTGGTAATATTCGCCATCCTCGAGCGGTGGCAACGACGATCGCGGCACCGTCAATTCGGTCCCGCGCATCGCTTCTGCAGCGTTCCGATCGGCGACCTCGGCAAAGCGAGCGATCGTGCCGTTGTTGCCAGGGCGCGCCGACTTGAGCGTCAGCGTACCGTCGTTGAAACTCTTATAGCCCGACATGGTCTCGGCAAAGACCTTCAGCCGCACCTCGCCGCCGATGCCGTGCGCGCCGATCACGACGGCGAGCGTGACCTTATCCCTGCGCGGAGCCGGTATCGGGTCCAGGGGTGTCGTCGGCGCCTTCTGCGGGGTCGTCGGCGGAGACGCCTTCATTGCTGGCATCTTCGATGTCCTCGGGTGCGGGGGCTGTTCTGGGATCTGGATCGGGGGTCATCATGCGCTCCTTGTGGGTGATGGACCGACAAAGAACGCATGAACCGCCATTCGGGTGCGGACATCGCCCACCCCAAGCCGTCATCCTAGGCTAGACCCAGGATCCAGACCCGAGGACGCTGCCGTCCCTGGCTCTGGATCCCAGCCTTCGCTGGGATGACGAGGAAGACGATCTTACGAAGCGGCTTCTTCGGTCTCAGCGGCAGGTGCCTCCGCGTCGGCAGCAGGTGCCGCCTTTGCAGCCGCTTCTGCCTCGGCAGCTTCGGCCGCCTTGGTCGCACGCTCTTCAGCGCGCTCGGTGGCCTTCTCGCCGGGCTTGCCCTTGTTGGGGTTGTTGCGTGCCGAACGCTCGAGAACGCCTGCTGCGTCGAGGAAGCGGGCAACGCGGTCGGTCGGCTGCGCGCCGACGCTCAGCCAATGCTTCGCGCGATCGGCGTCGAGCTGCACGCGCTGCTCGTTGTCCTTGGCGAGGAGCGGGTTGTAGTTGCCGATCTTCTCGATGAAGCGGCCATCACGCGGGCTGCGCGCGTCGGCGACGACGATCTTGTAATAAGGACGCTTCTTGGAGCCGCCACGTGCGAGACGAATGTTGATTGCCATGATATTTTCCTTCGTTTTCTAATATTTCGCCCGGCAAACGCCGGGGTAATGGGGTTAAGTAAGAGGTTATTTCTTCTTTAGAAAATCGTCGAAGCCCGCAGGCAGCTGCGGCATCTTCCCGCCCAGGCCCGGTAGGCCACCCCCGGAATTGCCCCCAGGGAGCCCACCTGCGCCGGCCTTATTGAGCATATCGCCCATCTGCGGCCCGCCGATCGCGTTACCGATTCCGCCGAGACCGCCGCCCATGCCGCCCTTGCCGAGCATCGCCATCATGCCCTTCATGCCGCCCATCTTCTTGATCTTCTTCATGGCGGTCGACATTTCGAGATGCATCTTGAGCAGCTTGTTGACCTCCTGCACCGTGGTGCCGGAGCCCTTGGCGATGCGGATCTTGCGCTTGGCGTTGATCAGCTCGGGCTTGGCGCGCTCCTTGATGGTCATGGAACCAATCATCGCATCCATGTGGACGAGAACTTTCTCACCGCCGACCGAAGCGACCGCGCCCTGTGCCTTCTTCATGCCGGGGATCATCCCCGCCAGCGCACCGAGCCCGCCCATCCGCTGCATCTGCGCCAGCTGAGCACGCAGGTCGTTCATGTCGAACTGACCCTTGGCCATCTTGGCCGCCATCCGCTCGGCGTCTTCGGCCTGGATCGACTCCGCGGCGCGCTCGACGAGGCTGACGACGTCGCCCATGCCGAGGATCCGCCCGGCGACCCGCTCGGGATGGAACGCCTCGAGCGCATCGAGCTTCTCGCCGGTACCCGCAAACTTGATCGGCTTGCCGGTGACCGCACGCATCGACAGCGCCGCACCGCCGCGCGCATCGCCGTCCATACGGGTCAGCACGATACCCGTCAGCGGCACCTGGTCGGAGAAGTTCTGCGCGACGTTGACCGCATCCTGACCCGTCAGCGAATCGACGACGAGAAGGATCTCGGCCGGGTTCGCGACGTCGGCAACCGCCTTCATCTCGTCCATCAGCGCCTGGTCGACATGGAGGCGACCCGCGGTGTCGAGCATCAGGACGTCGAAGCCCTGCAGCTTGGCCGCCTGCATCGCGCGCCGTGCGATATCGACCGGCTGCTGGCCGGTGACGATCGGCAAGGTCGCAACCGAAATCTGCGTGCCGAGCGTCGCGAGCTGTTCCTGCGCGTTCGGGCGGTTGACGTCGAGCGACGCCATCAGCACCTTCTTGCGATCACGCCCACCCGGCCCTGCCGACAGCCGCTTGGCGATCTTGGCGGTGGTGGTCGTCTTACCCGAGCCCTGAAGCCCAACCATCATGATGATCGCGGGCGGCGTGACGCCCAGATCGAGCTCGGACGCATCCGCGCCCAGCATCTCGACCAGAGCATCGCTGACGATCTTGACGACCTGCTGCCCCGGCGTGACCGAGCGCAGGACGTTCTGGCCGATCGCCTTCTCGGTCGCCTTCTCGACGAACTCGCGCGCGACGGGCAGCGCGACGTCGGCTTCGAGCAGCGCGACGCGTACCTCGCGCATTGCCGCGCGCACGTCCGCTTCGGTCAGCGCACCCCGGCCGCGCAGGCGGTCGAAGACGCCGCCAAGACGATCGCTCAGGCTTTCGAACATCGAGACACTCCCAATCACCATTACCGGACACATGACGACGTCCAACGCAAAAGCGCCGGCGGGCGAAACCTCGCCGGCCAGCGTGCATCCTTGGATGCTCGTCACATGTGCCCCGTAACGGAACGTGGCGTGCTGCTTACGCGACCCGGGCCGCCGACGCAAGCGGCCCGTCCGTCGATGCGCTGCGACGGCGTCCAACGTCAGAGCCCCTCCCCGCCATATTGGACGGATCGACGCTCTTAACCGGTCCTACACTTATGCTATGTCATATGTGTGTCCGCCCCGACCTCACAGGCGATCCAGCCCATGACCGCACCGCCGGCGGCGACCCGTTCGCCCCGCACCATCAACCGGGAATTCGTCACCGGCGCCGTGACCGGGGCTGCAGCGTTGATGCTCGTCGGTACCGGCGGCGCCGTTCTGGTCGGCATCTTTGCCCGTCTGACGGGACGCAGTTCCGGTATCGACCAAGGTCTGGTTGTCGCCGTGCTGCTCAATGTCGCGCTGTTGCTGTTTGGCTGCCTGCGCTATCGCGCGCTCACTGCCGAGCTCAACGAGGCGACCGATGCGGGTCATCGCGCCCGCGTTCTGGCACAGCGGGATTCGCTGACCGGATTCCTCAATCGCCGCAGTCTGTCCGAAGACGGCGCGACCCTGTTCGGCAGCGCGAGACGCCGGGGCAAGGTGGTGGCGATGCTCACGATCGACGTCGACTTCTTCAAGAGCGTCAACGACATGCACGGCTATGCCGTCGGCGACCAAGTGCTCGTCCATGTCGCGGAGACGATCGCGGCCATCGCCCCCACATCAAGCCTTCTGGCACGCCTGGGCGCGGACGAGTTTGCCTGCGCCTTCGTCTTCGATCCGGCGCATCAAGGGGTGGCAGATCGGATCGCGGAGCGTCTCGTCACCGGCTTCGCGCGGCCCTTCCGTGCGAACGGCGTCGACATTCACGCCACCGTGTCGATCGGCGTCGCCCGCTCGGACGCAGACTGTGCCTCGATCGACGCACTGTTGCGGAACGCGGACATCGCCCTCCATGCGGCCAAGACGGCGGGCCGCAATCGCCACGTCTGGTTCAACACCGCGATGGAGCAATCGCTGCAGGTGCGCGGTGAACTCGAATCCGGACTTCGCCTCGCGGTCGCCGCGCAGGACATCATCCCCTATTTCGAGCAGCAGGTGGACCTTGCCACGGGGCTTACCACCGGGTTCGAGGTTCTGGCGCGCTGGGACCATCCCACGCGCGGGATGATCCCCCCGGACGTCTTCATCCCCATCGCCGAGGAGATCGGTGTCATCGGTGATCTATCGCTGTCTCTCATGCGTCAGGCCTGCACCGCGGCACGCGACTGGGATTCGGCGCTGACGCTGTCGATCAACATTTCACCGGTCCAGCTGCGCGACGCGTGGCTGGCGCAAAAGATCATCAAGACGCTGGTCGAGACGGGCTTTCCCGCCAGCCGGCTCGAGATCGAGGTTACCGAAAGCGCGCTGTTCGACAATCTGGCGCTTGCCCAGTCGATCGTCGGCAGCTTGAAGAATCAGGGCATCCGACTGGCGCTCGACGATTTCGGCACCGGGTTTTCCAGCCTTGCGCATCTGCGCGCGCTGCCGTTCGACCGTATCAAGATCGACCACAGCTTCGTCGCGTCGATCCTCGACAATGCGGAGAGCATGGCGATCGTCAACACGATCGTCCGGCTTGGCGACAGCCTGAACCTGCCGGTCACCGCCGAGGGCATCGAGGATGCCGCGGTCGAGGAGCGGCTACGCGCGCTCGGCTGCGCCAAGGGACAAGGCTATCTCTACGGTCGCCCCATGAACGCCGCACAGTTGCGCCGGCTGCTCGCCGAACAGCGCCTGCTCGCACACCAGCCCGATGGCGACTTCCCCCCGGTCCGCGGCATAGCGCCACGACTCGCAGGCTGACCGCGGCCCCGCCGCAGCCTGACCACGGACGTGCCGACTGCCGAGCCTCCATCCTTACTCCAGCCCGGCGCTGCAAGCCGTGGACTTTGCCCCCCGCCCCTCCTAGATCGCGCATCATGCCGTCTGCCCCGCTGCCAGAGGTCGTCAGCCTCGGCTGCCGTCTCAACATCGCCGAAAGCGAGACCATCCGCGCGCTCGTCGCCGGGCGGGACATGGTCGTGGTCAACAGCTGCGCCGTCACGAACGCGGCGGTGAAGGCGACGCGGGTTGCGATCCGCCGGGCGCGGCGCGATCGCCCGGATGCGCAGATTGTCGTCACCGGATGCGCAGCGCAGATCGACCCGAGTGCCTTCGCGGCAATGCCCGAGGTCGATCGCGTGATCGGCAATGCCGACAAGCTCTCCCCAGCCGCATGGGCCACGCTCGCACCGGTGGTCGTCAGCGACATCATGCAGGTTCGCGAAACCGCGCCGCATCTGGCCGCGAGCTTTTCGGCGCATGCCCGCGCCTTTGTCGAGGTCCAGAATGGCTGCGATCATCGCTGCACCTTCTGCGCGATCCCGTTCGGACGCGGACCAAGCCGCTCGGTCCCCGCAGGCGCAGTCGTCGACCGGATTGCCGGGCTGGTCGATGCAGGACACCGCGAGATCGTGCTGACCGGCGTCGACCTGACCAGCTATGGCCCCGATCTTCCCGGCGCCCCCACGCTCGGCCAGCTTGTCGAGCGCATTCTGCATGCGGTGCCGCGGCTCGAACGGCTCCGTCTGTCGTCGCTCGACGGCATAGAGATCGACGACCGGCTCTTCGCGCTTCTGACGACCGAGCCCCGCATCATGCCGCACGTCCACCTCTCGCTCCAGGCGGGCGACGACATGGTGTTGAAACGGATGAAGCGGCGTCATTCGCGCGCCGAGAGCGTGGCGCTCGTCCAGCGGCTCAAGACCGCCCGTCCCGACATCGCGATCGGCGCGGACCTGATCGCCGGGTTTCCGACCGAGGACGAGGCGATGTTCCAGAACACGCATGCGCTGATCGCTGACTGCGACATCGTCCATTCGCACATCTTCCCCTATTCACCGCGGGCCGGCACACCCGCCGCCCGGATGCCGCAGGTCGAGCCCGAGATCCGCCGCCGACGCGCCGCGATCCTCCGCGAGACGGGCCAGGCCGTTCACGCGGCATGGTTGCAGACGCTGGTCGGAACGACCCAGGATCTGCTGGTCGAACGTCCGGGCGACCGCGGCCATGTCGGAAATTTCGCAGAAGTCCTGCTGGACGCGCCGGCGGCACCGGGCGACATCCTTCGAATCACGATCACCGGCGTTCTGGGCGAGCGCCTGAGCGCAACACGGGAATCCCTATGAGCACCACCCCAAGCTGGCACGACAAACTCATCGGCGGCTTCAAGCGTACCTCTGACCGGCTCGTCGGCAATCTCGCGGGCCTCAGCGGCGCGCGGCTCGACGATGCGACGCTCGACGAGATCGAGGAGGCGCTGATCGCATCGGACCTCGGTCCCGAAACCGCCGGCCGCATCCGCCATCGGCTCGCCGAGGGGAGTTTCGAGCGCAACATGGAAGAGCTCGGCATCCGCGTCATCGTCGCGGAAGAGGTCGAAAAGGTCCTCGCCAAGGTCGCCAAGCCGCTCGAGATCGACGCCTTCCCACGCCCGCAGGTTATCCTGGTGATTGGCGTCAACGGGTCGGGCAAGACGACCACCATCGCCAAGCTCGCGCATCTGCTGATGGAACAGGATTACGGCGTCATGCTGGCGGCAGGCGACACGTTCCGCGCCGCTGCGATCGGCCAGTTGCGGACCTGGGCCGAGCGCGTCGGCGTGCCGATCGTCACCGGACCGGAAGGCGGCGACGCAGCGGGCGTCGTCTGGGATGCGGTAAAGAAGGCGACCGAGACGGGGATCGACGTGCTGATCGTCGACACCGCGGGCCGCCTGCAGAACAAGCGCGAACTGATGGACGAGCTCGCCAAGATCCGTCGCGTGCTCGGCCGTATCAATCCCGAGAGCCCGCACGACATCGTCCTCGTCCTCGATGCAACGACGGGGCAGAATGCGCTCCAGCAGATCGAGGTCTTCAAGGAGGTGGCGGGCGTGACCGGCGTCGTGATGACCAAGCTCGACGGCACCGCACGCGGCGGCGTGCTGGTCGCAGCGGCGGAGAAATACGGCCTGCCGATCCACGCGATCGGTATCGGCGAAGGCATGACGGACCTGCGCCCGTTCGACGCAAACGAGGTCAGCCGGATCATCGCGGGCGTCGAAAGCGTCCGAAAATAACACGCCGCCCCGCTCTCCGGTCTTACCGCAATCCCTGGATACAATAGTGACCAAGCCCCCCCTGTCCCCCGGCCTGCGCATGGCGATCGATTATGGTCCGCTCGCGATCTTCTTCGCGGTGAACTTCCTCACCCCCGGCGCACCGATCGCGCGCGTGGTCACCGCGACGACCGCGTTCATCGTCGCGACGATCGTCGCGATGATCGTCTCGAAGGTAAAGGCGGGCCATATCTCGCCGATGCTGTGGATGTCGGGTGCGCTGATCGTCGTATTCGGTGGCCTGACGATCTATTTCCATGACCAGCGCTTTATCCAGATGAAGCCCACAATCATCTACGCGATGTTCGCCGCCATCCTGACCTTCGGGCTGGTGACCCGGCGCCCGCTGCTTCAGGCGCTGCTGGGCACCGCCTATCCAGGACTGACGGCCGAGGGCTGGCGCAAGCTCACGCGAAACTGGACCGTGTTCTTCGTGTTCATGGCGGTGTTGAACGAAATCGTCTGGCGCAACACCACGTGGGATTTCTGGGTCGGCTTCAAGCTCTGGGGCGCGATCCCGATGACGTTGATCTTCGCCTTTGCCAACATTCCAATGCTGCTCAAGCATGGATTGCAAACGGGCGACAAGGCCGTCACCGACCTGCCGCCCGAAGGGTAATCCTTTTCCGTCATCCCGGCCAACCCGGGATGACGGTAACGGGATCGGCTCAGCCAGCGACCTTCGCGTAGCGCTCGCCGACCACATCCCAGTTCACAATATCCCACCACGCCTTCAGATAGCCCGGACGATCATTCTTGTACGTCAGGTAATAGGCGTGCTCCCAGACGTCGTTGCCGAGCAGCGGCGTACCGGGCTCCTTGGCATCGTCCATCAACGGGTTGTCCTGATTCGGCGTGCTCGTGACTTTCAGCTTGCCGCTGTCATCGGCGATCAGCCATGCCCAGCCCGACCCGAACTGCCCTGCCCCCTTAGTGTTGAACTCTTCCTTGAGCTTGTCGAGGCTGCCGAAATCGCGATCGATCGCCTCGGCGAGCTTGCCCGACGGCGCCTGGCCGGTCTTGGCGGCCATCGTCTTCCAGAAGAAATCGTGGTTCCAGAAACCGCCGCCATTGTTGCGCACGAGCGGCGGCTGCGACGAGATCATGCCGAGAATGTCCTCGATCGACTTGCCCGCAAGCGCGGAGTCCTTCTCGACGCCCTCGTTCAGCTTGGCCGTGTACGCCGCGTGATGCTTGTCGTGATGAAACTTCATCGTTTCCTGATCGATCACGGGCTCGAGCGCGTCATAGGCGTAAGGCAGCGGGGGAAGTTCGAAAGCCATCAGGAGTCTCCTCAAAGACAATGGGTGAATGGGGTCGGACGTCAAACGCCCGCGGCCCCCAAATGGTCCCCGGACGGTCGTTACACAAGCGGACCGGACGTCGATCAGCCGCCGGCGTGCAACAGCTCGTGCCGCTTCAGGGCATGCCGCAGCTGATCATAGCTGAGCCCGAGCGCCTCGGCGGTAGCGCGCTGGTTGAAGCGATGCTCGGCCAGCGCACGCGACAGCAGGTCGCGCTCGAACCGGGACACGCGCGACTTGAAATCCGACGGCCCGTCCTCGCATGCGACGACTGGATCGTCGGCGTTATCCTCTGCAGCGTTACCAGTCGCGCCGGCAGACGGCGATGCTGCGGCTTGTGGCAGGACGGGCTTGCGGTCCGCAGCGCCCGGCCTGTGCGGCGACTGGAACGGATCGATCTCGATTGCATCGATCGGCCCCTCATGCTCCCAGCGATAGACCGCGCGTTCGACGACGTTGCGCAGTTCGCGGACATTGCCCGGCCAGTCATAGTCCGCCAGCGCAGCGCGTGCCGAGGGTCCGAACCCCTCCCACCGCTCGCGCCCGAGCTCGGACGCCATCCGGCGACCGAAGTGATCCGCCAGCACCATCACGTCACCGACGCGCGCGCGCAGCGGCGGCAGCGTGACGACCTCGAATGACAACCGATCGAGAAGATCGGCGCGAAATTCATGCCGCATCACCTTGTCGGGCAGATGCTCGTTCGTCGCAGCCACGATCCGGACGTCGACGCGCAGCGGCCGCGATGAGCCGATCCGGGTGATCTCGCCATATTCGACGGCGCGCAGCAATCGGTCCTGCGCCGCCATCGACAGCGTGCCCAGCTCGTCAAGGAACAGGGTGCCGCCATGTGCCTCCTCGAACCGCCCGACCCGTGCCTTGGTCGCACCGGTGAACGCGCCGGCCTCATGTCCGAACAATTCGGCCTCGATCAGCGTCTCGGGCAGCGCGGCGCAGTTCATGATCACGAGTGGCTGGTCCCAGCGCGGGCTCAGCCGGTGGAGTCGCTCGGCGACCAGTTCCTTGCCCGTACCGCGTTCCCCAATCACGAGCACCGGTCGGTCGAGCGCCGCCGCGCGCGACGCACGTTCAAGCGCTCCCATGAACGCGCCGGACTGGCCGATGACCTGCGTTATTCTCTCCATTGCCAAAGTGTGGCGGAAATTCCCAACGCATAGCAAGGAACAATCTGCGCGCTCGACGCCCTGCTGGCACAACCGCATGATTTCCGGGCTTTTCTAAAACTGGCACGACTGATGCAAAGCTTTGGACAACCCGCCCAAAGGCGGAACCAACCATCGCCTCAAAGGGGACACATCATGATCAAGACCGACATCGTCCGCACCGTCGCCACGCTCGCCTGCACCTTCGTCGTCAGCGCCACCTTCATTCTCGCGGCGGTGGCGCCCGCGCATCAGGCGCCCGCTACGCGACACACCGCAATCGTGGCATAAGGTTTGTCCGCCGCACGAAGACCCCTGGAGTAGAATTTACATGGGCATTTTTTCCCGCACCCGCGACATCGTCGCCGCCAACTTCGCCGACCTCATCGAGAAGGCGGAGGATCCGGCCAAGATGATCCGGATGATCATCCTGGAAATGGAAGAAACGCTGGTCGAGGTTCGCGCCTCCGCCGCGCGTACCATCGCGGACCAGAAGGAGATGCGCCGCCATATCGCCAAGCTGGAACAGCTCCAGGAAAACTGGACCGAGAAGGCCGAGCTCGCGCTGAGCAAGGACCGGGAGGATCTTGCCAAGGCTGCACTGGTCGAACGCCAGAAGGCGTCCGACATGGCCGAGCAGCTCAAGGCGGAAGTCGGCGTCCTCGACGACGCGCTCAGCGCCTCCGAGGCGGACATCGCCAAGCTGCAGACCAAGCTGCGCGAGGCGCGGACCAAGCAGAATGCGGTGCAGACGCGGCTGGAAAGCGCGAACAACCGCACCCGGCTTCGTGAAATGTATAACGGTCCGAAGACTCACGAGGCTTTCAGCCGCTTCGACATTCTCGACCGCCGCGTCGACGAGGCCGAGGGTCGCGCCGACGCGATGGGGCTCGGTGTCGTCAAGACGCTTGAGGAGGAGATTGCCGAGCTGCGCAGCAACGACAAGGTCGATGCCCAGCTCGCCGCGCTCAAGGCCCGCCTGAAGAAGGACGACTGAAATGGATTTCGAAGGACTCGTCGCCATTCTCGGCGCGCTCGTCGGGCTGCCCTGGCTGATCCTGCATTATGTCACCAAGTGGAAGACCGCACCCAAGATCACCGATGAGGACGAACGACTGCTCGACGAGATGCAGCTCCTCGCCCGCCGGCTCGAGGACCGGGTGCTGACGGTCGAGCGGATCATCGCCGCCGATAATCCCGACTGGAAGCCGGGGCTCGGCACCAGCCAGTCGTCCTATCTGTCCGATCGCCAGGCTGACCGCCCGATCGACTCCCGCTTTGAACGCAACATGGATCGGAGGAACTGAAATGTCCGCCAGCCGCACCCAGTTCTACCTCGACAAGCAGAACGCCAAATGGAAGGGCGTCTGCGCGGGGATCGCCGACTATACCGGGATCGATGTACTCATCGTCCGCGTCTCGGTCGTCCTGCTGACGCTGGCCGGGGGCTTTCCCTGGACGCTGATCGCCTATTGGCTGGTCGCGTGGATGGGACAGCCAAAGCCGTTCGGACTGTACGAAACGCCCGACGACGCGAAGTTCTGGCAGGGCGTCCGCTCGAACCCGAAGCGCTCGACCGCAGAGGTCCGCAGCAAGTTCCGCGACATCGACCGTCGTCTCGCCGACATCGAGACGCACTATACCAGCCGGAGCAGCAGCAGCCTCGCGGCAGAGATCGACAGCCTGCGCTGAGACGCGGCGTAGACGGGGAGAATGACGATGAATTGGGGTGGACCGGGTTTCGTCGTCGCGATCATCGCGATCACGACGATGGGATGGGTGATCAACAACTGGATCCGCGCAAAGCACGGCTATGCCCTGGAGGACGAATGGAGCGGGAAGACGCACCGGGTCGACCCGAACGACGCCCGCAAGTTGGAACTGCTTTCCGGCGAAAACGAGCGCCTGACCGGCCAGGTCTCCCGTCTCGAAGAGCGAATCGCTGTTCTTGAGCGCATCGCCACCGATCCCGCGGAGCGGACCGCCCGCGAGATCGAGGCTCTCCGCCTCCAGCCAAGATAGAGGACGCCGCCATGATCAGCCCCCTGCTCATTCCCATTCTCGGCATATCCTGCGGCCTGCTCGCGATCTTCGGCGGCGTCTTCGTCAAGCCCTGGTTCGCCTATCGGCAGCGCCGGATGGAAATCGATGCCCAGCTCGTCGCCGAAAAGTCGGCGCAATATGCGGCACAGAATGAACGTCTCGAACAGCGCGTGAGGGTGCTGGAACGGATCGTCACTGACCGCGGGATCGGCCTGGCGGACGAGATCGACCTGCTCCGCGACGAGCGCCCCCTAAACTAGACCCGTATTCAGGAGCTGACCGATGAATCCCTTCACGATGGTCGTCTGTATCGTTTTGATCGTGGCGGTCTCCCGCGTGCTCCGGGCGCGATACCAGGCGCAAGGATCGCTTTCCGCCCCGGCGGATACCGCCGACACGCTGCGACTGCGCGACGAGGTGCGCCAGATGAAGGAGCGCATCCAGGTGCTCGAACGCGTCATCACCGACAACCACAAGAGCGTCGATCTCGACCGAGAGATCGAGCGGCTCCGCGACCGCTAGGAGGAGGCGGACATGACCGAACCGAACGTCTATATCACGCTCGCGCTGACCGGCCTGGTGGCGCTCGCGATGATCGTCACCGCGGGACTCGCCGGCTGGCGCGGCTGGCTGTCGCTCAGGCGCCTGGAGCTCGACCAGGCGCACGACACCGGCCTGCCCGTGGCGGTGTCGACCGGTGCGCGCATCGAGATCGCAGACCTGAAGGAACGCATCAAGAAGCTGGAGGCGATCGCCGCCGGGGTTGACCTGTAGCGCGGCAATCGTGTCCCGCGACACGCGCAGCGGTTGCGGGCGAGATGACGCGGGAGTACCGCGACGCCATGCCCAAGCTAGCCGATATCCATGAGGAATATGACTTCCTCGAACCCGACGACCGCTACCGCCTGCTGATCGACCTCGGACGCGATCTCGAACCCATGCCCGATGTGCTGAAGACGGATTCGACACTGGTTCGCGGCTGCTCGGCATCAGTATGGGTCTATCCGATGAAGACCGACGACGGCCGGCTTCATTTCCTCGCGGATTCGAACGCCGCGATCACCAAGGGTATCATCGCGCTCGTCCTGCAAGCGGTGCAGGACCAACCGCCGGCGGCGATCGTCGCGACCGACATCGGTGCGGAACTGGCGCCGTTCGATCTCGGCAAGCAACTCAGTTCGAACCGGACGCAGGGAATCCCGAACATGATCGCGTTGATCCGCGAGACCGCCGAACGCTACGCCAGCTAGGCGGCCTTGAGGCCGTCTTCCACCCGGGGAGGGGACGGCGGAACGGCATCACCCCCGCGCAGCGTCGTTACGATCTCGCCAACGTCGGCGCCGGCGGGGACCAGCATCCATCGGTCGGACCTGGCCGCATCAATCATCACGACCGCATTCTTGGGGCATACCCCAAGACATTTGACTTCGACCACGCCGCGGTCAGCCTTGCGGCCTTTCTTAAACCCGAGCTCGGCGCGCAACAGCTTGGCGAGCGGCGTGCGGCGCTTGTCGCCGAACCCGCCCGCGAGCTTCTTCGAACATTTGCCGCAGACCAGCACGCTGCCCTGCCAGCGGCTCGCCAGCACGCGGATCACGCCGGCTTCCACGTCCGTGCATCCTCTGCTGCGCGCAAGACCTCGTAAGCGGCCTGGACACCCTGGAACCGCGTTGCTGCGTCCTTGTCGCCCGGACGCACATCGGGGTGATTGGCCTTGGCCATCCGCCGCCACGCGGCACGGACATCCTCGAACGTCGCATCGGGTTCGAGCTGCAATACCTCGAGCGCACGCATCTCGTCGCGCGACCGACTGCCGTCGCCCGATCCCGCCCAGGCATAATGCTTCGGATCCGCATAGCCGTCCGCAGTGCGCGACTCCGCCGCCTCGCGCTCGGCGGCTTCCTCGGCGCTTAGACCTTCGAAGTAATTCCAGCCGCGATTATACTCGCCCGCATGCGTCATGCAGAAATACCAGCGGTCCGGGCTGTTGGGCGATTTCGGCGCCGGGCAATTGCCGGGTTCGTTGCAGCCGTGCCGGTCGCACAATCGAACCGTCACCGCCTCGCTGCTAGAGCCATAGCCGCGCCACCGCGGAAATCCCCAATCGGGTGTTCGTGTCGTGCTTCGCGCCATAGCCGTTCGAGATAGGCGTCCCCACCGACAACGCAACCGCGTACCGCACCGCCAAACGATCAAGCCACGCGGCCGCACCTGCGGCCGGGACCGACATTGCGCCTTGAGTCAGGAGGCGTTCATCGCCTAATGAACATGAATAAATTGTCATCTGGCATAGGGTAAAGCGTCTGCTCCGGGCGCATCCCGGCCGACGTCGCGGCGACAGGAGCCCTGGTGCAAACTCTCATTCCGAAGCTAAGCACGTGGCGGGCCGATCTGCCCGCGTCGATCGTGGTCGCCCTTGTCGCCCTGCCCCTGTGTCTGGGTGTTGCGCTTGCGTCAGGTGCGCCGCTGTTCGCAGGCGTCATCGCCGGAATCGTCGGCGGCATCGCTGTTGGGCTATTCTCGAAATCGCCGCTGTCGGTCAGCGGACCGGCTGCGGGCCTGACGGTAATCGTCCTTGCGGCGATCGAAAGCATGCCGAGCTACCAGATGTTCCTGATGGCCGTCGTGCTGGCGGGCGTGCTTCAGATCGGGTTTTCGCTGACGCGCGCGGGTATCCTCAGCGAATTTGTCCCCTCCTCGGTGATCACCGGGATGCTGGCCGCGATCGGCCTGATCCTTATCCTCAAGCAGATTCCGCACGCGGTCGGCTTCGACCGTGAGGCCGAGGGGATCTTCGAATTCTCCACCGCCAACGGCGTCAACACCTTCTCGCGAATCATCGACAGCCTGAGCGCGAGCGTGACCCCCGGTGCGATCCTGATTGCCGGGATCAGCCTGGCATTCCTGTTCTGGTGGGACGGCGCGAAACCGAAGAATGGCCCGCTCCGGTTTGTCCCCGGCCCGCTCGTCGTCGTCCTGATCGGCGTGCTCGGCAACGCGCTGCTGGGCGCGGTCAAGCCTGATTGGCAGCTCCAGGCGACACATCTCGTCCAGGTACCCGTCACGCAGAAGCTTTCCGAATTTCCCACGCTGTTCACGCTCCCGGACTTTTCCGGCATCAGCATGGGCATCGTCTGGACAACTGCGGTCACGCTCGCAATCGTCGCGAGCTTGGAGTCGCTGCTCAGCGTGAAAGCGGTCGACGAGATCGATCCGCGCCGTCGCTCCACCGACAAGAACTGGGAGTTGCTCGCGCAGGGCGGGGGTAACATCCTGTCGGGCATGATCGGCGGGCTTCCCGTCACGTCGGTGATCGTCCGATCGTCGGCCAATGTCGACGCCAAGGCGGAGAGCAAGCTTTCGACCATGCTCCACGGCTTCTGGCTGCTGATCAGCGTTGCACTGATCCCGTCGCTGCTGAACCTGATCCCGCTCTCCGCGCTTGCCGCGGTGCTGATCGCGACCGGTTACAAGCTGACCAAGCCGAAGCTGTTTCTGGAACGCTACAAGCAGGGCTGGACGCAGTTCATCCCCTTCGTCGTCACAGTCGGCGCGATCCTGTTCACCGATTTGCTCGAGGGCATCGTGATTGGCATCGTAGTCGGCTTCGTGTTCGTCATTGCACGCAACTTCCGTACCGCGATCACCTTTGCCTGCGATGGCGACGACTGCCTCGTCCGCGCGCGCCGCAACCTGTATTTCATCCACAAATATGAATTGCAGAAGTCGCTGAACCGCGTGCCCGACAATACGCAGGTGCTGATCGACCTGTCGTCGACCAGTTATGTCGACCTCGACAATATCGACATCATCAACGCGTTCATCAAAGGCGCGGAATATCGCGGCATCACCGTCAGCCTGCGCGGCGATATCGCCGGCAAGCGTGCCGCGTTGATCAACGCGCCATCGAGCGAGGTTCTGTACACATGAGACGCTACAAACAATTGCTGCTCGCCAACAAGGCCTGGGTTGCAGAGCATACCGACGAAAATCCCGACTTCTTCAGCCGCCAGACGGTCGGTCAGAAGCCGGAATTCCTGTGGATCGGCTGCTCGGATAGCCGCGTCAGCCCCGAACAGATGACGATGACTCAGCCGGGCGGGATGTTCATCCACCGCAACATCGCCAACCTCGTCAACGATCACGACCTGAACCTGATGTCGGTGCTGCAATATGCGGTCGATGTGCTGAAGGTGAAGCATGTCATCGTCTGCGGCCATCACGGTTGCGGCGGCATCATGGGGACGCTGCAAGGTGGCCTGGACGGTCCCGTCGACGAGTGGCTCGACACTGCGCGCGAAGTGCTGCGCGATCACCGCGACGAGATCGATGCGCAGCCTACCGAAGAGGCCAAGGTCAATCGCTTCGTCGAGGTTAACGTCCGCGACCAGCTCGTTCGCCTCGCGCGTACCAAGACGGTGCAGGATGCATTCGCCAAGGGCCAAGAACTGGCGCTCCACGGCTGGGTGTACGACATGCGCGACGGCCACATCAAACCGCTGATGGAGATCGCCGCCGATACGGTTCTCGACGAGATCGGCCGGCCGGAGAAGGTGCTGGTGTGACGTCAGTCCCTCCCCCTACGGGGAGGGCAGAATCATCCCGGCATCTTGAACCGGACATTCTGGGAAAGCCCGCCGCAGCCGACACCGCCATCGGGGCGAAACGTCTTCGTATATCGGGCGCCCGCGACGGTCTGTGTGCCGGCCTTGGTGAAAACGAACGGCGGATAGCTGAGCACGGCGCGCTCGTTCAGCACCTTGCCGTCCGGCCCCACATCGAACTGTGTCCGGGTCCAGCCTTCAAATCCCCAGATGCGGGCCTCATCCGGGAACGTGCCGCCGGCCGAAAGGAATCGGGGCGGGGCATCGAGGATCGCGCACTGGCTGGCCGCCAGCCCCGACCGGTCGAACGTGGCACGTGCCGCCACCGGATCCCCCGCCTGCTGCTGTAGCGACGCCAGCCGGATCAGCGCACCGACACGCATCGGGTCGTTCGCTGCCAAACCCTTGTCGTCCGCGACCGCCTGTAACGGCGCCACACGCCGGCTTCGGCTTCTGGTCGAGTCCGCTATGAGCAGTTGCAGCGCCGATCGCGCTTGCGGATCCTGCGCATAACCGGGCTTCGACAGCAGCGGCGTGATAGCGCGGGCATAGGCACCCTGCTTCCAGCTATCAGCACTTTCAGTCTCACGCACACGGATGTCGAGCGGGAGCAGCGCGATCGGCGGGGCGCCGTTTGCCTGAGCAATAGCGAACGCCCGCTGCGCCAGCTCATGCGCCTCCTCACGACCCACGACCGCATTGCCGACGAGCTGGTACAAGGGTGGCAGCGTGGCGAGCGATGTCGGCCCCGACTTGCCCTCCGCCGCCGCGAGTGCGGCACGTTGCCCGACGATGGCGGCGGCATCCGCGCCACGTTCGCGTACCGGTATCGAAAACCCCTTGGACTCGAGCCAGGCCGCCATGTCCGCGTCGAGAAACTTGGTGATCGACGGCCGCTCGAACGCGGTCGAGCAGCGCATCTCGACGCGGATATTGTAGCGGAAGAACGCGGGAAAGGACTTGGTCTGCTCGGGCGTCCATGACCAGTCGCGGACGGCACGCGCAAATTCGAGCGCCACCGCGCCACCGCCTGCGGCATAGATGGGCGAGACGCCGCGTACCACGCCGTCATTGTCGATCGTGAATTCGACGACCGCCATGTCCGCAGGCCTCAGATCGGCCTCGCCACCGCAGGCGGGTACCTCCATCTGTACCGCCGGATCAAACTCCCCCTTGCTCAACCGGCCCGCGCCGGTCATCGCCATGTACCGGCGGGCCTCTTCGCTCTTGCCCGCCAACAGTGACGCGATCGCCGCATCTGACCGCGCGGAAACGTCGCGCGAATCGGTCTGCGACGTCATCCCGCCATAAAATTTGACCGCCTCAACCGCTTGCGTCCGCGCCTGTTCATACTGCCCCCGGTTCAGCGCCAGGATCGCGCGCCGCCGCGCGATCAGAGCCTTTACATCCGCATCGGCAGGCGCCGTCCGGACGAGCGCATCGACCTTCGCAAGGGCTGCATCCGCGGCGGCGGGATCAGTAAACGTCGTCGTGTCAGCTAGGGACAACAGCGCCGCGACCTTCAGCGACGCTCCGTCCGCCGCAGCGGCGGCGCTCGCAAACGAAACGCTCGCCCCCGCATAATCGAGCGCATTCTGCGCAATGAGGCCCAGATCAAAATAGGCCCGCCACCGATCCTCGGCGAGCGTCGCGTCGCTTGCAGGCAACAGGGCAAGGCCGTCGCGTGCCGCGGTCACCGCATCGTCTGAGCGATCGAGCTTGAACAGTGCCGCACTCTTGCGGATCAGCGCAATGCCCCGGCTCCGCGATCCCGGCTTAGTTCGTGCTTCAAGCGTCGTCCAGGCCGCAAGCGCAGCGGTACTGTCGCCCTTCGCATCCAGCGCCGCGGCCGCTTCGAAATCCTGCTGCACCGTGGTTGCGGGCCCCTGTGCCGCGACCTGCGCAGCGATCGCCGCCATCACGATGCCTGCACCCATCAGTCCTGCCCGGTCGATACGCATCACATCCCCCACGTCTTTCGGGCAGTCTGCATGCGATCAGGCGAGGATGCCAGAGGGTCTGTAAGCCGGGTTCTGTCCATTTCCGACCCTTCGGTCGAAAGTTGGGCGACCATTCCTCTAGGACGACGGTTGCCCGCCGCCTCAAGCAATCAACCCGGGTGACGAGCCGGAACGAAGCCCATGTGCCACCCCTATTCGATCTTGCTCCCGGTGGGGTTTGCCGTGCCGCCCCTGTTGCCAGGCGCGCGGTGCGCTCTTACCGCACCCTTTCACTCTGACCGCCCCGGCTTGCGCCGAGGGTTGGCCGTCTGCTCTCTGTGGCACTGTCCCTGGGGTCACCCCCGCCGGGCGTTACCCGGCACCGTCGTTCCGCGGAGCCCGGACTTTCCTCGCGGATGCCATTACAACACCCCCGCGGCCGCCCGACCCTCTGGCGCGCCGATCCCTAGTCGTCACCCATCGGTTTGGGAAGCAGCAAAGCGAGCAGGATGCACCGGCATTCCGCATCGATCTCGCCGTCCACCAGCTCGGGGCGGAACCGGCGCTGGAACGCCATGATCGCCGCCATCCGGTTCTCCACGTCATAGCCGAACCGTTCGAGCGCAAGGCAGAACCCGCCCTCCGTCCAGCCGGGATCCATCAGATTCTTGGTCGGCCGCGGCAGAGCGAGCCGGCGTCGCGCCAGTTCGTGCCACGGGAACAACTCGCCGGGATCGCGCTTGCGCGTCGGCGCGATGTCGGAATGACCGACAATGTTACCCCGCGTGATCTCGTGGCGGTCCTTGATCTGCGCCACCAACGGCAGCAGCGCGGCGATCTGTTCGGGCGGGAACGGGCGATAGCCGAACTCATGCCCCGGATTGACGATCTCGATCCCGACGCTTGCCGAATTGACGTCCTCGATCCCGCGCCAGTGCGATCGTCCGGCATGCCAGGCGCGTTTGTCCTCGGCGACCATCTGCAGGACGGTCCCGTCCTCCTCGATCAGATAATGCGCCGACACCTTCGCGTCCGGATCGCGCAGGCGGGCGATCGCGGACGGGCCATCCTGCATGCCAGTATAGTGCAATACGATCATGCTGACAGGCAGCGTTCGGTCGTCGAAATTCGGTGACGGCGTCTCGATGATCGTCAAGCCAGCTTCCCCTCCAGCCGGTCCGCACGTGCGGTCCGGATCGTGACGATCGCGACGCCGAGCATCGCAACGCCTCCGCCTGCAAGCATCAATAGCGTCAACGGGTTGCCGAAGTAATAGGCCGCGGCGAACACAGAGATAATTGGTGCGGCGAGCGTCATCGGCGTGACCACGCTGACTGAATGACGCTGCAACAGCCACGACATCGAGCCCTGGCCGATCACCGTCGATCCGATCGCGGAAAACGCCACCCAGCCGACCGTGCGAAGTGGCAGGTCGGGGATCGCGCGCATCGCTACGGGCTCGGTGATCATCGCGACGACCGCCATTACGAGGCTACCCATCAGCCCGACCCAGGCATAGATCGTCAGGACCGGCACGCCGACGAGCCGCCGCTGGATCAGCGACGTAATCGCCCAGATCAGGCTTGCCAACGCCGTCAGCGCAAGACCCGCGCCCTCGCGCGCCGCCGACGGATCGAAGACCAGCAGTACCACTCCCAGGATCGACAGGCCGATCCCCAGCATCCGGGGCCAGTGGATCCGTTCGCGAAAGACGACGATCGCGAGCAGCAGCGCGAACGGGACGCCAAGTTGGCCGGCGATCGCCAAAGCGCCGATATTCGTCGCGACCGACAGCGACAGATTAATCACGAGATAGAAGATGCCGCCCGACAACAGTCCGAGCAGCGCCAGCGTCGCGGTCCGTCCCGGCACCAGCCGGAACCAGCTCGCGCAGACCGCAAACACGATGACCTGGCGCAGGAACCCGGCCGTCATCGGCGCGATTTCCGTCACCGCCATCTTCACGGCAATGATGTTGAGCCCCCACAGAACGTTCATCACGACGACGATCGCAAAGTCCCGCAGGCCAAACCGATGCGTCGCGGGAGGTGCGGCTTGGATCGTCATCCCCCAACGCTTGCCGGGATCGTGCCGCGATGTAAACTGCCGCAGCACTCTATCGCGGGATCAGGACCCGGGCGCGGGAAACCGTGGATCACCAGTGGTTGACGACGGCGTTTCGTAGAAGCCGCGATAGCGCTGGCTGGGCTCGAACAAAGGGGTCTGCCCGCTCACCGTCTCCCCCGCGCCCATGACGAACAGGCCGCCGGGCCGCAGCGCCCGTGCGATCGTCGAGAACACCCGCAATTTCGTCTCCACCGTCAGGTACAACAGGACATTGCGGCACAGGACCAGGTCGAAACGTCCTGCGGGCGCCGCATCGGACACGAGATTCACGCGCCGGAACGTGACAAGCTTTACCAGCTCTGGCTTGGCGACCCAGTCCGCGCCGACACCGTCGAACCACCGCATCATCCGACGGATCGGCAACCCACGCTGAATTTCGAACTGCGTGAAACGCCCCGACCGTGCGCGGGCGATTGCGGCACTCGAAACGTCGGTCGCGATGATGTCCGGAACCGGCGCACCGGTCGTCTCGTGCCGCTCGGCGAACAACATGGCCAGCGACAGCGGCTCCTGCCCGGTCGAACATCCCGCGCACCAGATCCGGATGCGATGACCGGCGGTCTCGGCATCCGCGATCGCCGCGACGAGGTGCTCGAAGACCTGCGCGTCCCGGTAGAAGGACGTTTCCTGGTTTAGTAGCGCATCGACGATATGCTCGCCGATCTCCCGATCCTTTCCGGCCAGCAACTGCGTAACCAGCTCGTCAAGGCTGCCGAGCTGGCGTTCACGCAACAGCGGCTTGAGCGCTGTATCGAGGCGCCAGGAGCGATAGGCCGCGATCTGCTGCCCCGTCCGCGCTTCCAGCAGCGCGGTCAGCACGTCGATCGTCGCCTGGGAGGCCGCCGGGGCCGGTGAGGACGACGGAGCCGCGGTCGGCATGCTCCGCCCGCGCAACGCTGACGCGCCCATCATGGACGACGATGCGACGCGATGAGCCGCCCGATCGCCTCGGGGGGCAGTATCGCCGCAGCAACACCCGACGACACGACTGCGCCCGGCATGCCCCAGACGACCGACGTCGTCTGATCCTGAGCGACCACGCTGCCGCCGGCGTCGTGGACCTGTCGCGCCCCCTCCGCACCGTCGCGGCCCATGCCGCTCAGCATGATAGCCAGCGCGCGCGCGCCAAAGACTTGGGCGACCGATCCCAGCATCGGATCGACCGAGGGCAGGCAGCCGCTGCCGACGACGCCCTGCCTGAGGCGGATCGCTGCGCCGCCGTCGCTCAGCCGCACGCAGGTCATGTGGGCGTCGCCGGGGGCGATGAACAGGCGGCCGGGGCGGATCCGCAGGCGGTCGGTCGCGACGTCGCACGGCCGGCCGGACAGGACCGTGAGTTGTGCCGCGAAATACGGCATGAACGACGCGGGCAAATGTTGCGTGATCAGGATCGGCAGCTGGAACGTGGCGGGCAACTCACGCAGCAACTGGCTCAGCGCGTGGATCCCGCCGGTCGATGCACCGATCGCGACGATGTCATAGGCGTCGCCGGCCGCGAAGGAACGGCCCTGATCCGCAGCACCCCGGCCGCACAGCGGCTCAACCGCGGCCGTGACGTTGCGCGCGCTTCGCAGTCCCGACGCGCGGGTAGGCACGATCGAGGTCGGGGCTTCGCACAGGCGTTCGAGCTTTTCGACCAGTGCGGTTGCAAAGCGGCCAGACATGCCGCTGGCGCCCGGCTTCACCAGCGTTTCCGCCGCCCCAAGCGCGAGCGCCTGGACCGCGGCCGCACCGCCCTCATCGGCGGAGGAGGACACGATCAGGATCTTGGCACCCTGCCCCGCGGCGATGAGGTCCGGCAGCGCGGTCAGCCCATCGACCCCCGGCATTTCGATATCGAGCAGGACGAAATCGACCTCGGCGGAGCGCAGGAACTCAAGTGCGGCTCCCGCATTGGCGACCGCGCCGACGACGGTGAACTGCGCGCTCGCGTCGATCAGCCGCGCCATCACCGCGCGGGCGACCACCGAATCATCGACGATCAGGACACGCGCGACGGCGGACAATGGCGACCGCGGCAGCGGCGGAAGGGGCAGCGAGGCGGCCACGGCGTCGTAAGACCCGCTCAGGCCATGCCGACGATTTGCAACTTCGATGCGAGGGTTTCGCGATCGAACGGCTTCATGACATATTCGTCGGCGCCAGCCTCGATCGCCGCGCGGATATAGGCCATGCCGTTCTCGGTCGTGCAGAAGACGACCTTGGGACGCTGCGTGATATCGCTGTCGCGCAGCGCTCGCAGGAAATCCATGCCGCTCATGACGGGCATGTTCCAGTCGAGCAGGATGACGTCCGGAACCGACTCCAGACAGCACTGGAGCGCCTCCTGACCGTCACATGCCTCGCGAACGGTAAAATCAAGCGTTTCGAGGATGTGACGCGCGACCTTGCGGATCACCTTCGAATCATCAACGACAAGACAGGTCTTCATGGAAAGCCTTCCGGGGTGATCATGGCGCCCGCCTTAGCTGGCAAAGCGTAAGCACCGGGTTAAGCGCGCGCGAGTTGGCCGCTGTTCAGGCGACGAGCGCGGGCAAGGACGACGGAACCACCGCGGCTAGGTCCAGCACCAGCATCGGCTCGCCATCGCGATCGACCAGCCCCGACGCCGCCGCCGCCCAGCCGTGGTTGAGCGCCAGCCCCGACGACAGCGGCAACCGCTCGAACGGCGCGACATCCTCGAGCGAGTCGACCAGGATCGCATAGTCATGCCCGTCGACCTGCGTGATGACTGCCCGCCTGGCGGTTTCGGGCGTCGGCGCGAGCCCCAGTGCAGTGCCGGTATCGATCACCGTCACGACCCGGCTGCGAAGCGCGGTCAGCCCGCGGATCGCCGCCTCCGCCTGCGGCACAGCGACGACATCACCGATATCGACGACCGAACCGACCTGTTCTGCCGGAATCGCGACGCCGCGCCCGGCGATATGCGCGATCAGAAACAATTCCATCAGCGCGCTCCCCCACTCGTCACGGCGCGAATATACGGTGCTGAATCCCCTTGTAGCGCGCCGGCCTGCGCCGCAACCCGCCGCGCGAGTTCCTCGATCAGGGCCGGACGGTCATAGCGATAGATGCTGTGGTCCTGCGCACCTGTACCCTCCCGATTACGGCGCAGCGTGACGATCGGAGCGGCGACCGCCTCGACCGGTCCATCCTCCATCGCTAGCGCGACCGCAGGCGTCTCGCCCGCGGCGAGGCGTGTCACACACCGATAGCCCGACGCCTCGAGCGCGGGTTTGAGGAACGTCTCCATCCACCCGCTGCTGTCGCTCTGCAACAGGCAGACCGGGCGCGAGGCGCGCCGGACCGGCTCGCCCGCGAACAACGCGTGCGGATCGATCAGCTCGACCTGCTCACCGCCGATGATCACGACGCCCGCGATCGGCCCGCCGCCATTAGCCGGCGCCATTTCGGGCGGCAATTCGACGATCTCGATCGCCTCCGCGATCGCATAGGCCATCTCGCTATCGCCATCGGTCAGACGGAGGACGGCGACCTCTTCCCGGTCGCCGATCGTGCCGACCGAATGCAACGGCACGATCGCCCCGCCGATGGCGAGACGCAGCGCGCCCGCCGTAAAGCTGATCGCCGACGTCGCCACCGGTTCGACCCGGTCGATCACCGCCAGCGCGATCACGCGGCGCTTGCCGTCCAGATCGTCGAACAGCAGCGCCTGTACGCCGGCAACGCTGTCCGCCGCCACCTCGTCGTGCGCGACCGCGAGGGCGGAAAACCGCAGCCCCGCGACATGCGCGATCCCCGCTCCGTCGAGCAGCAGCATCGGCAGGCCGCTGTCGGGCAGCGTCTGGCCGGCGTAGACGCCGGTCGCCATCACGTGCGGCGAGGCGGGTTTGACGACCAGTTCCTCCGCGTCGAGCACATCGTCGACGCCGAGCGCATAATCGCCTTCGCGGGTCGACACGATCACGAGCGTGCCCGGGTCATGGTCGCCCAGCCCGAACAGCGCGGCCAGCGAGACCAGCGGCATCCGCCGTCCCCGGACCGCGACGGCAGATGCATCTCCGATCGTGTCGATCCGCACCTGCGTTCCACGGACCCTGACGATCTCCTCGATCGACTGCCGCGCCAGCGCGAAACGCTGCGTCCCGACGCTGACGATGATCGTCGACAGGATCGACAGCGTCAGCGGCACGTGAATGACGATCCGCAGACCCCGGCCGGGCATGTTGCACAGTGCGATGCGTCCGCCGATATGCTCGATATTGGCGCGCACGACATCCATGCCGACGCCGCGTCCCGAGACTGTCGTGACCGTGTCGCGGCTCGACAGTCCCGCTTCGAATACGAGATCGAGCTTTGCGTCCTCATCCATCGCGCCGATCTGCGCTTCCGTACGCACGGCCTGGTCCTTGGCCTTGTTGACGATCCGCGCGACGTCGATGCCACGTCCGTCGTCGCTGATCTCGATGAGGATCTGGTTGCCCGACTGGCGTGCGGACACGACAAGTCGCCCCGTCGCGGGCTTGCCCGCGGCCAGACGGTCGGCCGGCGACTCGATCCCGTGGTCGACGGCGTTGCGGATGATATGTGCCAGCGGATCGCGAATCAGCTCGATCAGCTCACGGTCAAGCTCGACGTCAGAACCCTCGATCACCAGGTTGACCGCCTTGCCCAGGTCCGCGCTGGTATCGCGGACCATGCGCGGCAGCGCCGAGAACAGCGCATCGATCTTCTGCATCCGGGTCCGCGTCACCGTGTCTCGCATATCGGCGACGGTCAGCGAAAGCCGTTCGAGCGCAGCTTCGACATGCGGATCGCTGACGTTATCTCGCAATCGCCGCGCCAGTTCGTTGCGCGCAAGCACCATGTCGGACATGCCGCTCATCATCCGGTCGAGCAGATCGACGTTCAGACGGACACTGCGGCTGCTGGCCCGCACGGTTGCGACATGTACGGGCACGGCCGCCGGCGCGGCGTCCTCCGCCAGCGCCGTGATCAGCAACTCCTCGCTTGCATCGTCCAGCGCTGCGCCGGCATCGATCGCCTCGACGATCTCGCCGATCCGGTCGACGATCGCGAGCACGGCATTCACCAGCGCGGTGTCGGGCACGCGCTTGTTGTCCCGAACCGCCGCAAGCACGTCTTCAGCGGCGTGGCTGAGCCGGGCCAGCCGGGGGATGTCCAGAAACCCACAGCTGCCCTTCACCGTGTGAACGAAGCGGAAGATTGCGTCGAGCCGCGCGCGATCCGTCGGCGCCGCCTCCCAGGCGACAATCTCGCCCGACAGTGCCTCCAGCGTCTCGCGCGTCTCGGCTATGAATTCCTGTAGAAGATCGTCCATGCGGGCCCCGGAACGCGTGCGTCGGGCCCGTCATGACGAACAGGGGTTAAGGCCGCGTTAGGATCGCTCCTCCCCCGCCGCACCACCGTATACAGCCGTGTTATCGCGCGTTGAACACGGCACCGAAGATCATGACGCCGTCGGACGGTTCGAAGATCTGCATGCTGCCCCCGTTCTCGGCGACGAGCGTGTGCACCATAAAGGCGGCGGCCGCGCGCGGCGTTACCGCCGTGTCGCCAGGACCGTCGACCAGCGTCCGACGAATCTCGGGGTCCAGGACGAGCCGCGGCCCCTCGACCTTCACGACCACCTCGAGATGGCCGGCATTGTCCTCGCCGCCAATCTCCATCCGGCCGCCACGCACCAGCGATTCGCCGCCGATCAGCACCAGGTTGAGCAGGACCTTGATCGCCGCCTTGGGCATCGTTTCCTCGTCCACGAGCCAGGCGAGCTCGATCCGCTTGTTCTCGGCGATCAGCCCTTCAATCGCGGACTTGGCCTCGCGGGTTGCGACCTCCTCGCCAAATCCTCCCGCAGCGCCGAAGGCCAAGCGAAAGAATTTGAGCTTGCTCGCCGATGCGCGTGCGCTGTCCGCCAACAGCTCCATGCACCGCGCACGCATTGCCGGATCGGTTTCGTCTGCCAGCAGTTCGAGCCCGTTGTTGAGCGCGCCGACCGGCGACAGCAGGTCGTGACACAAACGCGAACACAACAGGCTGGCAAAATCGACCGGGCTGACAGTCATGAATATCCTCTCGAAAACATGTGCCGTTCTGACCTCGCCACGATTGGCTGGCAAGCGGCAAGGCGCATCGTTGGCGCTTCGCGCTTTATGCTCCGCGGATCACGTCAAATCAGCACAATGGCAACCTCGGCAAATGCGCCGGGGGCATGAGAGCGCCAAGCGCGGGCTTGCCTGCCGCCGATGATCAGCCAGATCGCTCCGTCGCCCATCGCCTGCGCGGCGTCGCGCGGCGACGGCACGGGGTTGCCCGTGGGATGCGAGTGGTAATGACCGATGACCGCTGGGCCGCCGTGGCGCGCGCGACGATGCGCGGCCAGCAGCGCTGCAGGATCGATTTCGAAGCTGTGGGCGGGATGGTCCGCGACGTTCTCGCAAGGCTCTGCCGTCGCGATGGCACCCGGCGTACCGAAGAGCAGTCCGCAAACCTCCTCCGCCGGCGATGCCGCCGCCCGTGCAAGCATCCGATCGAGGACGCCGCTTGAAATCTCAACGCTCATCGCCACATCGCTATCGCATGGACCGGGGGGTTGCCACGATTGAAGCGAGAATCGCCGCGGCGGCCGATGGATGGCGTCTGGACCGCGCGCTCGCGGATGCCGTCCCGACGATGTCGCGCGAACGTCTGAAAACGTTGATCGCCGCTGGCGCGGTATCGCAGGCAGGTCAGCCCTGGCGTGATTCGTCAAAAAAGGCGTCTGCCGGTCAGACCTTCGCGATCGCCGTGCCGCCACCGACGCCGCTGCATAACGAGGCGCAGGACATCCCGCTCGTCATCGCCTATGAAGACGAGCATCTGATCGTCGTCGACAAGCAGGCGGGTCTGGTCGTGCATCCCGCAGCGGGCAATTTCGACGGCACGCTCGTCAACGCGCTGCTTCACCATTGCGCGGGCAATCTTTCGGGGATCGGCGGGGTCGCCCGTCCGGGCATCGTCCACCGGATCGACAAGGATACCTCTGGGTTGATGATCGCGGCGAAGAGCGACCGCGCGCATGAGGGACTTGCCAAGCAGTTCCACGATCACAGTATCGACCGTCGTTACCGCGCGATCGTCGGCGGGATCCCGCGCCCTTCCTCGGGGACCGTCGATGCCCCGCTGGCGCGCAGTCCGCAAAACCGGAAGAAGATCGCGATCGTCCAAGGCGGCAAACGCGCCGTCACGCATTTCACGACGCTGCAACCGCTTCGCGATGCCGCGCTGGTCGAGTGCCGGCTCGAAACGGGGCGCACGCATCAGGTGCGCGTCCACATGGCCTCGATCGGGCACGCCTTGCTCGGCGACCCGGTCTACGGTAGAAACCGGCCCGGTCAGAAGACGCTGCTCGAAACGCTTGGTTTCCGCCGTCAGGCCTTGCACGCCGCGTATCTCGGGTTCATCCATCCTATAAATAGTAACGCTTTGGCGTTCGAAAGCAGGATGCCTGCGGACATGCAGGAACTGTTCAGCGAGCTTCACGTATAGATATCGGACCCTGCCGCAGTGCGGTATGGTTTCGCAGAAAGGGAAGACTACCATGGCAGCCCGCTCCAACGTTCCAGCGACGATACCTGCGCTCGGCAGCGAGGCGGGTCTCAATCGCTATCTCGCCGAGATTAAGAAATTCCCCATCCTGCAACCCGAGCAGGAATATATGCTCGCCAAGCGGTTCCAGGAGCATGGCGACACCGATGCTGCGGCGCAGCTGGTGACGTCGCATCTCCGTCTCGTGGCGAAGATCGCCATGGGCTATCGTGGCTACGGCCTGCCCACCTCCGAGCTGATCTCTGAGGGCAATATCGGCCTGATGCAGGGCGTGAAGAAATTCGAACCGGAGCGCGGCTTCCGCCTCGCGACTTATGCGATGTGGTGGATCCGCGCGTCGATCCAGGAATATATCCTGCGCAGCTGGTCGCTCGTGAAGATGGGCACCACCGCAGCGCAGAAAAAGCTGTTCTTCAATCTGCGCCGGATGAAGAGCCGCCTCGACGCGTTCGAGGACGGTGATCTGCGCCCCGAGCACGTGACGAAGATCGCCACCGATCTCGGTGTGGCCGAGACCGACGTCGTCAGCATGAACCGACGCATGGCGATGGGTGGTGACACCTCGCTCAACGTGCCGATGCGCGAGGACGGCGAAGGCCAGTGGCAGGATTGGCTGCAGGACGACGCACCGCTCCAGGACAAGATCGTCGCCGACGCACAGGAGGCCGACGTCCGCCACTCGATGCTGGTTTCCGCGATGGACGACCTCAACGATCGTGAACAGCATATCCTGACCGAACGCCGCTTGACGGACGATCCCAAGACACTCGAGGAATTGTCTCAGGTCTATGGCGTCTCGCGCGAGCGAGTCCGCCAGATCGAAGTTCGCGCGTTCGAGAAGCTGCAAAAGGCTATGATGCGCATCGCTGGCGAAAAGCGCCTGCTCGCCGCCTGACGTGCGCACCGTCGTCATCGGCGGCGGTGCGGCCGGTATTGCGGCGGCGCGGACGCTCCATGACGCCGCGCATGATGTGTTGCTGGTCGAGGCGAGCGACCGCCTTGGTGGTCGGGCGCATAGTCTTTCGATAGACGCGTTATTGAGCCGCGAGGGCAGTGAGGCAGAGGCGAATCCTGTCCCTGCGGGTTCTAATGTGGATGCCGGTTGCGGGTGGCTCCACTCTGCGCAGCGCAACCCATGGACCGCGATTGCGGAGCTTTCGGGTTTCAGCGTCGACCGGTCGGACGCGAACTGGCGCACGCAATGGCGTAACCTCAGTTTTTCACCCGAAGAGCAGGCGTCTTCGTCTACCGCCTATCAGGAATGGAACGCCCGCGCATTGGCGGCAGTCAACGGTCCCGACCGCGCCCTGTCCGAGTTTGTCGGTGTGAACGATCCGTGGCGGCCGAGGATTGACGCGATCTCCGGCTATGCGAATGGCGCGAACCTGTCGCAGGTGTCCCTCCATGACTGGGCCGCGTATGAAAATGCGGCGTCGGACGATAATTGGACCGTGAAGCAAGGCTATGGCACGCTGGTCGCCAGCCACGCCGCTGGTCTTCCGATCCGCCTCACTACGCCGGTCACCCGTATCGACCATGGCGGTCGGCGGATCAGCCTCGATACGCCGTCCGGGACGATCGACGCGGATCATGTCATCGTCTGCGTGCCCACCACCGTGCTGGCCAGGTCGCAGATCAGGTTCGACCCGCCCTTGCCTGACAAGCATGCCGCCGCCGCCGACCTCCCACTCGGTCTGGCGGACAAGGTGTTCCTGCATGTCGATCGACCGGAATGGCCGGCGAATGCGCATCTCGTCGGCAACCCCTATGCCGCGTGCACCGCCAGCCACCGCCTGTCGCCGTTCGGCTGGCCGATCGTCGAAAGCTTCTTCGGCGGCGACTGCGCGGAGATGCTGGAGGATGGCGACGCCGCGGCGTTCGCGATCGATGAGCTGGTTGCCCTGCTCGGCAGCGACTGGCGCCGCCGCTTCACGCCGCTTGTCGCAACCCGCTGGCGCCACGTACCCTGGATCGGAGGCAGCTATAGCCATGCGCGGATCGGGTGCGCGGGCCAGCGTGCGGTGCTCGCCGAGCCGGTCGACGGCCGGATCTTCTTCGCCGGCGAGGCCTGCCACCCCGAGGATTTCTCTACGGCGCACGGCGCATATGAAACCGGCGTCGCGGCGGCGCGGGCGATCATTGGCGGGGACGCGGCGATCGCATAAGGAGCGGCGATGGGCCTTATCCGCATCCTCGCCAAATTCGCGTTCGTCTTCGTCGTCGTGACGGTCGCCTGGGTCGGCCTGTACCGGTTCGTCCCGCCGCCCTTCACCTTCACGATGATGGGCGACCTACTGTCCGGCCATACGGTGACGAAGGACTGGATGCCGTTGTCGGAGATGGATCCCGACATGGCGCGCGCCGCGATTGCGGGCGAGGATTCGGGGTTCTGTTCGCACAGCGGCTTCGACTTCAAGGCGATCGCCGGGGCTGCGGCGCGCAATGCGCAGGGCGGGCGGATCCGCGGCGGGTCGACGATCAGCCAGCAGACCGCGAAGAATGCGTTCCTGTTCCAGGGGGGCGGCTATATCCGCAAGGCGTTCGAGGCGTATTTCACCGTTCTGATCGAGACGCTGTGGCCGAAGCGGCGGATCATGGAGGTGTATCTCAACATCGCCGAGACGGGGATCGGCACCTATGGCGCCAATGCCGGGGCGATCCGGTATTTCAACCACGATGCGTCGCGGCTGTCGGCGACCGAGGCGGGGCGGATCGCGGCGGTGTTGCCGCTGCCGAAGAAGCGGGCGGCGATCGCGCCGCGCGGTTTCGTCCGCCGCCACGGCAACACGCTGTCGCGCCGCGTCTCGACGGTCCGCACCCAGGGGCTCGACGGCTGCCTCCGCTAGGAGCCGGCAGCCGCCGCACCCGGCCGATCAGAACGGCAGCTTGAAGCCTGGCGGGAGCTGCAGGCCGCTGGTCATCTTGGACATTTCGGTGCCCGACACCGCATCGGCCTTGGCGCGGGCATCGTTGAACGCCGCGGTCAGCAGATCCTCGAGCATCTGCTTCTCGCCGACCTGCATCAGCGAATCGTCGATCGCGATGCCGATGATCCGGCCCTTGGCGGACGCCTTGACCTTGACCAGCCCGCCGCCCGACGCGCCCTCGACCTCGATCGTGTCGAGATTGGCCTGTGCCTTTTCGAGCTCGGTCTGGACATTCTGCGCCATGGCGAGGATTTCGTCGATATTCTTCATGCGTTGCTCCTTTGACCTGGCCACGATTCAAGCTTGGCGTCGGGAAACGCTGCCACCGCGGCCTTCATGATGGGGGATTCGAGAATGGCCTGCTTCACCGCCTCGTCGGCGGCGTCCTGCGCCTCGCGCAGCGTCGGTTCGCCCGGCGCGTCGACGATCGACACCTTCCAGGCGGTCCGCGTGACCGACTTCAGCAGTGTGCCCAGTTCCGCCAGCGTGTCGGCCGAGACCGGCCGGCTGCCGGAGAGCGCGAATTCGGGCGGCGCATAGGAGACGATCCGCGCGCCGTGGCGGAGCCGCGCGGCGATCGCCAGCCCGCCCGAATCGTCGAGCAGATCGACCAGAGCCGCGAAGGTCGGCGGCAGGATCGGTCCGGTGTCGACGGGTGTCGGCGCAGCGGACGCCCCCGCCCCGGCCCAGGGCGGTGCCTCGCCGGAGGATGCGGGAGCGGGCGCCGGTGCCTGCGTCGACGCGGTGGCCGCAGCTGCGGGTGGCGGACCGCCGGCGAGCTGCCGCGCGAGTTCGCCGGGATCGGGCAGCGTCGATGCGTAAATCGTCCGCAGCAGCGCCATTTCCGCCGCCTCGATCGGCAACACAGCCTTGGCGACCTCGTCATGGCCCTTGAGGAACAGCTGCCAGAGGCGATGCAGCGCGGGGTAGGACAGGTTGGCCGCCCACTCCTCGCGCGCGGCGCGCTCCTCCGCGGGCTGCGCGGCGTCGGCCGGCGTCCCGACCTTGGTCAGCGTGATGCCGTGGACGGTTTCGAGCAGCGACCGGAGCACCGACAGCGGATCGACGCCATAGTCATATTGCCGCCGCAGCGAGGCGAGCGCCCCCGCCCCGTCACCCGCCAGGATCAGGGCAAGCAGGTCGCGCACTGCGCCGCGATCGGACAGGCCGAGCATCTGCCGCACCGCATCCGCGGTGACGCCGCCACCTTCGAGCCCGGCATGCGCGATCGCCTGGTCGAGGATCGACAGGCCGTCGCGCGCCGACCCTTCCGCGGCGCGCGCGATCAGCATCAGCGCCTCGGGCTCGGCGACGACGCCTTCCTCGGTCGACACCCAGGCAAAGTGCTTGGCGAGCTGTTCGGCGGAAATACGGCGCAGGTCGAAGCGCTGGCAGCGCGACAGGACCGTCACCGGCACCTTGTTCACTTCGGTCGTCGCGAACAGGAACTTCACATGCGCGGGCGGTTCCTCCAGCGTCTTCAGAAGCGCGTTGAACGCGTTCTTCGACAGCATGTGGACTTCGTCGATGATGTAGATCTTGAAGCGCGCGGTGACCGCCGAATAGCGCGACGCGTCGATGATCTCGCGGACGTCGTCGACGCCGGTATGGCTGGCGGCGTCCATCTCGATCACGTCGATATGGCGGCCCTCGGCGATCGCGCGGCAGGGTTCGCAGACGCCGCACGGGTCGATCGTCGGACCGCCCTGCCCGTCCGGACCGATGCAGTTGAGTGCCTTGGCGATCAGGCGCGCGGTCGACGTCTTGCCGACCCCGCGGACCCCGGTCATCAGAAAGGCGTGCGCCAGCCGGTCGCGCTTGATCGCGTTGCCGAGCGTCTGGACCATCGCGTCCTGCCCGATGAGCTCGGAAAAGGTCTGCGGGCGGTATTTGCGCGCGAGCACGCGGTACGCGACATCCGCCTTAGCAGCCGGCTGTGGCGGTTCGCCCAGGTCGAAGGAATCTGACATTGCGGTCGTCATAGCGGCTGTCGGGTCCGGTGTCGAAGGGCATGGCCGGGACCGCGAATGTTGCGAATGTTGAGACGATAGCGCGATTCAACATTGGGCGTCGGGTCGACATCGGGCGTCGTCGCGGTGCAGCCCGAGGTCGGGGTGCGGCCGTTCGGGACGGCGTATCGGGGGCCGGAACTGGGAACGATCTGGGCCATGGTGCGGCGTACCACAAACGCGGGCAGATTTACAGCGAAATGGAACGTTTCGGGAACGTCTTTGTGAAAGCTGTTCTTAATCAAGGGTTTGGTGTGAAGGTAGGGGCGCCACGGCGAAGCCGTGTCGTCAGACGGCGCTGTGCGCCGCTGGCCGCGCGAACATTTGCCTGCAAATGTTCGCGGTGGGAGCCGGGACGACCCGGGGCGAAATCGTTGTGGCTGCTTCCTTCCGGATCTGACCAAGTTGGCGACGACCCCGTCCGCCCGACTCCCGCTGCGCATATGGCGGGGTCGGACGGGATGATCAAGCCGCTTTACGGCCTGATCCTGGGGAAGGCCCGTTCTTAGCGGTTGACGCGAACCGTGCGGCAGACGCGCTGGCGATGATGGTTGCGGACCACGTTGCGGCAGACCTGGCGCGTGCGCGTACGATGACGGACGCCGGGGCGGTTGTCGTTGTGACGGACGACGGTCCGCTCATGGACGACGGTGCGCTGTGCGGATGCCTCGGCGGCGAAGCCGACGGGCGCGAGGCCGGTGAGCGCAACGAGACCGGCGGCGGCGAGGGTAAACAACTTCATGGAAAGTCTCCTGAGCGGTCTGGATTCGCGTGAATCCCATAACCTATGTTAGCAAACTCACGCCACCTCATTACGGTTCCGTATCAACGACGGAAACAGCGGCGAACCGGGCCGTAATAGCCGCGCTGGATCCGGCACACGACGCGCGAGCGGCCATAGCCACGCGGCCCGCCATAGCCGTAATGCGCGCGATAGCCGCCGTGGTGCCCGCGATAGCCGCCGCGATATCCATCCCGGTACCCGCCGCGGTACCCGCCCCGGTAGCCGCCATCCCGATAGCCGTCATAGCGATGGCGCGGGCCATGCCAGCCGCGGTCATGATGCCCGCCGCCGCGCGGCCCGTCCCAGCCGTAACGCTGTGCGTCCGCGGGGGCCGCGGCAACGAGGGTACCGGCGGCCAAGGCGCCGGCGGCGAAGAAAGCGATGATCCTCATGAGAGCTACTCCACTCGAGCCCCGGGCAGCGGGGCTGTATCAATGCCCCGTATACTGGGGCGGTGGAGGCTTGATCGCCGAACCGCCGTGGCTCGACGCTGAACCGGCCGTTGTCATTCTGTAAGGTTCGCCCGGTCGGTCATCCGGGGATGCGCACCGTCAGTCCGTCGAGCGCCTCGGTCAGGCGGATCTGGCAGGCGAGCCGGCTGGTCCGGGTCGCGTCGGGGGCGAGATCGAGCATGTCCTCCTCGTCCGCGCTCGCCGGCGGCAACCGGGCGACATCGGCGGCGTCGACGATGACATGGCAGGTCGCGCAGGCAAGCTGGCCCTCGCACGTGCCCTCGAGCGGCTGGCCGTCCGCCTGCGCGGCGTCGAGCAGCCGGTCGCCGGGGGTGGCGACGACGCTGCGGATGCTGCCGTCGCGGGCGATGAAGTGGACGATCATGGCCATTGCCCTTCCGCGGCGGCCGCGATCGCGTCGATCGCGGCGGCGAGGTCTGTTTCGGTGGCGTAGCGGCCGAAGCCGAGGCGGATGCTCGACCGGGCCTGGGTCTCGGTCAGGCCGATCGCTCGCAGGACGTGGCTCGACCGCCCCGACCCGCTCGCACAGGCGGACCCTGCGGAAAAGGCGATGTCGCGCAGGTCGGACATCAGCCGGTTCACGTCGAGCCCCTCGCGGCGGATGTTGAGATTGCCGTGATAGCGCGGGTCGGTGGCGCCGTTGATCGTCCAGCCGGGGCCGAGCCGGTCGCGCGCGAGCGACCAGAGGCGGTCGACATGCGCGGCGTCCTGATCCCTGCGGTCGGCCATCAGCTGCGCAGCGATACCGAAGCCGGCGCACAGGGCGGGCGACAGCGTGCCCGAACGGCCGGGCGCTTCCTGCCCGCCGCCGTGGAGCAGCGGGGCGAGCGTGACGCCGTCGCGGATCCACAGCGCGCCGATGCCCTTGGGGCCGTGGATCTTGTGCGCGGAGATGGCGATCAGGTCGACGGTGTCGGGGATCGCTACGCGGCCATAGCCTTGCACCGCGTCGCAGAGCAGCAGCGCGCCGGCGGCGTGCGCGGCATCGGCGAGCGCGGCGATCGGCTGGATCACGCCGATCTCGTTGTTGACGAGCATCGCCGCGACGAGGCCTGCGCGGGACGGGACGCTATCAACGATCCCGTCTGCGCCGACGGGGAGGATCGTGACGTCGCGGCCGCGCGCCGCTTCCGCCGCGGCGGTGTCGAGGACGGCGGCGTGTTCGGTGGCGAGCGTCGTGATCGGGCCGGTCGTGCCCTTGATCGCCCAGTTGAGCGCCTCGGTCGCGCCGCTGGTGAAGGCGACGCGGCCGCCGGGGGGGAGCAGTGCCGCGACTTGGTCGCGCGCGAATTCGACGGCGGCCTTCGCGCGGCGGCCTTCGCGGTGGGGCGAATGCGGGTTGGCGTGCTGCGATTCGAGCCAGGGGAGCATCGCGGCCAGCGCCTCGGGCGCGAGCGGGGTGGTCGCCTGGTAATCGAGATAGCTCATGCCGCCGCCCTGATGTCGCGGGCGATGCGAGTCCAGGCCTCGGCGAAGCGCGCGACGTCGTCGGCGGTCGTGGTCCAGCCGAAGCTGACGCGGACGACCTGCGCGGCGGCGGCGGCGGGATAGCCCATCGCGGCGAGGACATGGCTTGCCCGCATGCTGCCCGACGAACAGGCGCTGCCCGCCGAGACCGCGAACCCGGCCATGTCGAGGCGGATCAGCTGCGCCGCCGCGCCGACGCCGGGCATGCGGTAGGAGGCGATGGTCGGGATGCGGGGGCTGGCCTGCGCGACGATCTCGCCCCCATGTGCGAGGATCGCGGCGTCGAGTTCGGCGCGCAGCTCGGCGAGTGGCGCGAACCAGTCGCGCGGGGCTTCGAGTGCGGCGGCGAAGCCGAGCGCGCCGGGGAGATTCTCGGTTCCGCCGCGATAGCCGCGCTCCTGCCCGCCGGTCGGATCGAGCAGGCCGAGGTCGCGGACGAGCAGCGCGCCGATCCCGGGCGGGCCGCCGAGCTTGTGCGCGGAGACGATGATCATGTCGGCGTCGGGGAGCGGGAGCTTGCCGGCGGTCTGCGCGCAGTCGGCGATGCGCGGGCTGGCGGTTGCGGGCTGGAGCACGCCGGTCTCGCTGTTGGCGGACTGGAGCGCGGTCCAGTCCCGCCCCTCGGTCCTGACGATGCCGCCCGCATCGACGTCGAGCATGACCGGGCGGTCCGCCGCGCGCAGGACCGCGTCATGCTCGACCGCGGCCACGCCGATGCCCGGCCGGCCGCGTAGCGCGAGGCTTGCGGATTCGCTCGCGCCGCTGGTCAGGATCACGTGGTGCGGCCAGCCGAGCGCCTGCGCGATCCGCCGCCGCGCACCCTCCAGCGCCGCCCGCGCCGCCCGCCCCTCGGCATGCGGCGAGGACGGGTTCGCCCAGCGCGCCATGCCCTCCATCACCGCCGCGACCGCCTCCGGACGCATCGGCGTCGTGGCGGCGTGATCGAGGTAGATGCGGGGTTCGTTACGGGACAGGGTCGGTTCCAATTGCGAAAAGGGGTGCATTACCTATATAGCGCGCATCGTCCGGCACTCCACCCGAGTGCGTATCCCAGCTCGCGAGTGCCCATGCCAGAAGTCATTTTTCCCGGTCCCGAAGGCCGTCTCGAAGGTCGTTTTGCGCCGGGTCCGCGCCCGCGCGCGCCCGTTGCGATGATCCTCCACCCGCATCCGTCGGCGGGCGGCACGATGAACAACGCGATCGTGCAGCAGCTCTACAAGACCTTCCAGCGGCGCGGCTTTGCGACGCTGCGGTTCAACTTCCGCGGGGTCGGCAAGAGCCAGGGCGTGTTCGACAACGGCGTCGGCGAGCTCTCCGATGCGGCGAGCGCGCTCGACTGGGTGCAGAGCTTCCATCCCGAGGCGCAGACGACGTGGATCGCAGGCGTCAGCTTCGGCGCGTGGATCGGCATGCAGCTGCTGATGCGCCGACCCGAAATCCGCGGCTTCATCTCGATCGCGCCGCCGGCGAACCTGTACGACTTCACGTTTCTGGCCCCCTGCCCGTCGAGCGGGATCATCATCCAGGGCGAGGGTGACGAGGTCGCGACGCCGGGGGCTACGCAGAAGCTGGTCGACAAGCTGCGCACGCAGAAGCACATCACGATCCATCACGACACGATCCCGAAGGCGAACCACTTCTTCGAGCACGAGATGCCCGAGCTGATGGGGTCGGTGGACAAGTATCTCGACATGCGGCTGGATCCGAATTCGCCGATCCGGTGAGTCCCTTCCCTTCTCCCCTCGGGGGAGAAGGTGGCGCGCAAGCGCCGGATGAGGGCACGTTGGGGAGCCTTGCGCTTCACCACGTGCCCTCACCCTCCCACCGCTGCGCGGCGGGCCCCTCCCTCTCCCCCGAGGGGAGAGGGTTAGAGGGTCCAGATTGCTACGTTGGCTAGCAGTACCGCGGCCATCACGAGCATGAGTATGCCTTTGCGGCGGTCGTGGTTCTTCACGATCAGCGTGATGCCGCCGATCAGGCAGGCGAACATGCCGAGCATGGCGATGGCGGGCGCGGCGGCGGCGATGCCGGTCAATGCGGCGGTCATGCTGCCAGCACCGCGGCATAGGCGGCGCGGTCGACATTGCCGCCTGACAGGATGACGAGCAGCCCGGGCTCGGGATGCACCTTGCCCGCCAGCAGCGCCGCGAGCGCGACTGCGCCGCCGGGTTCGATCACCAGCCGCAGCCGCTCCGCCGCCCAGCGCTGCGCCGCCGCGGTCTCCGCTTCGCTGACCGCGACGCCGGTCGCATCGCGCCGCGACAGGACGTCGAAGGTCAGCGGCGACACGCGCTGCGTCTGAAGCGAATCGCACGCGGTCGGCGGCGGGTTCGGCCCGACCGGCTCGATCCACGACGCTTCGAGGGACCGCCGCATGTCGTCCCACCCCTCGGGCTCGACCACCGTGATCGCCGCGTCCTTGACCGCGAGCGCGACCCCCGCCGCAAGCCCGCCGCCACCGCACGGGACGACGATGCGCGACGGCGACCCCAGCCCCAGCGCCGCCATCTGCGCATGCGCCTCGATCCCCGCGCTGCCCTGCCCCTCGATGATCCACGGATCGTCGAAGCTCGGCACCAGAGTCGCGCCGCGCGCCTTGGCGAGCCGTGCGGCGATCGCCTCGCGGCTCTCGGTCGCGCGGTCATAGGCGACGACCTCCGCGCCGAGCGCCAGCGTCGCGTCGCGCTTCGTCCGCGGGGCGTCCGACGGCATGACGATCGTCGCGGCGATGCCGAGTCGCCGCGCCGCCCAAGCCACACCCTGGGCGTGATTGCCCGACGAGAAGGCGACGACGCCGCGCGCCCGCGTGGCCTCGGGAATCGCGGTCAGCCGATGCCAGGCGCCGCGAATCTTGAACGCGCCGACCGGCTGCAGCGATTCCGCCTTGAACGCGACCGCTATCCCCCGGATTTCGGCCACGAACAGCGGCGTCGGCGGCAGGATGCGCGCGATCTTCTCTGCCGCGTCACGGACACCGGCCCGTGTCGGCTGTCGCAAAATCGTCACACGTCGTCTCCTGTGGTGCAGATGCTATTTACATGGGGGGCGTGCGCCCCTAAATCGCGCTTCCGCTGCCCCATGGGACTTCCAACCGCAAGGCAGTGTTTTCGTAATTTGTCTCAGGACATTGGAGGTCCCTTGAATTGGTCAAGCATCATATCGCGCTGGGGTTAGCGAAAGCCCATTCGACCGCCGACACTCCCCTCATCGGGGGCGGCATCGACATCGCTAAGGGGCGCCCGGTCAATCCGGTCACGCTCGTTCGTCCGCACGCTGCTGCGCGCGCCGCTCGGTTCTTCGTCGAGAAATTCCCGGGCCGCTCGATGTATGCGGTGAAGGCGAATCCATCTCCCGAACTCCTGCAGATCCTGTGGGACAATGGCATCACGCATTACGACGTGGCGTCGATCGCCGAAGTGCGCCTGGTCGCGCGGACGCTGCCTGAGGCGACCCTGTGCTTCATGCACCCGGTCAAGGCCGAGGAAGCGATCGCCGAGGCGTATTTCACGCACGGTGTCCGCACCTTCAGCCTCGACAGCCTGGAAGAGCTGGACAAGGTCGTGCGCGCCACCCGCGAAGCTACCGACCTGACGCTGTGCGTCCGGCTGCGCGTGTCGTCCGAGCATTCGAAGCTGAGCCTCGCGTCGAAGTTCGGTGCCGCACCGCATGAAGCCAAGGAGCTGCTGTTCGCGGCCCGCCAGGCAGCAGACGCGCTCGGCATCTGCTTCCATGTCGGCAGCCAGGCGATGACGCCCGAGGCCTATTCGAACGCGATGGAGCGTGTCCGCGCGGCGATCGTCGAGGCGGCGGTCACGGTCGACGTGATCGACGTCGGCGGCGGCTTCCCGTCCTCCTATCCGGGGATGGAGCCTCCTCCGCTCGAGCGTTTCTTCGAGACGATCCACCGTGCGTTCGAATCGCTGCCCGTCAGCTATTCGTCCGAGCTGTGGTGCGAGCCCGGCCGGGCGCTGTGCGCGGAATATTCGTCGATCATCGTACGTGTCGAAAAGCGCCGCGGGACCGAGCTGTACATCAACGACGGCGCCTATGGCGCGCTGTTCGATGCGGCGCATATCGGCTGGCGCTTCCCGGTCGAGCTGCTCCGCGAGCCGGACAGCCGTGCCAAGGACATGGAGTTCAGCTTCTATGGTCCGACGTGCGACGACATGGATCACATGGCCGGGCCGTTCCTGCTGCCCGCCGACATCCAGGCCGGCGACTATATCGAGATCGGCATGCTCGGCGCATACGGCTCGGCGATGCGGACCGCGTTCAACGGGTTCGGATCGGACGAGACGGTGATCGTCACCGACGAACCTATGGTCTCGCTGTACGACGAACGGTACCAGGACCTCGCGTCCAACGTCGTCACGCTGTAACCACTACCTATTATTTCTACCGTCATTCCCGCGCAGGCGGGAATCCATAAACGCTATCGGCGCGGCTCCACCTGCCCCCGAGTTTATGGATCCCCGCCTGCGCGGGGATGACGACGTTTGAGGATGATGACCATGACCGAAGACACCCGCATCGACGCGCAGCGCAAGGCTGAGCTCCTGTCCACCACCGTCGAGCATATCGACATCACCAGCTTCGACGCGCGGCCGATCGTCGACGCGATGAAGAAGATGTCGTTCACCAGCCGCGACCTCGGCCGTGCGACCGACATCTACAACCAGATGCTCGCCGACAAGGACTGCACGATCTTCCTCGTGATCGCGGGCTCGACGAGCGCCGGTGGTTGCATGGATCTCTATGCCGAGCTGCTGCGCAACAACATGATCGACGGCATCGTCGCGACCGGCGCGACGATCGTCGACATGGATTTCTTCGAGGGCCTCGGCCACAAGCATTATCAGGCGCTCGAAGTGCCGCACGACGACGTGCTGCGCTCGCTGATGATCGACCGGATCTACGACACCTATATCGACGAGGAAGAGCTCCAGCACGTCGACCACACGATCTTCGAGATCGCCGAGACGCTGGAACCCCGCCCCTATTCGAGCCGCGAGTTCATCCGCGAGATGGGCAAGTATCTGGTCGAGCACGGCAAGAAGGACAACAGCCTCGTCAAGCTCGCCTATGAGCATGACGTGCCGATCTTCTGCCCGGCGTTCGTCGACAGCTCGGCAGGCTTCGGTCTGGTCAAGCACCAGGTCGATGCCGCGAAGGCGGGCAAGCCGTACATGGTCCTCGACGCGATCGCCGACTTCCGCGAGCTCACCGAGATCAAGATCAAGGCGGGCACCACCGGCCTGCTGATGATCGGCGGCGGCGTGCCGAAGAACTTCATCCAGGACACCGTCGTCTGCGCCGAGATTCTCGGCCACGACGACGTCCAGGTCCACAAGTACGCGGTGCAGATCACGGTCGCCGACGTGCGCGATGGTGCGTGCTCGTCGTCGACGCTGCAGGAGGCGGCGTCGTGGGGCAAGGTCAACACCGGCATCGAGCAGATGGTGTTCGCCGAAGCGGGTTCGGTCATGCCGCTGCTCGCATCGGACGCCTATCACCGCGGCCTGTGGAAGGACCGTCCGGTCCGCAAGTGGGGCGCGAGCTTCGACAAGGCCTGAGGCGGGCGCGCTGATCCTCCCCTGCAAGGGGGAGGATTCCGCGATTGCTCCCGATGCGTGATTGATGCAGCCTCCCCCGGGGAACCGGGGGAGGCTTTTTCATGCATGACGACCTGATCCACAGCGAAATCCTCCGGCCGATGGTCGCGCTGATCGCCTGGACGCTGGTGATGCTGCTCTGGATGCTGGCGACCCGGCTGCCCGCGATGAAGGCGGCGGGGGTCGACCTCAGCCAGCTCGTCGGCACCCGCGCCGCCGATGCGGACCGCTCGCTGCCCGCGAGTGCGCAGTGGAAGGCGCACAACTACAACCATCTGATGGAACAGCCGACACTGTTCTACGCGGTGTGTGCGGTGCTCGCGCTCAGCCATACCGGCGACGGGGTCAACGCGTGGATCGCCTGGGCCTATGTCGGCTTGCGGATCGCGCACAGCATCGCGCAGGCGACGACGAACCGGGTGCAGACGCGGTTCATCCTGTTCCTGCTGTCGAGCCTCGCGCTGATCGCGCTCACGCTGCACGCGGCGATGGCGGTATTCTGACGGGACCATTGCCGGCGATGCGTGTCGATCGCCCCTTCCCCTGCGCAATCGGGATCGGCTAGCTACCGCGCCATGACCTTCGACCGCCGAACCTTGCTCGCCCTGCCGCTCGCTGCCGGGATCGCCCCCGCCGCCCTGCTCTCCGACGCCGCCGGCCAGTCCGCGACGAACGGGAGCGCCAGTCGAGGCGCGCGGCTCGCCGGCGATCCGGTCTGGCCGCCCGCCGAGCGCTTTGCGCTGTGGCCCGGCATTCCGGCAGGCGCGCCGACCCCGCTGCCGCGCCCGCGCCCGATGATCACCGGACGCCCGGGCGGCTACCGCGACGTGCAGATGCGCGGCGTCGTCCAGCCCGAGGTCGGCGTGTTCCGCGCCGCCCGCCCCGATGGCCGTGCAGTGCTGGTCTGCCCCGGTGGCGGCTATTCGATCACCTCGCTGCGCAACGAGGGGATCGACGTCGCGCGGGTGCTGAACGGCTTCGGCATCACGGTGTTCGTGCTCAGCTACCGGATGCCGGGCGAAGGCTGGGCGGACCGCGCCAACGTGCCACTGTCCGACGTGCAGCGCGCGATGCGGCTGATCCGCGCCAATGCGCGGCGCTATGCGATCAACCCCGAGACGCTGGGCGTGCTCGGCTTCTCGGCGGGCGGGCATCTCGCCGGGTCGCTCGAGATCCATCATGGGCTCGAGGTCTATCGCCCGGTCGATGCCGCGGACCGGCTGTCGGCGCGGCCCGCCTTTGCCGGGCTGATGTACGCGGTGTCGAACATGGATCCGGGGCGCAGCCATGGCGGCTCGCGGGCGCAGCTGCTCGGCCCCAATCCCGATCCGGCAATGCAGGCGCGCTATGCGATCGACCGCAATCTGCGCAGCGGCGACGCGCCGTTGTTCCTGGTCCATGCCGAGGATGACGACACGGTGCCGGTCGCCAACAGCCTCGACATGCTTGCCGCCGCGCGGCGCGTCGACATTCCGGTCGAGGCGCATATCCTGCGGCGTGGGCGCCACGGGTTCGGCACCCGCCTGCCCGCGAGTTCGCCGGGTTCGCTCTGGCCGCAGCTGTTCGACCGCTGGATGCGCGAGGCGATCGGGCCCGAAGCGCCGCTCTGACGGCGGGTGTGTGTGCCCCCTCCGTTCGCCCTGAGCGAAGTCGAAGGGCAGGCCGCGAACGCTGGCGCCGGGCCTAGCCGAACACCCGCTTCAGCGACCGTTCGAGCATCATCAGCTGCCACAGCGTGCGGCCATGCTCGGCGCGCCCGCCGCGATGTGCCTCGGCGAGCGCGGTGATCGCGGCCATGTCGAACCAGCCCGTCTCGGCGAGCATCCGCGATGATCCCAGCGCGCTCGCCTCGCCCGCCAGCGCGCCGCGGAACCAGGCGCTGATCGGCGTCACGAAGCCCATTTTCGGGCGGTAGAGGATTTCTTTGGGCAGATAGGGCTCCATCGCCTTCTTCATCAGCCATTTGCCCTCGCCGTGGCGCAGCCGCATGCCGACGGGCAAGGTCGCGCAGAACTCGACCAGCCGGTGATCGAGCAGCGGTTCGCGCGCCTCGAGCCCGACCGCCATGCTGGTGCGGTCGACCTTCGTCAGGATGTCGCCGGGCAGCCAGTGCTTGAGATCGGCATATTGCGCGCGGTCGATCGCGTCGCGCGCGGGGGCGGCGGCCATCGTCGCGACATAGCGTTCCTCCGCGCGGTAGCCGCCCAGCGCGGCCTGCGCCGCGCCCGAGAACAGCCGCGCGCGGACCTCTGGCGTCGTGACGCCGACCGAGCGGGCATAGGCCTCGCCCCCGCCTGCCGCGAGCGCGAGCAGGGTCGACTTGGCGCGGAACGGTCGCGGTGCCCAGTCGGCCTTGGGGTAATGCCGGCCGAGCGCGCCGAATATCTGCGTCCTGAGATGCGCGGGGAGCATGCCGCGCACGCGCTCCTCCGCCGCCTGGAAGCGGTAGCGCCTGTAGCCTGCCAGCGCCTCGTCCGCGCCGTCGCCCGACAGCGCGACCGTCACCCGCTCGCGGGCCAGCGCGCAGACCTGATAGGTGGCGAGCGCGGATCCGTCGGCGAACGGCTCGTCGAACGCGGCGACCAAAGTGTCGATCAGCGCGAAATCGTCGGGATCGACCACGCGCTCGGCATGATCGGTCGCGAAGCGGCGTGCGATCGTCGTCGCATGGCCGCGCTCGTCATGCCCCGCCTCGTCGAAGCCGATCGTGCAGGTGCGGACCGCGCGCGGGCTCGCCTCTGCCATCAGCGCGACCACCGCCGAGCTGTCGACCCCGCCCGACAGGAACGCGCCGAGCGGCACGTCCGCGACCATCCGCGACCGCACGCCCGCGCGCATACGCTCGACCAGTTCCTCGCCCAGCGCCCTGGTCGAGCCGGTCGCGCGGTTGGAGAAATCGACGTCCCACCAGCGGCGCGGCGCGGGCATGCCGCGCCCGCGCTCGATCAGCAGGAAATGCCCGGCCGCGAGCTTCTTCACGCCTGCGACCAGGCAGGCGTCGTCGGGGACATAGCCGAGCGCCATGTAATCCTCGACCGCGGACAGATCGGGCGCGCGCCGCACCAGCGGGTTGGCGAGCAGGCCCTTCAGTTCGGAGGCAAACGCCACCGACCCGTCCGCCAGTTCGACATAATGAAGCGGCTTCACCCCCAGCCGGTCGCGCGCGAGGAACAGCGCGCGGGCGCCGGCGTCGTGGATCGCGAAGGCGAACATGCCGTTCAGCCGGTCGAGCATCGACGGCCCCCAGGCGCGCCAGCCGTGCAGCAGCACCTCGGTATCGCCTTTGGTCCGGAACCGCGCGCCGCCCGCGATCAGGTCGGCGCGAAGCTCGGCGAAATTGTAGATCTCGCCATTATAGCTGATCGTCAGCTCGCCGTCGGACATCGGCTGTGGCGAGCCTTCGAGGTCGATGATCGACAGCCGGCGATGCCCCAGCCCGACGCCCGGCGCGGTCCAGATGCCGTCGCCATCGGGACCGCGATGCGCGAGCGCGGCGATCATCGCCTGGATGCGGTTCGGATCGACCGGCTTTGGCGTGCCCGGGTGGAAGATCCCGGCAATCCCGCACATTCAGCGCAGGCCCGCGGCGTGATCGGCGATCGTGCCGACCGGTCCGAGCGCGGCGAGGAAGCGCGCCATCGGTCGCGGATCGCCGCCCTCGACCGACAGGTGCACCGCAACCGCGCGCTGCGGTCCGCCGAACAGCCGCGCCTTCATCGTCTCGATCTTCACGATCATCCCGTCATCGGTGGTAGCATCGCCGACCCGGTACCACGTCGCGACGATGCGCTCCACGGGTCCCGGCGCGGTAATCCGCATCGCCGAACCGCGTGCACCCGCTCCGTCCGCGACCGGGGGCAGGTCCGCGACGCGGACCCAGCGATCCTCCTCGCGCAGCACACCCGTGCCGAACGCAATCAGCTCGTGCCCGTCGCCCTGCCGCCCGAACACCGCGACCGCCATGTCGACGGTCGCGCCCGAGGCGTCGGCATAGCGGCCGAACAGATAATGGTCCGCACCCGGATACCAGGGCATCCACGGCGCGCGGACGCTGACATCGACGCGGTGCCAGCCCGGCACGTCGGGCAGCGTGATCTGCGCGGGCAGCGCCTGCCGCCGCCCGGCGACCGCCGCACTCCACGCGGGAAACGCCGATGCCACCGCCAGCACGAGCAGCGTGATGACGGCGAGATCGCCACGATAGCGCGGGACCGCCTGCAGCTGCGCAGGATCGAAGGCGGGATCGTCGGGCGCGCGGTCGAACCAGCGCCAGCCGATCGCCAGCACCGCCGCCATGACGAGCGCGAAGAACAGCCAGCCATAGACGATATGATCGATCCCCGTTGCCGCCTCGACCGAGGTCAGCTCGGCGGCCCAGATCGTCCCGAACGCACGAAACCCGTTGGCGACGACCGGCACGACGACCGACACGGCGAGGAACACCGCGCGCCGCCGCCACGACACGAAGCAGACATTGGCAACCAGCACCCCGAACGCGACCATCGCGATCACGAACTTGGCGCCCGAGCACGCCTCCGCCACCTCGAAATAATAGCGGCCGGCATGGATCAGCACGCCGTCGACGACCGCGGGCACGCCGACCAGATGCAGCAGCGGCATGACGATCGCGACTGTCACCGCCTGCAACGGCGGCTCGATCCCCTCGCCGAAGGGCACGAGGAACAGCGCATAGCCGAGCGGAAACAGCAGCCCGCGCACGACGTTGGGGCCGAGGATCGCGACGACCGCGCCCTGCAGCATCAGCACCAGCCCGAGGTGCCGCGCGAGATTGACCGAGGCCGCGTCGCCCATCAGCCACCCTGCCCCGCCGACCGCGACCAGCGCCAGCCCCGGCCACCAGCCGACCGGCGTCAGCTGCGCGAGCGCGCCACGCCGCTGCCACACCAGCCAAGCGATCACCGGGGCGATGAACAGACAATGCCCGAAGGTCGTGCTGGTCCACCAGATCGTCGTCAGATCGGCGACGTCGCGGCGGAACAGCGCGAGCAGCAGGATCGCCGCGATGCCGAGCGCAAGCAGATGCCGGGGCCAGGACGTCGCGGGGCGATCGGTCACGATGGGGTCCGGCCGCTGCCCTCGACTCCGAACAGCGCATCGAGCGGCGCGAGCCGCGCGTCCCAGCCATAGCGTCGCAGGACCTGCGCGCGCGCGGCCCGCCCGAGGTCTGCCGCGTCGGCGGGCGCTTCGAGCAGCGCGAGGACCTGCGCGGCGAATTCGCTCGCGTCCGCCGCGACGCGGATCGTGCCGGCGTGGTCGATGCCCTCCGCTGCCGCCGCCGAGGCGACGACCGGCCGCGCCATCGCCATCGCTTCCAGCACCTTGTTCTGAATGCCGCGGGCGAGTTTCAGCGGGGCGACGCAGACATCGGCTGCGGCAAGCCAGCCGCGTACGTCGTCGACCGCGCCGGTGACGATCACCGCGTCGCCTGCCAGCGCCTGCACTGCGGGGGTTGGGGCGCGGCCGACGATCGCGAACCGGGCTGTCGGGTGGCGCGTGCGGATCCGGGGGAGGATGTCGCGGGCGAACCAGGTCACGGCGTCGATATTGGGGCGGTAGTCCATCTGGCCGGTGAAGACGATCAGTGGGTCTGCGTGGGCCGCACTCTGTACCGCCTTACTCTTTACCGCCCCGGCGGAGGCCGGGGTCCAGTTGGGGGACGTTGATGGCGACGGACTGTCCGCCGTTACTGCGACCTTTCCAACTGGGCCCCGGCCTTCGCCGGGGTGGTGGGATGGGGGTGCGGCCTGCCCAGACTTGCCAGCCTGCCCAACCTTCCCCGCCGGGTCGAACGTCGTTGAATCGATGCCGTTCTCGACCGCGAGGATGCGTCCGGTCGCGCCGCCGGTGCGAAACAAGGCGACCTCGGCTTCGCTGACGAACAGGCTGGCGGAGACCCTCGCCGCAACCCCCCGCTCGAACGCCCCGAGCAGCCGTGCCTCGCGGCGCATCATCCAGCGCATCGGGCCGCGGGAGTCGTCCGCGAAGCCTGCGAACTTGGCGGAGTCCATGTCGACGAAATCCATGACCACGGGTGGCCCGTCAGCGGGGAGGTACTGCGCCATCTGACCCGAGAAACAGTAGATGCCGTCGACGGATGGCCGAATGCGTTCGACCGCGGCCTGCATGGCGGGAGCGGCGAACGCCGTCAGCGATACCGGCTTGCGGGTGGCCAGCGCCTCGAGTCCGGCGCGCGCCTGCGACTTGCCGCGTGGCAGGATCGTGCAGCTCGCCAGCATGTCCGTGAAGGCCGCAGGCGGATCGAGGTCCGCCGCGTCGTCGGCAAACGCGACGAGATGGACGCGCATGCGTGCGCTGAGATAACGGAGGACGTGGAAGCTGCGGATCTTGTCGCCGCGATCGGGCGGGAACGGCACGCGGTGCGCCAGGAACAGCAGATCGCTCACCCCAGACCCCGGGAGATCCACGGCCCGGCGAGATTGGCCGCCCAGAGCGGCATCTTCTTCCAGCTGCGCACCATCAGCGCATATCTGGGGTTGAGCGGATTGACCTCGCGCGCGGGCCCGTCGCTGCGCTTCGCATAAAGCCGCGGCACGGGCGTGAAGCCCCAGTTCTTCTTGAACGCGGCCGCGCCGGTGCCGGTCTTCGACCGTCCGAAATCAAACCGCGTGCAGCCGCGCGCGCGGGCATGCGCCATCAGCGCGAAATACATCCGGTCGTTCGCGCGAAGGCCGCGCGCTGCCTCGGTCCCGCCGCCCCAATAGGGATAGACCGTCCCGCGGTGATAGAGGCTGAGCACGCTCGCGACCGCGCGGCCGCGGTGGCGGACGGTCAGCACGTCGGCATCCATCGTCTCGACGACCGAGCGGAACAGCCGCGCGGGAAAGACCGGCGTCCCCAGATTGCGCACCGATTCGGCATAGACGCGATAATGCTCGGCGAGCATTGCGCGGTCGCGGCCGGTCGCGATGTCGAGATCGAGGCCGAGCGCGCGCCGCACCTCGGCGCGCTGCTTGCGCGGGATGGCGAGGAGCTCCGCATCGTCATCCGCCGCCAGATCGCGCGCGAACCCCAGATAGCTGTCCGCATCGCTGTCCCACCCCGCGGGCACCGCGCCACCGCGAAGCTCGACCGACGGGCAACCGAGCCGCTGCGCCAGATCCCAGGCCGCCGCCGCGAGCGGCTCGACCGCGGCGTCGCCGAGCACGCCGCCATCGACCGCGAACCCCGCCGAGACGAGCGCACGCCCGAACAGCGGCGATCGCATCTCGGTCAGCGGCAGCACGCCGGTGATCGTGCCGCCCCGCTCCGCGACCAGATAGCGTGCGCGCTGGCCGCAACCGCGCGCGACCGTGATGCTCCACGCGGGCAGGTGGAACGGCGTCGCCGCCGCCGTCGCATCGACGAACGCCGCGATCCGCGCGCGCTCGTCCGCGTCGGCGAGATCCGCCTCGCGCACGGTGGCCGTCGTCACCGCAGCCGACCCGCCTCGACCGCGACCGCGGCATCGACGCGGCCCCAGTCATGCCGGCCGAGCAGCCCGCGCAGCTTGCCCGCCATCGCGCCAAGCCGCGAATAATGCCGGATCTTCGAGCGCAAGGGCGCCGCCGCGACTCGCGGCTGGGCGGGGTCGATCTCCCAGGGGTGGAAATAGAACATCGCCGGGTGGTCGGCGGCATTCACCTGCCGGACCGCGAAATCCATCAGCGCGGCGGGCAGCAGCCGGAAGAACCCGCCCCCCGTGGCGACGCGGCGCGTGCCGAACTGCGCGACGGTGACGGGCACTTCGAGCAATACGCTGTCGGCCAGCGGGCGGAAGGCGAAGCGCGGTGCGTCGCGCCAGCCATAATGGTCGTGCGCGAGCGGTGCGACGCTCGACGAATAGGAATAGTCCTCTTCCGCCAGCACGGCGTGCGCCCAGGGCGTGCGCTGGTCGATCGAGAAGCTCGGCGCGCGGTAGCCCGTGACACGCTGTCCCGCCGCATCCTCGATCGCCGCGCGTGCACGCGCGAGGTCGGCGCGGAACATCGCTGCATCCATCGTGAAGACGCGCTGGTGATCCCAGCCATGGCTCGCGATCTCGTGCCCGGCATCGACGATCCGGCGGATCAATGCGGGATAGCGGTGCGCGACCCAGCCGAGCGTGAAGAAGGTCGCGTGCACACCGCTTTCGGCGAACAGCGCGAGCACCGCATCGGTATTCGCCTCGACGCGCGGCTGGAGGCCGTCCCAGTCGGCCTTGTCGATCACCGTCTCGAACGCGCCGACTTGAAACCAGTCCTCGACATCGACCGACATGCCGTTGCGGATCGGGCCGGCCGTTACCGCCGTCGTCACCGGATCACGCCGCGTCGTGCCAGTGCGACGCGCCGCGGATCGGCTTGTAATCGGGCCTGGGCTCGTCACCCTCGACCCACTCGACGAGCAAGGTCAGGACGCGGCGCAGTGCCTGGTCCTGCTGCTCGACACGCGCCTCGAGCATCGCAAGCCGGTCGAGGACCGCCGGGTCGGTGGCGGGGTCGGTGGCGGGGTCGGGCGTGGCGCGGGGCTTTGCCGTGGGTTCGGCGGCGGGTTCGGGGGCAGGCTCGGGCGCGGGCGTCGTCGCGAGTGTCGGCAGGTCCGCGGTCAGGTCGCTCTGCACGGCGCGGACGACGGCGCCGTCGATGACGCGCAGATCCTCGATCGCGGCATAGAGCATGACGCGGCCCGCCAGCATGTTCAGGCGGCGGGGGATGCCGTCCGACCCGTCGAACAGCGCGGCGACCGCGTCGTCGGTGAACGCCGGATTGCCCTCCCAGCCGACCACCGACAGGCGGTGCGCGATATAGTCGGCGACCTCGTGCGGCTCCATCGGGTCGAGATGGTGGATCGCGATCACCCGCTGGCGCAACTGTTCGAGCCCGTCGGAGCCGTGGAGCCGGTCACGGAATTCGGGCTGGCCGAGCAGCAGGATCTGCAGCAGCGCGTGCCCGGCGGTCTGGAAGTTGGACAGCATCCGCAGTTCCTCGAGCGCGGACACGGGCAGCGCCTGCGCCTCGTCGACGATCAGCAGCGTGCGCTTGCCGGTCCGCGCGACGGCGTGCAGCCCGCGTTCGATCGCGGTGAGCAGCTGCGCCTTTTCGAGCCCCGCCGGGTCGACACCGAGCGCGGTCGCGACGATCCGCAGCAGGTCGCTTGCCTCGATCGCGGTCGACACCAGCCGGATCGCGTTCAGGCTCTGATGGTCGATCGTGTCCATCAGATGCCCGACCAGCGTGGTCTTGCCCGCGCCGATATCGCCGGTCATGACGATGAAGCCCTCACCCTGCGCCAGGCCATAGCCGAGATACGCCATCGCCTTGCGGTGCGTCCCCGATTCGAACCAGAATCGGGGGTCCGGGGTGAGCTGGAACGGGCGTCCCGTCAGTCCGTAATGTTCGTCGTACATCTGCCAAATATCCTAGAACTGATACCGTGCACCGAGCAGCGCCTGTGCGGACCAGTCGCTGTCGAAGTCGCCGACCTTGAAGCTGTATAACCCGAGCGACGCGGTCGTGCCGAGCCGTCCGAAATTACGGTAATAGGTGCCGGTCGCGCCATAGGACCAGACCCCGCCATCGCCCGCGGTGACGAAACCGCCGCCGAGCTGGCTGTCGAAATAGTTCACGAACGCGGTCGCATTGATCCCCGATACCGAAGACAGCGACCGCGCGAAATAGAGCTGGCCGTAATAGCTCTCGTCCTCGAGGCCCGTGACGACGAGGCCGGGCGCGCCGCGCGGCGCGAAGAGCCGGCGATTGGCATAGCCGATCCCGCCGCCAAAGGTCGTCCGCCCGCGCGTCGCGACGAGCACCGCGTCGATCCCGCGCGCACGGTAGCTCGAGGTGGAGATCGACTGGAACACGTCGTCGAGGCACCCGCCCGGCGCCGCGCCGGTCGCGCCGAACACGCAGCCGTTGAACTGCTGCGCAAAGCCCTGGTTGGGCGCGAGGAAGCTCGTCGGCAGGTTGGCGAGGCCGGTGCGCAGCTGGCGGCCGAAGGTCTGCACGCCGTCATAGACGTTGACCGCGACGCCGACGTCCTTCGACGCCTGGTAGGTCGCGGTGCCGGTGAAGCTGAGCGAGCCATAGCGTTCGCCGATCCGTGCCTCGACCGAGGTCCGCCGGTTCGGCCGCCAGATCACGCCCGCGTCGTAATAGAGCCCGTCGGTGCGATAGGCGATGCGGCGCGGCGATCCCGGCGCGGTCCGGAACCGGCCGTCGCGGTCGAGCACGGGGACGCCCGCGGCATCGACCAGCGCATCCTTCTGGCTCGTCTCGATCCGTTCATAGCCGAGGCCCGCGGTCAGCGCGACATAGGGCGACACCGGCAGCACCGCGTCGCCGCGGCCGAAATAGCCCTGGTAGCGCTGGCTGAGCTGACCCGCGGTCTCGCGGTCGAACCCCGCGCTCGCGGTCAGCCCGACCGGCAGCAGCGTGCCCGGCCGGAAGCCCGCGCTGGCAGTCGCGGTGTGGCCGATCGAATCGTCATAATAATCGAGCCGCTGCCCGCCGGTCGCCGCGGTGCCGAAGGTCGGGGTCTCGACCTTGGTATAGCCCAGCCGGTAGTTCGCGTTGAGCGCGACGTCGCCCGCCTGCGCGGCGAAATTCGGGCCGCCATAGACGGCATAGACCTGCGCGATGTTCGACACGTTGCCGACCAGCACGCCGGGCGCGGCGCCGCGAATGTCCGAGCGCGATCGCGTGGCGATCCCGCCTGCTTCCAGCGAGACGTTGCGCGTCAGCTGCGCCTCGACCCGCGCGAGACCCGAATGGATGTCGGTGTCGCCGATATCGTCGTCATAGGCGAAGCGGCGTTCGTAGCGATAGCTGACCTGCCCGTTGATCCGCGCGGTCGACACCGCGGCGTCGACGCCGGCGGCGAGCGAGGTGTAGGTGAGCACGTCGCCGCCGCCGAGATCCGCGGTGAGGATCTGCGTCGCCTCGATATAGGGCCGGACGACGACGCGCCGGGCGCCCTGCCCGCTACCGGACGCGGAGTCGGACTGGGCAAGCGCGGGCCCTGCGACGAACAGCGCCGCCGCGCCGCCGAGGATCAGGCGGACGTCGTTCACCGCGCGCCGCCTTGCTCGTAATAGCTGCCGAACCGCGCGCCGCCGGGGACGAACGACACCGCGTTGAGCACCAGCTGGATATGCTCGCAGCTGTCGAGCCGGTTGACCGCGGCGCGGACCTCGCTTTCGGGCGTATGATCGGCGCGGACGACGAGCATGACCTGCCCGACCAGCATCGCGAGCACGCCCGCGGGCGACGCGGCGAGCGCGGGCGGCGAATCGAAGATCACGATGCGCCGCGGATCCGCCGCGAGCAGCCGCGCGAGCACCGCACGGGTCCGCGCGCTCGCGAGCAGCTCGGTATCCATCGTCGTCCGGTCGCCCGCGGGCAGGATCGAGAGATGCGGCACGTCGGTGCGGATCACCAGCGTCTCGACGTCGATGCTCGTATCGGCCAGCGCATCGAGCAGGCCGGGACCATCGTCGAGCCCGAGCTGCCGCAGCACGTCGGGCTTGGCGACATCGGCATCGACCAGCAGCACCTCGGTATCGCGCTCTGCCGCGATCGAGAGTGCGAGGTTGATCGCGCAGAAGGTCTTGCCGTCGTTCGGGCGTGCCGAGCAGACGAGAATCGTGCGCGCCTTGTCGGGCACCGCGCTGGCCTCGATCTGCGCGCGCGTGATCAGCAGTTGCCGCTTGATGAGGCGGAACTCCTCCGCCAGCGGACCGACCGGCGCGCCGGGCACCATCATGCCGTTCGCCGCCAGCATCCCGCGATCGATCATCGCCGTGTCGCTGGCGACAAACGGCATATGAAACTCGTCAGGCAATTCCTGCCCGATCGGCGCGCGAAGCTCGGGCGGGATCGCGAGGAAGGTCGCATCGTCGGAGTCCGACGCGTCGGCTTCGAACGCCGCAACGGGCCCGGCGGCAGGCTCAGGCGCGCGTGCCGGTTCGACCGGCGGCACCGGCGGCCGGGCCCGCACGTGCTGGTTGAAGTCATAGACCGTGGCGGCGCGTTCGAGCAGCGACGGCGCGCGTGGCGGCTCGCCGCTGGCTTCGTGCGATTCGGGGATCTTGCTACGCATGGTCACGTCCTCAGGCCGCCAGGCCACGCTGCAGAATCTCGACGCCCAGCAGCAGTACATAGGCGGCGCCGAGCGCTGCCGTGCCGCCGAGGAACATCCGGAACTGCTTGGCGCGCAGCTCGGACTGGGTGCGCGTCACGACTTCGCCGATCGACCCGATCACCGGCATTCCCGCGACGCGTTCGAGCCGGGCGCTGGTAGCGAACGTGCCGCGAAGCTGACCGAGCAGGAACGCGCCGCCGATCCCGGCACCGAGCCCGGCGATCAGTACGCCGGTCAGCAGCAGCATCCGGTTCGGTGCGCTCGGCTTTTGCGGCGTGGTCGGCGGGTCGATCACGCTGAACTTGACGCGATCGGTCTGCGACTGCGCCTGGCCGCGGAGCGCGATCTGTTCGCGCTGGGTCAGCAGCTGGTCATACTGGTCCTTCAGCACCTGATAATCGCGGTCGATCGCGCCCTGTTCGGCGGCGACGGTCGGATCCTCGGAGAGCTTGGCGTTGAGCTGGTCGAGATCGCCCTGCAGCTGCGCGCGCCGGATCCGGAGCGACGCGACCGCCGCCTGCTTGTCCGCCATCATCGCCTGCAGCGAGACATAGAGCGGATTGGGCGACGAGCCCGCGCCGCTGCCCCCCGACAGCGGTTCGCCCCGCGCTGCCGCGGTCGCCTGGGCGAGCTGCGCGCGCAGCGCGACAACGTCGGGATGGCTTTCGGTATAGCCCCGCGCACGGGCATCGGCGAGCTGCCCCTGGATCGCCGCCAGCCGGACGCGTGCGGGTCCGGCCGCACCGGCGACGCCGCCGCTGCCCGCGACCGTCAGCGCGACGCCGGCCATCTGGCCCTGCACCGCGGCCAGCCCCGATTGCGCCGCGGCGAGATCGCCATCGACCTGTGCCATCTGCGACCGCGCGGCGCCAATCCGGTCGGCGACCGACCCGGTGCCGGGCAGCGCGCCGAGATAGCGGTTCTGGAAGTCGGCGCGCTTGGCCTCCGCGTCCTGCAGCTGCTTCTGCCGCTGCGCCAGTTGCTTGTCGAGAAAGCTGAGGCTCTGGCTGGTGCTCGTCCGGTCGCCCGCCAGATTGCCCTCGACGAAGATGTCGATCAGCTTCTGCGTGATCGTCCGCGCGAGCTTGGGACTCGCCGCGGTCGTCGCGATCTCGAACAGATTGTCCTGCGCCGACGTCACCTTGATCGACTGGGCGAGGCTGGCGACGCGGTCGGCGACGTCGCGGTCGCTGGCGACCGTGTTGGCAAGGTCGGTGCCGCGCACGACCTTCTCCAGATTGACCGCGGAGGTCAGCGTCTGGCGGATCGTGTCGATGTCGGTGCGGCTCGAGGCCGACGGCTGGTCCATACTCGCGGGCAGCAGGTTCTGCATCTGGACGAAGACGCGCGCGCGCGATTCATAGCGGCTCGGAATCTGCGATACGAACAGCCAGCCGAGGACGCACACGCCCCACGCGATCGCGAGCGCGAGCCACCGCCGCGTCCAGATCGCGTGCAGCGCGACCCGCGCCTCGTCATAGATGCCGTTCATACCGCCACGCCTCAGAACATCGATTCGGGGATGATGATGACGTCACCGGGCTCAAGCCTGACATTGGCGGACGAATCGCCCTTTTTCAACAGGTTCGAGATTTGCAGCGAGAACTCGCTCTGCTTGCCGCTCGCCCGGTCGTAGCGCACCAGCCGCGCCTTGTTGCCCGCCGCATACTGGCTGAGCCCGCCGACCGCGATCATCGCGTCGAGCAGCGTCATATTGGCGCGATAGGGGATCGAGGCGGGCTTTTCGGTCGCGCCGACGATGCGGACCTGCTGGCTGTAGGTGCCGCTGAAATTCTCGACGATCACCGAGACGATCGGGTTTTTGACATATTCGCCGAGCGCCTTCTTCATGTCGTCGGCGAGCTGGGCGGGCGTCTTGCCCACCGCGGACATGTCGTTGACCAGCGGCGTCGTGATCCGGCCGTCGGGGCGGACCTGGACCTTCGACGACAGTTCGGGATTGCGCCAGACGAAGATGTTGAGCTGATCGAGCGGGCCGATCACATATTCCTCGCCCGGCAGCTCCTTGTTCGCGACATAGGCCGCGGGCGGCAGTTCGGGCGGACCGCCGGTGCTGCTGCAGGCGGCCAGCGACGACGCGGCGAGCCCCAGCGTGAACAGGGAACGGGAAACGGGTCCGGAACGCATGGGCACTGATCTCCTGGCGCCATCCCGGCAACGGGTGTCCGATGGCCGGTTAAACTCGCACGGGCTATGCAGGGAAACAGGTGAAGATAGCGTTTAGGAGCGCCCCGCAACCCCGCCCGCCGCCACGCTCATGGCTGGGGTTGGACTGAAGTAACGATCTCGAGCGCGGGTGGATGCCCGAGAAACGCCGCCGGGCTCGCGCTGGCGCCGTATGCGCCCGCCATGAAGATCGCGATCAGGTCCCCGGGCACGACCGGCGGCAGCGCGACGCGGTCGCCGAGCCGGTCGAGCGGGGTGCACAGCGGTCCCACGACCGACACTGCGTCCGCCGCCGCCGCCTCCCCCATCCGCGCGGCGACCGCGATCGGATAGTTGCGCCGGACGACGGTGCCGAAATTGCCGCTCGCCGCGAGCTGATGGTTGAGCCCGCCATCGACCACCACGAAGACTTCGCCCTGGCTCTGCTTCACGTCGATCACGCGGGTCAGGTACACGCCGGCTTCGGCGACCAGCCACCGCCCGAGCTCGATCGCGAACCGGGTGTCGCGCAGCACCGCCGCGCGTGTCTCGAGTGCCGCGTGCAGCGCCGCACCTACCCGCTCGACGTCGAGCGCGACGTCGTTGGCGAAATAGGGGACGCCGAACCCGCCGCCCAGATTGACCAGCGGCGGCGCGACGCCCGCCGCGTCGGCGAGCCGCGCGGCGAGGTCGAGCGTCGCGGCCTGCGTCTCGATGATCGCGCCCGCGTCGAGCGCCTGGCTGCCCGCATAGATGTGGAACCCGCGCCAGTCCGCGCCCGCCGCGACGATGGCGCGGACCAGCGCCGCGGCACGCTCCGCATCGACCCCGAAGGGCGAGGCGCGGCCGCCCATCCGCATCCCCGATCCGCGCAGTTCGATATCGGGGTTCACGCGCACCGCCATTTGCGGCGCGATGCCGAGCCGCGCGCCGATCGCGAAGCCGCGCGTGGCCTCGCCCTCCGATTCGACGTTCAACGTCGCGCCCGCGCGGATCGCCGCGGCGAGTTCGTCGTCGCGCTTGCCGGGGCCGGCAAAGCTGATCGCATGTGCCGGCTTGACCGCCAGCGCCATGCCGAGCTCGCCTGCCGACGCGACGTCGAGCCCGTCGACCAGCGGCGCGACCGCCGCGAGCAAGTCCGAATGCGGGTTCGCCTTGATCGCATAATGCAGGTCGATCGCGGGCATCGCTGTGCGGAACCGCGCGATCCGCGCCGCGACGATGGCGCTGTCATAGACGAACAGCGGCGTGTCGCCGGCCTGCGCGATCCAGTCTGCCGCGGACCGCCCGCCGATCGTCAGCGCGCCCGACTGGTGCGCATATTCGGGCGGCAACGCCCCCATCGGCTTCATCATGCCTGTCCCTGTTCCTGTGCCGACGACCATGCCCGGACCTCGGCTGCGATCGCGGACCGGTCGAGCTTGCCGTTGGCGTTGCGCGGCAGCGCGTCGCGCCACAGATAGCCGGCGGGCTGCATGAAGCTCGGCAGCGTGGTGCGCAACCGGGTCCTGAGCGCGGGCTCGTCCGCCGCGCCGCCTGCGAGCATCACGACGATCGCCTGCCCCAGCCGCGGATCGGCCACGCCGACCGCGACCGCCTCGCGGGCTTCGTTGCCGGCGAGTACCGCCTCCTCGACCTCGAGCGGGCTGATCCGGTTGCCCGCGCTCTTGATCATCTCGTCGTCGCGGCCGACGAAGCGGAGCAGCCCGTCCGCGCCCTCGACCACCGTGTCGCCCGACCAGACCGCCATGCCGTTGCCGTCGGGCGCGGGGCGGAAGCGCTGCGCCGTCCGCTCGGCATCGCGCCAATAACCCTGCGCGACCAGCGGGCCGGCATGGACCAGCTCGCCCGGTTCGCCCGGCGCGGCGCGGGTGCCGTCGGGCCGGATCACCGACACCTGCGCGAACGGGATCGCACGGCCCATCGCATCGGGATGCGCGTCGATCAGCGACGGGTCGAGATAGGTCGAGCGGAACGCCTCGGTCAGCCCGTACATCGCGTAGATATCCGCGCCGGCGAACCGCGCACGCAGCCCCGCGACGAGCCGCGGGGTCAGCGCGCCCCCCGAATTGGTCAGCCGCCGCAGCCGCGCCGCGGTCTCCGCCGGCCAGTCCGCCTCGAGCAGCTGCACCCAGAGCGGCGGCACGCCGGCGAGCGTCGTCGCGCCGACCCGCTCGACCGCCTTCACGACGTCGCGCGCGACCATATAGTCGATCGGCGCGACCGCGGCGCCCGCCGCCCAGGTCGAGAAGAGCTGGTTCTGGCCGTAATCGAACGACAGCGGCAGCACGCCCAGCACCCGGTCGTCGCGCGTGAGCCTCAGATAGTGCGCGACCGACACCGCGCCGAGCGCCAGATTGGCATGGCTCAGCATCACCCCCTTGGGGTGCCCGGTCGAGCCCGAGGTGTAGAGGATCGCGGCGAGCGTGGCCGGATCCGCATCGGACGGGCCCGGGCCGCCCTCGCGCTGCAGGTCGAGCGCCGCCTCGTCGACGACTGTGCAGTCCGCGGGCACGTCGCCCGGCTCGAGCGTCGCCGCGCGCGCGCCCTGCGTCACCAGCAGCGCAGCACCGCTGTCGGCGAGGATATGCGCAACCTGCGCGCGTCGCAGCAGCGGGTTGACCGGCACATGGACCAGCCCCGCACGCGCTGCCGCGAGCGGCATCACGCAGGCGACCCGCGTCTTGGGCAGCCAGGTCGCGACGCGCTCACCCTTCGCCAACCCCTGCCCCGCCAGCCAACCCGCGAGCGCGGCGACCGCGGTTTCGAGGTCGTGGAACGTCATCGTCCCTGCGCGGTCGATCAGCGCAACGTCGTCGGCTGCGCCGCGCGACGTCAGGTGATCGATCGGAAACGGGACGGGGTCGGGCGGGGTCATGGGTCCTCCATAGCGCCAAGCCGTTGCCGAATTCACCCCCACAGGCTAGCGGGGCCCGGTTCGCAACGGTTCAGGCGATGCTCGTGATCTTCGAAGGTACTTCCCAGGTTGAAACGACGGTCCGCGCCGTCCTTGCCGACATCCTTGGCCTTAGCGCCGAGCGAGTCGCGGCATTCACCGACGACACGCCGTTGTTCGGCGCGCTCCCCGAACTCGATTCGATGGCGGTGGCAAGCGTGCTGACCGAGCTCGAGGACCGGCTCGGCATCCTGATCGAGGATGACGAGATCGACGGCGAGATGCTCGAGACGTTCGGCGCGCTCGTCCAGTTTGCGGCGCGCAAGGCGCTGGTCTAGCCTCGGCCGGGATGACCGGCCCCCGCTTCGATCGCTATGACTGGGCCGGCGGGCGCGAGACGATGCTGCGCTTCGGCCCCGATGCCGGACCGCTGGTCGTCGCGGTGCTGCCGCTGTTCGAGGAGGCGAACCGCACGCGCGCGTTCCTCGTCGCGATGCTGCGCGCGCTGGCGGGGCGCGGGATCGGCAGCATCTTGCCCGACCTGCCCGGTACCGGCGAGAGTGTGGTCGAGACGCGCGACCTGCGGTTGGCCGACCTGCGCCAGGCGTTTGCCGCGCTTGTCGGGACGCTCGACGTGCCGGTTTACGCGGTCACGATTCGGAGTGGTGCGCTCGTCGATTGCAACGCCAGTCTTGCCGGGCGGTGGCGGCTCGCACCGCAGGCGGGTGATGACCTGCTGCGCGACCTGAAACGGATCCGCGCCGCGTCGACGATGCCCGACGAGGGTGCGTATGCAGGCAACAGCCTGACCGAGGCGCTGCTCGCCGATCTGCGCGACGCGGTGCCTTACGACGCGTCGCGAACGGTTCGACTCGAGAGCGACCCGCGCTCGGCGGATGCGCGCTATCCCGGCGCGCCGCTGTGGCGACGGTCGGAGCCGGGGACCGATGCGGCGCTCGCGCAGGCGCTCGCCGCCGATGTCGCCGGGTGGATCGCGACATGCGGCGGCTGATCGCGGTCCCCTGCGAGGGCGAGACGCTGGTCGCGACGCTCGACGAGGCGGCGGGCGCGACCGGGGTGCTGATCGTGTCGGGCGGCAACGAGATCCGCAGCGGCGCGCACCGCGGCATGGCGATGCTCGCGCGGCGGCTGGCGGCGGGGGGCACGCCGGTGTTCCGCTACGACCGCCGCGGCATCGGCGATTCGAGCGGCGAGAATGGCGGCTTTCTGTCGGCGCAGGCCGATCTGGTCGCCGCCGCCGCCGCGTTCCGCGCCGCTGCGCCGCACGTCACGCGGCTGGTGGGGTTCGGCAATTGCGACGCCGCGAGCGCGCTCGCGCTGTTCGGCGGGGCGGCGGGGATCGACCGGCTACTCCTCGCCAACCCCTGGGTGATCGCGCCGACCGACGACCTGCCCCCTGCCGCCGCGATCCGCGCGCGCTATGCGGCGCGGCTGCGTGATCCGGCCGCGTGGCTCAGCCTGCTCCGCGGCGGGATCAATCTGCGCAAGCTGGTCCGGGGTCTGGTGAGGCTGTGGCGCGGGTCGGGGGAGGTCGAGGGCGACCTTGCGAGCCGGGTCTGCGGCGCGATCGACGGCTGGGCGGATCGCGTCGTCATTCTGCTCGCGACAGGGGATGCGACCGCGCAGGTGTTTGCGGCACGCTACCGCGGCGCGGCGCGGATCGTGCGACTGGCTACCGGTTCGCACAGCTTCGCCGGGACCGCGAATGCCGGTGCGTTGGAGGCGGCGCTCAGGGACGTGATCGACGGCACTGAGGATGCACAGGTCCCCGCCTCTCCCACTTCGTCATCCTGACGAACGTCAGGACCCAGGGTTACGGGCGGTGCCGTTCCTGGCTCTGGATCCTGACTTTCGTCAGGATGACGGAAGGTGTGAGGGATAGCGGCTCGACCCCTCACGTCATCCTGACTAAAGTCAGGATCCAGGGTTACGGGCGACGCCGTCCTTGGCTCTGGGTCCTGACTTTCGTCAGGATGACGAGAGGGTGTGAGGGGGCGAGAGCACGCTCCCCCATCATGCGAACGAGGGGGCGTGAATCGGACGCACGCCCCCCGCGCTTACTCCGCGGCTTCGGCCAGTTCCGCGAATTCCGCCGCCGCCAGGAACCGCTCGGCGTCGAGGGCGGCCATGCAGCCCGTGCCTGCCGCGGTCACCGCCTGGCGGTAGACCTTGTCGGCAACGTCGCCGCACGCGAACACGCCCTCGACGCTGGTACGCGTCGAGCCGGTCTCGACCGAGATATAGCCGTCCGAATCGAGATCGATATGCCCGCGGAACAGCTCGGTCGCGGGGTGGTGGCCGATCGCGACGAAGCCGCCATCGACCGCGAGGCGCGAGCGTTCGCCCGTCACCGTATCCTCGAGTTCGAGCGCGACGAGCCCGGCATTGCCGCCGCCGTCGACGAATTCGCGGACTTCCTTGTTCCACAGCACGGTCACGCCCTTGTGCGCGAACAGCCGCTCCTGGAGGATCTTCTCCGAGCGCAGCGAATCGCGGCGGTGGATCAGCGTCACGTCGGGCGAATGGTTGGTGAGGTACAGCGCCTCCTCGACCGCGGTGTTGCCGCCGCCGATCACCGCGACCTTCTTGCCGCGGTAGAAGAAGCCGTCGCAGGTCGCACAGGCGCTGACGCCCTTGCCCTTCATCGGCTCCTCGCTGTCGATGCCGAGCCACTTCGCCTGCGCGCCGGTCGCGATGACGAGCGTCTCGCCCTCATACACGTCGCCGCTGTCGCCGGTCAGGCGGAACGGGCGGCTGCTGACATCGACCTTGACGATCGTGTCCCACATCATCCGCGTGCCGACATGCTCGGCCTGCGCCTGCATCTGCTCCATCAGCCACGGGCCCTGGATGACGTCCTTGAAGCCGGGATAATTCTCGACATCGGTGGTGGTGGTCAGCTGGCCGCCGGGCTGGATCCCCTGGACGACGATCGGCGCCATCCCGGCGCGCGCGCCATAGATCGCGGCCGACAGCCCGGCAGGCCCGGAACCGAGAATGAGCATGCGGGTCGTGTGCGTCGTCATCGTGATATCCTTGGAGTTTCGGATCCCATCTAGGCGATGGAGCATGCGATTTGAACCATCGCCACCGCAATCGGCGTGCATCGTTTGCCGCCCCGCTTCGTTGGAAGGCAAAAGCGGAGAGACGTATGAGCGACGACCGGACCATCGAGATCGAAGACTATACCGCACCCGCCGGCGGCTGGGGGTCGATGAAATCGCTCGTGGAGATATCCGCGCGCGAAAAGATCGGCCCCGAGGCGTTGCGCGAACTCACGCGGCAGAACAAGCCCGAGGGCTTTGCGTGCGTCAGCTGCGCCTGGGGCAAGCCCGCGCATCCGCATACCGCCGAATTCTGCGAGAATGGCGCGAAGGCGACTGCGTGGGAGCTGACCTCCTACCGCGTGACGCCGGCCTTCTTTCAGGAGCATACGGTCACCGAGCTGCTCGGCTGGAAGGATTTCGATCTCGAACAGGCCGGTCGCCTGACGCATCCGCTGAAATATGACGCCGCGACCGACAAATATGCCGCGTGCAGCTGGGACGAGGCGTTCGCCGGGATCGGCGCGAAGCTCAAGACCTATGACCCGACCAAGGTGATCTTCTACGCTTCGGGTCGCGCGAGCCTCGAGACCTCGTACATGTACAGCCTCATGGCGCGGATGTACGGCAGCCAGAACCTGCCCGACAGCTCGAACATGTGTCACGAGACGACCTCGGTAGGGCTGAAGTCGGCAATCGGCTCGGCGGTCGGGACGATCCACCTCTCGGATTACGAGAAGTGCGACGCGATCTTCTATTTCGGGCAGAATCCGGGCGTGAACAGCCCGCGCTTCCTTCACCCGCTGCGCGATTGCGCCAAGCGCGGCGTCGAGATCGTCGTGTTCAATCCGCTGAAGGAGCGCGGTCTGGAGAAATTCCAGGATCCGCAGAATCCGCTGGAGATGGTCACCGGCAAGTCGACGCCGATCGCCTCGCAATATCACCAGGTGAAGACCGGCGGCGACGTCGGCGCGCTGATGGGGATGTGCAAATATCTGATCGAGGCCGATGATCGCGCGCGCGAACTCAACACGCTGCGCATCCTCGACCACGCCTTCCTCGCCGAGCACACCACCGGGTTCGAGGCGTTCGCGGACGTCGCGCGCGGCACTGACTGGGCGACGATCGAACATGAGAGTGGGTTGTCGCGCGTCGAGATCGAATCGGCCGCGAAGGTCTATGCCAAGTCGAAGGCGGTCATCGCGGTATACGGCATGGGGCTGACCCAGCATGTCGGCGGGATCGACAACGTCCACATGCTCGTCAACCTGATGCTGCTGCGCGGGAATATCGGCAAGCCCGGCGCGGGCATGGGCCCGGTCCGCGGCCATTCGAACGTCCAGGGGCAGCGCACCGTCGGCATCACTGAAAAGCCCGAGCTCGCCCCGCTCGACAAGCTTGCCGAGCAATATGGCTTCGAGCCGCCGCGCGAGCTCGGCTGGGACACGGTCGCGTCGTGCGAGGCGGTCCTCGAGGGCGAGGCGCAGGCATTCATCGGGCTGGGCGGCAATTTCGTCCGCGCGATCCCCGACCATGCCCGGATGGAGCCGGCGTGGCGCGGGATCGATCTGACGGTGCACATCGCCACCAAGCTCAACCGTTCGCACCTGCTGCCCGGCAAGACCTGCTATCTGCTGCCCTGCCTCGGCCGGATCGAGACCGACATGCAGGGCACCGGGCCGCAGAGCGTGTCGGTCGAGGATTCGTTCAGCCAGATCTATGGCTCGAAGGGCAAGGCGACGCCGGCCGCGGAGACGTTGCTGTCCGAGCCGGCGATCCTCGCGGGTATCGCCAAGGCGACGCTGGCGCCCAATCCGAAGCTCGACTGGGATGCGTGGGTGCGCGACTATGCGCGGATCCGCGATGCGATCGCCGAGACCTATCCGGACATGTTCTCCGACTTCAACGCCAAGATGTTCACCCCCGGCGGCTTCTGGAAGGGCGTGCCGGCGGCGCACCGCGAATGGCTGACCGAGAGCGGCAAGGCGGAGATCAACGTCCCCCACTCGCTCAACGTCACCGGTTTCGAGGAGAGCGAGGGGCGGTTCCGGCTGATGACGCTGCGGTCGAACGATCAGTTCAACACCACAGTCTATGGCTATCACGACCGGTTCCGCGGCGTGAAGGGCACGCGCGACATCGTCTTCATGAACCGCAGCGACATGCTGCGCATGGGGCTGACCGATGGTGACGACGTCGATCTGGTCGGCGATGCGGGCGACAATGCCGACCGCCGCTTCAACAAGCTGCGCGTCGTCGAATATTCGATTCCGGAAGGGTGCGTCGGGGCCTATTACCCCGAGTGCAACCTGCTGATGCCGGTCGCGCACCATGCGCGCGAAAGCCATGTGCCTGCCGCCAAGTCGGTGCCGGTGCGGATCGAGAAGACGCGCTGAGCACGCCCAGGATCCTCGGCGTCGTCCTGGCGGGCGGGCGATCGTCGCGGTTCGGGTCGGACAAGGCGCAGGCGCTGCTCGCCGGCCGTCGGCTCGCCGACCACGCCTGTGCGCTGCTGCGGCCACATGTCGATGACGCGGTGGTCGCGGGCCGGGATGGCCTGATCCGCGACCTGCCGGGGCCCGATCTGGGGCCGCTGGGGGGCATAGCGGGGGCGCTGCACCATGCGGCGGGTCTGGGCTACACCTCCGTCCTCACGATCGCCTGCGACGTGCCCGTGCTGCCTGACGGGCTGCTGGCGGCGCTCGCCCGCCGCGCGCCCGCCTTCTGCCCCGACGCGCCCGTGCTGGGGCATTGGGAGACCGCGTCCGCCGCTGCGCTGATCGCGCATATCGAATCGTCGCCGCGCCGCTCGGTACGCGGCTGGGCCGAGGCGATCGGCGCCTTGCCGATCCCTGCGCATGGGGTCATCCCGAACATCAACACCCCCGAGGACATGGCCGCGCTGTGACGACTGCCCGTACCGAAGCGATCACCATCCTGCGCCCCGACGCCGTCGCGGCGGGCACGCGCGCGATCGCGATCGAGGTGCCCGTCGCGATCGAGATCGACGGCCTGGGCTATGCGGTGATGATGATGACGCCCGCCGACCTGCCCGCCTTCACCACCGGGTTCCTGCTGACCGAGCGGCTCGCCGACAGCGCCGACGACGTCCGCGACATCGACGTGTTCGAGGCGGAGGCGGGCTGGATCGTCCGGGTCGGCCTGTCGGAGCGGTGCAGGGGGCGGATCCACGACCGCGTCCGCCACCGGACCAGCGACACGAGCTGCGGGCTGTGCGGCATCTCAGGGCTCGAACAGCTGCGCAAGCCGGTGGCGGGCACCCCGCCCCGCCCCGACGTGCCCGTCACCGCGATCTTCGCCGCGCTGGCCGGGCTGCGCGCGCATCAGCCGCTCAACGCCGCGACGGGGGCGATCCATGCCGCCGCCGCCTGCGACCGGTCGGGAGCCGTGCTGGCCGCCTATGAGGATGTCGGGCGCCACAATGCGCTCGACAAGCTCGTCGGCGGGCTGGCGATCCGGTCGACCGAGCCGCCCGCCTTCATCCTCGTCACGTCGCGGATCAGCTTCGAGATGGTCGACAAGGCGCTGGTCGCGGGCGTGGCGATGCTGGTCGGGATTTCCGCGCCCACAAGTCTCGCGATCGATCACGCGCGCGCGCACGGCCTGACGCTGCTGGCGCTCGCCCGCAGCGACGCGATCCTGGTCGTCAACGACCCGTTCGGTGTGTTTGAAAATGGTAGCGAAGGAGGGACTTGAACCCCCGACCCCAGGATTATGATTCCCGTGCTCTAACCAACTGAGCTACTTCGCCGTACCGTCTGCGGGGAAGCATTCTTCCCTGCGAGGCGCGGCCTATAGGAAGCGGATTCGAGGCGGTCAAGCAAACATGTGGCGGGAAATCGCTTCCCAGGGCCCGCCGCGATACCACCAGGCGCCGAGCCCGGCGATTTCGACGTCCCGCGCCGCGAAGTCGCGCTGCAGATTGCCGAGCAGCAGCCTGGCGACCGACGGGTTGACCTTGTTCTGGATCGTGACGTGCGGACGCCAGCCGCCCGCGTCCTGCGGCGTCAGCATCCCCGTGAACGCATCCGCCAGCCGCGCGCGGATCCCGACCAGCTCGGGCGATTCGATCCGGTAGGCGACACCGCGCCCCAGCGACATCAGCCCGCCGATCCGCGCCCGCGGCGCCGGCAGCCCGCGCGTCTCCTGGTTCAGCCGGTGCTTGAGCTCGTCGAGGCCCGAGGGCGGCAAATGGTGGAACAGCGTCAGGTGCGAATCGAGCTGGTTGCGCTCGGGCGGGAAATGCTCGCGCCGCAGCGCGTCGAAGAACGCGGTGTCCTGGCGGCCGAACAGCGCGGTGACGATGATCGGGGCGACTTCGGTCGTGCTAGCCATCATGCAGATACCTCCCCGGCGCAGGCCGGGGTCCAGTTGGAAAGGTTGATGTAACTTCGTGTGACGTCCGCCATCGACGTTTCCCAACTGGGCCCCGGCCTCCGCCGGGGAGGTGCGGGGTGCCGACCGACTGAGATCAAATCTCGATCTGGCTGCCGAGCTCGACGACGCGGTTGGTTGGCAGGCGGAAGAATTCCATCGCGCTTTCGGCGTTACGGAGCATCCACGCGAACAGCTTTTCGCGCCAGAGCATCATCCCGGGCTTGTCCGAGGCGAGCAGCGTCTGGCGCGAGAGGAAGAAGCTGGTGTCCATCATCTTGAAGTCCGCGCCGCAGCTGTGCACCTGGCGCAGCGCGGCGGGGACGTCGGCATCCTCCATGAAGCCGTAGCGCAGGATCAGACGATGGAAGCCGTCGCCCAGCTCGTCGCGCACCGCACGATCGTGCGCGGGCCAATAGGGCTGGCCGACGATCTTGACGGTCAGCAGGATGACGCGCTCGTGCAGCACCTTGTTGTGCTTGAGGTTGTGGAGCAACGCATGCGGCACGCCGTCGGAGGTCGAGGTCATGAACACCGCGGTCCCCGGCACGCGCGACGCGGAGTTCGCCGCCGAGCCGATGAACACCTTGATCGGCATCGCCGCCTCGCGCATCCGGTCGATCATCAGCTGCCGCCCCTTCGACCAGGTCGTGAGGAAGGTGAAGATGATGAGGCCGATCAGCAGCGGGAACCAGCCGCCATCGGGCACCTTGGTCAGGTTCGCGGCCAGATAGGCGCCGTCGACCAGGAAGAAGATCGCCAGCAACGGGATCGCGGCGATCTTCGGCCAGTTCCACAGCCGGAACAGCACCACGCCGAGCAGGCAGGTGTCGATCAGCATCGCCCCCGTCACCGCGATGCCGTAAGCGCTGGTCAGGTTCGACGAAGTGCGGAAGAACAGCACCAGCAGGATCACCATCACCATCAGCGCGCCGTTGACCAGCGGGATGTAGATCTGGCCCGCGGTAGCGGCACTGGTGTGCTCGATCCGCAGCCGCGGGATGAAGCCGAGCTGGATCGCCTGCTGCGTGACCGAGAACGCGCCCGAGATCACCGCCTGCGACGCGATCACCGCGGCCATTGTCGCGAGCAGGACGAGCGGCAGCTGGAGGCTTTCGGGGGCGAGATTATAGAACGGGCTGACGAGCGCCGCCTGCCCGTCGCGGAACAGCAGCGCGCCCTGCCCCATGTAATTGAGGATCAGCGCGGGCAGGACGAAGAACAGCCAGGAGATGCCGATCGGCCTGCGGCCGAAATGCCCCATGTCCGCATAGAGCGCCTCCGCGCCGGTGACCGCGAGCACGACCGAGCCGAGCGCAAGGAAGGCGCGGGTCGGATCGATCAGGAAGAACTCGACCGCATAATGCGGGGAAAAGGCCCAGAGCACGCCCGGCGTCTGGATGATGCTGAGGATGCCGAGCACCGCGATGACGCTGAAATACACCAGCATGATCGGCCCGAACACCATGCCGATGCGCGCGGTGCCGCTCTTCTGAACCCAGAATAGCGCGATCAGGATCGCGATCACGATTGGCAGGACTAGCCCGGCAAAGCTCGGCGCGGCGACCGCGAGCCCCTCGACCGCGGACAGCACCGACACCGCGGGGGTGATCATGCTGTCGCCGTAGAAGAGCGCGGTCGCGAAGACGCCGAGCAGGATGATCCCCTTGCTCCAGCGCCGCGTCTTGGTCTTGCCCGAGACGAGCGCGAGCAGCGCGAGGCTGCCGCCCTCGCCCTTGTTGTCGGCACGCATGATGATGATGACGTATTTCACCGTCACGACGATCATCATCGACCAGAACATCAGACTGATGACGCCCATGATGTGCGCCGAATCGAGCGCGAGCTTGTGGTGCCCGGCGAACGTCTCGCGGAATGCGTAGAGCGGGCTCGTGCCGATATCGCCGAAGACGATGCCGATCGCGCCAAAGGCGAGTTTCAGCATGCCGTCCGCATGATGGTGGCCGGTATCCGGATCGAGACCGGCGGGGGGCACGGTCGAGGCCGCGGCTGTGGGATCGACGCTCACTGGACGGTGAATCGACCCGGAAGTGCAGCAATCATCATCGAAATTCCGATTTCACCCTGTGCCCCAAGCTGGCGCATTTAGCATGGGGGTTAGAGAGCGGCAACGCCGCCGCCGGCAACGTGGATTAACCGGGGCTGATCATGCCGCTTCGCCTGTTTGCGGCAGGAGGCTATCAGTAACGGGCGTTGCCGTGCGTGGTCCTGGGTTCCTGCATACGCAGGAAGACGTCAGCGCGTGACGACTTCGCGAATCACGAAATGCGAGGCCAGCCGCGTGACGCCCGGCAGTTGCGACAGCGTCTCGCGGTGGATGCGTTCGAACGTCTCGCCGCGCCGGAGCTCGACGTGGAGCATGTAATCCGCCTCGCCGCTCATCAGGAAGCATTGCACGACCTGCGGACAGCTCACGATCTCCGCCTCGAACGCCGCCATCGTCTCCTTGCGCTGGTCGCGCAGCGTGACGTTGACCAGGACGATGCTCGGATCGCCGCGCGCCGCGCGCGACAGGACCGCGCGATAGCCGGTGATCGCACCGCTCTCGCGCAGCTGCGCGACGCGGCGATGTGCGGCGCTCGGCGACAGGCCCACCGCCTCGCCCAGCTCGGCGCTCGTCAGGTCAGAATTGGCCGCCAGCAGGTCCAGGATCCTGCGCTCGATCGCGATACTCACAATTTTCCTGCTTCGTCGTCTCTGAGTGCAATATTCTCCCAGATTTGATAGGGCAGCGGGACGGCTTTGCGAACCCTTCCCGGTCGATGCGCGCTACACTGCGGTCAAAGATAATGGAGTGGAAATGATGCGCGTCGGTGTTCCCAAGGAAATCAAGAATCACGAATATCGTGTCGGCCTGACCCCGCCGTCGGTCGCCGAGCTGGTCGCCGCGGGCCATGAGGTCGTCGTCGAGACCCAGGCCGGGTCGGGCATCGACTTCGAGGACCAGGATTATGTCGACGCGGGCGCGACGATCCTGCCGACCGCCGCCGCGGTGTTCGCCGCCGCCGACATGATCGTGAAGGTCAAGGAGCCGCAGCCGGTCGAGATCGCGATGCTCGAACCGCGCCACCTGCTCTTCACCTATCTCCACCTCGCCGCGGACAAGCCGCAGGCCGAAGGCCTGATGAAGTCGGGCGCGACCTGCATCGCGTACGAGACCGTCACCGATCATCGCCGCGGCCTGCCGCTGCTGAAGCCGATGTCCGAGGTCGCGGGCCGCATGTCGGTGCAGGTCGGCGCGCATTATCTCGAAAAGGAACAGGGCGGTCGCGGCGTCCTGCTCGGCGGCGTGCCCGGCGTGGCACCGGCCAAGGTCGCGATCCTCGGCGGCGGCGTGTCGGGCGTCAACGCCGCGCAGATGGCGGTCGGCATGCGCGCCGACGTGACGATCTACGACATTTCGAACGATCGCCTCGCCGAGCTCGACATGTTCTTCTCGAGTCAGATCAAGACCGCCTATGCGTCGAAGGCGGCGATCGCGGCGGCGGTGAAGAACGCGCATCTCGTCATCGGCGCGGTGCTCGTCCCCGGCGCGGCAGCCCCCAAGCTCGTCACGCGCGAGATGCTCAAGACGATGAAGCGCGGCTCGGTGCTGGTCGACATCGCGATCGACCAGGGTGGCTGTTTCGAGACGAGCCATGCGACCACGCACGAGGACCCGGTGTTCGAGGTCGACGGCGTGATCCATTACTGCGTCGCCAACATGCCCGGCGCGGTCGCGCGCACCTCGGCGTTCGCGCTCAACAACGCGACGCTGCCGTTCGCGCTGAAGCTCGCCAATCTGGGCGCAGAGGCCGCGATGAAGGCCGACCCGCATCTCGCCAACGGGCTGAACGTCTACAAGGGCAAGATCGCGTACAAGGCGGTCGCGGATGATCTGGGTTTACCTTACGAAGCTTGGTCGAATTAAGCGGGAACGGATGCGGAACACGGGGGTTGGACAGGCGAAAGGAATTTCACAATGTCCGACACCCCGAACCCCAAGTCCGAGCCCTTTTCGAACGCCGAGAAGGATCCGCACGACTGGACGACCGGCGACGAGAAGATGACCGGCGCACAGGCCAGCTATCTGAAGACGCTGTCCGAAGAGGCGCATGAGGAATTCGACGAGTCGCTGTCGAAGGCCGATGCCTCGCTCAAGATCGACGAGCTCCAGGGCAAGACCGGCCGCGGCCAGTAAGCCCTTTTGCGGCACGGAACGGGACCCAGGATCCCCGGCACCACGCCGGACGATCCGGGTCCCGTTTTGCGTCGGTGTTCAGCTCGCCGGTGCGGCATCCTGTGCTGCCATGACCTGATCGAGCAGCGCGAGGCGGACCGCGATCTCGTCGTGATAGGACACGCTTTTCGGCGTCAGCGCGAGCGCCCGCGCCCAATAGGGTCGTCCCGCCGCGAAATTGCCCGACCGGACATAGGCGAGGCCAAGGAAGAAGGGCGGCGCCGGGTGGCGCGGTGCGATCCGCATCGCCTGCTGGAACGCGAACAGCGCCGGGGGCGAGACCTGATCGCCGTCGTGTGCGGCCAGCGCATTGGCAAGCCCGGTCCACAGGACGAGGCTTTTCGGCGCGACGCGGATCCCGCCGAGCAGGACCTTCACCGCGGCGCGACGCTCACCGATCCGCGTCATCGCATCCGCCGCGACCAGATAGGCGGCGGCACCGGTATAGCGTTCGAGCATCTTGTCGCGCAGCTCGATCATCGACCCGTCATCGGGCGTGATCGTCGTGCCCGTCACGACCGGATGCCCGGCACGCTCGGGCTCACCCTGCAACGCATAGCCCGCCGCGCCGAGCATCAGCGCGGCGGCGACCATCGACCAGAGCAGCCGGTCGACCCTCAGCACCGCCAGCAGCGCGAACGCCCCGACCGCGATGATTCCGAGCCAGAGCCAGCCCATCAGCGCGTCCTCCGGCGAAAACTCGACCGCGCGATCCATCCGCCGATCGCCAGCAGCGCGATCGGCGCCAGCCATAGCGGCCAGGTCAGCCCCGACAGCGGCGGGTCATAGGTGACATAATCGCCATAGCGCGACACCAGCCAGTCGCGGACCGAGGCGGGCGTCTCGCCGCGTGCGATCCGTTCGCGGACCAGCGCGCGCATGTCCGCGGCCATGTCGGCATCGCTGTCGGCGATCGACTGGCCCTGGCAGACGAGGCAGCGCAGCGTCTCCATCAGCGCCTTGGCGGAGGCTTCCTTGGCGGGGTCGGCGAGCTGGACATTGGCGTAATGCGCGGGCGGCGTGACGGGCTGCGCGACGGCGGGGGCGGGGGCGGTGCAGAACAGCAACGCGGCGACCGTCGCGCCTGCCGCTAGCGCGAGGCTTGACCGCCCGCTCATCGCGCTTCCCTGACGGCCTGGACGATCTCGCCGATATTGTCCTCGCGGATGTCGCCGATGATCTGTTTCACGACGATCCCGCGGCCGTCGACCACGAAGGTTTCGGGCACGCCCGACGAGCCGAGCGCGAGCTGGACCCGGCTCGCGGTGTCGCTGCCGATCCGCGCATAGGGATCGCCGTTGCGGCGCAGGAAGCCGGCGATCGCGGGCGTGGTGTCGCGGATCGCGATCGCGTCGATCGGGATGCCCATCGTCTTCAGCCGCATCAGATGCGGGGCCTCGGCGATGCAGGGCACGCACCAGCTCGCGAACACGTTGAGCAGCCGCGGCTGACCGCCCTTGAACGAAGCGCTGGTCAGCCCCGGCTTGCCCGGCACCATCGCGGGCAGCGCGAAATCGGGCAGTGGCTTGCCGACCATCGCCGACCGCACGACCTTGTCCGCCGGCCGGAACAGCCCGCTCGCGACCACCGCGAACAGCAAGGCGAAGATTGCCAGCGGCGCCCAGAGCACGAACCGCTTCATGCCCAGGCCGCCCGGACCGCGCTGCGCCGTTCGCGACGCAGCCGCCCGACCAGCGACAGCGCGCCGCCCAGCGCGATCAGCACGCCGCCGAACCAGATCAGCGTCACGAACGGCTTCCACCACAGCCGCAGCTGCCACCGCCCCTGCCCGTCGGGCTGGCCGAGTACGGTATAGAGCTGGCCGTCGAGCGCGGTCAGGATCGCCGATTCATTGGTGCTGGTCGGCGGATTGGCGAAGAAGCGAAGCTGCGGATGGAGCCGCGTGCTGTCATCGCCGCGCGTCGCGGTCAGCTGCGCCTCGAGCGCGGACCAGTTCTCGCCGATCACCGGCGAGATCCCGTCGAGCGTAACGCTGTAGGGCCCCACGCGCGCTGCTTCGCCTGCGCGCACCGCGACCAACGTTTCCTTGGTAAAGGCGCTGTCCGACGCCATGCCGGCCAGGCTGACCGCGATGCCGAGATGCGAGAGGACCATGCCATAGGTGAACATCGGCGTGCGCCGGAGATTGCGCTTCCACAAGGGGGCGACGCTGGCGACCGCGAGGCCTGCGGCAAGGCTGAGCCCTGCCCAGGGCAGCACGCCCGGCCAGACGAACAGCAGCGCGACCGCCGCCACTATGGTGGCCGCGATCGGCAGCGCGACCCGGCCGACGACCGCCCTCGCCTCGTCACGACGCCAGCGCAGCAGCGGCCCGACCGCCATCACCGCGACCAGCAATAGCGCGATCGGTCCTGCGGCCTTGTTGAAGAAGGGCGGGCCCACCGACAGCTGCACGCCGAAGCTCGCCGCGACGATCGGATAGAGCGTGCCGATCAGGACGATGCCGAGGATCACCGACAGCAGCAGGTTGTTCGCGACCAGCCCGCCCTCGCGGCTGACCGGATCGAAGGTCGTGCCTGCGCGCACGGTGCCGATCCGCGCGGCGAACAACGCGAGCGCGCCGCCGATATAGATGGCGAGCAACGCGAGGATGAACGCGCCGCGCTCCGGATCGACCGCAAAGGCGTGGACGCTGGTCAGGATGCCCGAGCGCACCAGGAACGTGCCGATCATCGACATCGAGAAGGCGACCACCGCAAGCATGATCGTCCAGGCGCGCAAACCGTCGCGCGTCGCCAGCACGGTCACCGAATGGAGCAGCGCGGTCGCCGCGAGCCACGGCATCAGCGACGCGTTCTCGACCGGATCCCAGAACCACCAGCCGCCCCAGCCGAGCTCGTAATAGGCCCAGTAGCTCCCCGCGGTGATGCCGAGCGTGAGGAAGATCCACGCGATCAGCACCCAGGGGCGCATCGCTTTGGCGAAGCCCGGCCCGACGTCCCGCGTGACCAGCGCACCGACCGCGAACGAGAAGGCGACCGAAAGCCCGACATAGCCGGTGTAGAGCGTCGGCGGGTGGAACGCCAAGCCGGGGTCCTGGAGCAGCGGGTTGAGCCCGAGCCCGTCGGGTGCCGCCGGGGTCAGCCGCGCGAACGGATTGGAGGAGAAGAGCAGGAACGCATAGAAACCGAGCGCGATCGTCGCCTGCGCACCGAGCGTCGCGACCAAAGTGCGTTCGGGCAGCGACCGTTCGAAGATCGCGACCGCGCCGCCTGCCAGCCCCAGGATCGTCACCCAGAGCAGCATCGACCCCTCGTGATTGCCCCAAGCGCCGGCGAACTTGTAGAGCCACGGCTTGGCCGAATGGCTGTTCTCGACGACCAGCTTCACCGACATGTCGGACTCGAGGAACAGCTTGATCAGCAGCGCCATCGCCAGCGCGGCGAGCACGCCCTGAACGATCGCCACCGGCCGCACTGCCGCGGCAACGTCGTCGCGGCCGCGCGCGATCCCGATCACCGCCATCGCGAGTTGCAGCGCCGCCAGCGCGCCGGCGAGCCAGAGCGCCGCGAGTCCGGCTTCGGCGATCATGAACCGCGGTCCGGTGCGAGCGTCTTGGTCTCGTGCATCTTGCCCGCCATTTCAGGCGGCATGTATTTCTCGTCATGCTTGGCGAGCAGGTTGGACGCGACGAAGCGGCCGTCGGGCTGGAACTGCCCCTCGGCGACGACCCCCGATTTCTCGCGGAACAGGTTCGGGACGATTCCGGCGAAGACGACGGGCGTGGTCGCGGCGCCGTCGGTGACGGTGAAGTGGACGGTGACGCCGTCCGCGGCGCGCTTGACCGATCCGTCCGCGACCATCCCGCCGAGCCGGACCGCGCGGCCGAGCGGCAGCCCGTCGCGCTTCACGTCGGAGGGCGCGTAGAAGAACGACGCCTGGTCCTTCAGCGCGGACAGAGCGAGCAACCCCGCGACGACGACCGCGCCGAGTGCCAACAGGGCGAGGGTGAGCCGCTGATGCTTGGCCTTCATCGCTCCGCCTTCCGCATCGCCAGATAGCTGAGCAGCGCGACGACGGCGCCGCCGCCCAGCGTCACGGCATAGGCGGCAATCACGAACGGCCAGGCGGTCATGCGCGCACCTTCACGCGCTGGCCATCCGACGCATCCGCGCCTCGGCCTTGGCGGTGGCGAGCAGGGTCCGCATCCGCATCAGCACGATGCCGGCGAAGACGAAGGTGAAGCCCGCGAGCATGATCGGCAGCGGCCAGAGGATCGCGCCATCGATCGTCGACTTGGTCAGCCCGATGCTCGGCCCCTGGTGCAGCGTGTTCCACCAGATCACCGAATAGCGGATGATCGGCAGCAGCACCGATCCGGCCACGCCGTAGAGCGCGGGCACGCGCCCGTCGCCGCCGCGGTCCGCATCCGCCTTCGCCAGCGCCATATAGCCAAGATAGACGAAGAACAGCAGCAGCATCGAGGTCAGCCGCCCGTCCCATTGCCACCACGTCCCCCAGGTCGGCCGTCCCCAGATCGAGCCGGTCATCAGGCACAAAGCCGCAAACACCGCGCCGGGCAGCGCGATCGCGCGCGCGGCGATACCGGCCAGCGGGTGACGCCAGACGAGCAGCATGATGCTGGAAATCGCGATCCCGCTCCAACCGCCCATGCCGAGCCAGGCGGCGGGAACATGGATATAGAGGATCCGCACCGTCTCGCCCTGCAGATAGTCGGGTGGGGTCTGCGTCAGTCCCGCCCAGCAGCCCAGCGCGATAAGAGCGACGCCCGCCCAGAACAGCGCAGGCGTCAGCGGCCTGGCGATCTTCAGGAAGCGCGCGGGATTGGCAAGGGCGTGCAGGGTGGCCACTGGGTGTTACCACTATGGCAAGTCGTGACGGACTTAAAGCCCCTCTCCCCACGTGGGGAGAGGGAGCGGGCCGCCGTGTCACCGTCCCCGCGAAAGGGAGAAGGATTTAGCGGCCGATCAGGCGCTTTGCGATCGAATCGGCGACGTCGGACGACGGTTCGCCGCTGCGGTCGCTCTCGTCCCAGACCTGGATCAGCCGCTCGGGGATGCGTGCGATCCGGGCCTTCACTTCGGCTTCGTCACCCTGGCCGAGATATTCGAGCCCGACGTTGATGATGCCGCCCGCATTGATCACGTAATCCGGCGCATAGAGGATGCCGCGTGCGTGCAGCCGCGCGCCGTCCTCGCGGACGCTGAGCTGGTTGTTCGCGCCGCCCGCGACGACCTTGGCCTTGAGCGCGGCGATCGACATTTCGGTCAGGATCGCACCCAGCGCGTTCGGGCTGAAGATGTCTGTGTCGGTCGTCAGGATCGCCTCGGCGGGGACTGCTGTCGCGCCGAGCTCGCCCGCCAGCGCCTGCGCACGGCCCTCATCGACGTCTGCGAGCGTCAGCACCGCGCCGTCCCTGGCGAGCAGCCGGGCGAGCCCGCCGCCGACCGAGCCGACGCCCTGGATCGCAACGCGCACGCCCTTCATGTCGGTCGCGCCGAGCCCGCGCTGCGCCGCCGCCTTGACGCCCAGATAGATGCCGAGCGCGGTGTACGGCCCCGGATCGCCGCCCGCCGCGCCACTCGCGACCGGCAGGCCCGAGACGTAGCGCGTCTGGGTCGCGATCACCTTCATGCGCTCTTCGGACATGCCGACGTCCTCGGCGGTCACGTAGCGGCCGCCAAGCGATTCGACTGCGCGGCCGAACGCCTCGAGCTGTTCGGTGGTGATCACGTCGCCGGGCTTGGCCGCGAGGACGACGCCCTTGCCGCCGCCCAGCTCGAGCCCGGCCATCGCGTTCTTGAAGCTCATGCCGCGCGACAGGCGCAGCGCGTCGGTCACCGCGCGGCCATTGTCCGCATAACGCCAGAAGCGCGTGCCGCCCGCTGCGGGGCCGAGCTTGGTCGAATGCAGCGCGATGACGGCGCGGAGACCCGAAACCGGATCGGTGAAGACGTGAACGCCCTCATGGTCGTCGAAATCGGGAAGGTCCCAAACCGCTGTCATCGCCGGCTCCATCAGGAAGAAGAAAATTGCTTAAACCTGAAATATTATTTTCCGGCCGGTTTTACCAGCACAAAGCGGCGCAAGGCCAAGCAGTTGGGAAAATAATGGGGCGACCGACGGGACTTGAACCCGCAACATCCGGCATCACAAGCCGACGCTCTAACCAATTGAACTACGATCGCCGCGAAGGCCCGTGCCCCTAAGCGGGCTGTTCGGGTCCGTCAAGCGCCGCGATCATGCGCGGCGTCGAATGTCGTCAAAAACTGCCTTCGATCGCCTGGCTATAGCCGCCTGCCCCGCGCACGAAGCCGATCGATTCGAGCCGCTGCTGGACGATCGGGTCGGTCGGTTGCAGCGTCAGCACCGCGCGGTAGCGGCCCGTGCCGTCGATCCGCAGCGTGATGCCCTCGGTCCCCGCCTGGCTGGCGAGCGGCACGATGAGCGCGTCGCCCTCGCATTTGGGCGTCCCGCTGACCGACTGGGGCAGCGTGATCCCCGCGACCTCGCCGCCCAGCGTCGCGCGCACCCGCCCCTCGGCACGCTCGCACTGGCCGTCGGCAAACCGCACGGTCACGCCGTCGAGATCGAGCGTGGTGACCGGTACCGGCGCGAACACCGCGCCGGTCGGGATCGTCGCGGTCAGATCATCGACGCCGAACCCGTGCCGGCTGACGCTCGCCGACCCGCGCAGCGGCCGCGGATCGGTCTCGGGGCCGGCCAGCACGATCCGCGCGCGCCCCGCGAGCAGCGGCAAGGGCGCGAGCCGGGCATGGAGGTCGCCGAGCGACAACTCGCCGAACCGCGCATCGGTCAGCGTCGCGCCCCAGATCGTGCCCGTCACCCGGCGCGCGACGAGGCCCGCATCCTCGATCCCGACCCAGCCAAGCGCAGCGCGCATCGGCAGGAATACGATTAGCGCGAGCAGCAGCATGCCGCCGAACATCGCGGTCGGGCCGGTCCGCAACCGGATCCGCGTGACGCGGCGTGCGCCGACGCCCACGAAGCGTGCGCTGTCGCTCATGCGGCGCGCGCCTTCAACGTCATCGTCACGCTCACGGTACGGTCACCCTTGTCGGTCATGGTCAGTGCGTCGACCAGGATGCCCGCGCGCTCGAGCCGCGCCAGCCACGCGGTCAGCGCGCCCGGCCGCGCCGACGGCATCACGATCCGCACCCGGTCCGCGCCCTCCTGGTCGAGGCTGGTGATCGCGAACCCCGCGAGGTCCGCCTGGGTCCGCACGATCGCATCGAGCGATCCGGTCAGCGGCGTGGGCCGCGATCGCTGCGCGTCGCGGAGCAGCGCGACCATCGCCTGCGTCTCGCCGAGCCGGGTCACCGCGCTCGCATGGCGTTCGCGCGCACTCGACAGACCGTCGCCGACCGGCCGGATCACCGCGCCCCAGAGCAGCGTCAGCACCGCGAGCGCCGCCATCACCAGCAACAGCCGCCTCTCGCGCAGCGATCGCCCCTCGAACCAGTGCCGCAACCCGGTCATGCGCCCTCGCTCCCGCCTGCACGGCCCGCCGTGATCGTGAATTCGCCCGACACGCGCCCCGCCGCCGCCTGGAAGACGCCCGCCTGAACCGCAAAGCCGGCACGCTCGAGCGCACTCCTGAGATCGGTCGCCAGCGCCTCGCGCTCGACGGCGACGCCCAGTCGGACGGTCCCGTTCGGCTGGAAGTCGAGCGCGGTGATCTCGCTGCCCGGCGTCGCCTGGACCACGGCGAAGATCGTGGCGGTGGTCGTGCTGAAGCCCAGACCCGGCCCGCGCACGCGCGACAGCCGTTCGCCAAGCTGGCGCCCGGCATCGTTCACCGTCTCGCCGCGTGGCAGGCCCGAGCGGGCGACCTGTTCGGTCTGCGCCTCGATCATGTCCGCACCGAAGCTGTATTTCGCGATCCGGACCAGCGTGATCGCCAGCGTCACCGCGAGGATCAGCCCCGACAGCACCGCTAGCCGCCGGATCAGCGCCCAGTCGAGCGCGAATCGCCGCCGCCGCGCGAACATCCCCTGCCGCAGGTCGAGCGGCCATGTCGCAACCGCCGCCGCCAGCGCCGCCTCGAGCGCGGCGGGCTCGACGGCCACGGGCGGCGTGTCGCCCGTCACCAGCGCGGTCAGCCCCGGTTCGTCGGCAAATCCGGTCGACGTCCCGCGCACGACGGGGTCGCCGGCAAGCTCGGCGCGGACATAGCCCTCGTCCGGGCGCGGCAGCAGCATCGGCGCAGGGAGCATCGCGACCGGATCGACGCCGGCCGCCGCGAGCATCCGCAGCCAGCCCTGCATCGCCTCGATCCCGACCACGCCGATCGGCCGGTCGCCCTGCCCCTCGTCCCCGACCGCGACATGGAGTTCACCGAGCGGCGCCGCGCTCGCCTCTGCCGCGAGCAGCCGGGCGGCGGCGGTCGCCTGCGCGGCGCTGCGCGACGGTAGTTCGGCCCAGTGCAAGGTCACCGCCTCCGCCGGCGCCACCGCGATGACGCCCGTGTCCGCGCCGAGGTCACTTCGCTCATCGGCGGTCGGGATCCCCTCGCCCTGCGCGACGATGCGCTGGTCGGCGATCCGCATCCAGCGAAAGCCGGTCACGCCGGAGGGAAGGAACAGGAGCGTGGTCATGATGGCTCGCCCCATTGCCGCGATACGAGCCGCGCGGGAAGCGTCGTCGCGTCCATCAGTGCCTGTTCCTGCAAAACCGTCGTCCCCACCGTCACGTCGATATCGAGCGTGAACCATTTCGACACCACTGCCGTCCCCCGTTCGCCATCCGCATTGGAATTGCCCTGCAACGCCGCGCTCTTGAAGAACACGTCGGTGGTCGCGACCCCTTGCGGCGGGCGTTGCAGGATCATCTGGCGCGCACCCGCGATCGACATCGTGTCGGGAAACAGCATCGCCAGGATCGGCGCCTGTTCGGGGAGCAGCGTGTTGACGTTGATCGGCGCGGCCTGCGCGACCGGCAGTGTACAGATCCACGGCCTGAGCGTCGCATAGATTTGCGGCGTCATGCCGACCACCGCGCGGAGTTCGCTCGGGTCGGTCATCAGCGTGCCGGCGGTGCGATAGGGCGTCTCACGGTTCAGATAGGCGCCGTCCTCCGCGCCCATCGCCTGCTGGTCCTGATCGCTGTCGATCCAGTCGGCGGCGCCCGCGGCGATCTGTTCGCCGACCTGCGCGGGGATGTCGAGCAGCCGCATCAACCGGACGAATTGCGGCCGCATCAGCGGGTCGGTGACATAGGCGCCGGCGCGGCCGCTCACCAGGCTGTTGAGATTGAAGCAGTTCCCCCCGTCGCGCACGCGCGCGGTCGCAAAGCCGCCGCCGGGCAGCGGCATCCCGAACGGCTTGCCGCTCCAGTCGCCCTGCAACGTCACGCGTTTGACATTGGGGCCCAGCATCGCGTCGATCCGCGTCAGCGCCAGCGTCTCGGCGGCCAGCGCATAGGCGCGGGCCTGCTCGCCCGCCGCGGCATTGCCCGCCAGCCGCGTCGACAGCCGCAGCTTCTCGAGCGCCGCCCCCGCCATCACCGCGACGATCGCGACGAGCATGAGGACGGTCAGCAGCGCGGCGCCTCTTTCCTGCTCAGGGGGCTTCATTCTGGACCTCCCGCGCGGGCGGGGCATAGCCCGATCCGACGAGGAACAGCTGGCGATAGACCAGGCCGTCGGTGCGCTGGACGCTCAGCTCCATCGCCTCGGGCAAGGGCACGCCCTGCACGCCGTCCCAGCGGTCGCTCCACGCGCCGCCGAGCCGGTAGCGCAGCCGGACCTGGCGGACATTGGGCAGCAGCACGGCAGGCGGCAGCGGCGGCGCGCCGTCGACCATTGGATAGGCGATCCGCTGCAGCGCGCCGTCCGCGACCCGGTAGGCGACCTTCTGCGTGTTCGACCGCGCTGCGCCGTCGATATTGGTCCAGCCACCGCGGACGAGGCGGAGCATCGGCGCGACGTCCGACCCGCTCTCGCCGACGAAGGCGGGCAAGGGTGCGCCGGATTCGTCGCGCGTGCCCCGCAGCGCCGCCTGGCCGAGATCGGCGGACAGGATCGACATCGTCCGCGTCAGCGCGCCGAGATCGTCGAGCTTCGTCCCCGTCGCACTCTGCGCCTTAACGCTGAACGACAGGATCGCCACCCCCGCCGCCGCGATCATGCCGAAGATCAGCAGCGAAACCATCACCTCGACCAGTGTGAAGCCGTGTTCGGCGGAACGCCTCACGGGGGTGAAGCCGTCTTCGGCGGAGCGCCTGCCCACTCCGTCATCCCGGGCTCGACCCGGGACCCAGAGCCCAGCAGCGCCGCGCCCGCAACCCTGGGTCCCGGCGTTCGCCGGGATGACGGCAAGAGAGATCACGCCCCCACCCACCCCGTCGTCTCCGACCCGATCCGGGACATCGAGCCCAGCAGCGCACCGCCCGGTCATGACGTCGTCACCGTCGTCGCGGACTGGCGCGGGGCGGGGCGGATCATCGTGAGGCGGCCGAGCACCGCGCCGCCGCGATCCGCGACCGCCACGTCGATCCGCAAGACGGACGAGCCGCCCATCGCGCGCACCGACCGCGTCCAGGCCCAGCGGCGCCCGCCATTCGTCTCGGCGCCGGTCACGGTCCCCGCGGTCGGCGGCTGCGCCTGCGTCACTGCGTCGATCGCGACGTTGCGCGCGACCATCTGCGCGACCAGCGTGTCGTCGAGGATCGACGCGCCGCGGATCGTCGCACTCTCCAGCCGGACGAGCGCCATCGCCGCCAGGCTGAACACGGCCAGTGCGACCATGATTTCGATCAGCGTGAACCCGCGATCGGTTTCGGTGCGCATCGGCGTGCAAATATGAGGATCAGCGCGCATCGGCGCGCACGGTGCCATCGGCGTCGATCGTCACGGTCGCGTTCGCCCCGCCACGGCTGAGCGTCACGACGGCGGGCCGGTCGACCAGCCCGGTCGGGTCGAAGGTCACGCGGACGCGGCCGCTCATGTCGCCGATCACCGCGCGCGTGCCGTCGTTCCAGCGTTCGACGCGCATCGGTTTCTCGCTGATCGGCGTCCAGCCGCCCGCGAGCCGCTGGTCGAAGCCATAGCCGCCGCCGGTGATCCAGACGCTGACCGGGCGTGCCTCGACGATCGCCGAATCATGCGCCGCACGCGTCCGCGCCGCGAACCGCGTCGCCTCGTCGAACACGCGGCCGCGCGGATCGGGCATCACAAAGACCGCCACCGCCGATGCGAGCCCTATGATCGTCACCACGACCATCAGCTCGACCAGCGTGAAGCCGTGTTCGGCGCTAAGCCGGGACCTACTGCCAGCTGCCAATATCGGCATCGATCCCCTCGCCGCCTTCCTTGCCATCGGCGCCGAAGGTCCAGACGTCGGCCTCGCCATGCGTGCCCGGCGAGGCATAGAGATACGGGCGACCCCAGGGATCGTTCGGCAGCTTCTTGAGATAGCCGCCACGCTGGTGGCGCGACGGATCGGTCAGCCCGGCGGGCGCGGTGACGAGTGCGTTCAGCCCCTGCGACGTGTTGGGGAAGGTCATGTTCTGGAGCTTGTAGAGCTCCAGCCCGCCCTCGATCTGCGCGATATCCGCCTTCGCCTTCTGGATCCGCGCGGTATCGCCCGAGGGCAGCACGTTGAGCGCAACGATCGTCGCCAGCAGGCCGATGATCACGATCACCACCATCAGCTCGACGAGCGTGAAGCCCGCTTCACGACGCTTCTTCTTCTCTTCCGGACGCATACAAAACCTCATTGGCCTGCCAGCGTGTTGAGCTGGAGGATCGGGAGCAGGATGGATAGCACGATCGTCGCGACGATGCCGCCCATCACGACGATGATCAGCGGTTCGAGCAGCGACAGGGCGGTGGCGGTGAAGCGGTCGAATTCGCGTTCGAGATAGTCGGCGGCGCGCTCGAGCATCTCGTCGAGCCGCCCCGCCGCCTCGCCCGACGCGGCGAGATAGGTCAGCAGCGGCGGGAACACGCCCGCGCGCCGCATCGCCGCGGACAGGCTGCCGCCGCCGCGGATCGCGTCGACGATCTGGTCCGACGCGAGCCGCAGCCGACGGTTGTGGATCGTGCTCGCGGTCAGGTTGAGCCCGTCGAGCAGCGGCAGGCGGCTCGCGACCATCGTCCCCAGCGTCCGCGCCATCCGCGCCGCATGAAGGTCACGCAGCAGTCGCCCGAGCATCGGGATCCTGAGCAGCCAGCTGTCGAAGGCGAGCCGGAAGCCCGGATCCTTCAGCGCGCGCCACAGGATCAGCCCCAACAGCAGCAGGACCAGCGCGATCACCCACCAATAGCCGACGAGGAACGCCGAGAACGCCATCACCATCCGCGTCAGCAGCGGCAGCTCCTGCCCGACCGTGTCGAACTGTTCGACCACCTGCGGCACGACGAACATCATCAGCGCGGTGACCACCCCCATCGCGACGAGCGCGAGGATCGACGGATAGGCGAGCGCGGTGATCAGCTTGCCGCGGATCTCCGCCTGGCGTTCGAGCAAAGCCGCGAGCCGGTCGAGGATCGTCGGCAGCGACCCCGAACTCTCGCCGGCCGCGACCATCGCACGGTAGAGCGGCGGGAAGCTCTTGGGCTCGCGCGCCATCGCATCCGCCAGCCGCCGGCCCTCGACGACGCCCGCATGAACGTGCTGGACGATCGCGCGGACGCTGTCCTGCTCGGTCTGGCGCGTGATCGTGCGCAGCGATTCCTCGAGCGGCGACACGCGGTTGAGCGTGGCGAGCTGGCGCGTGAACAAGGTCAGGTTCTTGCCCGACATCTTGGGCTTGCCGAGCTGCAACCCGAACAGCGGCCGTCCCTTGGTCGCCTGCGGCGGCGCGCCCGGGCTGATCTTGACGACGTAGAATTTGCGCGCGTCGAGCGTTGCGCGCGCGAGGTCGATGTCCGCCGCGGCGATATGGCCGCGGCGCTCGGCGCCCTTGGTGTCGATCGCGACATAGTCGAAATCAGCCATGCGGGTTGCCCGGGTGCCGCATTATCCCGTTCGTTTCGAGCGAAGTCGAGAAACCACTGTCCGCGCGTGTGGCGCCGATTTCTCGACTGCGCTCGAAACGAACGGAGGTTTGAAGCAGCATCATGCCGCCGCCACCTCGACGACTTCGGTCGTGTCGCGGCGCGAGACGCGGACCGCTTCCTCCGCCGTGGTCTGTCCCGACAGGACGAGCTCACGCGCCGACTGCGCCAGGTTCGGCGACTTGGCAAAGGCATGCGCGGTGATGTCGGATTCGGCGCCGTCGGTGTTGATCAGGCGACGAATCGTGTCGTCGATGCGGACCGCCTCGAAAACGCCGATCCGGCCCTTGTAGCCGGTCTGGTTGCAGTCGTCGCAGCCCTGCGCGACGTAGACCACCGCGTCCGGCGCGATGCCGAGCAGCGGTGCGACCGTGTCCGATGCGGGTACCGCCTTGCGACAGGTCGGGCACAGCCGCCGCACCAGCCGCTGCGCGATCACCGCGCGGAGCGTCGAGGCGAGCAGGAAGCTTTCGACCTTCATGTCGCGCATTCGCGTGATCGCGCCGATCGCGTCGTTGGTATGGACGGTCGACAGGACGAGATGCCCGGTCAGCGACGCCTGCACCGCGATCTCGGCGGTCTCGCGGTCGCGGATTTCGCCGACCATCACGACGTCGGGATCCTGGCGCAGGATCGCGCGCAGCCCCGCCGCAAACGTCAGCCCGACCTTGGGATTGACCTGGGTTTGTCCTACCCCGTCGACCGCGTACTCGACCGGATCCTCGACCGTCAGGATGTTGCGGCTGCCGTCGTTGAGCAGGCGCAGTGCGGCGTAGAGCGAGGTCGTCTTGCCCGAGCCGGTCGGCCCGGTGACGAGGATGATACCGTTCGGTTCGCTCAGCGCCTCGTTGAGCAGCGCGAACAGAGCGGGCGGGAGGCCCAGCGCCTCGAGGTCTATCCCCGCATTCTCCTTGTCGAGGATACGCAGCACGACGCGTTCGCCCGCCCGGCTCGGCAGCGTCGAGACGCGGACGTCGAGCAGCTTGCCGCCGAGCGTCAGGCCCATGCGGCCATCCTGCGGCACGCGCCGCTCGGCGATGTCGAGCCGCGCCATCACCTTGATACGGCTGACGACGACCGGCGCGACATTCGGCGGCATGCGCAACGTCTCGCGCAGCACGCCGTCGATGCGCATCCGGACGACGAGCCCGGTCTCGTACGGCTCGATATGGATGTCCGACACGCCGTTGCGCGCGGCGTCGGCGATGATCCCGTTGATCAGCCGGATCGCGGGCGCATCGTCGGCGGTGTCGAGCAGATCCTCCGCGGTCGGCATGTCGCCCGCGAGCAGATCGAGCTCGTCGCCCATCCCGACCGCGGCGAGCGCGTTGGCCTGACCGTCCATCGCATAGACGTTGGACAGCAGCCGGTCGAACGCGGGCGCCTCGACCGTGCCGATCGTGAACGGGCGGCCGAGATAGCGGCGCAGTTCGAGCAGCACCTTCGGGTCCGCGCCCGCGCGCATCGCGATCGTGAGCGGCGAATCGGGGTCGGTGTGGTCGACGACGACCCCGAACTTGCGTGCGAAGGCGTAGGGGATCGTGATCTGGGGGAGCGCGACCACAAGCCCCTCCCCTTCAGGGGAGGGGTTGGGGTGGGGCGATGCCACAAGCGCCGCGATTGCTGGGACAGGCCCCACCCCCAACCCCTCCCCTGAAGGGGAGGGGCTAAGGGCGCCCAGTTCATGCCCCTCGCGGATGATCATTTCTTCACCGGCCGGAAGACCGTGCTCGTGCTGCGCACCGGCACCGCGATCCGCGGATCCTCGATGCTGCCGGGGATCGGTCCCGACGGGATCGGCGGCGCCGCGCCCATGTAATCGCGCACCAGCTGATCGATCGACGGCTCGCGCTCGGGCTCGGCGAGCCCCTGCTGCAACCGCAGATAGCCATAACGCTGTTCGGTGATCCGCCGGCTGTCGCCCGCGGTGCGCAGGATCGTCGGGCGGATGAAGATCATCAGGTTGGTCTTCGACCGCTGCTTCGCCTTCGACGTGAACAGGTGCCCGAGCACCGGCAGGTCGCCAAGCAGCGGGATCTTCTCGATCGTGCGGCGTTCGTTGTCGTCGAGCAGGCCGCTGATCACCGCGATCTGGCCGTCGTCGACGGTCCGCACGGTCTCGACCTCGCGCTTGTTGAGGATCAGGTCGCTATTGTCGCTCGACACCGGCCCGGCGATCGAGCTGACCTCGAGCCGGAGGTTGAGCTTGACCGTCCCGCTCGAATTCACCTGCGGCCGCACGGTCAGCTCGATGCCGACATTCTGGCGTTGCGTGGTGCGGAACGCGTTGTCGAAATTGTTGCTGAGCGCCTGCCCCGTAGTGATCGGGATCTCCTGCCCGACCAGGCTGTGCGCCTCCTGGTTGTCGAGCGTGACGAGGTGCGGGACCTGGAGCAGGTTCGACGTCGTGTCGCTCTTCACCGCGTTGATGATCGCGCCAAAGAAGGTGCTGCCGATCTTGCCGCCGAAGCCTCCAAACCCGCCGGTCGCGGCGAGGATCGAGCTGATCGCCGATTGCTGAAGCGTGTCGGCGGCGCTGCTGGTGTTCTTCGTCACCGTCGTGCTGCCGTCGGTGTTCGTCGTCGTCGTGGTCGAGGTGTTGAGCTGTGTCGCGCCGATCGCACCTGCGATCTGCAGGATGTTCGGCGCGGAATTGGAGAAGGTCGACGCGCCGAACGCGCCGCCGCTTGGATCCCCGACGATGAACTGTGCACCCAGCGTCCGTGCGGTCGTGTCCGAGACCTCGGCGACGATCGCCTCGACCAGCACCTGTTCGCGGCGCGTGTCGAGCTGGCGGACCACCTCGGCGAGCTGACGCTGGATCTCGGCAGGCGCGGCGATGACGATCGCGTTCGCGCCGATGAAGCGCGTGACGACCGCGGCGGTGCGGCCGCCCGCGGCGGTGATCGCGGGCTGGCCCGATCCCGATCCCGCCGATCCGCCGCTCGCCTGGACCGGCTGGCTCACCTGCGCCTGCTGGGTGCCGCCAAAGCCCGATCCGCCGCCATTGCTGCCGCCGCTGCTGTTCGCGCCGAAATTGGAGCGCGACAGCGGCTGGCTGCTCGGCTGGGTCGGGGTCTGGCCGACCAGTTCCTGCAGCACCGGCAGCAATTGTTCGGCATCGGCGTTTTCGAGGAACACGACCTTGATCTCGGTGCCGTTGCGCGCCTTCTGGTCGAGGTCGGCGGCGACCTGTGCCAGTCGCGCGACCGTGGTCGGATCACCGCGCAGCGCGACCGCGTTCGATCCCTCGACCGCGACCACCGACGCGGTCGGTCCCGATCCCGCGCCGCCGCCCTGCGCGCCGCCCGGGGCCCCGCCGGTGCCGATCAGGCCCTGCAGCGCGGTCGCGATGTCGCGCGCGCTCGCATTCTTGAGCGCGACGACGCGCGTCGACAAGGTGTCGGTGTCGACCCGGCGAATGACCTCGCGGATGCGGCGGATATTGTCGGCGAAATCGACCACCACCAGGCTGTTGCCGCCGCGGTTCGCGGTGACCGACCCCTGCGCGCTGACCAGCGGCCGGACGGTGTCGACCGCACTCGCCGCGTCGGTCGCGCGCAGGCGGATGATCTCGGTGACATAGCTGTTGCGCGCCGCGCCCGCGACGCCGATCCGGCTCGGCTGCGACGCCGCATTGTCGAGCGGCTGGACGCGGAACGCCCCGTTCGAGGTCGGCACCGCGACCAGCCCGTTGGCGCGCAGCGTGGACAGGAACACCTCGAAATATTCGGACCGGCTGAGCGGCCGGTCGGTGACGACGGTCACCTTGCCCGACACCCGGTTGTCGATGATGAAGGTGCGCCCCGTGACCTTGGCGGCATCGGCGATGAACGCGCGGATATCTGCGTCGCGGACGTTGAGCGTCGTCTGCGCGCGCGCTTCCGCCGCCAGCGTCAGCGCCAGCACCGGAGCAAGGACCGAGGCGAAAACCAGATTCTTCATTGCAGCCTTGGTCTTGGAAAGGGGAAGGGAAGCGAGAGTCATGCCGGAGATCATTGCGGGGGTGCGATCGTGATGGCGAGCGGCAGCGTGTCCTTGCCGCGTTCGACGGTGATGGGCACGTTGCCGCCCTGCGCGAAGTCGGCGGCGATGCGGTCGAGATCACCCGGCCCGGTGACGGGACGCCCGCCGATCGAGGTGACGATGTCGCCGTCGCGCAGCCCCGCCTGGCGGAAGGCGTTGCCCGAGCCCTGCGACCGGACCGTCAGCCCGCTGACGCGGCCGCCGTCAATCCGCGGGATGAAGCCGATCTCGCTGCGCAACTGGCCGATCGGGATGCCCGCGCCGCCCGGCGGGGGCGCCGCGCCCGGCGCTGCGCCGGTCGGCGACACCGGCGCGACCGCGTCGGACTGGTCGAGGAACAGGTCCTCGTCGACGCCGCCGCGATCGATCGTGACATGGTCGAACGCGACCGCCTTCAGCCGAACGCCGGGCTGGATCTCCTCGCCGACGACGATGCTGGTCTGGACATTGTCCGCGCCCGCGATGATCGCCGAGCTCCGGCCCGTCGCATCGTCGATCCGCGTCCCGAACAGCGTCAGCTGCAGCGCGGTGACCGTCGCGGGCCCGGCACCGGCGGGCGCACCCAGCCGGAAGAACGGATCGAAGCTGCGCAGGATGTCGCCATTCGCCCCCGCGGGTGCGATCGCCGCCGGGCGCCACGCGCCGAGCGGCGTCACCGGCGCCACCGCGACCCAGATCAGCCGCGCACATTGCACCGCCAGCCCCGCCATCAGCGCGAGCTCGGCGGCGGAATATACCGTGATCACGGGCAGCCGCCGCAGGATACGGCGCGCACGTGCGTCGATCGTCAATCGCATGAGCGAACCCCCTCCCGACGCGGTGCCGCCGCCATTGGCGCCCCCAATGGCGCTAGGCATGCCATGTTACAGTTACGCGTCAATCTGGCGATAGATTTATGCCGCGCTGGCGCAAGCGCTGATTGCCCGGCAAAACAGCATCATGGTCACCCCCTCCACCGACACGCCGCCCGCCCCCTCTCCGGTCTCGCTCGGCAGCGGCCTGCCCGCCGAGCCGGTCGTCGCGCGGCTGACCGCGGCCCCGGGCGTCCAGCGCGTGCCGAGCCCCAAGCTGACGCTGTTCCTCAACCGCGGCTTCCTGTCGCCTGCGCTGTGCGCCGCGCTGCTCGAACGGATCGACGCCGTCCGCCGCCCGTCGACGATTTCCGATTCGAACGGTGATGCGAGCTATCGTACGAGCGAGACGGGCGACCTCGACCCCGCCGATCCGGTGGTGATCGATGTCGAGGCGCGGATCGCCGCGCTGACCGGGCTCGACGGCCTTTATGGCGAACCGCTCCAGGGGCAGCGTTATGCGATCGGGCAGGAGTTCAAGGGCCATACCGATTATTTCGAGCCGACCGGTGTCGACTATGACCGCTATTGCAGCGTCGCGGGCAATCGCACCTGGACCGTGATGGTCTATCTCAACCAGCCCGAGGCGGGCGGCGCGACGCGGTTCAAGGCGATCGACAAGATCGTCCAGCCCGAGACCGGCAAACTGCTCGCCTGGAACAACCGCCGGCCCGACGGAACGCCCAACCCCGCGACGCTCCACCACGGCATGAAGGTCCGTAGCGGCGTCAAATACGTCATCACGAAATGGTACCGCGAGCGCCCCTGGGGGTAACCGTCCCCTACCCCGATACCCAGGATGCAGAGCCACGCAGCGGTCCGCCCGTGACCCTGGGTCCCGGCCTTCGCCGGGATGACGAAGAGGGTGTACGCCACGCTGCCACCCCCCGGCTCAGCCCGCCGCCCGACCTCAGAACGTCGTGCTCAGCCCCAGCGTGAACACCCGGCCAAGATTGTAGCGGTTGATGAACACCTGCGCGCCATTGTCGAAGGTCTGGCCTTCCTGGAACCGCGTGCCGGTCAGGTTGCGCGCTTCGGCCTTCAGCTCCCATTTGCCGCCGACGAGTTCGAAGCCCTGCCGTGCGACCAGGTCGAGGCGGATGCCGGGCTTTTCGATGATGTCGGGCTGGAAGCCGACGCCGCTGAGGTTCGACGGGCCGCGGTTGGTCACGCGGTTGCTGGCATAGTTGAACAGCAGCGTGATCGCCGACAGCGACGCCGTATCCTCGAGACCGACCTGGACGTTGACCAGATGATCCGACTGGCCGGTCAGCGACGCGCCGTCGCGGAACTGGAGCGAGGCCGGACCGAAGCCCGCCTGGCACCCGCCGAGCGTCTGGTTGAGCACGTTCGGGACGCAGCTATTGTCCGCGGTGATCGACGACTTCGAATAGGTGTAGTTGGCGATGAACAGCGCACGCCGCGTCGCAAAGAAGTCCGAGTTGAGGAAATCGAGGTCGAAATATTTCTGGAGCTCGACCTCCGCGCCATACAGCGTGGCCTCGGGCAGGTTGGTGAAGCCGGTCTGCAGCCGGTCGTCCGCGCCGGTGTAGAAGCCGACCTGCTCGACCGGGTTCTTGATCTCCTTGTAGAAGCCGCCGAGCGTAAAGCGCTGGTCGCGCGCGAAGAACCACTCGTAGCGGCCCTCGAGATTGTAGAGTTCCGAGTCCTTCAGCAGTGGGTTGCCGAAGAACAGACGATCCGATTCGGGATCGCGGAACTGCTGCGGCGCGAGCTCGCGGAACTGCGGGCGCGAGATCGTCTTCGATGCGCTTGCGCGCAGCTGCATGTTGTTCGCGAAGTTGTAGGTGAGCGTCGCGGCGGGCAGGAAATAATCGTTCTTCAACCGCGTCGTCGTCGTACCGATCGGCGTCACCTGCTCCTCGGCGGTCTCGTAGCGGACGCCGATCGTCGCGCGGACGCCGTCGGTCGCCTCGGCCTCGGCCTGGACATAGCCCGCATGGATGCGCAGCGACGCATCATAGGCATAGGCGCCGAGCGGCGTGCTGAACTGCAGCTGGATCTGGTTCGCGTTGAGCGAATCGATCCCGAGCAGATAGTCGGGACGCAGCAGGTTGTACGGATAGCCCGGCGCGGTGCCGCCGCCCGCGGCGGTCTGATAGTTGAACTGGAGGCGCGTCGAATTGCGCTTCGTGTCCGAGTAGAAATAGCCGGTCGACAGCGTCATCGGCCGCTCGGTGTCGAGCTTGTACGACAGGTCGCCCTGCCCGGTGTAGAGATCCTCGTTCAGTTCGCTGAAGATGATCGATGCGAACGGCGTGAAGCGCTGGGTCACCTGGTACGCGCCGTTGCACTGCGCGCCGTCCGAGCCATTGGGCGCCTCGACGCTGATCGGCAGGCCGGTCGTGGTGGTCGCCGAGCACAGATAGTCGAACTGCCGCTCGTACGGCGCGTTGCGCTTCGAATTGGCATAGGCGCCGCGCGCGTCGAATTTCAGCGCGTCGGTCAGCTTGAACTCGCCGACCAGCTGGCTCTCGAACAGCTGGCGTTCGAACCAGTTGGTGTTCTGCTGGAAACGCAGCCCGCTCGAATTGTTGTAGACGGTCGCCGACGATCCGCGCGCCTGCTTCAGCGTGTCGTGGATATAGACGGTAGTCGAGCGGATCGTGTTCGGGCCGAACTCGTAACCGAGCCCGATCAGCGCGTTGGTGACGATCCGGTTGTCGGTCAGCAGCGTCTGGAAATCGTTGCGCAGCGTGCCGTCGGTCGACACCGAATCCTGCTGCGTCGACGAGCGCGTGCGGAAGGTGTTGCTCGCGCTCAGCGATGCGATGATGCCCAGCCGGTCCGAGCCGAAGTCGAACACCGATCCGCCGCTCAGCTCGCCCGACCAGTTGGCCGGCAGCTGGTTGTTGCGCTGGAGCAGCGTGGTGTTCGCATTGGTCAGCTGCGCGACCTGATCGGTCGGGATGATCCCGGTGCCGCCGGGCGCGTTCTTGATGAAGGCAGGCACCTTGCGCGCGCCGTCGTCGAAGCCGATCCAGTCCGCATCGCCGCCATAATAGGTATAGCCGAGCTCGCTGGTCGTCACGGTGTCGGCGGAGATCGACCCGCCGATGCTCAGGAAGTTCTTCTCGGGGATCGCCTTGGTCGTGAGGTTGATCACGCCGCCGCCGAATTCGCCGGGATAGTTCACCGAATAGGTCTTCTGGACCAGCGCCGAGCCGACGATCGCGGTCGGGAAGATGTCGAGCGGAACCGAGCGGCGGAGCGGCTCTGGACTCGGCAAGGGCGAACCGTTGAGCAGCGACGACGAATAGCGATCGCCGAGGCCGCGGACATAGACGAAGCCGCCGCCGACCACGCTGAGGCCGGTGACGCGCGTCAGTGCGCCGGCGATGTCGCCCTCGCCCGTCCGTGCAATGTCGGCGCTCGACAGCACCGAGACGATCTGTGCGGTCGCGCGCACGGTGTTCGGGATGTTGCGCCCGACGACGACGATGTCCTCGCCCGCCGCGGCGTCATAGCCGGGGCTCGACACCTCGACGCCGGCTTCGGGTGCGGCCTGCGGCGTGGCCTGCTGTGTGGTCTGCTCTTGGGCCGTCGTGCCCGGCGTCGCGGCATTGGTCTGGTCCGCCTCGGCCTGCGGCGTTGCGGCGGGCCGCGGCGGTGCGGCCGGCGCGGGCGCGGTCTGCGCAAGCGCAGCGGGCGCGACCAGCGTCGAGGTGAGGAGGAGCAGTGTTCCGTAGGCGCGGCGCTTGCACATGGCCTGTAATCCCGATTCGTAAAGTCATAGGCGAATGCCGGGACGGTCCCCCAAGGACCGCCCCGGCATCACGGCGCATTCAAATGGCGCCCGCCTCAGCGGCCCTGGCAGGCGAAGTAGACCGAGCTGAACGCGGGCGGTCCGACGTCCTGCAGCGCGGCATCCGCCGGCCGGACCGTGGTGCGGCCGCCCGTCGTCTGTTCGCCCGCGATCATGTTGACGCAGGCGACGTTGGCCGGGGTCTTCACCACGCCGTTGACGAAGGTCATGTCCGCACCACCACGCAGGCGGATCGCGGCCGGGGCCAGCGCGGTCTGGATGAAGGTGAAGTTGGCGTAGCGGCCGAACGTGCGCGGCAGCAGGTCCTCGGCATTGTTCGAATCGATCTCGGTCGAGAAGGAGTCGGCGGTCGCCCCGAGCGTGCGCTGGGCGGCGATCATGAACTGGATGAAGCCGCGATAGCCATTGTCGATATCGAAGCCGTCATCGTCCGCGCCGGTGATCGCGATATACTTCAGGTTGCTCGTGCCGCCGAAGATCTCGATGCCGTCATCCGCCGAATTGTGGCTCTGGATGTGGTTGAGCGTGGTGCCCGAGCCGGTACCGCCGAGCGTCAGGCCCTGCAGCTCGTTGCCGTCGCTGATCGCGATGCCGCTGTAGCGGATCTGGACGTACTGCATCGTGCCGCTGCTGTCGGCGGCCGTCGGGCCGCCATAGAAGCGCCCGGTGACACCCTCGATCGCCTGCTGGCAGGTCGTGCTGCTGCCGGCGGCATTGTTCGGGCCGGTGCCGGTGGCGCAGACCGCGACCGGTGCGCGGCCGAGCATGACGATCCCGCCCCACTGGCCCTGCGTCGCGTCGCTGACGCCGTTCGACGCCAGGTTCTGCTGCGAGGTGAAGACGATCGGCGCGGTGGCGGTGCCGACCGCGTTGATCTTCGACCCGCGGTTGACGATCAGCAGGTCGTTGGTCGTCTCGCTCGAATCCGCGGCGATCACGACGCCGGCCTCGATGTTGAGGATCGCGCCATTGTCCGCACCGGTCGTGCCGACATCGGTGCCGATCTCGGTCTGGCCGCGCAGGCGATAGAAGACGCCGGCGATCTTCGGCAACGTCAGCGTGCCGCTGATCACGGTCGGCAGGCGGCAGGCGCGGAACGTCGCGACCAGACCGTCATCGGTCGTGCCGGTCGGGCAGACGCTCGTCGCGGTGACCGCGCCGACCGAAGGCACCGCGGTGCAACGTGCGCCCGAGCCGCCGAATTCGGCCGAGGTCGAGTTGCAGGTCCAGCCCTGGAACGCGGTGTCGGTCGGGCCGTTGAGCGCGCCGACGAAGTTGGTGCTGGTGAAGAAGCTGTTGAGCGTCGACGGATCCATCGGCGTGGTGAGCGACGTCGCCGAGGTCGGATACAGGCCGTTCAGCCCGGTGCTGACGCCGCTGACATTGTTGTTCGTGCCGGCGTTGACGACCGCGAGCTGCTCGTCAGGCGTGATCGTGATGGTGTTGACCGTGGTCGGGGCGGCGAACTGCGCCGCAGTGATCGCGCTGGGCGTCGGCGTCGGCGTGGGGGTCGGCGTCGGCGTCGGCGTCGCGGGGGGGATCACGATGGTCCCCGCACCCGGCGACGCGACGCTGTCCGCGCCTCCGCATGCCGACAGCGCCGCGCAGGCGGTGCTGGTCAGCAGGATAAGGCCGATGCGCTTGAAGCTGGTCATTCACGGAACTCCCGGTCGATCATTGATTGCGTGGATCGACTCGGGTCCCCCTGCCGATCTCTCAACGGCGGTTAGGCGGCGTAGATGACAGCGAGATGCGGTTTCGATGACGGCTGAGTGACGGCGGTGTTTCAGCAATGTGACACCGGGGCCGCGAGGTACGCGCCGAGCCGGGGCGGGACGACGACGGACGGCATCGCGGGGACCCGGGGTGCATCACCCCGCTTTCGCTGCGCGGCACAATGATTTAAGGGGCACGGACGCTAGCAAGGCCCTTATCCGGGCAATCCCGCGGATTTCACCGCGATTACAGGAATTTTCGACGAGTATGGCCTCTTTCAAGGACCCCGGTTTTCAGGAACGTACCGCCTCTGCGAACGACGCGAAGCTGAAGGCGCTCGAGAAACTGCGCGCCAAGCCTGCGATCGATCCGGCGGTCGCCGCCGAGCGCGCCGCCGCCCGCGCCGCCAAGGAGGAGGCCGAGCGCGCCAAGCGCCAGGCCAAGCGCGACGCCGAAGATGAGGCCAAGGCCGCCAAGAAGGCCGCAGCTGCCGAAGCCGCAGCCCGTGCGCTCGAAGCCGAAGCCAAGTCGCAAATGTCCGACGCGGACAAGAAGGCGCTCCGCGACGCCAAATATGCGGCGCGCAAAGCCAAGAAGAAGTGAGGAAACGGCCGGGGGATTCCCCGGCCTTTTTCTTTTGTGCCGCCGGGATTTTCGGTCGGCGCTTCGCCACACCGTCATCCTGACGAACGTCAGGACCCAGAGCCACACGCACCACCGCCTGCAACTCTGGATCCTGGATCAAGTCCAGGATGACGAAGGCGGGTAACGCTTACCCCACACACATCGTCATCCTGACGGAAGTCACGATCCAGAGCCACGAACGCCAACGGGCGTGACCCTGGGTCCCGGATCAAGTCCGGGATGACGGACGGGGGAGAAGCCCCCCCCGCCCTCAGGCTGCGAGCGCGTCCTGCTCTTCGGGCGCGAGCCGGATCATGTAGTCGAACGCCGCCAGCGCCGCCTTCGAGCCTTCGCCCATCGCGATCACGATCTGCTTGAACGGCACGGTCGTCACGTCGCCGCCCGCAAACACGCCGGGGATCGACGTCTCGCCGCGGTGATCGACCTCGATCTCGCCGCGCATCGTCAGCGCGACCGTGTCGGTCAGCCATTCGGTGTTCGGCACCAGCCCGATCTGGACGAAGATCCCCTCGAGCTCGACCTGATGCAGCGTGTCGTGGTTGCGATCCTTGTAGCTGAGCCCCGTCACCTGCTTGCCGTCGCCGAGCACCTCGGTGGTCATCGCCGAGGTGACGACCTTGACGTTGGGCAGGCTGGCGAGCTTGCGCTGGAGCACCGCATCCGCGCGCAGGTCGCTGTCGAACTCGATCAGCGTGACGTGCGCGACGAGCCCCGCCAGGTCGATCGCCGCCTCGACACCGCTATTGCCGCCGCCGATCACCGCGACGCGCTTGCCCTTGAACAGCGGGCCGTCGCAATGCGGGCAATAGGTCACGCCCTTGTTGCGATACGCTTCCTCGCCCGGCACGTTCATCTGGCGCCAGCGCGCACCGGTCGACAGGATCACGGTCCGCGCCTTCAGCGACGCGCCGCTCGCAAGCTGCACCTCGTGCAGGCCGCCGACCTGCGCTGCCGGGATCAGCTTGCTCGCGGTCTGCAGGTTCATCACGTCGACGCCATATTCGGCGACATGCTGCTCCATGTGCGCGACGAGCTTGGGCCCCTCGGTATGCGCGACCGAGATGAAATTCTCGATCGACATAGTGTCGAGCACCTGACCGCCGAAGCGCTCGGCGGCGATGCCGGTGCGGATGCCCTTTCGCGCAGCGTAGATCGCCGCTGCCGCGCCGGCGGGGCCGCCACCGACGACGAGCACGTCGAACGGATCCTTGCCCGCGATCTTCTCCGCCGCGCGCGCGGTGCTGCCCGTGTCGAGCTTCGCGACGACCTGCTCGACGCTCATCCGGCCTTGCGCGAACGGCTCGCCGTTGAGGAAGATCGCCGGCACCGACAGGATGTTGCGGTTCGTGACCTCGTCCTGGAACACGCCGCCCTCGATCGCGACATGGCTGATCCGCGGGTTGATCACGCTCATCAGGTTCAGCGCCTGGACCACCTCGGGGCAGTTCTGGCAGCTGAGCGAGAAATAGGTCTCGAACGCGAAATCGCCGTCGAGCCCACGGACCTGCTCGATCACCTCCTGCGTCAGCTTGGACGGATGCCCGCCGACCTGGAGCAGCGCGAGGACGAGCGACGTGAACTCATGCCCCATCGGGATGCCGGCGAAGCGCACGCCGATATCGGTCCCGGCGCGGCGGATCATGAAGGACGGGCGGCGCTTGTCGTCGTCCTTGCGGACCATCGTCACCGAATCGGACAGCGCCGCGATCTCGGTCAGCAGGCCCTCAAGCTCTCGCGACTTGGCGCCGTCGTCGAGCGAGGCGACGAGTTCGATCGGCTGGACGATGTTCGCCAGATAGGTCTTGAGCTGCGCGGTAAGGTTCACATCGAGCACGGACGCTCTCCTGTCTGGTGAAAGGGACGCGCGGCGGGCTGCCGTCGCGAAATTCGTCACCCCGGACCGGGTCCGGGGTCCACCATGCCGCACGACATCGGGGCGTCATGCGGCAGGATGGCTGCCAGACCGAAGTCCGGCAGGCCGGGGAAGGAGCGAACCCCTCCCCCTTTGGTGACGAAGCCGGGCGACCGGCTCCGTCAGTGGCTCAGATCTTGCCGACGAGATCGAGCGACGGGGCGAGCGTGGTCTCACCCTCTTCCCACTTGGCGGGGCAGACCTCACCAGGGTGCGCTGCGATATACTGTGCGGCCTTGACCTTGCGCAGCAGCTCCATCGCGTTGCGGCCGACGCCTTCCGAGGTGATTTCCATGAGCTGGATCACGCCCTGCGGATCGACGACGAAGGTGCCACGATCGGCCAGGCCCTGGCCTTCGCGCATCACGTCGAAGTTGCGCGTGATGGTGCCCGACGGATCGCCCAGCATCGTGTAATCGATCTTGCCGATCGCCGGCGACGTGTCGTGCCAGGCCTTGTGCGAGAAGTGGGTGTCGGTCGACACGCTGTAGACCTCGACGCCCATCTTCTGGAACGCGGCATAATTGTCGGCCAGATCCTCGAGCTCGGTCGGGCAGACGAACGTGAAATCGGCCGGGTAGAAGAAGAAGACCGCCCACTTGCCCGTGACGTCGGCGTCCGACACCTCGATGAACTTGCCCTGGCGATAGGCCTGGGTGGTGAACGGCTTCAGCTGGGTGCCGATGATCGACATGGGGTAGCTCCTCAAATTTGTGCGACGCATCATATATGGGATGCTGCGGCGCAGCGTGAAATGCAGAATGCCGATCTAGTACATTCACGCAGTCGATCACAGAGCCGCCAAAGATCGACTAAGACACTGAAACTACCCCGAAAACAGAAACGCCGGCCCGCTCGCAATGGAGAGGACCGGCGTAAATCTGGTGGGCGCGACAGGGATTGAACCTGTGACCCCACCCGTGTGAAGGGTGTGCTCTACCGCTGAGCTACGCGCCCGAAACTGGTTCGGAAGCGGGCCTTTAAGCGCGGCGTGCCGCGCTGTCCAGCCCTGTCGGTCACGATCGGTCGATCAGTTGACCGAATCCTTCAGCCCCTTGCCCGCCTTGAACTTGGGCTGGGTCGACGCCTTGATCGTCATCGGCTCGCCAGTGCGCGGGTTGCGTCCCGTCGAGGCCTTGCGCTTCGAGACCGAGAAGGTGCCGAACCCGACCAGCCGGACTTCCTCGCCCTTTTTCAGCGCGGCCGAAATCGCGTCGAAAACGGCTTCGACGGCCTTGACCGCATCGCCCTTGACCAGCCCCGACGTGTCCGCGACCGTCGCGATCAGTTCCTGCTTGTTCATACAGTTAATCCCCCAAACAAATACCGAATCGGCAGCGATGGAATCGCGGCGCCAATTTCCAGGCAGTAACGCGGCGGTATCGTCTGCTGTCAAACGAAACCGCCGCGCGACGCTCTAACCGCGCGGTTCGGTAACGGCCATCGTGACGCGGCGAAATACCGCGCCGGATGCGCTCAGTGGTGAAGACCGCCCCCGACCGGCGGGATCGGCGCGGGCGGCAAGGCCGCCAGTTCGTCCGCATCGGTCCACTCGATCGCCTCGAGCGGCTCGGTCAGGGCAAGCCGCAACACCTCGTCGACATGGCTGACGGGGATGATCTTCAGCCCCTCCTTGATGTTCGCCGGGGTGTCCGCGAGGTCCTTTTCATTCTCCTGCGGGATGAGCACGGTGGTGATCCCGCCGCGCAGCGCCGCAAGCAGCTTTTCCTTCAGCCCGCCGATCGGCAGCACGCGGCCGCGCAGCGTCACCTCGCCGGTCATCGCCACCTCGCGCCGGACCGGCACGCCGGTCATCGTCGAGACGATCGACGTGACGATCCCGACACCCGCCGACGGCCCATCCTTGGGCGTCGCGCCTTCGGGCAGATGGATGTGGATGTCCTTGCGGTTGAACAGCGACGGCTTGATGCCATAGCTCGGCGCGCGCGCCTTGACGTAGCTGAACGCGGTCTCGATCGACTCCTTCATCACGTCGCCGAGCGTGCCCGTCAGCTTCGCTGCGCCCTTGCCCGACACGGTGACGCTTTCGATCGTCAGCAATTCGCCGCCGACCTCGGTCCAGGCGAGCCCGGTGACCGCGCCGATCTGGTTCTCCGTCTCGGACAGGCCGTGGCGATATTTCTGCACGCCCGCGAATTCTGCGATGTTCTCAGGCGTGATCGTCACGCTCGTCGCCTTGCCCTCGAGGATCCGACGCAGCGCCTTGCGCGCCAGCTTGGCGATCTCGCGCTCGAGCGTCCGCACGCCCGCCTCGCGGGTATATTGCTGGATCAGCGCGCGCAGGCCCTCCTGCGTCAGGATGAACTCGCCGTCCTTCAGGCCATGCGCCTCGATCTGCTTGGCGATCAGATGCCGCTCGGCGATCTCGACCTTCTCGTCCTCGGTATAGCCCTCGAGACGGATGATCTCCATCCGGTCGAGCAGCGCCTGCGGCAGGTTGAGCGTGTTCGCGGTCGTCACGAACATCACGTCCGACAGATCGAGGTCGATCTCGAGGTAATGATCCTGGAACTTGCCGTTCTGCTCGGGGTCGAGCACCTCGAGCAGCGCCGACGCCGGATCGCCACGGAAATCCTGGCCGAGCTTGTCGATCTCGTCGAGCAGGAACAGCGGGTTCGACGCCCCCGCCTTTTTCAGGTTGGTAACGATCTTGCCCGGTAGCGAGCCGATATAGGTGCGGCGATGCCCGCGGATCTCCGCTTCGTCGCGCACGCCGCCGAGCGACTGGCGGATGAACTCGCGGCCGGTCGCCTTGGCGATCGACTTGCCGAGCGAGGTCTTGCCGACACCCGGCGGGCCGACGAGGCACAGGATCGGCCCCTTCAGCTTGTTGGTGCGTGCTTGGACGGCAAGATATTCGATAATCCGGTCCTTGACCTTCTCGAGTGCATAATGATCCTCGTCGAGCACCGCCTGTGCCGCCGAGATGTCCTTCTTGATCTTCGACTTCTTGCCCCAAGGGAGCCCCAGCAGAACGTCGAGATAGTTGCGCACGACGGTCGCCTCGGCGCTCATCGGTGCCATCGTCTTCAGCTTCTTGAGCTCGGCGGTCGCCTTGGAGCGCGCTTCCTTGCTCATCTTGAGCGTCGCGATCTTCTGCGTCAGCTCGGCGATCTCGTCGCCTTCACCCTCGTCGCCCTCGTTGCCGAGTTCGCGCTGGATCGCCTTCAGCTGCTCGTTCAGATAATATTCGCGCTGCGTCTTCTCCATCTGGCGCTTAACGCGGCTCTTGATCTTCTTCTCGACCTGCAGGACGCCGAGTTCGCCCTCCATCGCCGCAAACGCCATTTCGAGGCGCTTGGCGGGGTCGGTCTGCATCAGCATCGCCTGCTTGTCGGCGACCTTGATCTGGATGTTGGCAACGACGGCATCGGACAGCCGGGCGGCCTCGGTGATCTCGGACAGCTGGGTCGCGGTCTCGGCGGGCAGCTTGCGATTGAGCTTGGCGTAATTCTCGAACTGGTCAACGACCGAGCGCATCAGCGCCGCGATCTCGGGACCCTCGACCTCGGCATCGGCCACCGTCGCGACTTCGGCGGTGAGGAAATCACCGCTCTCGTCGAGCGTCTCGAGCGTCGCGCGGACCTTGCCCTCGACCAGCACGCGTACCGTGCCGTCGGGCAGTTTCAGCAGCTGGAGCACGGTCGCGGTCACGCCCATCGTATAGAGATCGTCGCGCGCGGGATCATCCTCGGCCGGGTCGAGCTGCGCGACCAGGAATATCTCCTTTTCTGCCGCCATCGCCGCCTCGAGCGCCGCGACCGATTTCTCGCGGCCGACGAACAGCGGAACGATCATGTGCGGAAACACGACGATGTCGCGCAACGGAAGAACGGGATAGTGGGTCATGCAAGCTCCGGTACCGGACCGAACAAGGTCGGCGTCAGCTCATTATATGGTGAGGATGGCGGATCCATCAATCGCCGGGCTACGTAATCGCCGAACCGCCCCCACACGCGGTCCGGGACTCCGTCACACCGTGCCGCCCTATCACGGGTGCGCCTATCGCTCTTGTATCGATCCGACCGCCGCGCAACAACGCGCCGCATGATCCCGCGCCTCCTCCTCGCCGCCAGCTGCACCGCGCTGCTCGCCATCCCCCCCGTCTCAGCGCAGCTGCCGCGCAAGGGCGAGCCCGCGATCACCGCGCAGACGCAGCGTTCGGGGGGCGTGCTCACCCCCGAACAGACCGCGCTGCAGTTCGACCATGCCGACCTCGCCTTCGAGGTGCTGCCCGATGCGCAGCGGCTGAACGGCGTCGCGACGCTGCGCTTCACCGCGCGGGCGCCGGTCGCGCGGTTGCCGATCGATCTCGACCGCAACCTGCCGGTGACCGCCATCGCGATCGACGGCGTCGCGCTGCCCGCTTCCGCCTGGACCAATCCGGAAGGGCGGCTGACCATCACCCTGCCCCGGCCGGTGCCGGCGGGCGGCAAGGTGACTGCGACGATCACTTATGGGGGCACGCCGCATGTCGCGGTAAAGGCGCCGTGGGACGACGGCATGGTCTGGTCGAAGACGCCCGACGGGCGCACCTGGTTCGCGACCACGGCGGAGGGCTATGGCTGCGACCTGTTCTGGCCGTGCCTCGATTTTCCGACCGGCGAGCCTGCGCTGGTCGATCTTCACATCACCGTGCCCAAGGGGCTGAAGGCGCCGTCGAACGGCGTGCTGGTCGGCGTCGACACGTTCGCCGACGGCCGCACCACCTGGAACTGGCGCGCCAAGCACCCCAACACGTACGGCATCGCGCTGAATGTCGGGCCGTATGAGGAGGTCCGCGGCTCCTACAAGAGCCGCTTCGGCAACAGCATTCCAATGTTCTACTGGTATCTGCCGGGCGAGAAGCCGCAGGCGGAGAAGCTGTTCGCCGAATTCGCCCCGACGCTCGACTTTTTCGAGAGCGTGATCGGCCCCTACCCGTTCGGCGACGAGAAGCTGGGCGTCGTCGAGACCCCGCACAAGGGCATGGAGCACCAGACGATCAACGCGTACGGCAACGACTATGCCAAGGCGCCCGAGGGGTTCGACTGGCTGTTCCAGCACGAGTTCGCGCATGAATGGTTCGGCAACCAGCTGACCGCCGCCAACTGGGACGATTACTGGCTGCACGAGGGCTATGGTACCTATATGCAGCCGCTCTATGGCCAGTGGCGCGAGGGGCGCGCGCGCTATGCGACGATGCTGCAGGGTGAGCGTGCATCGATCATGAACCGCATGCCGATGACCCAGCAGCGGATCACCACCGAGGAGGAGGTGTATGAGCTCGACAAGGGCGGCGCCGGGCAGGACATCTACAACAAGGGGTCGTGGATGCTGCACACGCTGCGCAACCTGATCGGCGACACCGCCTTTTTCGACGTGACGCGCCGCGCGGTCTATGGCCGCCCCGATCCGAAGCCCGGCAACTTCACCCCCCGCTTCGGCTCGACAAAGGAGTATGAGGCGATCGTCCGCCGCGTCACCGGCAAGGATTATGGCTGGTTCTTCGACGTGTATCTCCGCCAGGCGGCACTGCCCGAGCTGATCGAGACACGCACCGGCACCACGCTGACGCTGGCGTGGAAGGTGCCGGGCAATGGCCGCTTCCCGCTGCCGGTCGAGGTGCAGATCGACGGCAAGACGCGGACGCTGCCGATGACGACGGGCACCGCGACGCTTGCCGTGCCGAAGGGCGCGCATGTCGTGATCGACCCCGATGCGCTGGTCCTGCGCCGGAGCATCGCCCTCGAGGCGGTGGCCGCATGGAAATCCGCACAGGCAGCGAAGGCGAAACCGCAATGACCGACGCACCCCCGGTCCCCCTCGAAGGCGGGGGCCCAGGAGCCACAAGCGTCGGCGCGCCTGACCCTGGGCTTCTGCGTGCGCAGGAGAACCTGTGGCCCGCCCGCGCCGCGGAAATGGCGGCGATCTTCATGGTCGGCGACGGGCTGCTCGGATTGCTCCAGCCTAGCCGCCACGTCGATCTGTGGAAGGACGACGCGCTCGGCACCGAGGCGCTGGTCCATCCGTTCGTCGACCGCCCGGGCCGCCGCCGCCTCTATGCCGTCGTCCAGATCGCCGCGGGCCTCGCGCTCGCGGCCCGGCAACGCGCGCGCTGACGCGGCCGGCGGCGCAGCCGGCGCGCGGTCTCAGGGGAGCGTGAAGCTGGTCGTCGTGATCCGGTGGAGCGTCGTCACCGGCCCGCGCGGCAGGCTGTGCTCGGTCATATCCTTGGCGGCGGCGGACAGGAGATAGCGGCCCCTCTCGACGAGCGGCGGCGTGATCGCACCCGCGGCGTCGGTGACCAGTTCGGTCGAGACGCGCGTCGGCGAGATCAGCGTGACCTTCGCGCCCGCGACCGGCTTCCCCTCGCGCGTCAGGACGAAGCGCGTCCCGTTCGCGGTCGCGGGTGCGATCTCGAACGGCAATTTGGTACGCGGATCGGCACGACCGGCGCGCGCATAATAGATGATGCCCTCGCGCTTGCCCGGATCACCCCAGGGCGCGAACACGTCGTCGTCCCAGACATGCACGTCGCCCGCGGGTAGCTGCGCCTCGAGGAACCCGGCCTTGCGGACAAGCGCCGCTGCGGCGGGCGCGACGATTCGCGGCGTCTTCAGATTGGCGAATTCGGGATCGCCGCCCGCGGGCATCGGTTCGGCGGGCTCGCCGAGATAGATCCGCGCGGGTCCTGCCCCGTCGCGCTCGACCCACACTTCATGCGCATCCGCCGCGCCTGCTGCCATCAGCGCGAGCATCGCTGCGCCCATCCATGCCGTCTTCACATCCGCTCTCCCGCTTATTGGGTCGAAACCCGCTGAAGTGATGCTAATGCAAGTCACTCGCGGATACCACCCCAGCCGTCATCCTGAAGAAAGTCAGGATGACGGAGTGGGTGATGGATAAGCGCCCCTAGGGCACGACCGTCGTGAACAGATAGGCGGCGAAGATCACGAGGTGGAGGACGCCCTGCAGCACGGTCGTGCGTCCGGTGCCGAGCGACAGCGTCGCCACGAAAAGCGACAGCGCGAGCAGCGTCATCCCCTTGGCGTCGATCCCCAGTGCAAGCGGCAGGTCGAGCACGAGCGAGACGATCGCGACGCTCGGGATCGTCAGCCCGATCGTCGCCAGCGCAGAGCCCAATGCAAGATTGAGGCTGGTCTGCAACCGGTTGCGCCGCGCCGCCTTGTACGCGGCGAGGCTCTCGGGTGCGAGCACCAGCGCGGCGATCACCACCCCGACGACGGCGAGCGGCAGGCCTGCGCCGAGCACGGCGGCCTCGATCGTCGGCGACAGCGTCTTGGCAAGCAGGACGACCGACACCAGTGCGGCGAGCAGCATGCCGAACGCGATCCCCGTCGCGCGCTGCGATGGCGGCGCGGCATGTGCGTGCGTCTCGAGGTCCTCGGCGGAGGGCAGGAAATAGTCGCGGTGACGGACCGTCTGGACCAGCACGAACGTACCGTAGAGCACCAGCGAGACGATCGCGACGAACACCAGCTGCGACGGCGCATAGGTCGGCCCGGTCGTCGACGAGGTGTAGTTGGGCAGGATGAGCGAGAGAACCGACATCGCCGCCAGCACGCCCAGCGCGGCGCTCATCCCCTTCAACGTGAAACGCTGTTCGTGATGCCGCACCGCGCCCGCGAGTAGGCAGAGCCCGATGATGAAGTTGAGGATGATCATGATCGCGGCGAACACCGTGTCGCGCGCGAGCGCCGCGGCGTCGCCGGCATCCGACAGCATCAGCGACACGATCAGCGACACCTCGATCACCGTCACCGCGATCGCGAGCACGAGCGTGCCGAACGGCTCGCCGACCTTATGCGCGATGACCTCGGCATGGTGAACCGCGGCGAGCACGCTGGCGATCAGCACCACGATCGCCGCCGCCGTCCCGATCGACCCCATCTTGGCGAGGCCGAAGAGCACCGCGACGAGCCCCAAGCCGGGTGCGATCAGCGTCCAGACCGGCAATGCCAGCCGGTCCGGCATCGTCTCCACCACCGTTACCTTCGGTTGTTCAGCCACTTCGATCGTCATGCGGTCTCCCTCGTTGCACTAAGACAACGAATGCCCGACGCCCCGATAAGGGTCCGTCCCGCTGACGATCCACCGCCCACGCGGCCGCGAACGCACGCCCCGTCATCCTCACGTTCGTCAGGATGACGGACAATGAAGCGCCTTCCCGGAACAAAAAAAAGGGCGCCGATCGCTCGACGCCCCTTCCTCACCGGTATCGCCGCGGATCAGGCCGCGTCGCCGGCCTTCTTCTTCTCGGCATAGACGCGGATCGGTTCCTTGCGGCCCTCGATCACGTCCTTGTCGATCATCACCTCGTCGACGCCGTCCATGCCGGGCAGGTCGAACATCGTGTCGAGCAGGATGCTCTCGAGGATCGAGCGTAGCCCGCGTGCACCGGTCTTGCGCTCGATGCCCTTCTTGGCGACCGAGACGAGCGCGTCGTCGGTAAAGCCGAGCGCGACGTCCTCCATCTCGAACAGCTTCTGGTACTGCTTGACCAGCGCGTTCTTCGGCTCCTTCAGGATCTTCACCAGCGCGTCGACGTCGAGATCCTCGAGCGTTGCGATCACCGGCAGACGACCGACGAACTCGGGGATGAGCCCAAACTTGAGCAGATCCTCTGGCTCGACCGACTTCAGCGTCTCGCCGGTCTTGCGCTCGTCAGGTCCAGCGACATAGGCGCCGAAGCCGATCGACTTGCCCTGAAGGCGATCGCCGATGATCTTTTCGAGACCCGAAAATGCACCGCCGCAGATGAACAGGATGTTGGTTGTGTCCACCTGCAGGAATTCCTGCTGCGGATGCTTGCGACCACCCTGCGGCGGAACGCTCGCGGTCGTGCCTTCCATCAGCTTGAGCAGTGCCTGCTGAACGCCCTCGCCCGACACGTCGCGCGTGATCGAGGGATTCTCTGCCTTGCGGCTGATCTTGTCGATCTCGTCGATATAGACGATCCCGCGCTGCGCCCGCTCGACGTTATAGTCCGACGCCTGGAGCAGCTTGAGGATGATGTTCTCGACATCCTCACCGACATAGCCGGCCTCGGTCAGCGTCGTCGCATCGGCCATCGTGAACGGCACGTCGAGGATGCGGGCGAGCGTCTGTGCGAGCAGCGTCTTGCCGCAACCCGTCGGCCCGACGAGCAGGATGTTCGACTTGGACAGCTCGACATCGGCACCCTTGGCGCCGTGGTTGAGCCGCTTGTAGTGATTGTGCACCGCCACCGACAGGACGCGCTTGGCGCGCTTCTGGCCGATCACATAATCGTCGAGGACGTCGCAGATCTCCTGCGGAGTCGGTACGCCGCCGTCCTTCTTGGACACCAGCGCCGACTTCGTTTCCTCACGGATGATGTCGTTGCATAGCTCGACGCACTCGTCGCAGATGAAGACCGTCGGCCCGGCGATCAGCTTGCGCACCTCGTGCTGCGACTTGCCGCAGAACGAGCAATAGAGGGTGCTCTTCGAGTCGCCACCGCTCAGCTTCGTCATTCAATCACCTCTCGCGCATGTCGGTGCGCGTGCCGTTTCCGGGGCGGTCATCGTAACGCACCCCGGATATCCTACAATCAAATAAACCCGCCAGGCTTACGATTCGCCTTATGCAGGTTTCGCCGCGTCGTCCGCGGGGGCGGGACGCTTGTCGAAAACCTCGTCGACCAGACCGAAATCCTTCGCCTCGTTCGCCTCAAGGAAGGTGTCGCGGTCCATCCGGCGTTCGATTTCCTCGATCGGCTGACCGGTATACTGCGAATAGAGCTCGTTCATCCGCTTGCGGATGCGCAGGATCTCGCGCGCCTGGATCTCAATGTCGCTCGCCATGCCCTGTGCACCGCCCGATGGCTGATGGATCATGATACGCGCGTTGGTCATCGCGACGCGCATGCCGGGTTCACCGCTCGCGAGCAGGAAGCTGCCCATCGAGGCGGCCTGGCCGATGCACACCGTGCCGACGCGGGGACGAATATACCGCATCGTGTCATGGATCGCCATGCCCGCCGTGACGACACCGCCCGGCGAGTTGATGTACATGAAAATGTCCTTCTTCGGGTTCTCGGACTCGAGGAAGAGGAGCTGGGCAGTGATCAGCGAGGCCATGCCGTCCTCGACGCCGCCCGTCACGAAGATGATGCGCTCGCGGAGCAGGCGCGAGAAGATGTCGAACGAGCGCTCACCGCGGTTCGACTGCTCGATAACGATGGGAACAAGGCCTGCTTGCGTCTGCTGCAGGCCGAGCCCGGCGCTGGCCAACGGGCTCGCGAAATCGCCGGTCTCGAACGGATTGTGCATGGAAATCTCTCTTATGCCCCAGTGAACCGCCAACATCGGCGCTCGCACGGGGGAGTTCAAGCCCTGCTACCCGTCAGGAGAACCACCTACCCCCCGCCCCTCCCGAGAGCGGGAGTCAGACGCCAGGCGCGGGGTAGGCCAGGTAGGCGAGCCGCCGAACCTCGCGGCGGCCGCGGACGACCGTGTCGAGGATCAGCCCCGTAAAGACGTTCAGCGCGGCAAAGATGCCGAGCCCGGTGATCAGGATCGCGGTCGGGAAGCGCGGCACCTGATGGATTTCGAGATAGGTCAGCACCAGCGGGATGCCGAGCAACAGCGCGAGCAGCGCGAACGCTCCGCCGATCGCGCCGAAGAACCACAAGGGCCGCTCGATCCGGTACAGCGTCATGATCGTCCGCAGGATCCGCCAGCCGTCGCCGTACGTGCTCAGCTTCGATTCGGACCCCTCGGGGCGCGCGAAATACGGCGTCTCGACCTCGCCGATCGGCATCTTGAGTTCGAGCGCGTGGACGCTGATCTCGGTCTCGATCTCGAACCCCGCCGACAGCGACGGAAAGCTCTTCACGAACCGCCGCGAGAAGACGCGGTAGCCCGACAGGATGTCGGTGAAGCTGCGCCCGAAGAGCCGTGCGAGCATGCCCGTGAGCAGCGCGTTGCCGAACCGGTGCCCGCGGCGATAGCTTTCCTGGACCTGGCTGATCCGCGAACCGACGACCATGTCGAGCTGCTCGTCGAGCACGCGCGCGACCAGCGCCGGCGCGGATGCCGCGTCATAGGTCGCGTCGCCGTCCGCCATCACATAGATATCGGCATCAATATCCGCGAACATCCGCCGGACGACCGCGCCCTTGCCCTGGATCCGTTCGGTCCGGACGACGGCACCGGCTGCACGGGCGACCGCGACCGTGCGGTCGGCGCTGTTGTTATCGTAGACGTAGATCGTCGCGCTCGGCAGCGCGGCACGGAACCCCGCCACGGTCTGCGCGATCGCGGCCTCTTCGTTGTAGCAGGGCAGCAGGACGGCGATTCTCGGTTCGGTCATGCCCTGCCCTGTACAGTCGAAGACGGCGTAACGATCAACGCGTCTTCCAATCAACGCAAATCCCCGGCGGCGGCAGGGGCCCAGTTGGGGAAGGTCCATAACGAAGCTTTGCGCGCCGTCACAGCAACCTTTCCAACTGGACCCCGGCCTCCGCCGGGGAAGTGGCCCGAAAACGGGGGGAGTGCCTCAGCGACGAGGCACTCCGATCGGCTTACGCCTCGGTCTTGGTCGCCGCCTTCTTGGCGCGCGGCTTCTTGGCCGGAGCGTCCGCAGCTTCGGTGCCCTCGGCATTTTTAGCCGCGACCGGCGACGATTCCGTCACCGCCGTCTCGGCCTCGACCGGAGCCGCCTTCTTCTTGGCGGGAGCCTTCTTGGCAGGCTTGGCCTCGTCCGCGGCGTCCGAAGCGGGCGCCTCGTCCGTCACCGCTGCGTCGTCGGCAGGCGCTGCCTTCTTCTTGGCGGCAGCCTTCTTCTTCGGCTTGTGGTTGTCGTGGTCATGCACGTGCGTGCCGCTGGCGAAACCATCCTCGCTCTCGATCGCAGCTTCCAGCTCCTCGCGGGTGGCTTCGCGGTCGGTGATCTCGGCCTTTTCGAACAGGAAGTCGACGACCTTGTCCTCGTACAGCGGGGCGCGCAGCTGGGCAGCGGCCATCGGCTCGGACTGGACATACTGCATGAACTGCTGACGCTGCTCGGCGGGATACTGCTGCGCAGCCTGTGCCAGCAGACGCTGCATTTCCTGGTTGGAAACCTCGACGCCATTCGCCTGGCCGATCTCGGACAGGAGCAGGCCTAGGCGCACGCGACGCTCGGCGATCTTGCGGTAATCGTCGCGCTCGCCTTCCATCTCGGCCATTGCGGCCTCGGGATCGGCTTCGTGCGTGGCTTCGTGCTGGAGCTGCGACCAGATCTGGTTGAACTCGGCTTCCACCATCGACGGCGGAACCTCAAAGTCATGACCCTCGGCAAGCTGGTCGAGCAGCTTGCGCTTCATGTGCGTGCGCGTGAGCCCGTTATGCTCTTGCTCGATCTGACCCTTGAGCAGGCCCGAAAGCTGCTCGAGGCTCTCGAGACCCAGCGACTTGGCGAGATCCTCGTCGATCTTGCTCTCGCCCGCGGTCTTCACCGACTTGACGGTGATGTCGAACGTCGCCGGCTGACCCGCGAGCGACTTCTCCTGATACTCCTCGGGGAAGGTCACGTTCAGGACCTTCTCCTCGCCGGTCTTCACGCCGACGAGCTGATCCTCGAAACCGGGGATCAGACGCCCGGCACCGAGCTCGACGCCCATGTCGGTGCCCGTGCCGCCGTCGAACGCGACGCCATCGGCGGTCTTGCCGACAAAATCGACGGTGACGAGATCGCCCATCGCCGCGACATAATCGTCAGCGGCGTCGTCCCACTTCTTCTGCTGGTCGGCGAACTTCTGGAGCTGCTCGGTGACCGCCTCGTCGGCGACGGGCACGGTCAGGCGCTCGAGCTTCAGGCCGTCGATCGCGGGTGAGGGGACCTGCGGCAGGACCTCCATCTCGACCTTGACGACTGCGTCCTTGCCGAGGTCATAGCCGTCTTCCAGCTCGACCGAAGGCTGCATCGCGGGACGCAGCTGCTTTTCGGCGACGAGGCTCTGCACGCCTTCCTGGATCGCGGCGTTCAGCGCGTCCTGCGTCAGCGCGGGGCCGTGCATCTTGCGGATGAGGTTTGCCGGCACCTTGCCCGGACGGAAGCCCGGCATCTTCATCTGCGGCGCGAGGCGCTTCAGCTCGACATCGACCTTCGAATCGATATCCTTCGCAGTGATGGTGAGGGTGTAGGCGCGCTTGAGGCCCTCGTTCAACGTCTCGACAGTCTGCATGTCCGGCCTTTGTCTAAAAGAGCATTCGGGAAAAATTCATCTGGCGGTCGCCCCGCCAGTGCGGCGGAGTGGTGCGGGCGAAGGGACTCGAACCCCCACATCTTGCGATGGCAGGACCTAAACCTGCTGCGTCTACCAGTTCCGCCACGCCCGCACAGGACATCGCCGTAGCGGGCGCGTCTATACCAACGTTGTATCCCGGGGCAAGCACGCAAGGTAAGTCGGTGGGCAACTCGATACGATCGTGCGCGTTGATGCAGAAGAAGGAGAGAGCATCATGGCTACCCAACCCCCAGCAGAATTCCCGACGCCCTCGTCGCCTGCCGAGCCGACGACGCCGCCGCCGGAGTTCAATCCGCCCGCGCCGGACATCGACGTTCCCGATCCGGGCGCGCCCTCGACCGATCCCGCCCCCATCCAGCCAGAGTTCTGATCATGGCCGATCCCCATGCGGGCACCAATCCCGAAACCCGCCCCGAGGACCGTGACGCGGATACGCGCAGCGACATCGAGCAGGCGGTGCAGTCGCGCTCCGACGCGGTCGAACGCGGCGAAGGCGGCGACGAGCCCGAGACGTTCACCAAGACGGGCATGCCCAACGGCGTCGGCGGCACCGGCGGCGTCATCAAGAACCAGGATTCGGACGCGCAATAAGCCGCACCGGTCAGCAACCATAAATGCGGGGGTGGATAGCACAGGCTGTCCACCCCCTTCTTGCAGGAACCGCCCATTTCCACGCCCGCCAGCACCCCGCTTTTCGGGCTGCTCCCCGACCTGGCCCAGCATCAGACGCTGTACGTGGCACTCGGGGTCGCGGTGCTGGTCTTCGTCCTTGCGCAGCGGATCCCGATCCTCCGGACGGTCGTCAATCTGGTGATGACGCTGGCGCTGGTCGGCCTGCTCTTCGTCGCGATCGGCCAGCGCAGCCAGTTCGATCCCTATCTCGGCAAGATCGCCAAGCTGCTGCGGATCGAGGACCAGACGGTCGTCGGTGGCGAGGTGCGGATCCGCATGTCCCCCGACGGCCATTTCTGGGCGCGGGCGCGGATCGACGGGGTCGAGCGCCGGTTGCTGATCGACAGCGGTGCGACGATCACCGCGATTTCGACGAAGACGGCCGACGCCGCGGGGATCGATGCGCGGACGAGCGTGGTGCCGATCGTGCTTCAGACCGCCAATGGTGCGATTCCCGCGCAGTCGGGCCGGATCGGCGAATTGAAGCTCGGCGCGATCGTCGCGCGCGACCTTCAGGTCGTGGTGTCGCCCGCGTTCGGCGATACCAACGTGCTGGGGATGAACTTCCTGTCGCGACTCGCATCGTGGCGGGTCGAGGAGAATGTGCTGATCCTGGTGCCGCACCATCCGCAGAAGGTGGCGGCGTAGCGCTTCCGATCTGGGCTCATGCTCTCGCCCCTAGCCTCCCAATTATTACCACCACCCCGGCGAAGGCCGGGGTCCAGTTGGGAGGTCGAGGTAACGGAACGCACCGCCTGATCAGCGACGTTTGCCAACTGGACCCCGGCCTTCGCCGGGGTGGTGCCGAGGGGGAAGTTACTCACTAGTTCCTCGTTCCCCCGCGGAGGCGGGGGCCCAAGAGTCCAGCAGCGTCGCGCGCGGGTACCCTAGACTCCCGCCTTCGCGGGAGAACAGAGGCCGGCAGAACAGGGCTTACGGCGCCACCGACTCCCCGAGCGCGGTCTTCAGCACCTCGTTCACCACCGCCGGGTTGGCCTTGCCCCCCATCGCCTTCATCGTCTGGCCGACGAAGAACCCGAACAGCTTGTCCTTGCCGCCGCGGTAATCCGCGACCTTGTCGGCATTCGCGGCCATCACCTCGGCGATGACCTTCTCGATCGCGCCGGTGTCGCTGGTCTGCTTCAGCCCGCGATCCTCGACGACCTTGGCCGCGCCGTCGCCGGTCTCGAGCATCACCTCGAACACCTGCTTGGCAAGGCTGCCCGACAGCGTGCCGTCGGCGATCAGCCCGAGCAGTTCGGCTGCCTGCGCCGGCGACACCGGCGAGTTGGCGATGTCCCTGCCCGTCCGGTTGAGCGCACCGAACAGCTCCGACGTCGTCCAGTTCGCCGCCGCCGCCGGCTTCACGCCCGCATCGAGCAGCGCATCGAACCAGCGCGCCGCCTCGACCTCGGCGGTCAGCACGGTCGCATGATAGGCGGTGATGCCGAGCGCCTCATAGCGCGCGCGCTTCGCGTCGGGCAGTTCGGGCAGCGACGCCCGGCATTCCTCGAGGAAGGCGTCGTCGAGCACCAGCGGCAACAGATCCGGATCGGGGAAGTAGCGGTAATCATGCGCGTCTTCCTTCGACCGCATCGACCGAGTCTCGTTGCGATCGGGATCGTAGAGCCGCGTCTCCTGGACGATCTTGCCACCGGCCTCGAGCACCTCCACCTGGCGCCTGGCCTCCTGCTCGACCACCGCCATCACGAAGCGCACCGAATTGACGTTCTTCGTCTCGGTCCGCGTGCCGAGTTCGTCGCCGGGCTTGCGCACGCTGACATTGACGTCGGCGCGCATCGAGCCCTCTTCCATGTTGCCGTCGCACGATCCGACATAGCGCAGGATCGACCGCAACTTGCGCAGATACGCCCCCGTTTCCGCGGGCGATGCGAGATCGGGCTTCGATACGATCTCCATCAGCGCGACGCCCGAGCGATTGAGATCGACATAGGACTGGGTCGGATGCTGATCGTGCATCAGCTTGCCCGCATCCTGCTCGACATGGATGCGCTCGACGCCGATCCGCTTGCCCGCGGCATCGGGGTTCTTCTCGTCGAGGCTGATGTCGATCGCGCCTTCGCCGACGATCGGATGATAAAGCTGGCTGATCTGATAGCCCTGCGGCAGATCGGCGTAGAAATAATTCTTCCGGTCGAACCGCGACCATTTGTTGATCTGCGCCTCGATCGCCATGCCGGTGCGCACCGCCTGGCGGATGCATTCGCGGTTTGGCACCGGCAGCATGCCGGGCATCGCCGCGTCGACGAGGCTGACCTGCGTGTTGGGCTCAGCCCCGAACGCAGTCGCCGCGCCCGAGAACAGCTTGGCGTTCGACGTCACCTGCGCATGGACTTCGAGGCCGATCACGACCTCCCACTCGCCCGTGTCGCCCTGAATGCGATAGTCGCTCATATCCGGTTCCGATGATGAATATAGTTGATCGCGGTCAGTGCCGCGTTGCTGCCGAGCAGGCCGACCACCCAGCACGCCGAAAGAATACGCAGGATCGCGCCCTCGAAACCGAGCACCAGCGCCTCGTGATGCGCAGCCGCGGCGGCACCGCCGGCCAGCACCAAGAACACCGCGCCCAGCCGGTAATCGCCGCGCAGGATCACGCTGTTGCCGACGCACAGGCACAGGATGAACACCGCGAGCCCGAGAAAGAAGCGCGCGAGCACGGCGTGATCGAACGGCCGGTTGTCGATCTCGGTCAACGACACGCCGACATAGGCGCTGAGGATCGCCCCGAACGCGACGTTGAGCGCGTTCTGCGCCTCGCGCAGCACGGCGACGTTGCGCGTGACGAAGGCGCGATCGGTTACCACCACGCCTCGGGCCGGGCGGTGAACCCCGCCCGCTGCTCGATCGCAAGCCCGGCGTTCAGCACGCCTTGCTCGTCGAGCGGCTTGCCGATGATCTGAAGCCCAAGCGGCAGGCCCTGCTTGTCGAGACCACCCGGCACCGACATTGCCGGCAGACCCGCGAGCGACGACGGCACGGTGAAGACGTCGTTCAGATACATCGCGATCGGATCGGCCGACTTCTCGCCAAGCGCGAACGCCGCCGAGGGTGCGGTCGGCGTGAGCAGGACGTCGCACGTCTCCCACGCCTTTTCGAAATCGCGCGCGATCAGCGTCCGGATCTTCTGCGCCTGCGTGTAATAGGCGTCGTAGTAGCCGGCCGAGAGCACATAGGTGCCGATCATGATGCGGCGCTTCACCTCGGGGCCAAAGCCGTCCGCGCGGGTTGCGGCGTACATGTCCTGCAATCCCGAGCCCGCGGGCAGGTCGCGGATGCCGTAGCGCACGCCGTCATAGCGCGCGAGGTTCGACGACGCCTCGGCCGGCGCGATGATGTAATAGGCGGGCAACGCGTATTTGGTGTGCGGGAGCGAGACCTCGACGATCGTCGCGCCGGCATCCTTCAGCCAGTCGATGCCCTTCTGCCAGAGCGCCTCGATCTCCTCGGGCATGTTCTCGACGCGGTATTCCTTGGGAATCCCGACGCGCAGGCCCGCGAGGCTGGCCGACAGGCCGGCTTCCCACTTGGGCACGGCGAGCTGGAGCGAGGTGCCGTCCTTCGAATCGAACCCGGCCATCGCCTCGAGCAGGATCGCGCAGTCGCGGACGTCACGCGCCATCGGCCCCGCCTGGTCAAGCGACGAGGCGAACGCGATCGTCCCCCAGCGCGAGCAGCGGCCATAGGTCGGCTTGATGCCGCTGATGCCGGTGAAGGCGGCGGGCTGGCGGATCGAGCCGCCGGTGTCGGTGCCGGTCGCGCCGGGGCACAGCCGCGCGGCGACCGCCGACGAGGAGCCACCCGACGACCCGCCGGGTGCGAGCGCGGCGTTGCCGCCGTCGTTGCGCTTCCAGGGGCTGATCACGTTGCCAAACGCGGAGGTCTCGTTCGACGATCCCATCGCGAACTGGTCCATGTTCAGCTTGCCGAGCATTCCCGCGCCCGCATCCCACAGATTCTGCGAGACGGTCGACTCATAGGTCGGCGTGAAGCCTTCGAGGATATGGCTCGCCGCGGTCGTCGTGACGCCCTTGGTGCAGAACAGGTCCTTCATGCCGATCGGCACGCCGGCCAGCGGCTTGAGCGTCTCGCCGGCGGCGCGTGCGGTATCCGCGGCGGTGGCGGCGGCGATCGCATGGTCGGGCGTCTCGACCAGGAACGCGTTGAGCGCCTTTGCCTGGCTCACCTTGACGATGAACGCGTCGGCGACGTCGCGCGCCGAAAAGCTGCCGTCGCGCACGCCGTCGCGGATGCCGGCGATGCCGAGATCGGTAAGGTCGGTCATTATTCGATCACCTTGGGCACGGCGAAGAAGCCGTGCTCTGCCACGGGGGCGTTGGCCAGGACCTGCTCGCGGATGTTGCCGCCGGTCAGCGGATCAGCGTTGACGACGTCGTCGCGCAGCCGCAGCGTGTTGGGGATGACGGCGGTCATCGGCTCGACGCCGGTCGTATCGACCTCGCCCAGCATCTCGATCCAGCCAAGGATGTTTCCGAGTTCCGGCGCCATGCGGGCGGCGTCCTCGTCGGTGATCGCGATGCGCGCAAGGCTCGCGATCCGCTTCACGGTTGCAGTATCTACGGACATGGCGCTCGGCTAGCACCGCGCGACGCGGCGGCGCAACACCCTTCGTGTTCCCCCGCGGAAACGCACCCGTTGCAACCGCGCCGCGCATGCGGCACGGGGACGCCACCGCCTGCACGGAAGGTCCCGCTTGGCCCGCAAGTTTCTCTATTTCGTCACCGCGATGATCGTCCTCGCGATCGCCGCGCTGCTCGCCTATCGCCTGTACGGGACCGAGCTGATGCGGATCGCGATGGTCCCGAGCGAGACGTTCCAGGCGCAACGCAAGGCGCCGGCGAACATCTATGCGCGCAAGATCCTGTGGCTCGCGCGTCCCGACCGTCCCGGCAACCCCGCGCTCTGGACACCCGAGGGCTACGCACCCGGCACCCCGGGAACGGGCGCGGCGATCTTCTTCATCCACCCGACCTCGTATATCAGCCGCGACCACTGGAACGCGCCGATCGACGATCCCGAGACCAATGCCCGTGCCGAACTGTTCCTGCGCGGTCAGGCGAGCGCGTTCAACGGCGCGGGCGACATCTGGGCACCGCGCTATCGCCAGGCGACGTTCGGCGCGTTCCTGACCAGCGAGGCTGACAGCGAACGCGCGCTCGCGCTTGCGTACGGCGACGTCACCGCCGCGTTCGACCGGGTCCTCAAGGAAGCCGGCCCGACCCGCCCGATCATCCTCGCCGGACACAGCCAGGGCGCGCTTCACCTCACCCGGCTGCTGCGCGACCGGATCGCGACCGACCCGAAACTGAAGGCGCGGATCGTCGCCGCCTATGTTGTCGGCTGGCCGGTTTCGCGCGTCACCGACCTGCCGCGGATGGGTCTGGCCGAATGCCGCAGCGACGATCAGACCGGCTGCATCCTGTCATGGGAAAGCTTCGCCGAGCCCGCCGATCCGTCGCTCGTCGTCGAAACCTATGACCGGACCACGGGGTTCGACGGGCAGCCGCGCAAGGGCACGCCGATGATCTGCACCAACCCGCTGACCGGCACCGCCGATGCCAGCGCGCCCGCGACCGCCAATCTCGGCACGCTCGTACCCTCCGCCGACCTGTCGAGCGCGACGCTGTCGGTCGGCAACGTGCCCGCGCGCTGCGGCGACCGGGGTATCCTGCTGATCGGTGAGGGCCCCGATCTCGGGCCTTACGTGCTCCCCGGGAACAACTACCACGTGTACGACTATCCGCTGTTCTGGGCGAATGTGCGCGCGGACGCCAACCGCCGTCTTGCGGCGTTCACGCGATGATCACGCTTTCCCCCGCGCAGTTTCGCGATGCGCTCCCGAATGGCGGGCGGCTGATCGGCCTCGACGTCGGCACCAAGACGATCGGCACCGCGCTGTGCGATGCCGGCTGGAGCTTCGCGAGCCCCGCGCTGCTGATCCGCCGCACCAAGTTCCAGAAGGACAAGGCCGCGCTCGCCGAGATGATCGCGGCGCAGAAGGTCGTCGGGCTCGTCATCGGCCTGCCGATCAACCTCGACGGCAGCGAAAGCCCACGCTCGCAATCGACGCGGGCGTTCGCGCAGAACCTGAAGGACATGGGGTTGCCGATCCTGCTGCAGGACGAACGCTGGTCGACCGTCGCGGTCACGCGCACGCTGATCGAACAGGACGCCAGCCGCGCCAAGCGCGCCGAGCTGGTCGACAAGATGGCAGCGGCCTATATCCTTCAGGGCGCGATCGACGCGCTGGTGACTGCGCAGATCTAGCGCGTTAACCGTGTCTTTGGAGGTTCCGTGGAAAAGCGGGCTGATGCCAAGGTCGACGATCACGCGACAGGACGCCCCGCCTCCCGGATCATGGTGGTCGACGCCGTGGTTCGCCGTGCTGATCAGCCTGACGCTCGCGGTGCCGCTGCTCCAGCCGGCGGTTGCGCCATTGATTGACATTTACGGGCATCTGGCGCGCTTCGCCATCGACGCCCGGATCGATAGCTCGCCCTATTTTCATCATTGGTTCGCAGTTCAGTGGCGCCTGTCGGGCAATCTCGGCATGGACCTGCTCGTCGCTGCGGCCGAACCCTTGCTTGACGTGGTCGAGACGACGAAGATCGCCTTGATCGCGGCGGCGGTGATGACCGCGGCGGGTATGCTTGCCGTCGCGAAGGAAGCGCATGGGAGGATTCCGCCCAGCGCGTTCTTCGCGATTCCGCTGACCTTTGGCATGCCGTTCCAATATGGCTTTCTCAACTACACGCTCTCGATCGCCTTCGCCTTTCCGCTGATCGTGCTGTGGATGCGGCTGGGTCGCGGCCGCCGCTATCGCCTGCGCACGGCGGTATTCCTGCCGCTTGGGCTGCTCCTGTGGGTGACGCACGTCGCCGGCTGGGGTGCATTCTGCGTCGCGGTGTTCGCGATCGAGCTGGTGACCGCGCGTCGCGACGGTCGAGGCTGGCCGCGCGCGATCTGGAGCGCCGGGCTTGCGTGCCTGCCGCTCGCCGTCCCGATCGTCATCATGCTGGCGCAGTCCGGCACGGCATCGGCAGGTGTCGCCCAGTGGTTTTCCTGGTTGCTCAAGCTGTTCTTTGTCGCCGCCATATTGCGCGACCAGCATCTCGGCTTCGACATCGCCAGCGTGATGCTGCTCTATGGCCTCGTGCTCTGCGGGTTGCGGGGCGCCGGGTTTCGGATGGAAGCGCGCCTGGCCTGCGCCTCGGGGCTGTTGTTCTGCGTGTTCCTGCTGATGCCGGGAATGGTCATGGGATCGTCGTTCACCGACATGCGGCTGCTGCCCTGTGCGCTAGCCCTCGCGATCCTGTCGCTGTCGCCGACCACGACGAACCACCGGCACCTGACCATGATCGCGATTGCAGCGCTCGCCTTTCTCGGCACCCGGCTGGCGGTTCAGACCGTCAGCTGGGCGCGCCTCGAGGATCGCCTCCAGGACCAGCTTGCCGCGATCGACCATATCCCGAGCGGCAGCCGGGTCGTCGCGCTGGCTGATCTGCCGTGCGAGGCGCAATGGACCAGTCGCCGCATGGATCATCTGGGGATGATGGCGATCGTCCGCCGCGATGCGTTCGTCAACGGGCTCTGGGACATCCCGTCCTCGCAGTTGCGCATCCATCGGCCCGAGGCCGGCGGCTTCGTCTATGCCGGCAGCCAGGCGCTCTTTGCCCCCGGCTGCCGTTATGACGAAGGCTATGATCTGCAACGCGCGCTGGCCACGATTGCGTACGCCGCATTCGACTTCGTCTGGCTGATCGATACGCCCCGCGTGAAATGGCCGACCGACGCCCGGCTGCGCCTGGTATGGTCGACCGATCGCGGCGCCTTGTACCGGATTGTCCACCGCGCATCCGAATAGCGTCGGATCGAGGGCATCCGCCACGCTGACCGCAAAGCCAAACCTTGCCCCCGCCGCCGCAGCCCACTACCCAGCGCGCTTGATGCAACGTTCAGACCACCGCCCCGCCACCCTCATCGAGGGCGGCGCCGTCTTCCCGCACCGGCACCTGACCGGGATCGACGGGCTTCAGCCGCACGAGATCGCGTTCCTGCTCGACGAGGCCGAAACCTGGGTCGAGGCGAACCGCACCCATGCGACGCCCGACAAGCGGCTCGCCGGGCTCACGCAGATCAACGCGTTCTTCGAGAACAGCACGCGAACCTTGTTGTCGTTCGAGATCGCGGGCAAGCGGCTCGGCGCCGACGTCGTTAACATGCACGCCGCGCAGTCGAGCGTGAAGAAGGGCGAGACGCTGATCGACACCGCAATGACGCTGAACGCAATGCGCGCCGACGTCATCGTCATCCGCCACATGGCGAGCGGTGCGGTGCGGCTGATCGCCGACAAGGTCGACTGCCCCGTCCTGAACGCAGGCGACGGCCGCCACGAACATCCGACCCAGGCGCTGCTCGACGCGCTGACGATCCGCCGCCGCCGCGGGTCGATCGCGGGGCAGCGCGTCGTGATCTGCGGCGACGTGCTGCACAGCCGCGTCGCACGCTCGAACATCCTCGCACTCACCGCGCTCGCCGCCGAGGTCCGGGTCTGCGCACCGTCGACGCTGATGCCCGCCGCCATCCACAAGATGGGGGTCACCCCGTTCACCGATTTCGATGCCGCGCTGGAGGGCGCCGACGTGGTCATGATGCTGCGCCTGCAGAACGAGCGGATGGACGGCGCGTACGTGCCCTCCACGCGTGAATACCGGATGCGCTACGGCCTGACGCTCGAACGGCTCGCGCGCGCGGCGTCCGATGCGCTGGTGATGCACCCCGGGCCGATGAACCGCGGCGTCGAGATCGATTCGGCGGTCGCCGACCATGCCCGCTCGGCGATCACCGAGCAGGTCGAAATGGGCGTCGCGGTCCGCATGGCGTGCCTCGACGTACTGACCCGCCGGGCGCGCGGCGTGGAGGGCTGGGCATGATCCTCGCGCTCACCAATGCGACGCTCGTCTGCCCGGTCGGCGGGATCACCAAGGGCAATCTCCTGATCCGCGACGGCGTCGTCGTCGCGACCGGGCTGGTCGAGATCCCCGCCGATGCGCAGACGATCGACTGCGCGGGCAAGACGCTCGCCCCCGGCATCGTCGATCTGGGCGTGGCGCGGATCGACCGCGCCGCGTTCCGCGCAGGCGGGATCGTCCGCGTCGGGCTGATGCCCGACCAGTCGCCGGTGCTGGACGATCCCGGCATCGTCCAGCGCGCCGCGCTGATCGGCAAGCCCGACCTGTGGATCCACCCGATTGCCGCCGCGACGCAGGCGCTGGCCGGGCATGACCTTGCCGAGATGGCGGTCTGCCTGTCGGCGGGCGCGCGCGCGGTCGGCACCGGCAAGGGCTGGATCGCCGACAGCGGGGTCATGCACCGCGTACTCGCCTATGCGCGCGACCTCGACATCGCGGTCGTCACGCATGCCGAGGATGGCGGATTGACCGCGGGCGCCGTCGCGACCGCGGGCGAGACCGCGACCCGGCTCGGCCTGCCCGCCGCCCCCGCGATAGCCGAGGCGCTCGCGATCGCGCGCGACCTGATGCTGGCCGAGGACACCGGTGCGCGGCTTCACATCCGCCAGGTGACGACCGCCGCGGGCTTCGACCTGATCCGTGCTGCGAAGCGCCGCGGTGTGGCGGTGACCTGCGGCATCACGCCCGCGCATCTCCATTTGTCCGATATCGCGGTCAGCGACTTCCGCAGCTTCGCGCATCTCTCGCCGCCGCTCAGGAGCGAATCGGATCGCCAGGCGGCGCTGGCGGCGGTCGCCGACGGCACGATCGACGTGATCTGCTCCGCGCATGATCCGCGCGGGCCCGAGGAAAAGCGCCTGCCCTTCGCCGATTCGAGCGCCGGAATGGCGGGCGCCGAGACGCTGCTGCCGCTCGCGCTGATGCTGGTGCGCGACGAACGGGTCACGCTGTCGGGGCTGTTCGCGCTGCTGAGCCGCAACCCGGCCGCGGTGCTCGGGCTCGACACCGGGACGCTCGAGGTCGGCAAGCCCGCCGATCTGCTGCTGTTCGACGCTCAGGCGCCGTGGCAGATCACCGGCGACGCGTTCGCCGCCAGCGCGAACAACACGCCGTTCGACGGCCTGCCGGTGCAGGGCAAGGTACTGCGCGTCTGGAAAGGCGGCCGCGAGATCTGACGGGCATCGTGCGTCGGAGCCCGCCTGTCATTCAGCGGGTCGCGACCTCGACGCCGCCGCCACGCAGCCAAAGCGCCATCTGGTCGCCGGCGCCCTGTCGCACGAAACAGGCGCCACCGGTCGCGCGGTAGCGCCGGCACACCTGATTGGCCTCGTCGCGGCCGAACCCGCCGACCGACAGGCGGTAATAGGCCTCGCCGTTCGTCCTGAACGCCATGCCGTTGGGCTGGCGGCCGGAGAAGCCGTCGAAGCGACGCGTGGCCTGGCTCCAGGCGGCCCTCGCGACGCCGGCATTGTCATAGGCGCCGATCTGGACATACCAGTCGCCCGTCCCCGCCGGGATCGCGCGCACGCCGCGTTGCGCTCGCGCGGCGAGCACGGCGCCCTCGCTGCGGCTGGCGAGCATCGTCGGCATGCCGCCGGGCAGGGCCTGAACGACCTCGCGCGGCGCGGCGAAGGTGATCCTCGCCGGGGCCAGAGCCGATCCCGCTTCGGCCAGCGCGACGGGACGCGCGCTGCGTTCGACCGCGGCCAGCGCCTCGATCGGCGAGACCGTCGGCATGAGCGGTGCGCGGTTGAGCGCGAGCGCGGCGGGCTGGCCGGGATCGGCGACCGCGCGCACGCCGAGCAGGCCGGCGACCTGATCATATGACGTCGTCGGCTGTGCGAAACGGGCCCATTGTTCGAGCCTTGCATCGACCTCGGTCGGCGCGAGATCGGCGGCCGCAACGACCCGCGCGGCCTGCCACTGGCCCGCCAGCGCGAGCGCGAGCGCCAGGTTCTGCCGGGCCTTGGCATTGCTTTCGGACGAGCGTGCGACCTCGGTCAGCAGCCCGATCGCGCCGCCTGCATCGCCCGCCAGCGCCAGCGCGAGGCCACGATCGCTCGGCGGTATGATCGATGCGTTGCGTTCGAGCGTCTGCCGCGCGCCCTGCGTGTCGCCACCGGCGATCTGCGTCAGCGCCAGGTTGAGCGCCGCCTTCCCGTCCGCCGGCGACAACGCCAGCACATCGGCAAACCCCTGCCGCGCCGAGGTGAACCGCCCCGCCTGGAGATAGCCCTGTGCGAGCAGCAGCCGATACGCCGCCGATTGCGGCATCATCGCCACCGCCGCCTCGGCAAAATAGACCGCGGCGCCGCCATCGTGCCGGGCCAGCGCAACCTCTGCCCGATGCGCGTTCACCGCGCCCGCCTTGGCCTCGAGATCAGCGTTGCGATCGCTCGCCGAGGCGAGACCGCGGCCCGTCTCGCCCGCACTGCACCCGACCATCGTGCCACCCAAAACAAGGGCCGACAGCCCCATCGAAAGAAGGATTCGCGTCGTCATCGGCTATGATCCCACCGGTTCATTTCGGGGCCCTGGTCACGGGAAGCTGCGCAACGAGCGCGTCGACCTCGGGCAGATTTTGAAGAAAGGCATCGAGCGCGAGCGTCACCAGGTGTTGCGACGAATGCCGCGTCATTGCACTCGCGAGTCGAAGCCGGACATGACGATCGCTGTCGAGGCGGAGCGTGAAGGCGGCCTTGCCGGTGCGCGTTCTGGTTGCGCTCTCGCGCGCGATCCGGCGTGCGGTCGCTAGCGTCACCGACGTCACAAGAGCGGCATCATCCTCAACTGGCACGACCGTGGCCGTACCGAGCGCGAGCGGTCGCATCGCCGGGCGGGCGTCGCCCTTGCGCGCCAGCAGCGACGCCGACAGCGAGCCCAGCGGCTTCGGCACGTCGGCCGATTCCGGATGCGGCTGAACGGGCGGGCGGGCGGGCATCGCGCTCATCCGACCACCCGCCGGCCGAAGCCCGGCGCGGGCCCGCGCTGCCCGAACCCCGCGCCTGCATTGGGCACGCTGAACACCGTGCGCCGGAAATTCTTTTCGAGCCGGTCGGTGACATAGGTCCAGAGCGCTTCGATCTCCGCCGCGGACTTGCCCTTGGGATCGACCTCCATGACCGTGCGGCCGTCGATCATCGAAGCGGCGAAATCGGTGCGCTGGTGGATCGTCATCGGCGCGACGGTGCCGTGCTGAGAGAGCGCGACGATCGCCTCGGCCGTGATCCGCGCCTTGGGGGTCGCTGCATTGACGACGAAGATCAGCGGCTTGCCCGCGCGATCGCACAGATCGACGGTTGCGCCGACCGCGCGCAGGTCATGCGGGCTCGGCCGGGTCGGGACGACGATCAGCTCGGCGATCTGGATCACCGTCTGGATCGCGACCGTGATCGACGGCGGCGTGTCGATCACCGCCAGTTTGAACCCCTGCTGGCGAAGAATTTCGAGATCGGCGGCGAGCCGCGCGACCGTGGTCTGCGCCAGCGCCGGCGCCTCCGCCTCGCGTTCGTTCCACCAGTCGGTCAGCGACGCTTGCGGATCGATATCGATCAGCACGACCGGCCCCTGCCCGGCGCGCTCCGCCTGGACCGCGAGATGCCCGGACAGAGTCGTCTTTCCCGACCCGCCTTTTTGCGATGCCATCGCCAGAACGCGCATAAGCCCCCTTACGTCTCGTCAACCAAGGCCCGCGATGCCATGCCAGCGGATAAGAAGCGGTTAACGCGTGGTTCCCACGCCGTTACGACAACGTGCCGCGCCCCCGCACCCGACCGGCGCACGGCTTAACCCGATCTTTGCCTTCGCCGGGCTATCGCGACATGACGATCATCATTTGGCTTTAACGAGGTACTCGATGCGCAACCTGATTCTGGGCGCGGCGGCGACGGTAGCGGCGCTGGGCGCGGTGCCGGCCGCGGCGGACGTGAAGGCCGGCGTCGATGCCTGGAGCCGCGGCGACTATGCGTCCGCGATCGACCAGTGGCGTCCGCTCGCGATCGCGGGTGACGCCGATGCGCAGTTCAATCTCGCCCAGGCCTATAAGCTCGGCCGCGGCGTCACGCTCGACCCCGCGCTCGCCGAAAGCTGGTTCCGCAAGGCGGCGCTGCAGGGTCATGTCCAGGCGCAGGACAATTACGGCCTCGCGCTGTTCCAGGCCAACAAGAAGGCGGACGCGCTGCCCTGGCTCGAAAAGTCGGTGGCGCGCGGCGAACCGCGGACGCAGCTCGTGCTCGGGACGATGTTGTTCAACGGCGACGCGGTCCCCCGCGACTATCCGCGCGCCTATGCGCTGATGTCGCGCGCGAGCACGTCGGGATTGCAGTCGGCCTCGCAGACGCTGGCGCAGATGGACCAGTATATCTCCCCCGAAGACCGCCAGCGCGGCACGGCGCTCGCCGAACGCTATGCCGCGCAGGAAAAGATCGCGCGGTCGGGCCTGTCGTCCGCGTCGCCACCGCCGATCTCGGCCACCGGCCCTGCCAGGCCCGCTCCCCAGCCCGCTCCCCGGCCGGTGACGCCGGTCGCGCGCACCACGGTCCCCGCCTCATCCGTGTCCCCCGCGCCGGTGCCCCCGCGCGCTGCGCCGGAGCGTGCTGCCTCGCAAGCCGCGACCAGACCCGCACCGGTCACCCCGCCCCGGCTCGCGTCCGCGCCCAAGCCGGCGCCGAAGCCCGTGCCGAAGCCAGCAGCGAAGCCGGTGGCCGGGTCGGGGAAATGGCGGATCCAGCTTGGCGCGTTCCGCGATCGCGGCAATGCCGAGACGCTGTGGGGCAAGGTCAGGGGCAGGCTGGGCGGCGCGCAGCCCAGCTATGTCGCGGCGGGACCGGTGACGCGGCTGCAGGCGGGCGGGTTCGCCAGCCGGGCGGACGCGACGCGCGCCTGCGCCGCGTCAGGCCAGCCCTGCGTCATCGTCGCCCCGTGACGCATCCTGACACGCCCGGCGTTCAGCCGCGCCGGCTCGGAATCCAGCTCGTGTCGCGTTCCGGACTTTGCGGCAACGCGGCGAGGACCGCCAGCGCGTCGCGGTCGTCGATCGTGATGACCCCGCGCCGCCACGTCGCGATCCCCGAGGTCCGCAGCTGGCGCAGCGTCCGGTTGACATAGACCGGGGTCAGCCCGGTCATGTCGCCGATATCCTCCTGCGTCAGCGGCACCGGCACGACATTCTCGATCGTCGGGTCGTTGCGCCGCAGCCGGGTGCGCAGTTCGAGGATCAGCGCGGCGATCCGACTCGCCGCGCTGGTCCGCCCGATCGACGCCAGCCGCTCCATCAACACGACGCGCTCCTGCTGCGAGACGAGGAACAGCAAGGCCGCGAGCCGCGGGTTGCTGCTGAACACCTGCCCGATCGCCGCGGTCTCGATCACGCCGAGCTTCGCCGCCGAGACCGCTTCGATCGTGTCGCACGCGGTCGGGGCGGCAAGGCTCGGCATCCCGACCAGATCGCCGGGCAGATGAACCTTGACGATCTGCCGCGCGCTCTCGCCGACGATGATGCTGCACGCGACCCAGCCGCTCAGCAGCATATAGACCTGCGGGTCGGGCGAGCCTTGCATCCGCAGGGTATCACCACGCTTCAAACCGATCGTCGGCCCGGCGAGCCGGCGGAAGGTATCAATGTCGTCGTCATCCGCACAGGTGAACGCCTTGAAGCGCTCATAATCCCAGCCAGCATCCATTCGTATCAGCCAATCAATCGCAAGTCTTTGGCATCGACCCCTAATTTTTGGATACAGCTTAGCAAGCCGGGATATGGCGCAGTGGCTTAACCTGGATTACCAAAGAGGGACTCGGTGGCTGGAAACGCGCTTGACGGCGCTCATTCGGTCACCCAGGCGGCGCGCGGCAGGCCCTGGGCGTAGAGCAGAGCGGTCAGATCGCCATGGTCGATCCGTGCCGCCGCCGCTGCCGCGACGATCGGTTTGGCATGATAGGCGACGCCCAGCCCCGCCGCCTCGATCATCGCCAAGTCGTTGGCGCCGTCGCCGACCGCGAGCGACTCTTCGACCGCGATCCCGTGCTCGGCCAGCGCGGCGTGCAGCGTCGCCAGCTTGGTGTGCGACCCGACGATCGGCCGCGCGACCCGCCCCGTCAGCGTGCCGTCGGCAATCTCCAGCACGTTGGCGATCGCGACGTCGAAGCCGATCGTCCGCGCCACCGGCTCGGCAAAGCGCGTGAAGCCGCCCGACACGAGCACCGCCTTCGCGCCGCGCGCGCGCATCGTCCGTACCAGCGCCTGCGCACCCGGCATGATCGTGACCCGTTCGGCGAGGCAGCGTTCGATGTCACTCTCCGCCAGCCCCGCGAGCAGCGCGACGCGCGCATCGAGTGCCGCCTCGAAATCGAGCTCACCGCGCATCGCGCGCTCGGTGATCTCGGCGATCTGCGGCTTTATTCCCGCATAGTCGGCGAGCTCGTCGATGCACTCGACGGTGATCATCGTCGAATCCATGTCCGCAATCAGCAGCGCCTTGGTCCGGGTCAGGCTCGGCTGCACGACCACATCGGTCTTGCCGAACGCCCCCTCGAGCGCGGTCCGCGCCGCGTCGGGCGCCATGCCGAAGATCAGGTCGGCGGCGTCGCCCTCATCGATCCAGCCGCTCGCACCCGGCGCGCAGCCCGCATCGCGGAGCCGGTCCATCGCGGTCGAAATATCGCCTGCGGTCAGCGTGCCCGAGGCTATAAGCGTTGCCGTGAACATCAATAATCTCCCGAAGGTCGCGCTCATCGCAGGGCCGACCGCGAGCGGCAAGTCCGCGCTCGCGCTCGCCATCGCCGACGCGCACAGCGGCGTCGTCATCAACGCCGATTCGGCGCAGGTCTATGCCGATCTCCGCATCCTCACCGCGCGTCCTTCGGCCGAAGAGGAAGCGAGCGCCCCGCACCGCCTGTTCGGCCATGTCGACGCCGCCGACGCGACCTATTCCGCCGCGCGCTGGGCCGCCGAGGCGACGCGCGCAATCGACGAGGTGGTCGCGGAGCGCAGACTGCCGATCCTGGTCGGCGGCACCGGGCTCTATATCCGCACGCTGCTCGACGGCATTGCCCCCGTCCCCGCGATCGACCCCGATCTGCGCGAGCAGGTCCGCGCGCTCCCCGTCGCCGAGGCGCATGCCGCGCTCGCTTTGCTCGACCCGCGCGCCGCCGCGCGGCTCAACGCCGCCGACACCACGCGCGTCGCGCGCGCGCTGGAGGTGGTCCGCGGCACAGGCCGCACGCTCGCCGACTGGCAGACCGAACGGGTGGGTGGGATCGGCGACCGTCTCGATGTCCGCGCGCTGATCCTGATCCCCGACCGCGACTGGCTGAACGCGCGCATCGACCAGCGCTTCGCCGAGATGACCAAGACCAGCCAAGCGGAAGTCACCGCACTCCTCGCCCGCACCGACATCCCGCAGGACGCGCCGATCCGCCGCGCGATCGGCGTTCCCGAGATCGCCGCGCTCGTGCGCGGAGAGATGTCGAAAACCGACGCGATCGCGGCCGGATCGCTCGCCACGCGGCGCTATGCCAAGCGGCAATATACCTGGCTTCGCCACCAACCGCCGGCCGCCTGGACGCGCACGGACGCGCTCGATTTTTCAACGCGCTTGCAGCAATTTGAAACTATATTGCTAAAATGATGTTTGACACGCATCTTTTATATCGGTAGCCGCCCCCTCCACGAGGCGCTAAAGGCGGCGCATTCGAAAGGATTTTGACGTGATGACCGAGAAGAGTGGAGCCGATATCCTGATCGAGGCGCTGTGCGATCTCGGCGTGGAGGTCGTGTTCGGCTATCCGGGTGGTGCCGTGCTGCCGATCTACGACGCGCTGTTTCGCAGCGGCCGGATCAAGCACATCCTGGTGCGCCACGAACAGGCGGCGACGCATGCGGCGGAGGGCTATGCCCGCTCGACCGGCAAGCCCGGCGTGGTGCTCGTCACCTCGGGGCCCGGCGCGACCAATGCGGTCACCGGGATCACCGATGCGCTGATGGATTCGATTCCGATGGTGGTGATCACCGGCCAGGTGCCGACCGCGCTGATCGGCACCGACGCGTTCCAGGAGGCCGATACCGTCGGCATCACGCGCCATTGTTCGAAGCATAATTATCTCGTGAAGGACCCGGCCAAGCTCGGCGGGGTGATCCACGAGGCATTCCACATCGCCACCTCGGGTCGTCCGGGGCCGGTGGTCGTCGACATCCCCAAGGACGTGCAGGTCGCGACCGCGCGCTATGCGAAGCCCGGCCCGATCCAGCACAAGACCTATCGCCCGCAGGTGAAGGCCGACCAGAGCCAGATCGAGCAGCTGGTGGACATGCTCGCTGCGGCCGAACGCCCGATCCTGTATACCGGCGGCGGCATCATCAACTCAGGGCCGGCCGCGAGCCAGTTGCTGTGCGAGCTCGTCCGCATCACCGGCGCACCGGTGACGTCGACGCTGATGGGTCTCGGCGCCTATCCCGCGAGCGGCGAGCAGTGGCTCGGCATGCTCGGGATGCATGGCACCTACGAGGCCAACATGGCGATGAACCAGGCCGACCTCGTCGTCGCGCTCGGCAGCCGGTTCGACGACCGCGTGACCGGACGGCTCGACGCGTTCAGCCCGAATTCGCGGAAAGTGCACATCGACATCGATCGCTCGTCGGTGAACAAGACGGTGCGCGTCGATCTCGGGATCATCGCGGACGTCGGCCATGCGCTCGAGGACATGGTGCGGATCTGGAAGAGCCGTCAGCATCCCAAGCCCGACACCACCGACTGGCAGCGGCGGATCGCCGGCTGGCGTGCGGTCAAGTGCCTCGACTTCCCCGAGAACGACCCGAACGAGATCATGCCGCAGCGCGCGATCCGGGCGCTGTTCGACGCGACCAAGGCACGCAACCCGATCATCACGACCGAGGTCGGCCAGCACCAGATGTGGGCCGCACAGCATTTCGGCTTCGAAAAGCCGAACAAATGGCTGACCAGCGGCGGTCTCGGCACGATGGGCTATGGCCTGCCTGCCGCGATCGGCGCGCAGCTCGGCAACCCGAACGCGCTGGTGATCGACATCGCCGGCGAGGCGTCGATCCAGATGAACATCCAGGAGCTGGCGACTGCCACCCAATACCGGTTGCCGGTGAAGATCTTCATCCTCAACAACCAGTATATGGGCATGGTCCGCCAGTGGCAGGAGCTCACCTATGAGAGCCGCTACGCCGAGAGCTATTCGGACTCGCTGCCCGATTTCATCCGGTTGGGCGAGGCTTATGGCTGGAAGGGCATCCTGATCGAGACGCGCGACCAGCTCGACAGCGGGATTGCGGAGATGCTGGCCCATGACGGCCCGGTGATCGTCGATTGCCGCGTGTCGCAGCTGACCAACTGCTTCCCGATGATCCCGAGCGGTGCTGCGCATACCGACATGATCCTGCAGGCGAACGAAGTGTCGGGCACGATGGACGACGAAGCGAAGGCACTGGTTTGATGCATATTTCCCAGGAAAAGGCCGAGCGGCACACGCTCGCCGTGATCGTCGACAATGAACCGGGCATCCTCGCCCGGATCGCCGGCCTGTTCACCGCGCGCGGCTATAATATCGAGAGCCTGACCGTGTCGGAGATCACCGCCGACAAGGCGGTCAGCCGGATCACGATCGTCACCAGCGCGTCGCCCGCGACGATGGAGCAGATCCTCGCACAGCTCGACCGGCTCGTCCCCGTCCACAAGGTCACCGACCTGACCGCGCAGGGTGCGCACGTCGAGCGCGAGCTGGCGCTGGTCAAGGTGCGCGGCACCGGCGACCACCGGATCGAGGCGCTGCGCCTGGCCGACGTCTACCGCGCGCGCGTGGTCGATGCGACGACGTCGAGCTTCGTGTTCGAGGTGACCGGCGGGATCGACAAGATCGACAAGTTCGTCGAACTCATGAGCGAAGTCGGCCTGATCGAAGTCGCCCGCACCGGCATCGTCGCGATCGCCCGCGGCAAAGAGCCGGCGTAAGTTTACCCCGTCATCCCGACGCAAGTCGGGACACAGAACCACGAACGGCGCCGCCTGGAACCCTGGGTTCCGGCGTTCGCCGGAATGACGAAAGAAGGAAGAATACCATGCGTGTCTATTACGATCGCGACGCCGACCTGAACCTGATCACCGACAAGAAGATCGCGATCGTCGGTTACGGCTCGCAGGGCCATGCGCACGCGCAGAACCTGCGCGATTCGGGCGTCAAGGACGTCGCGATCGCGCTGCGCGAGGGCTCGCCGACCGCCAAGAAGGCGATCGAGGCGGGTTTCGCGGTCAAGTCGAACGCCGAGGCGGCGGCCTGGGCCGACATCGTCATGATCCTCGCGCCCGACGAGCATCAGGCCGCGATCTATGCGACCGACCTGCACGACAATCTGAAGCAGGGTGCGACGATCGCGTTCGCACACGGCCTGAACGTCCATTTCGGCCTGATCGAGCCGCGCGCCGATCTCGACGTCATCATGATCGCGCCCAAGGGCCCCGGCCACACCGTGCGCAGCGAATATGTCCGCGGCGGCGGCGTCCCCTGCCTGATCGCGATCGATCAGGACAAGTCGGGCAACGCACACGACATCGCGCTCGCTTATGCGTCGGGCGTGGGCGGCGGTCGCTCGGGCATCATCGAGACCAATTTCCGCGAGGAATGCGAGACCGATCTGTTCGGCGAGCAGGCCGTGCTCTGCGGCGGCATCACCCACCTGATCCAGGCCGGGTTCGAGACGCTGACCGAAGCCGGCTACGCCCCCGAAATGGCCTATTTCGAGTGCCTGCACGAGACCAAGCTGATCGTCGACCTGCTCTATGAGGGCGGGATCGCCAACATGCGCTATTCGATCTCCAACACCGCCGAATATGGCGACATCACCACGGGTCCGCGGATCATCACCGACGAGACGAAGAAGGAAATGAAGCGCGTGCTGGCCGACATCCAGTCGGGGCGCTTCGTAAAGAACTTCATCCTCGACAACCGTGCGGGGCAGCCCGAGCTGAAGGCGGCGCGCAAGCAGGCGCTGGCGCATCCGATCGAGAAAATCGGCAGCGAGCTGCGCGGCATGATGCCGTGGATCGGGAAGAACGCGCTGGTGGATCGCGAGCGCAACTAAGCGCGAGCGCGGCCGGCACGACGGAGCCCGCCCATAGGGCGCGGCTTCGCCGGGGCCGACGTTCGGGCGTGGGGAGCGGGCTTCCGTTTGTCCCCTGCACGAAGCGACCTCACCCCGGCGAAGGCCGGGGCCTAGTTGGAAAGGCCGGAGTAACGAAGCGCCGTCTTGCGTTACCACCGTCCCCCAACTGGACCCCGGCCTTCGCCGGGGTGGTGGCACTTGAAGTAAGCGCGCCCCTCCCCCAGTCCCCGTTCCCCCGCGAAGGCGGGGGTCCAGGGTCTCGGGCAGTGTCCGTGGTTTAGCTGGGCCCCCGCGTCCGCGGGGGAACAGGCTCCCCCCCACCGACCCAAATCCGAAACACAGCGTTGGCATAACGTCATTTGACGCGCTCCCTCCGCTCGGCCAGCATCGCGCGTTCAACAGGAGACCCCGCATGCGCCTAGCCCTAGCCACCATCCTCGCCCTCACCGCCGCTCCCGTATTGGCGCAGACCGCCGCAGTCCCCGGCGCCCCCGTCAAGGCGCGCGTCGCCGCCGGCACCTATGCGGTCGATGCCAACCACACCCAGGTGACATGGCAGCTCAACCATATGGGCTTCTCGATGCTCGAGGGGCAGCTCGGCGCGTCGGGTGGCAGCATCACGATCGATCCGGCCAAGCCGAACGCGACCAAGGTCGAGGTCAATTTCGCGATCGACCAGCTGTCGGTGACGTCCGCACCATTCGCGGGCCATCTGAAGTCGAAGGACTTCTTCGACGCCGCAACCTACCCGACCGCCAAGTTCGTTTCGACCAAGGTCGTCGCGACCGGCGATAAGGCGACCATCACCGGTGATCTCACGCTCAAGGGCGTCACCAAGCCGGTCGTGCTGCAGGCGACGTTCGTCGGTGCGGGCGCGAACCCGATGAACAAGAAGCTGAACTTCGGCTTCCGCGCGACGACCTCGATCAAGCGCAGCGATTTCAACATCGGCGCCTATGCCCCCGTCGTGTCGGACAAGGTCGACCTGACGATCAACGCGGCATTCGCTGCGCAATAATAGGTACGCCGACCCTATCGCGCTGGACATTTACCGTGTCCGCGCGATAGGGAAGACGCAATGTCTCACGGTCGCCTCCTGCTGCTTCGACTTACGCGCCCTTAGGCGCGCCGATCGTTTGCGTGGTGGCCAGCCCCCGCGCCTCGCGCCTAAGGGCTGACCCGAACGCTCCCGATCACGAGAGACACGAGCCATGCTGCGCGACCCATCGACCAAATACCGACCCTTCCCGCAAATCGACCTGCCCGACCGCCAATGGCCGTCGAAGACGATCGTCAAGCCGCCACGCTGGCTGTCGACCGATCTTCGCGACGGCAATCAGGCGCTGATCGACCCGATGGATGCCGAGAAGAAGACTCGCTTCTTCGACTTGCTCTGCAAGGTCGGGCTGAAGGAGATCGAGGTCGGCTTCCCGAGCGCGGGCGCGACCGAATTCGATTTCATCTCAGGCCTGGTGAAAACCGGCCGCATCCCCGACGACGTGTCGATCCAGGTGCTGACGCAGTCTCGCCGCGACCTGATCGAGACGAGCTTTGCCAGCCTCGTCGGTGCGAAGACCGCGATCGTCCACCTCTACAATGCGGTCAGTCCCGCCTGGCGCAAGATCGTGTTCGGGATGGATCGCGCGCAGGTGAAGCAGATCGCGATCGACGGCGCCAAGGTGCTGCGTGACGAGGCCGCCAAGCAGCCGGGCGTCCGCTGGCAGTTCGAATATTCCCCTGAGACCTTCTCGACCGCCGAGCTCGAGTTCAGCCTTGAGGTCTGCGAGGCGGTGATGGACGTCCTGATGCCGACGCCCGATAATCCGATCATCTTCAACCTGCCCGCCACCGTCGAGTGCGCGACGCCGAACATCTATGCCGACCAGATCGAATGGTTCGGGCGCAATATTCGCAACCGCGATTCCGTCGCGATCAGCTTGCACACGCACAACGACCGCGGCACCGGCGTCGCAGCCGCCGAACTCGGCATGATGGCGGGCGCGGACCGGGTCGAGGGCTGCCTGCTCGGCAATGGCGAGCGCACCGGCAATTGCGATCTCGTGACCGTCGCGCTCAACATGTACACGCAAGGCGTCGATCCGAAGCTCGACCTGTCGGACATCGACGGCGTCGTGAACACGGTCAACTACTGCACCAACATCCCCGTCCATCCGCGCACACCCTACGCGGGCGACCTTGTCTTCACGGCGTTTTCTGGCAGCCATCAGGATGCGATCAAGAAGGGGTTCGCCGCGCAGGAGGCGAAGAACGACACATTGTGGGAGGTGCCGTACCTCCCGATCGACCCCGCCGATCTCGGCCGCAGCTACGAGGCGGTGATCCGCGTCAACTCGCAATCGGGCAAGGGCGGCGTCGCCTGGGTGATCGAGCAGGACAAGGGGCTGAAGCTGCCCAAGCGTCTCCAGGCCGATTTCAGCCGTCATGTGCAGGCCTATGCCGACGAGACGAGCCGCGAACTGAATGCGGCAGATATCTGGCAGTTGTTCGAGCGGACCTATTTGCCGCACGCCGACGACCGCGTGGAGTTGCGCGACTATGAGGAAAGCGGCACCGCGGGGCAGCGCGTCTTCATCGGCCGCGTCGCGATCGATGGCGAGGAACGGTCGATCTCGGGGCGCGGTAACGGGCTGATCTCGGGCGTGATCGCGGCGATCGCGGAGTCGACCGGGCCGACGCTCGATGTGGTGGATTATAACGAGCATGCGATCGGCCATGGTGCGGACGCGCAGGCGGCCGCCTATGTCGAATGCCGGACCGCGGCGGGCAAGACGGTGTTCGGTGTCGGCATGGACACCGACATCGCCACCGCCTCGGTTCGCGCCGTCCTCAGCGCCGCCAACCGCGCCTGACACCCAGAAGAACGGCCACCGGCAGGGCCGGTGGCCGTTCTTTCAGGCGAGCTTCGCCAGCAGCGCCTGTGCCGCCTTTTCCGACGATGCGGGGTTCTGCCCGGTGATCAGCAGGCCGTCCTCGACGACATGCACGCCCCAGTCGGCGGTCTTCGAATAATTTCCGCCCTGCTGCGCGAGCATGTCCTCGACAAGGAACGGCACGATATCGCTGAGCCCGACCGCCGCCTCTTCGCTATTGGTGAAGCCGGTGACCGTCTTCCCCTTCACCAGTGGCGAGCCATCGGCCGCCTTCACGTCGCGCAGCACGCCGGGCGCATGACAGACCAGCGCGACGGGCTTGCCCGCGCCGATGGTCGTCTCGATCAGCGCGATAGACGCCGGGTCGTTGGCGAGATCCCAGAGCGGACCGTGACCGCCTGGATAGAACACCGCGTCGAAGTCGGCGATCTTCATCTCGGACAGTTTCCGCGTGTCGGCGAGCGCAGCCGTCGCTTCCGCGTCGCCCTCGAACCGGCGCGTCGCATCGGTCTGCGCATCGGGCTTCGCGCTGCTCGGATCGAGCGGCGGCTGGCCACCGGCCGGCGAGGCGAGCGTGATGGACGCGCCGGCATCCTTGAACACATAATAGGGTGCGGCAAGCTCTTCGAGCCAGAACCCGGTCTTGCGGCCGGTATCGCCGAGATCGGCATGCGAGGTGAGGACGACGAGAATGTTCACCATAAGTCTCCGAATGAGGGGGTTATGGGCAGGGAACGAGCCGGCGCCGGGATCGGCGCCGCTCGCGGGCACCGAATGCGCCCGGTCGTGGGACTATCGCTTCGACTAGATCGCGCGTTCGCGCACGATCCGGCACCCGATCGCGGCGTCGGGGTAGATGTCGGTCTTCATCGTCTCGACCTCGACCCGCCGCACCCGCGCGTCACCCAGGCACAGCGCCGCGATCGCCTCGCACAGCGTCTCCTGCAACGCGAACGGACGCTCCGCCGCCATCGCCAGGATTCCGGCGCGGACGAAGTCGTAATCGAGCACCTCGCCGATCTCATCCTCGCCAAGCGGTCCCGGATACACGACCGTCATCTCGACCGAGACGACCACGCGCTGCGGTGCCACCTCGTGCGGATAAATGCCCAGCCGCATCATCACCTCGAGCCCGTCGAGGATCGTCGTGAACTCAGCCATTGCGCTCCCCATGATGCCGGTCGAACATCACGTCGCCGTCGCGCGCCAGAAACCGCTGCCCGCAATCGACGAACAGGTTCTGCCCGGTCACGCCCTTCGCACCCAGCAACCACGCGACCGCATCGGCGACCGCCCCCGCCCCGACCGGGCGCTGGAGCAGGTTGTCGCTCGCCACTGCCTCGAATTCCGCGTCGGTCTGGTCCCCGCTCTTCAGCGTCAGCCCCGGCGAGACCGCGTTGACGCTGATCCGGGGGCCCAGCGCCTGCGCCAGCATCACCGTCGCCCCCTCCAGCGCGATCTTGCCGCAGCTATAGGAGAAGAAGTCGGGATTGAGGTTCGCCACCTTTTGGTCGAGCAGATTGACGATCGCGCCGTCACGGACATCCTCCTGCGATGCCAGCGCCGAGGCGAGCAGCACCGGCGCGCCGCAGTTGATCGCGGCCAGCTCGGTGAACAGCACCGGGTCGACCGTGGGCGGCCGATCGAACGCGAACTTCGATGCGCAGTTGACCAGCCCGTCGATCGGACCGCCGATCGCGCCCCGCGCCGCCGCGAACAGATCGCCGACCCCGCCCAGATCGCTCAGATCGCCCTCGACCGCCGCCGCACGGCCACCGATAGCGACGATCTCGTCGACCAGCGCATCGGCTTCCTCGGGCGAATGCCCCTGATGCACGACCACCGCATGCCCGTCCGCCGCCAGCCGCCGGACGATCGCGGCGCCCAAGCGCTTCGCCCCGCCGGTGACCAGGACGTTTCGGATCATGCGCGCGCGCCCATCAGCGACAGCACCTCCTTGCGGCTGCGCTCATCCTCGCGGAACACGCCCATCATCCGGCTGGTGACCATCGTCACCCCCGGCGTCCGCACGCCGCGCGCGGCCATGCAGGCATGCGTCGCCTCGATCACGACCGCGACGCCCTGCGGCTTCAGCTGCTCCCAGATGCAGTCGGCCACTTCCGCGGTCAGCCGCTCCTGCACCTGCAACCGGCGGGCAAAGCCGTGCAGCACGCGCGCCAGCTTCGAGATGCCGACGACATGGTTGCGCGGCAGATAGGCGATGTGCGCCTTGCCGATGATCGGCGCCATGTGATGCTCGCAGTGCGACTGGAACGGGATATCCTTCAGCAGGACGATCTCGTCATAGCCGCCGACCTCCTCGAACACGCGTTCGAGATGTCGCGCCGGATCGTCGCCATAGCCCGCGCAATACTCCTTCCACGCGCGCGCGACCCGGCGCGGGGTGTCGACCAGCCCTTCGCGCGTCGGATCGTCGCCGGTCCAGCGGATCAGCGTCCGGATCGCCGCCTCGACCTCCTGCGGAACGATCAGCTTGCCATCCGGGCCCACGGCCGGCTCGGCATCGGCAAAAGGCGTTTCGGCGATCATCACAGCGCTCCATCATTCCGCCGCAGGCCGGCGTGCAAGGTCCTCGGTCCGAAAGCCCGACCGAGGTATCATAATATCGACAATATCGCAGCGGACTCCCGTCCGCCGCGCGCCATGCGGCCGTCCGCGACCCGAACACAAGGGCCGCATCATATCGCTTGCGGTACGGCGTGTCAGGCGCGCCGCAGCCGTTCCGCATGCCACGCGACATGATCCGGCATGAAGGTCGATATGAAATTATAGCTATGGTCGTATCCCGGCTGCATCCGCAACGTCAGGTCGATCCCCGCCGCCGCGCACGCCTCCGCCAGCAGCGCCGGCTTCAGCTGTTCGTCGAGGAAGCCGTCCGCCTCCCCCTGATCGACGAGGATGTCGGCGACCCGTGCGCCATCGGCGATCAGCGCACAGGCGTCGTACGCACGCCAGTCGGCACGGTCCGGCCCGAGATACCCCGTCAGCGCCTTCTCACCCCAGGGGCAGTGCAGCGGCGCGACGATCGGCGCGAAGGCCGACACGCTGCGGAACCGGTCGGGATTGCGCAGCGCGATCGTCAGCGCGCCGTGCCCGCCCATCGAGTGCCCGGTGATCCCCTGCCGCGTCATGTCCGCCATCGGAAACTCCGCCGCGATCAGCGCGGGGAGTTCGTCCTCGACATAGCGCTTCATGTTGAAGTTCGCCGCCCAGGGCTGCTCGGTCGCATCGACGTAGAAACCCGCGCCCTGGCCGAAATCATAGGCGTCGTCGTCGGGAACCCCCTCGCCGCGCGGGCTTGTGTCGGGGGCGATCAGAATCACGCCGTGCTCGGCGCAGGCGCGCCGATACTCGCCCTTGTCCATGACATTGGCATGCGTGCAGGTCAGCCCCGACAGGAACCACAGCACCGGCAAGCGCGCGTCCGGCGCGTGCGGCGGGACATAGACCGCAAAGGTCATGTCGGTGCCGGTTGCGGTCGACGCGTGGCGGTAGACGCCCTGCGTGCCGCCGAACGCCGTGCTGGTCGATAGCGTCTCCATCATGCGACCCGGTGAGTGGCGCAGAGCTTGTTGCCCGACGGGTCGCGCAGATACGCCAGATACAGGGTGCGACCCGCGGTGCCGTGCCGCACGCCGGGCGGATCCTCGCAGGCGGTGCCGCCATGCGCGAGCCCCGCGGCATGCCAGGCGTCCGCCGCCTCGGGCGAGGCCGCGACGAACCCCATCGTGCTGCCATTGCCGTGGGTGGCCGGCTGCCCGTCGATCGGCGGTGTGACGAGGAAGCGGCCGCCGGCGTGCGCGTACACGATCCGGCCCCATTCATCGATCACGCCTTCGGGCACGCCGAGCGCGCCCAGCGCGGCGTCGTAGAACGCCTTCGACGCCGCGATATCGTTGGCACCCAACATGATGTGGCTGAACATGTTTCCCTCCCTCAATAGATCACGACGGAGCGAATGCTCTCGCCGGCGTGCATCAGGTCGAACCCCTTGTTGATCTCGTCGAGGGACAGGCGGTGCGTGATCATCGGGTCGATCTCGATCTTGCCGTCCATATACCAGTCGACGATCTTGGGCGTGTCCGTACGTCCACGCGCACCGCCGAACGCGGTCCCGCGCCAGTTGCGCCCGGTGACGAGCTGGAACGGCCGCGTGCTGATCTCCTTGCCCGCCTCGGCCACGCCGATCACGATCGAGGTGCCCCAGCCGCGATGACAGGCCTCGAGCGCCTGGCGCATGACGGTCGTGTTGCCGGTCGCGTCGAACGTGTAATCCGCGCCGCCGTCGGTCAGGGCGACGATATGCTGGACGATGTCGCCCACATCCTTTGGGTTGGCGAAATGCGTCATGCCGAAGCGGCGACCCCATTCCTCGCGGTCGGGATTGATGTCGACGCCGACGATCATCCCTGCACCCGCCAGTCGCGCACCCTGGATCACGTTCAGCCCGATCCCGCCGAGCCCGAAGACCACGACCGTATCGCCGGGCTGGACCTTCGCGGTGTGGACGACCGCGCCGACGCCCGTCGTCACGCCGCAACCGACATAGCAGGACGTGTCGAACGGCGCGTCGGGGCGGATCTTGGCCAGTGCGATCTCGGGCAGCACGGTGAAGTTCGAAAAGGTCGAGCAGCCCATGTAATGGAAGATCGGCTGGCCCTTGTAGCTGAACCGCGTCGTGCCGTCGGGCATCAACCCCTTCCCTTGCGTCGCGCGGATCGCGGTGCACAGGTTGGTCTTCTGGCTCAGGCACGACTTACACTGGCGGCATTCGGGGGTGTAGAGCGGGATGACATGATCGCCGACCGCGACGCTGGTGACGCCCGCGCCGATCTCGCGGACGATGCCCGCCCCTTCATGCCCCAGCACGCTCGGGAAAAGGCCTTCCGAATCAAGTCCGTCGAGCGTGTAGGCATCGGTGTGACAGATGCCCGTGGCCATGATTTCGACCAGAACTTCGCCGGATTTGGGTCCCTCGAGGTCGAGCTCGACGATCTCGAGCGGTTTTTTCGCCTCGAAGGCTACGGCGGCGCGGGTCTTCATGCATGGGTCTCCTTGGTGGCGCATCAGATGAACCGCAGCCCCTGGGTCTGCAACCGCGGATCATGCAACAAAACCCGCACCTCTGCGCTTGATCGTTGAATATCAAGGAGATGGTGTGATGAAGGATCCGAAAAAGGGCGACGAGGTCACCTGGAAATCCCCCGGCGGCACCGCGCACGGCACGGTCGAAAAGAAGCAGACCAGCGACACGACGATCAAGGGCCATACCGTCCGCGCGTCCAAGGACGAGCCGCAATTCATCGTAAAGAGTGACAATGGCGGCAAGGCAGCGCACAAGGCGGGCGCGCTCAACAAGGCGTGACCACGCGTGCAGTGCCTAACGCACGCATGCGAACAGGAAGGAATGCTTATGGCTACAGCTCCCAAGACCGGCGGCATCCACGCCCCCGTCCAGCCCTCTCCCGAGCTCGGCGAGATCGTCGGTAACGACAAGCTCCCGCGCAGCGAAGTGATCAGCAAGGTCTGGGTCTATATCAAGGCCCACAATCTGCAGAACCCTGAGAACAAGCGCGAGATCCTCGCCGACGAGAAGCTGAAGAAGGTCTTCGGCCGTGACAAGTGCACCATGTTCGAGATGAACAAGTACATCTCGCAGCACGTCAAGGCCTAAGCCTGACCGGGACGCCAGGCGACGTTGCCACCTCCGCGGAGGGGTCAACGTCGCCTGATTGCTCCTGACCCCTCGCGACCCGGCCGCGCCAGACGACAACCCCTGTCGCCGGCCAATCTACATCCCTGACGAATGTCGCGATGCCCGCAGGCGGCGGATCGCTTGATAATGTCGGTGGTGGTGACCCCGAGTGGATTTGAACCACTGGCCCCCAGATTAGGAATCTGGTGCTCTATCCGGCTGAGCTACGGGGCCACGCACGCGACGTCCATACTAGCCCCATTCCCGTCGGTCCAGACTGCGCGCGTCCGCCGACGCAGGTGATTATGACAGCCAGACCCAAACCTGAGCAACGCGGCTGCAAGGCGGGCGAACGCTGAACCGCGGACCTGCGCCCTGCCAAAACGGGCTAGGCCGCCGAAAAGGCGCATCATCCAAACCACCTATGCAACTGTTAACAAACGCATTACAGTTTTGTGACGGAGGCAAATGGGGCCGTGATGAAAACGATGATCGCCACGGCTGCAAGACCCATGCTGATCGGCCTGGGAGTCATTTTGGCGATCGACCTTGTAGTACTCGGGATGTTCCTGCGCTGGGCCTATGTCGAGCACGCGAATGTGACGGAGAGCATGCTCTATGGTCAGCTGCTCTACTCGTCCGTCGATGGATCGCTGATGGAGATCTGGGGATATCTCAAGGAACTGACGATCATCGGCCTCGCGCTTTATGCGTTTCTCCACGCGAAGGAGCTTTTCTACGCTGCCTACGCGTTCCTGTTTCTGGTGGTACTCGCGGACGACTCGCTGCGGCTTCACGAGCATATCGGCGCGGTGCTTTCCCAGTACGCCGTGATTGGACCTCATGGCGAAGTTCTTGCAATAGCAATCTTGTGCGGCATCCCCTTTGCGCTGACCCTGTTGGGCATGGGCAGGCTTGCCCGCGATCGCATGGCCCCCGCGCTCATGCTGCTCACCGGCTTCTGCGTCACCGCGTTCTTCGCCGTGGTCGTCGACAAGCTTCATGAGATGCTGATCGGCCCCGGGCATTTTCAGACGATCAGCACGCTCGTCGAAGATGGCGGCGAACTGATAAGTCTGACGCTCATCCTGGCCATATGGGGGATTTTCGGCCGCATTATCGTACCGCACGTGACGGGTGGCATGATGCCGCACGATGCGCTTGAGGTTGCTTAGCGACAACTGAGCCGCTCCACGTCGCTGACGCCGGGACACCGCCGCCTGTCGCCAATCGCGCGATTTTTCGTGACGCAGCGTGGATTTGACCTGTCCCGTCTTGACCTTGGTTAGCTGCCTGCGGTGTCTTGCAATTCGAGCGGACGTCCGCTTAAGGCCCGTAAAGTACGCATTTGGCGGCTCAATCCAGGACTTCGAAGATGCCAAACAGCGTTTCGCCGACGAGCGCAGTTCAGATGAATATGCCCGAGATCTGCGTCGTGATCCCGGCTTATCGTGCGGCTCAGTTCATCGGCAAGGCGATCGACTCCGCCCTGTCCCAGACCGACGTCGCGCTCGAAGTGATCGTCGTCGACGATCATTGTCCGGATGACACGCACGCAGCCGTGACTGCGCGCTATGGTGATGTCCCAAACCTCTCGGTGATCCGGCTCGACCGGAACGGCGGCCCATCGGCGGCGCGCAATGCGGGATTTGCGGCGGCTCGGGCGCCCTGGATCGCCGTGCTCGATGCCGATGACGCATTCGAACCCGGCCGGTTGCGGCACCTCCTCGACGTAGCCGGTGCGTTTGCCGCCGATATGGTGGCGGACAATGTGCGTTTTCTGGACGAGGCCCAGGCGGCGTTGAGCCCGCCACAAATCCGCGCGATCCGGTCCGACACCGAGATTGACCGCCACGCCTTCGTTGCGGCGGCCCGGCCGTTCAACCAGGACATGGACTATGGTTTGCTCAAACCGATGTTCCGCCGTCAGTTTCTCGAAGACCATGCCATTCGCTATGATCCGGCCATCCGCCATGGTGAAGACTTCAAGATGTATTTCGATGCCATGCTGTGCGGGGCAAAGTTCGTCATCACCCCGCAGCCCGGCTATGTCTGGACGCTGCGCACATCGGGCAAAAGCCAGACGACCGTCGATTATTCGGCGCAGATCGCGATGAGCGCATCGCTGGCGAAACGCTCCGACGTTGCCGACGACGGCAAGCTGGTCGCGCTTTTGCTCGATCGCCAACAGGCGCTTGGCCGGCTCGAGACCTTGAACGGATTTCGCCACGCGGTGCAGTCGGGCAAGCGCGGCCAGGCAATCCGCCTGTTCCTGGGACATCCCTTCATCGCGCAGCAATATGCCGGCCGCGCGATCAGGAAGGTCGCGCGACTTATCCGCTAGCGCCGCCGCGCATCGCGTGCGCGCACGCCCCCCGCAGTATACTTCGCAACGACAGTGATAGAGTGAGCCCGAGACGATGCGTATGCGCAAGTCAATTGGATGGATGGCCGGTTCGCAGGCAATATATTTCATACTCCAGCTGGTCAGCTCGGTCGTATTGGCACGCATCCTCACCCCGTACGAGGTCGGCATCTTCGCCGTCGCCTTTGCGGCCAGTGGACTGATCTCCATCATTCAGTCGCTCGGATTGAACAATTATCTCATCCGCGAGAAGAATCTCACGGCAGAATTGTCGTCGACCGTCTTCAGCATCAATCTCGGCGTCGCAATCGTCCTGGCCTTCATCATTGCCGGGTTCGGCCTGGTCAGCGGTGCGGTCTTCAACGAGCCTGCCGTCCGGCCCGTGTTGTTCTGTCTGGCGATAATCCCGATCATCACGGCCGCCGGCTTCATGCCCCTGACGTTGCTCGAGCGTGACGGCGATTTCAAAGCCGTGTCGATCATCAAGATGCTGGCGACGGCGTCGGGCACGATCGCCACCGTGGCCTTCGCGGTCGCGGGCCAGAGCTATATGAGCTTTGCCTATGGCCAGATCATCGCCGCCTTGATCAGCACCGCGATGGCGATCGGCCTCGCGCCGCATCATGCCAGGGTCAGGGTCGGGTTCGACAACTGGCGCGACGTGCATCGGTTCAGCATCAACGTGCTCGCCACGCTGGGCATTTCCCGCGTCTTTTCGCGGTTGCAGGATATGGCGCTCGGCCGCTTGCTGGGGTTGGCCGCGCTTGGCTTATATTCCAGGTCCGGCAACATTTTCAGCATGTTGTGGGACAGCGTGTTCCTGGTGATCTGCCGCATCATGTTCGTCGATTTTGCCGCGGGGATCCGCGCCGGCTTGCCGATCGGGCCGCGCTATCAGAACGCGCTGGCCCTGTTCACCGCGCTGATGTGGCCGACTTTCCTGGGGCTTGGCGTGCTGTCGGGGCCGTTCGTGCTGCTCATCTATGGCGCGAAATGGGTTTCGATCGCGATGTGCCTGTCGATCCTGTGCGTCGTCGGCGTGTTCAACACCGCCATCGCGATGGCGTGGGATCTGTTCATCATCGCCGACGAAACCGGCCGTCAGGCACGCTTCGAGTTCGTGCGCAGCATCGTCGGCTTCGTCGTATTTTCGGCAGCCTGCTTCATCAGCATCGAGGCTGCAGCGCTGGCGAAGGTCATCGATGCGATTTTTGCCTGCGTGCTCTACATGCCGCATATCCGCCGGATCACGGACAGCCAGTACCGGGACATGTTCGCCATCTATCTGCGCAGCGGGATCGCAACCAGCGCCGCGATCGCGCCGGCGATCATCGTCATGGCCTGGCATGGCTGGGCCGCGACGACGCCGCTGGTCCCGATCGTCCTGGCCGTCGGCATCGGCATCGCCCTGTGGGGCATCGCGCTGCGGCTGCTGAAGCATCCGTTGTTCTTCGAGATCAAGTCGGCGCTGAAACCAGTGCTCGCGCGCGTTACGGGGTAAGGCCGGGCGACCCCATCTTCAGTTGATCGTATCGGGTGGCGTGACCGGGAGCGGCAGCGGCAGCACGGCGACACCGTCCTCGACCAGCACCCTGGCCTCGGCGAGGCTGGCCTGGCCGTGGATCGGTTCGGCAACCTCGTCGCCCAGGTGCATCGCGCGCGCGCGATCCGCAAAGGCGCCGCCGACCCACCGCGATGACGCGAGCAGTTCGGCCTGTTTCGATGCCAGCATCGTCATCATCGCCTTCATCCGCGCGGGCGTCGGGGCGTCGGGCACGCGGTTGCCCTTGCCCGAGACGGCCGGCGCCATCACCGCCTTCGCCACCTCTGCATCGCCGCAGAGCGGGCATTCGACCTGTCGCGCTGCGCGCTGTGCCTCATAGGCCGCGCTCGAGCCGAACCACGCCTCGAACACATGCCCGGTGCCGCATTTCAGGTCGAAGACGATCACCGGATCACGGTCACGGGAGGGATCGGCCGCCGATGATCGAGCGCCGGGATCCGCGCGCGGACGTCCGCCACGCTGTCGGGATTGATCTCGGCATAACCAAGACCCGCCGCCTCACCCATGTCGAGCACGACCGTGCCCCAGGGATCGATCACCAGCGAATGGCCATAGGTCGCGCGACCATCGGCGTGGACGCCGGTCTGCGCCGCAGCGACGACGTACGCCGCCGATTCGATCGCCCGGGCGCGGAGCAGGACATGCCAATGCGCGGCCCCCGTCGGCCTGGTGAACGCCGCCGGAACCGAAAGGACCGTCGCACCGGCATCGCTCAATGCGCGGTACAGATCGGAAAATCTCAGGTCATAACAGATCGATGCGCCCAGCATTCCGATCGGCGTCTGCGTGACGATCGCCGCGTCACCCGCCGCATAGGCGGCAGATTCACGCCAGCTTTCTCCCGTCGGCAGGTCGACATCGAAGAGATGGAGCTTGTCGTAGCGCGCGCGGATACTGCCCGCCGGATCGATCACGAACCCGCGATTGGCAAACCGCCCGTCTGCCCGGCGGACGGCGAGCGAGCCGAGATGCACCCAGATCCCCGCCTCGGCCGCAGCGGCGCAGACTCGCGCGAGCACAGGATCGTCGGCCTCGGCCACGATCAATGCGGTGGCCCGCGCGCGATCGCGGTCGATCAGACCCGACATTTCCGGGGTGAACAGCATCACCGCGCCCTGCCCTGCCGCCGACCGGATCGCAGCGACCAGCGTTGCAGCATTGACCGCGGGATCGATCCCGCTGGTCATCTGCAGAAGCGCGATGCGGGGCATCAGGCCAGGAGCGGGTCGAGCCCACCCCGGGCATCGAGCGCTGCAAGGTCGTCCGACCCGCCGATATGCTTCCCGTCGATGAACACCTGCGGCATGGTCATGCGACCACCCGAGCGCTCGACCATCTCCTTCTTCTTCGGCCCGCCCATTGTCACGTCGAACGTTTCCGGTTCGACGCCCTTGGCGGCAAGGAGCTTCATCGCCCGCGTGCAATAGGGGCAGAATTGCTTGATGTAGATTTCAACTTTAGCCATTGTTTTCAGGTGTGGTCTGACCGCGCGCTTGTCAATAATCGGTGTCGTCCAGAACACGTGCCCAGCACAGGATCGTCACCGATTCCGCCCCCGCCGCGAGCAGCGTGGCCGTGCACGCCGCGCTCGTCGCGCCGCTCGCATAGATGTCGTCGATCAGCACGACCGCCCTGCCGCGCAGCCGGGCGCGCCCGCCCGCCGCGACGGCGAAGGCGCCCGCCACGGCCTTGCCGCGCTGACGCCTGCCGAGCCCGCGCAGCACGGTCGTCTGCCGAGTCCGGACGAGGACATTCAGGTCGGCGGGCACGGTCGACAGGCTCGCGAGTGTCGTGGCGATGAGCGCCGCCTGGTTGAACCCGCGCGACCAGAGCCGCCAGCGGTGCAGCGGCACCGGCACGATCAGCGCTGCCTGCTCGGGCATGAGCCGGTGCATGGCGCGTGCCATCGTGGCGGCGAACGCGGTTCGGCCGCCATATTTCAGCCGCAGCGCCAGGCCGCGCGCAACCGGTCCATAGGCGACCGCGGCGCGGACGCCTGCGTGACGCGGCGGCTGGGTGAGGCACACGGCGCACAATGCGCCGTCGCCGCGATCATGCGCAAAGGGCCGGTTGCACGCGGCACACCAGGGCGGACCGAGAAAGTGCAGGCCGTTCCAGCAGCTTGCGCAGAACCGGTGGTCCGCCGCCACCGGACTGCCGCAGCCGGGGCAGCGCGGCGGCAGCGCCAGCCGGATCACCGCGCCAATCGGATCGAGCAACCGCATCCGCCCTTGTCGTCAAAGCATGCAGACGGCACAAGCGCGGCGTGCAGATCCCAGACCCCAGCCAAGGCAGCGCCCCGGAAATCTTCGACCGGGTCGCCCGCCGCCAGCGCCGCGACCGCGCGCGTGCCGCCTATGCCGACGCGGATTTCGTGCGCGCGACGATGCTCGACGGGATCGCCGAGCGGCTCGATGCGGTGACGCGGGACTTTGCCGACATTCTCGATCTCGGATGTTTCGACGGCGCGTTCGTCGCGCCCCCGGGAGCACGGGTCGTACGCTGCGATGCGGGCCATGGCTTTGCCGCGCACGCGGGCGGCGTTCAGGCCGACGAGGACCGGCTGCCCTTTGCCGACGCATCGTTCGACCTCGTCGTCAGCGCGGGCGTGCTCGACCAGGTCAACGATCTGCCCGGCGCGCTGTCGCTGATCCGCCGCGTGCTGCGCCCGGATGGACTGTTCCTCGGCGCGTTCGTCGGGGCGGGGAGCCTGCCGTCGCTCCGCCAGGCGTTGCGGGTGGCGGAGGCGGAGCGACCCGCCGCGCGGCTGCATCCGCAGATCGACGTCCGTTCGGCGGGCGATCTGCTGATGCGCGCGGGCTTCGCGCTGCCGGTGGCGGACATCGAGACTCTGAACGTCGGCTACCGCGATGTCGGGCGACTGCTCGGCGATCTTCGCGGGATGGCGGCGACGAACGTACTCGCGGGGCGCAGCGCGCTCGGTCGTCAGGCGCTGGCGGGGCTCGCACAGGCCTTTGCCGATCTCGCCGACGCGGACGGGCGGACCGCTGAGCGGTTCGAGATCATCTTCCTCACCGGCTGGTCGCCCGCCCCGTCACAGCCCAAGCCGGCGCGACGCGGCAGCGGTACCGCCTCGCTCAGCGATGCGCTGCGGACCCGGCCACGCGACCCGGCCTGAGCCTAACGGGCGGGGTCGGCCGCTCGGCGACCCAGACCGAACGGGATGCGCAGCGTGACCACCGCCCCGGATCCGGTTGCCCCCGGCAGCGTGCTCTGGACCGCATGGACCTTGCCCGTCCCGCCGCCCGGCAGCCGGAACGTCATCGGCGCGTCGGGCGCGTTGACCGGCGGCGTGGGGAGCCGTGCAAGACGCTGGTCGGTCGGCCGGCCACAGACGACGATCTCGCCACCGGGCGGCGTCACGGGACAGGGGGTCGCCGCCCGAGCGACCGGGGGGCGAAGTTCGAGCGGCAGCGGGGGGCCGGCGACGGCCTGCAGTCCGATCAGCACCGCGATCATCTAGAACCTCCGCGCCACCCCCGCATATAGCCGCGCGTCGGGGGTATCATGGGTCAAGCCCGCCGCCCCGAAAATGTCAAACTGAAGATCGTCGCGGACCATCCAGGCGAGCGACAGCGCAGCCAGTGCCTGGGTGCTGCGGCCGGCCGGGTCATCGTCGCGCAGCGCCTGCAGCTCGGCGTTCAGCGTCACCGCCTTGTCGAGCGTGAAGGCGAGGCCGACCGCGCTGCTATAGGCCAGGTGCCGGCCACGCCCGTCATCGTCGACCGCGGCATCGACTTCGGGTGTCAGGTCGAGCGACACCGTGTCGGACATTTCGAATGTCACCGGCAGCAGCAACCCGCTGCCCCAGTCGCCATCACCGACCGGCGAACGGCCGACGGGAAGCGTCACGAACGGCAGGACGGCGATCGACAGGCCCTTGCCGTCGGAATGGCTCAGGCTGGCCTTCATGCTCAGTGACACGTCGCCGATACGGTCCGCGACGTCGATCCCCGTTGCGTCGCGCGTCCGGTCATGGCCGAACGGCGTCCATCCCACCCGTGCCTCGACCGTGTCGCTGACCCCGACCCGGACCAGCGTATCGGCGATCAGGACACTGTCCTCGCGCGAGCCCGCCCCGTCGTCGCGCGTCCAGTCGGCAAGCGCAGTTTCGACCGAGACGCGGCCTTTTTCCATGGTGCAGGCGGGCGTGTCGATCCCTGGACGTTCAGGGCAATAGTCCCGCTCCTGCGCGCGAACCTGGGTCGAACAGGCCAATAGCAGCGTCGCCAGCACACCCGCGGCAAGCCGTGTCGCAGGCCGCCCCGCCGATGCGTTCATCGCAGGCGGACCCAGGTCGGGGCATGATCGCTCGCCTTCTCGCGGCCGCGATAGGCCTTGTCGACACCGGCATCGATCATCCGGTCGGCCGCCTGCGGGCTGAGCAGCAGGTGATCGATGCGGAAGCCCGCGTCGCGCTGCCACGCACCCGCCTGATAATCCCAGAAGGTCCACACGCCTCCCTTGGGGAACTGCGTCCGAAGGGCATCGGTCCAGCCCTGCCCTAGCAACGCGCGATAGGCGCTGCGGCTTTCGGGCTGCATCAACGCATCGTCCTGCATCCGCGACACCGAAAACGTGTCGTCGTCATTCGCGATCACGTTGTAATCGCCCGCGAGGATGGCGGGTACCTCCTCGGCCAGCAGCACGCGTGCTCGCGCCGCAAGCCGCGTCATCCAGCGCAGCTTATAGTCGAACTTCGGGCCGGGCTGCGGATTGCCATTGGGCAGATACAGCGCGGCGATCGTCAGTCCGTCGACCTCTGCCTCGATATAGCGGCTGTGCTCGTCCTCGGGCTCGCCTTCGAGGCCGCGCTGCCGGAGTCTGGGGGTCTGGCCCTTGGCGAGGATCGCCACGCCGTTCCAGGCCTTTTGCCCATGCCAGACAACACCGTACCCCGCCGCCTCGATCTCCGCGGCCGGGAACGTTTCGTCGCTGGTCTTGAGTTCCTGCAAACAGACGATCTCGGGCTGCTCTTCGGCAAGATATTCGAGCAGCCGCGGGAGACGGGCCTTGATCCCGTTGATATTGTACGTGACGATCTTCACCGGGCGTCAGACCGAAAAGCTCGAGCCGCAACCGCAGCCCGAGGCTGCATTGGGATTCTCCACGCGGAACGCCGCGCCGGCGAGCGACTCGACATAGTCGACCGCGCAACCGCGGACGAGATCGATGCTGACGCTGTCGACGACCAGCCGGACGCCGTCGCGTTCGGCGACCACGTCATCCGCCTCGGCCGCATCGGCGAAACCGAACTTGTACTGGAACCCCGAACAGCCACCGCCATCGACCGAAAGGCGCAGGATCGCGGGCTTGCCCTGTCGGGCAGCAATTGCGGCGACGCGCGCCGCGGCGGAGGGGGTCAGGATGATGTCGGGAGCCAGGGTTGCCATTGTCCCGAGATAGGCGGTCCCGCTATCCGCGGCAACCTCGCCCTGCCGCGGAGGACCGCGGACCGGGCTTGATAGAAAACCGTGCGATTCAGTCCTGCGCCGCCGGACCGTCGGTCGACACCGGGATCGCACCGACCGAGCGATCCTGCGCGGCGAGGAGGTAGTCGGCGGTCGTGAGGAACGGGATCGGGTTCACGGCATGACCGTCGATCCGAACTTCATAATGAAGATGCGGGCCGGTCGAGCGACCGGTCGAGCCCATCAGCGCGATCAGCTGGCCGCGCGTCACGCGGGCATTGTCGCCGACGAGGATCTTCGAGAGATGGCCGTACCGGGTCGCGATGCCCTTGCCGTGATTGAGCTCGACGAGATTGCCATAGCCGCCCTGACGACCGGCATGCGAGACGATGCCGTCAGCCGTGGCGTAGATCGGCGTTCCGACCGGACCCGGAATGTCGACGCCGGCATGCATCGCAGCGGTTCCGCGGAACGGATCCGAACGTATGCCGAAATTGCTGGTGAACGACAGCAGATGAACCGGCTGGACCGAAGGGATCGCGATCACCCCCTGCTGCAGCGTATCGAGCTTCTTCCAGGTCTGGAACAGCGTGCGGAACTGGGCGTCGGCGCGGACATCGGCCAGCGCCTCGGGGCTGTCGGCAGCGACCAGCGGTCCGCCCATGGCGGCCTGCTTGCTGGCTTGAGTGCGCTTGGCGGCAGCAGCAACGCGTTCGGGACGCAGGCCGAGCTTGCGTACGGTGTCGGTGGTGTCGGCATAGCGCTGATCGAGAACCGTCTGCGCCGCGTCGGCGAGAACGCGCTGGCGGCCCTCGACCTTGACCAGCGGCTTGACGACATCGGCGGCCAGCGCGTCGGGCGCAGGGTCGATCGCCAGCGTCGCCAGCGCCATCGCCTTCGTGTCGCCCTTGCCGGTCAGGGCGGCGGTGATCAGCTGCTGGCGCTGTTCGACGCGGGCGGCATGCGCTGCGGCGGTCTCGCGAATGGTCGCGACGCGCGCTTGCATCTGACCGATGCGGCGCTCCATCTGCGCGACCTGGAGTTCGGAATTGGGTGCGGCAACGACGCCGGTCGCGGCTGCGGCGCCATAGGCTGCCTGCGCGGCACCATAGCCGGAAAAGCCGAGCGTTACGGCGCTGAGTGCCGCCATCGCGGCCTGCTTGCGGCTGCCCAGGCGAACCCGGCGGACCGAGTGGCCGTCGTGAACCGTCAGGTCCCGCGCGGCGAAGAGCGTCTTGATACGAAAGGCTGCGCGGTTGGCTAAGGCTGCAGCGGAAACGGTGATATCGACCATTGGTCCCCGACAAAAAACAGGAGCCGGATCGCAAACGGGCCCGGCGCCAAGACTCTGTCCTGAACCGCAGCCCCTCCGCGTCCCAGACAAGTCAGGATGTGTGCCGATTTGACCCACTTCGGCAAGAGCTGCGCCGCTAACTTGGGGTGGACCGGGACGCGCGTGCGTTGAGCCGTTGAAACCAAATGGTACCGGTAAAAAGGAATCGCCTCGCCAGGGGACGCCGCGCCCTGCCCCGTGGAACGGTCTTTATTGCGGGGTCAGCGCCTTGGCGGCGGCAAGAACGGCTTCGGCATGGCCGGGGACACGGACCTTGCGCCACGATGTCGCCAGTCGGCCGTCCGCGTCGAACAGGAAGGTCGCGCGCTCGATTCCCATATATTTGCGGCCGTACATCGCCTTCTCGACCCAGACTCCGAAGCCCTCGCAGACCGTGCCATCGACGTCGGTCGCCAGCGAGACGGTCAATCCGTGCTTGGCGCTAAACTTGGCATGCGCGGCAGGTCCATCCTTCGACACGCCGAGCACACCGACCCCGATCTCCGCGAAGGCCGACTCGAGCGTGGAAAAATCCTGCGCCTCGCGCGTGCAGCCGGCGGTATCGTCCTTGGGATAGAAATAGACGACCAGCGGCCGCGCCAGCGTCGTCAGCGCAACGGCCGTGCCATCGGGCATCGTCACCGCGACGTCCGGGATCATCGCACCGTCATCCATCCTGCTCTCCTGTCAGTTCGTGCCAGAACGCGGTCACCTGTTGCCGGACCTCGGCAAGGCCCGCAAGAACCGCAGGCCAGTCGTGCAGCCCGAGCGCGCGCGCGATCAACGCCTGGGTCGGCGGGCCGGGCGGCGCCGCGTCGGGCGCGACGAGCCGCAGCGTCACGAGCAGCCGCGTCAGGATATCATGCGCGGCGAGCATCGTCGCGGGCATCCGCCCTTCGGCGACGAGCTGCGCGATCGCACGCCCCAGATTGGCATCGAAGCCGCTGCGCTCAACGAGTTGTACGACATGCGTCGCGAATTCGAGATCGACCAGACCACCCGGCAGAAGCTTCGCGTCGAGCGGCCCCTTGGCGGGCTTGTGCGCGGCCATGTCGGCGCGCATCCGCGTCGCATCGCCGACCACGTCGCGCTCGGCCCGCGCGCCGGTCAGGACATCGGCGATCACCGCGGACAGCGCCGCTCTGGCGGGTGCGGATCCGAAGACCGGCCGCGCCCTGGTCAGCGCCATATGCTCCCACGTCCAGGCTTCCTCATGCTGATAGCGTGCGAAGCTGTCGAGCGTCACGACCAACGGCCCCTGCGCGCCCGATGGCCGCAACCGCGTATCGATCTGATAGAGCGGCCCGGCCGCGGTCGCGACCGACAAGGCCGCGGTCACGCGTTGCGCCAGCCGGTTGTAGTAGAGCGTCGCGCCAAGCGGCTTGGCGCCATCCGATTCGGCGGTGAAATCGCCGGTGAAAAGGTAGACGAGGTCAAGATCGGACGCATGCGTCAGCATCGCGCCGCCCATCCGGCCGAGCGCGAGGATCACGAGCTCGCTGCCCGGTACCTGGCCATGGACCTCGGCAAAGCCGCGGATCGTCGCCTCCGCCAGTACCGCGATCGCCGCCTCCGCGACGCGCGCATAGCCCGCCGCGACGTCGAGCGGATCCGACGTCCCGGCGACAATCTGCGCACCCAGCGCAAAGCGCAGTTCGCCGACCACGCGCCGGACGTGATCGAGCCGCCCCTGATAATCGAGCCCCGCCTCGCCCGCGCGCATCCGGTCGATCAGCGCGTCGAGCGCCGCGACCGGGGCGAGCGCGGTCGCATCGATCAGCCCGTCGAGAAGCGCGGGGCGCCGCGCCAGATCCTCCGCCAGCGTCGGCGCGTGGCTCAGGATCGCCGCGAGCAGCGTGGCGAGTGCCGGCCGCGCTTCGAGCAGTCGGAATACGTTGATCGCGCTCGGCAGGCGCTCGAGCATCGAATCGAGTCTCAGCATCGCGGCCTGCGGCTCGGGCGCGGCGGCGAGCGCCGGGACGAGCGTCGGCAGGACCGCCTCGAGCGCCGCCTGCGCGGCACTGCTGCGCAGCGCGGGATAGGCCCCTGCCCGCCACGCGGCGATCCGCTGGCGCGCGGGTTCGGGTTCGGCAAACCCCGCCTCTGCCAGCTCGGCGTCGAGCCGCGTCGGATCATGCGAAAGCCCGGACGGCGCGCCATCGTCGAGCGCGTCGTAGATCCGCCCGGTCGCCGCCACATGCGGGGCGAGCAGCGCCAGCAACGCCGCGCTGCCGTCTAGCCCGTGTAGCCACGCCACCCGCTCGAGCGCATCGCCGGTCGGCAAGGCATGCGTCTGCCGGTCGTCGATCATCTGCACCCGGTGCTCGATCGTCCGCAGCAGCGTATAGCTGTCGATCAGCGCGCGCGCCTGGTCCGCGTCGATCCACCCCGCCTCCGCCAGCCGCGCAAGCGCGACGCGGGTGGCCGGCGCGCGGAGCGCGGGATCGCGACCGCCATGGATCAACTGATGGATCTGCGCGAAGAATTCGGCTTCGCGGATCCCGCCGCGGCCGCGCTTCAGATCATAGCCCGGCCCGAAGGCCTGACCTTGCGCATGATGATCGCGGATCCGTCGCGAGATGCCGCGAATCTCGCCGATCGCACCGAAATCGAGCGCGCGCCGCCAGACGAACGGGCGGACCGTGTCGAGGAACTGCCTGCCGAGCGCGATGTCGCCCGCCGCGGCGCGCGCCCTGATAAATGCGGCGCGCTCCCAGGGGAGCGCTTGCGCCTCGTAATAGCTGATCGCCGCATCGATCGGCAGCGCGATCGGCGTGATCTCGGGAGACGGCCGCAGGCGGAGGTCGACGCGCAGGACATAGCCGTCGCCGTCGCGTGCCTGAAGCAGTTCGACGACGCGCTTGCCGATCCGCACGGCGGCGGCTTCGGGTTCCTCGCGCGGGCGCAACGGCAGCGTTGCCGGATCGTAGATCAGGATCGGATCGATATCCGACGAGTAATTGAGTTCGCCGCTCCCCTGCTTACCGAGCGCGATCGCGGCGAACCCACACGCTTCGGCGCCGGGTGTGCGTTCTTCGATCGCGGTGCGGATCGCCGTGTCGAGCGCGTGGTCGGCAAACCGGGTGAGCTGCTGCGTCACGGCGCTGAGATCGAACACCCCCGCGAGGTCACCTATCGCGACCCTCAGCGCGAGCGCACGCCGTTCGAGGCGGAGGCGTCGTGCGACCGGCATGTCGAGATCGAGCGAAGCCGGGTCCGGATCCAGTCGCCCCTCCGCCAGCGCAGCGGCAAGGACAGGCTCGCGGTCGAGGAGCATGGCGAGGAAGGGGGACCAGCGTCGCGCGCGCTGCGTTGCGGCGATGATGTCCGACGCCCGATGCGCGTTATCCATGCCCCACCCCACAATTCTTTTATAAAGTCAAGCCAGGGTAGCAACAAAAGCTCTTGAGGCTCGTTGACCCTGCATGACCCATCTGCACCCGACCATCCGCCGTGACCAGACCGATCATCTGGTCGTTCGCGCGCCTCGCAAGACGGATGCGATCGGACAGTCGCTGCGCGGTGCGTTCGATCGTGATTCCGGAATGCCTGACGTGTTCATGTCGCTGCTGCGAGAACTCGACACCATGTCGCCGCGACCGCACTGATCAAAACGCCAGCCGCGGCGTGATTTCAACGCCCGCGGCTCAGTTCCTCGACATCGCCCATAATCGAATCGAGTGCCGTCTTCGTCGTATCGGTCTCATGATCGCGACGCGACGGCAGCGATCCATCCGTCAGAATGGTTTCAAGCGCGACACGGCCACGTGCGACGCGGCTCTTGATCGTCCCGACCGCCACGTTGCAGATTTCCGCTGCCTCTTCATAGGCAAACCCGCCCGCGCCGACGAGGATCAACGCCTCGCGCTGCGGCTGGGGCAAATGCATCAATGCGCGCTGCATATCTCCCAGCTCGACATGCCGGTCCTGGCTCGCGGGTGCTGCAAGGATACGATCAGCCACCAGATCGTCCCACTCGCCCTTGAAGCGGGCGCGGCGCATCTGTGACAGATAGAGGTTGCGCAGGATGATGAACGTCCAGGCGCGCATGTTCGTACCGGCCTGGAAGCGCAGCCGCGCGGCCCACGCCTTCAGCAGCGTCTCCTGCACCAGGTCGTCCGCAAGGTCGCGGCTGCCCGACAACGAACGCCCGAACGCACGGAGGTGCGGAATCACCTGGGCAAGCTGGACCTTGAACTCGGCATCGGAAAGCGAGACGTGCTCAACGGGCGCGACCTGAGGCTCGGCGCCGTCGACTTCGTCGTCACGCTGGGCGGGCTGTACCATGAAATTCCGATCGTTCCCGAATGACGACCGCCGCCCAGAGGACGGCGATCTTAAGCATACGGACCGGCATCAACCGGTCCGCCACGCCACGCATATGCTATCGAATGACAAGAAATGCAAAAATGGCGATAACCAGGACCAGTGATATCACAAGGATATAGCGGGTCATATGCGGTGTTGCGCCGGCGCGGGCGTCTTCGCCGGCGACGTGGATCTGCTCTTTTGGGTCAACCATGAGACTGAAACCCCCGAACGCCGTTTTGGGTCCGTAACTATCAAAAACTTGATGCCGGCGTTGCTGACGATATCGTCGACGGCAACCCCGGCCCAAGTCTAGCGGCGCATCAGGCGCCGGGAACGGTCGTCTGATCGAAGAACAGTGCCTGGCTGATTGCCGCCTTCACTGTCGAGCGCTGGAACGGCTTGGTGATCAGGAAGGTGGGCTCGGGACGTTCACCGGTCAGGAGACGTTCGGGGAACGCGGTGATGAAGATCACGGGAACCTCGAATTCGGCCAGGATGTCCTTGACCGCGTCGATACCCGAACTGTCGTCTGCCAGCTGAATATCGGCGAGCACGAGACCCGGACGCTCTTCCATCGCAAGGGCCACGGCCTCGTCGCGGGTCACCGCGACACCGGTCACGTCATGACCCAGGTCGCGCACGATCGTCTCGATATCCATCGCGATGATCGGCTCGTCCTCGATGATCAGGACGCGCGCGCGGGTCTGACCTTCGATTTCCGCCAGTGCTGCGGCGACGAGCTCTTCGACCTCGTTCGCATCGACGTCGATCAGATACGCCGCGTCCTCGGGCGTGAAACCCTCCATTGCGGTCAGCAGCAGCGCCTGACGCGAGAGCGGAGTCATCCGCGACATACGTGCGCGGGCAACTGCGGCATGGCCGTCGGTGTCGCCGACGCCCTCGTCGCCCATCTCGTCATAATTCGCCGACGACCAGATTGCCTGGAACATCCGATAGAGACCGAGACGCGGATCGACATCCTTCGGGAATTCATCTGGCGCCGCGACGATCGCCTCGAGCGTCGCGCGAACATATTTGTCGCCATGACTCTGGCTGCCGGTCAGGGCCCGGCCGTAGCGCCGCAGAAAGGGAAGATGCGGTGCGAGTTGCTGTCCAAGCGACATGGGTATTGGTAACTCCCTGATCGTTACGCCGGCCCGGTGAGGACGACGATACTAGAATATGACGCGACCGACCGATTGCCAGACCCTCGGAACCTTTTGGCCCGACGCCCACGACAATATCGATTTTTCGCTCGAACAGGGAACTAACGAGAGGCTATTTGGTTTCACGGACAATCACCGCGAGTGTATGACGCAGGTCTAGCTGTGTCATGTGCCGCCCGCGGCCTATGGTAAACATCATCTTACGTGCGTCGTGCAGGGGGAAATTTTGAGTTTGGGCCACGACACGCAGAACGAAACTCCCGCCGGCACTCCCGCCGGCAAGGGCACCGGCAAGCCGCGCGACACGGCCCGCGATCGGCAGATGGGAACGGCATTGCGGTCGGTCTATCAGCAGACCGTCGAGGAAGCCGTTCCTGACGAGTTTCTGGCGCTGCTCGGCAAGTTGGACTGAGGGCGGGCCGCATGGCCTCGCCAACCGGTTCCGTGAGCAAATCCGGCACCCCGTCACCTGCCGTCCCGGGCTCCACAGAGACTCCGACCGACACCAGCTCCGTTGACGCCGATGCGACAGCGGCTCGTCCACCGTCGCAGATCGCCACCGCGATCGGGCGTCTCCCCACCGGGGCCAAGCTTTTCCTGATCCTCAGCGCAGCGCTTCTGCCGCTCGCGCTGATCGCGATCTTCGCCACGTTGCAGACGACGCGTGTCGCCGATGCGGAAGCCCGTGCACGGTTGCGGGTCGCTGCGGCAGAAAGCGCACGATCGATCGCCATCGAACTGATCGGTGACATGACCGCGTTGCGCGTCGCGGTGAACGCGCTGGGCTTCGACCCGGCCGATGCGCCGAGCTGCGCCCGCGCACAGGGCGTGTTCGCGCAGCAGGCCTCCTCGGGTACGCGCTTCGTCATCACCGACCGCGCCGGCCGCGTGTTGTGCGGGCGCGCGCTGCCCGAAGCCGTCGCGCTGGATTCGACCAGCAATCCCGTTGCCGCCGCGATCGTCCCGAACCGCGGCCTGGTCCTCGCGATCACCGGCCCCGGCGGCGAGACGTCGGCACGCGCCTATTTCCCACAACCCTTCCTCGAACGGATCGGCCGGCCGTCCAACCAGACCCTGGAATTCAACAGTGCGCTGATGCTCGGACAGGACGCGCTGCTCCTCGAATCGATCGACGACGAGGCACCGCTCGACCGGCTGGAGACGATGCGTACGGACCTTGGCGTCGCGGGCCTTGCGCTGCGCACCAGCATCCGCAGCGCACCGATTACCTCGTCGCTGATAATCGCGCTGCTGTTGCCGCTGCTGATGTGGGCGGCGGCAGCGGGGATCGGCTGGTTCGTCGTCGACCGCCTGCTGATCCGTCCCTTGCGGCAATTGCGCGCCGCGGTCGCTGCGTTCACGCCGGGCGAGGTCATTGATACCGGCACCGTCCGCACCATACCCGCGCAGGAGATCCGCGAGCTCGGCGATACGTTCCAGGTCATCAGCCGGACCGTGGCGGCGCACGAAGCGGGCCTGGCGGCCGGGCTCGTGCGACAGACCAAGCTGACGCGCGAAGTGCATCACCGGGTGAAGAACAACCTGCAGGTGATCTCCAGCCTGATCAACTTCCACGCCCGCAGTGCACGCAGCGCCGACGCGACCGAGGCCTATTCGTCGATCCAGCGCCGGGTCGACGCGCTGGCGGTCGTGCACCGCAATCACTTCGCCGAGCTCGAGGAAAATCGCGGGCTCAACATGCGCACGATGCTCGGCGAGCTGTCCGCCAACATCCGCGCCACCGCCCCCGATCGCTTGCATGGTCTCGGCATCACGCTCGACGTCGCTCCGTTCCTCGTCAATCAGGACGTCGCCGTCGCGGTCGCGTTCCTTGCGACCGAAACGATCGAGCTGGCGATGACCTGCGATCCTTCGGCACAGATCCGCGTATCGATCCAGCCCGGCGCCACGCCCGACCGCGCAGTGCTCCGCGTCGTCTCGCGGGCGCTCATCGAGAGCGACGCGCTCCGCGAGGCAGCAACGCGCTATGGCCGTGTAATGGAAGGCCTTTCACGCCAGTTGCGCTCAGCGCTCCATCATGACCCGCTGGTCGGCGCGTATGAGATCGCCTTTGCCGTCATCGGGCGCGATTGAGCACGACGAAACACCTCGTCGAAAAAAACTTGAAAACGGCAGGAACCACCTTTCCCGAACGCCGTTCTATAGTTCGGATAGCGACTTTATGCCCCCCCGCTCTCGCTATCCAAGTGACAGGCCCGGAAGCATCACCCTCCCCCCCCCGGTGACGCTTCCGGGCCTTTATCATTCCAAATCAGATGCATGCCTGGTTGCACCAACGGAACGAAACCCGCGCCCGTACATTTCTCCCCTCGGTGGCATTCAAGCCCTTCTAGGAGGAAGTATTATGCGTAAGTTGGTTGGATTGGCCGTTGTGGCCAGCGCGCTCATCGTGTCGGCATGCAACACCGTCGAAGGCGCTGGCAAGGACGTGAGCTCGGCCGGCCGCACCGTGGCGAAGACCGCGAGCGACGCCAAGTAAGCCTTTGCGCTTGAGATACGAAAACGGGGCCCGGTGCAGCTGCACCGGGCCCCGTTTTTACATCTGGCGCCGATCGCTCAGTGCGTTTCGGCGATATCGGTAGAGTCCGACGTCTCATCCTGCGCCTTGGCCTTCGCCCGGCTGCGCTCGGTGAACCAGATGCCGATCAGCGCGAATTCGTAAAGGATCGTCAGCGGGATCGCGAGCAGCAGCTGCGACCCGATATCCGGGGGCGTCAGGACCGCAGCAATCGCGAACGCAGCGACGATGGCATAGCGGCGCGCGCCGACCAGCTGCTTGCGGGTAACGATCCCGGCGCGCTCGAGCAGCATCAGCAGCACGGGCAGCAGGAAGGCGATGCCGAAACCGAACAGGAACTGCATCGTGAACGACAGGTAGTTGCCGATCGCCGGCAGCGCCTCGCGCTTCACGCCGCCGACCACGCCGTCGAACCCCAGCAGGAAGTGGAGCGCCATCGGGATCGCGACATAATAGGCCATGGCCGCGCCCGTGAGGAACAGCACGGGGGTTGCGAGGATGAACGGCAGGAGCGCGTTCTTCTCCTTCTTGTACAGGCCGGGGGCGACGAACTGCCACAGCTGGTTCGCTATAACCGGGAAGGACAGCATCATCGCCGCGAAGAACGCGACCTTCACCTGAACGAAGAACGCCTCGAACACCTCGGTGTAGATCACCGTATCCTGCCCCGCCGCAAGGAGCGGGTGGACGAGGAAGCCGAAGATATCCTCGGCGAAATACATCGCCACGGCGAACGTCACGACCAGCGCGGCGATGCAATAGAGCAGCCGCCGCCGCAACTCGATCAGATGGTCGAGCAAGGGGGCCCGGCTTTCGTCGATCTCACTCATGACGCTATGCTCTCGGCAGTCTGGAAGTCGGTCACGACGACGCTACGTCGGACTTGCCCGTCCGCGCGTCGGACGGCGTGGCAGCCGGTACGGCGTGTTCGTGCCGATCCTGCCCGGGTGTCACGTCGACGCTGTCCCGGTGATCCGGGGCCGGCGCTTCGATATCGAGGCCAACCGACGCCGGCCTATCAGACGCCGGGAGCACGACGGGCTTCTCGACCATCACGGGTTCGGACGACGGCAGATCGTGATGGATGTCGGGTTCGGGCGAATGGACGATCTGCGCGGTGTCGGTCGGCGGGTGCTCACGCATGATCCGCTCGTTCTCCGACGCCCAGCGCTTTTCCATTTCCTCGAGCTCCGCCTCGCGGACCATCGAGTCGAAGCCCGACCGGAATTGCCGCGCGACGCCGCGCGCCTTGCCGACCCAATAGCCGACGACGCGCATCGCCTTGGGCAGGTCCTTCGGACCGATCACGACAAGCGCGACGAACGCCACGAGCAGGAATTCGGACGGAGCGATATCGAACATTCAGGCGCGCCTATCTGGACCCGTCGAGTCTGGGAACGTCAAGCGCGGCTCAGCGGTCTTCGCGGACGCGATTGCCATCGCGATCGAACGCCGGATCGGCGGTCTTCTGAGCTTCGATACGCGCGGATGGCTTGGCCGGCGTCTCGTCGTCAGGCTCGGCCATGCCCTTCTTGAAGTTCTTAACGCCCTTGGCAACGTCGCCCATCAGGCTGGAAAACCGACCGCCGCCCAGAAGGAGGATCGCGACGACCGCAAGAACGAGCAGATGGATCGGGCTGAATCCGCCCATGACAATTCTCCTGAAAACCTGCCTCTATCTAGGCGTCATCGTCACGCTTTGCCACAGTGCTTTCATGGCTGCCGCGATCTGTACGGTCCTCGACGTCGACATCGACCGGATCGAGCAGCCCCGCAGCACGCAGATCGTCGATCCCCGGCAGGTCGCGACGGGTCTTGAGCCCGAAATGCACCAGGAACGCGGCGGTCGTGGCATAGAGCAGCGGCCGCCCCGGAACCTCGCGCCGCCCCGCGGGCCGGACCCAGTCCGCCTCCATCAGCACGTCGAGCACCCCTTTGGAGATCTGGACGCCGCGGATCGCCTCGATCTCGGCGCGGGTGACGGGCTCGTGATAGGCGATGATCGCCAGCGTCTCGATCCCCGCCCTGCTCAGTCGCCGCGGCTCTTCGGATTCGCGACGCAGCACATGGGCAAGATCGGGCGCGGTCTGGAACTGCCAGCGATCGCCGCGCCGGACGATCCCGAAGCCGCGGCCGGCATAGTCCTCGACCAGCACCTCGATCGCGGCGCGGACGTCGCGCGCCGTCGCGATCGCCCCGACATGCGCGCGGATCGCATCGAGCGTCAGTGGCGCGTCGGCGGCGAACAGCACCGCCTCGACCGCGCGGACGAACGCATCGGGCCGCGTCATGCCGGCGTGGCGCGCAGATAGAGCGGGGCAAAGGGCGCCGCCTGCCGCAGCTCGACACGCCCCTGCCGCGCCAGTTCGAGCGCCGCGACGAAGCTCGATGCGAGAGCCGAGCGACGAAACCGCTCCGCGCCGGGCACGATCGCGGATGCAGGCAGGAACGCCTCGATCCTGCTCCAGTCGAGCCGCTCGCCGACCATCATCGACACGCGCTCGAGCGCCGCCTCCAGCGTCATGACCGCGCGGTCCACCACCACGTGCATCACCGGCCGGGTGCGCCCCGATACACGCCCATAGGCCGCGATCAGGTCGAAGATCTCCGCCGTCCAGACCGCCTTGCGGACCGTCCGCAGCCCCTCGGGCGCGCCGCGAACGAACACGTCGCGCCCCGTCCGGTCGCACGCCATCAACCGCGCCCCCGCCTCGCGCATCGCGTCGAGCCGCTCGAGACGGTGCTGGAGACGGCGCGCGAGGTCATCCGGATCGGGCTCGACCGACGGATCGCGGGGCAACAGCAATGCCGATTTCAGATAGGCCAGCCACGCTGCCATCACGAGATAATCCGCGGCGAGTTCGAGTTTGAGCGTGTGCGCATCATCGACATAGGCGAGATATTGCTCGACCAGCGACAGGATCGAGATCGTCCGCAGATCGACCCGCTGCGCCCGCGCGAGCGACAGCAGCAGGTCGAGCGGTCCCTCCCATCCATCCAGATCCAGCGTCAGCTGTGCATCGTCCATCCGCGCTGCGTACAGCATCCACGCATCCGTCGCAGCCCGCTCGTGAGCCGATTAGACTTCGGCAGGGTCCTGCATGGCCCGGTCGAGCAGCGCATCCCGGGTCGCAACCAGGTCGTCGAACCGTCCCTGTGCCGGCCCCACTGACGCCATCGCACGATCGAGACGAGCCCGCGCCACCGCGGAGATCGGACCCAGCCGGCCGGCAATCTCGACCATCTCGTCCATGCGCGCCCAGCAGTCGAGGACCAGATCACATCCTGCCGCAATCGCGCCGGCCGCCTTGTCGCCCGCAGTACCCGACAGCGCCTTCATATCGATGTCGTCGGTCATCAGCAGGCCGTCGAACCCGATGCGGTCGCGGATGATCCGGTCGATGACGATTGGCGACAGCGTCGCCGGGCGATCCGCGTCCCACGCGTCAAAGACGATATGCGACGTCATGCCCATCGGCGCCTGGTTGAGCGTGCGGAAGGGCTCAAGATCGACCTCGAGCTCGGCATCGGTGGCGGTGACGGTGGGCAGGTGATAGTGCGTGTCGACGCGCGCGCGGCCATGGCCGGGCATGTGCTTGACGACCCCGACGACACCACCCGCGGCCAGCCCCTCCAGCGTGGCACGCCCGAGCGCTGCGACGCGCATCGGATCGGACCCGAACGCGCGCGAGGCGACCGCCTCGGTCGTGTCGAGTTGCGCGACGTCGAGCAGCGGCAGGCAGTCGACCGTGATCCCGACCTCGCTCAGCATCACCCCGAGCGCCTGGGCGTTCGCGCGCGCTGCCTGGATCGCCGTCATCGGCGCGCGGTCATAGGCCGCGTCGAATACCGGTCCGGCGGGAAAACTTGGCCATTCAGGCGGCCCCATCCGGGCGACCCGCCCGCCCTCCTGATCGATCAGGATTGCCAGATCGTCGCGCCCCGCCAGCGCGCGCAGCGAATCCGTCAGCGCGCGCAGCTGGGCACGATCGACGACGTTGCGTTTGAACAGGATATATCCGGCCGGTACGCACTCGGCAAAGAATGCGCGTTCCTGCGGGGTGAGCACGGGGCCGGACAGGCCGAAGATGACGGGCTTCATGCGCCTCGCCTAGCGAACCGCCCCTGCGTCGTCACGTTCAACCTGTCGCAGCGCGACGATCAGCTGGCGACGAAGCAGGTTTCGCCAGCGACGCGCAACCGCCCGCAGATATCGGCGGCCTGGTTCGCGCTGCCCGCATCGACGCGCAACCGGTACAGCGTGTTGCCACCGCGTGCGACCGGCTCGACGAACTTGTTCAGCGGCGCGAGATAGCTGAAGCGCTTGGCGAAGTTGGTCCATGCCGAATTGGCCACCGCAGCACTTGGAAAGGCACCGAGCTGGACGAGCGATCCGCTCGCGACGGGGCCCGCCGCTGCCGGCCGCGCCTGCAGCGGCGGGGCCGCGACCAGCCGGCCGCCCGATGCGGGCACCTGCGCCACCGCGTTGCGGCCGGCAGGATCGTCCGCCCCCGTCGACGTCGCTACTGCACGGCGTCCGGCGACCGGCGCCTCGGGCACGCCCGTCAGGTCGATCGCACCATTGCCGGCACCCTTGCCCGCGCTGGTCGCGATCGCGCTGTCGCCTTCGCCATTGACCTTGAGGCCGCCGACCGCATCCGGCTTCACCTTGTACGGCGTCGCCGGCGCGGCGATCAGCTGGCCGTCGCCCGACGGCACGCGGTTCTGCAGCGTGTAAACCCCGAAGATGATCGCCGCGAGCAGACCCAGCCCCAGCACGACCAGCGCGACGACACGCGCGATCGGCGGGCCGTCACGATCGTCCGACTCGATCGTCTCCAGCCAGGGCAGTCGATCTTCCTCGCGCAGGTTCATCTCGTCGGCCATCAGTTCAACTCCGAAACCGCCTCGACGCCCATGATGGCAAGGCCGTTGCGGATGATCTGCCCGATTGCGTCCGCCAAGAAAAGCCGCGCCGCAGTCGCGCCGGGATCCTCGACCACCAGGAAGCGCCGCTCGGGCCGATCGTTGCCGACATTCCACAGCGCATGGAACGCTGCGGCCAAGTCGTAGAGATAGAACGCGATCCGGTGCGGCTCTCGCGCCGTAGCGGCGGTTTCGACGATCCGCGGGAACTGGCTGGCGAGCTTCATCAGCGCGAGCTCGTCCGTATCAAGCCGGGACAGGTCCGCCTCGATCGCGGCGATTCCCGCCTCGTCCGCGCGCCGGTGCAGCGAGGCGATCCGTGCATGCGCATATTGGACGTAGAAGACCGGATTGTCCTTTGACGCCTCGACCACCTTGGCGAAGTCGAAATCCATCTGCGCGTCCGACCGCCGGGTCAGCATCGTGAAGCGCACGACATCCTTGCCGACCTCGTTCACGACATCGGCCAGCGTGACGAAATTGCCCGACCGCTTCGACATCTTCACCGGCTCGCCATTGCGCAGCAGCCGGACCATCTGGACCAGCTTCACGTCGAACCGAGTCTTGCCGCCGGTCAGCGCGGCCACGCCCGCGACGATCCGCTTGACCGTGCCGCCATGATCCGCGCCCCAGATGTCGATCAACTGGTCGGCGGTCTGGCTCTTCTGGAAATGATAGGCGAGATCGGCACCGAAATAGGTCCATGACCCGTTCGACTTCTTGATCGGCCGATCCTGATCGTCGCCGAACTGCGTCGAGCGGAACAGCGGCAGCTCGACCGGTTCCCAGTCGTCCGCCATCTCGCCCTTCGGCGCCTCGAGCACGCCGTCATAGACCAGATCGCGCGACCGCAACTCGGCCTCCGCGGCCTCGGGCTTACCGAGCGCCTGCAGTTCCGCCTCCGACGAGAATACCTCATGCTCGATCCCGAGCAGCGCGAGATCGGCGCGGATCATCACCATCATCGCCGCGACCGCACGCGTCCGGAACGTCGCCAGCCAGTCGCTTTCGGGCGCGCCGACGAACCGGTCGCCATATTCGCTCGCCAGCGCCTGCCCGATCGGCACGAGGTAGTCGCCGGGATACAGGCCCTCGGGGATCGTCACCGTCTCGCCCAGCGCCTCGCGGTACCGCAGGTGTACCGACCGCGCGAGCACGTCGACCTGGCCGCCGGCGTCGTTGACATAATATTCGCGGATCACCCGGTGGCCGGCGAATTCTAGCAGGCTGGCCAGCGCGTCGCCGACCACTGCGCCCCGGCAATGCCCCATGTGCATCGGTCCGGTCGGGTTCGCCGACACATATTCGATGTTAACGGTGATCCCGTCGCCCAGCGTCGAGCGCCCGTAATCGGCGCCTGCAACCGGCACCGCGGCCAGCTCGCCGCGCCAGGCATCGTCGGTCAGCTTCATGTTGATGAAGCCCGGTCCCGCCACGCTCGCGCTGTCGACGGACTCGATCTTGCCGAGTTCGACGACCAGCGCATCCGCCAGCACGCGCGGGTTGGTCTTGGCGGGCTTGGCCAGCACCATCGCCGCGTTGGTCGCGAGATCACCGTGGCTTGCATCGCGCGGCGGCTCGACCGTCACGTTCTTGCGGTCGAGCCCGGCCGGCAACAACCCCGCCTCGGTCAGCGTATCGAGCGCCGCATCGATATGCGCGGCGAAGCGGGTATAGAGCGTCATGACAATTCCGGTATCGTAAGGAAGCGGGGGCTCTAGCCCAAAGCAGGGCCGGGCTCAATTCATCCCGCACCGGCCCGGTCAGACGCGGACCAGCCCCTCGATCGCCAGGGTCCGGGCGCTGGCCGGGAACAGCGTCGCCATCGCGCGGCCGAGCTCGACGCCGAAATGCGCCGCGACCGCACCGCCGATGAACGCGTCGAGCGCCATCGTCGGCTTGAGGTCGCGCCCGTCGTAGAGCGCCCCTGCCCCCAGCCCCGGCCAGTCGGCGATCACGCGCCCGCCCGCGACCCCGCCGCCCAGCACCATCGCCGACGCGCCCGTCCCGTGATCGGTGCCGCCGGTCCCGTTGACCGCGACGGTCCGCCCGAACTCGGTCGCGACAAGGACCATCGTCTCCGCCCAGAGCGGCCCGAGCCCCGTCTGCAACGCGCCGATCATCGCATCGAGGCCCTTCAGTTGAGCCGCGAGACGTCCGCGCTGGCCGGCATGCGTGTCCCAACCGCCGGTCTCGATCATCGCGATCCGGGCGCCGTTCTCGGGCACGATCAGGCGGGCGGCGAGCGTGCCCGTCGCCGCCGCGTTCTGGCCGTTCGCCGCGGCGAGGTCGCTGGTCAGGGTTCGCGTCGCCATCGCTTCGCTCCACAGGCCTTGGAGCTGCGCGTCGCCCTGATACAGCATCGCGACACGCTGGAGCAGGTCGTCGGACGCATCGGGCAGGTTCGACGGCGCATAGGAGGCGACCTCCCGCCGGCCGCGCAGCGCCATCGGCACGGTCGCGGCGACCGCGATGCCGCGCGCGGAGTCCGCGGGCAGCAGGTCGAGCAGGCGATTGAGCCACCCGTCCTTGACCTGATAGGCCGTGGCGCCGCCCGTCTCGAGGACGTTCTGGCCATCGAAATGCGATCGGTCGCGATAGGGGGACGCGATCGCATGCGCGAACACCGCCTCCTTGCGCGCATAGAGGCCCGCGGTCGTCGCAAGCGCGGGATGCAATGCGAACAACCCGTCGAGCCTGGCGCCCGACGCGAAGTCGGCGGCGAGATCGCCGCGAACGCCTGCAAAGGCCGGGTCGCCGACCGCACCGATCGTCCCCAGCCCGTCGGCCGCGCCACGCTGGATGATGAAAACGAACCGCTTGGCGGTGGCGGCGCGGGCAAAGGCCATGCGCGGCGCAAAGGCGCCGGCGAGGCCGCCGAGCATGGCGGAGGTGATGACGTGACGACGGTCGAGCATGGCTTATCTCCGCATCGATTCGGGTGCGACGAGCAGCAGGGCGAGCGCCTGCCCGGGGCTTTCGGCGCGCGCCAGCGCCGCGGTCGTGGCGGCGCTCACCGATCCGGGGAACAGCGTCGCCGCCAGTCTGCGGGCATCGATCGCCCCGCCCGCGCGCGACGCGAACCGCTCCGCCGCCTCGACCCGGCGCATCACCGCATCCGGCCCCGCCCAGCTCGCGGCGATATCGTCATAGCCGGCCGGCTGTCCGGGCTTCCACACCGGCTGGCCAAGCTGCGTCAGCAGGCCGGCGATCGCGCCCGGCTGAACACTGGTCATGCCCAGCGCGCGCATGGCCGCGATCGACCAATCCCAGGGCGTCTTGAATTTCACCGGCGTCTCGATCCAGGCCTCGGACGACGCGATCAGCACGCGGTACACGCTCGGCAGGTCGCCGCCCGTCTCGAGGAAGACGGCCCGCAAGCGCGCGACCATTGCGGGCGGCGGCACGTCACCGGCGAAATGCCGGGCGAGCTTGGTCGCGACATGCGTCGCGGTCGCCGGGTTCACCGCGAGGTCGCGAAGTACCGCTCGCGCCTGATCCTCGCCATCCTCCTCATAGCGTTTGCCGAGCACGATCCGCACGCCGGGTTCGTGGACCGCCGCCGCGAACCGGAACCGCCCCGCCGGGCCCTGATCCCGCCCGCCGCCACGTCCCAGGCCCGCCACCGTCCACCCCGTCATCGCTCGAGCGAGTTCGGTGACGTCGCCCTGGCCATAGCCGGTGCGCACCCCCAGTGTGTGCAGCTCGAGGATTTCGCGGGCGAGGTTTTCGTTCAGCCCGACCTTGCGCCCGCCCCGCGCCGCGACCCGCATGCCGAGTGCGCTGCTCGGGCCGACCGACACCGCCTGGTCGAGATAGAGCAGCATCGCCGGGTGCCGTTCGACCGCCGCCAGCATGTCGCCGAACCGGCCCAGCACGTGCGGCCGGATCGCCTCGAACTCAAGCGTCCCCGCCAGCCCGACCACCGTCACCCGGTCGGCCGACACCGCAAAGTGATTCGCCCAGAAATGCACGAGCCGCTCGACGAACGGAGTCTGCGTGGTGAGCGCAGCGATCGCGCGCGCGGCGACCGCAGCGCCGTAAGCGTCCCGCGCCTGCTTCCCCATCGCCTGTCGTGCGGCCCGCACCGCGTCGCTGCGCACCGGCGGTGTCGCCGGCGCGGTGCGCATGGCATCCGGCGGTGGTGCGGCCGCGCGAGCCGCACGTTGCGCTTGGTGATAGCTCGCGAGATCGGTTGCAACGCGCGCGCTGTCAGGGGCGGCGGCAATCGCCGGCGGGCGGATCACAAACGCCGGCATCTGCGCCGATAGCCAGTCCCTGCCGTTACCGACCACCTCGTCGGGTCGCGCACCAATTCCGAACCGGTTCAATGCGATGCTCGCCTGCGTCATCCGTCATCTCCTGCGGTCTGGCCCTAGCCCGGGAGTGTCGCAGGATTATGCCAATCGCGGCACCAAGGGTTGCCGTGCACGCCGTGCAAGTGCGACGGACTCCTTTGCAATTGCTGCTTATGCTGCACCGCAATATCTTCTGGGCATCAAAGCTGGGTGACCACCCGATTGCGCCCGGTACGATCTTTCCCTGCGGAGCACATATCATGCGCAAGACCGTATACGTCCTCGCCGCCGCGGCGGCCGCCCTCACCTCGACGATCGGCATGGCTAAGGAAGCCAAGCAGTCCTTCGAGTATGAAGGCAGCACCTATGTCTACACCAGCAGCGTCGAGAACGGCCGCCAGGTCATCAACGGCCGCCGCTTCCCGTCGGGCCAGGCATTTCACCTGATCGTGCGCGGCGACCGCGTGTCGGGTACGGCGGGCGGCGTGCCGGTCGCCTTCGCGACGACCGAAGCATCGGGCGCAGCCGGCGGTATCGCCGCCGTTGCACGCTAAGACACTGGCGGCTCAGCCGATTTCGCGCGGACATTGATCCCGCGAAATCGGCCGGGCTTCAGAACCCCTCGGGCAGATCGATCGGCCCGACCAGCTCGCGGTAGCGCGAGATGGCATAGCGATCGGTCATGCCGGCGATGAAGTCGGCGATGTGCCGGCTGCGATCCGGGTCCGCCTCGGGCAGGCGATCGCGCCAGTTCTCGGGGATCGTGCCGGGATCGTCGTGATAGATCGCGAACAGCCCGGTCACGATCCCGTGTGCGGCATCCGCCGCTGCGATCTGGCGCGGATGATGATAGAGGTTCGCGTACATGAACCGCTTCAGATCGCGCTCCTCCTCGCGCATCGCATCGGAAAACCCGACAAGGCATTCGCCCGCGTCGCGCACGTCCTCGACGCTGGTGACACCGCTCGCCGCGATCCGGCGACGCGTTTCGGCGATCAGGTCGTTTGCCATCGTGCCGATCTGCGAGCGCACCAGTTCCCCCATCAGCCGCTTCGGCTCGACATCGGGGAAGCGTGCGCAGGTATCGTCCCAGCCGCGCGCGATCAGCGGGACCGCCATCAGCTGGTCGAGCGTCAGCAATCCCGCGCGCAGCCCGTCGTCAATGTCGTGATTGTCATAGGCGATGTCGTCGGCGATCGCCGCGACCTGTGCCTCGAGCGACGAGAAGCTCGTGAGCGCAAGATCGAACGCCGAATCCGCCACGCGCAGCGCCCAGCCGGGGTGGCGGACCGGCCCGTTATGCTTGGCCAGCCCCTCGAGCGTTTCCCAGGTCAGGTTCAGCCCGTTCCAGCGCGGATAGGGGCGCTCGATCTCCGTGAGCGTCCGCAGCGTATGGCCATTATGGTCGAACCCGCCCTGCCCGGTCAGCGCGATCTTCAGCGCATCCTCGCCGGCATGACCGAAGGGCGGATGGCCGATGTCATGCGCGAGGCACAGCGCCTCCGTCAGATCCTCGTTGAGCGCGAGCGTGCGGGCGACCGCACGGCCGATCTGCGCGACCTCGAGACTATGGGTCAGCCTGACGCGAAAATGATCGCCGTCGGGCGCCATGAAGACCTGTGTCTTGTGGCGCAGCCGGCGGAAGCTGATCGAATGGATGATCCGGTCACGGTCACGCTGGAACGCGTCACGTGGGCCGCGGACGGTCCCGTTCTGTTCCTCGTGAAGCCGACCTTTGCTCCGCGCTGGGTCCGAGGCCCAAGGCGCACGCGCGCTCACTTGGCGGGCAATTTCGTGACGACCTGACCGGCATCGCTGGTGAAGGAGAAGGTCGAGACGCCCTCCTTGGCAAGCGCATTGACGAAGGTCCGCGCCTCCGCGGCGGTCTTGAACGGCCCTGCCAGCACGCGGTTCGTTGCGCCCCACGGCGCCGTCCAGCCGCCGCGCGTTCCGACGACGGTCGGCGCCTTCGCCTTCACGCCCTTCCACGCCTTGGGCAGGTCACCCTCGGTCGCGCCGGTCGACACCTGGACCCAGATGCGCTCGGGGTTGGCGCGCACGATCCGCTTCTCCTCTGCCGCTGCCTTGTCGGCGATCGCCTTCTTCTCGGCGGCGGCCTTCTTTTCGGCGGCGAGCTTCTTGTCGGCGATCGCCTTGCGGTCGGCGATCTTCTTGTCCGCCGCCAGCTTCGCGCGCGCCGCCTTCGCCTCGGCGAGCCGGGTCGCGGCAAGCGCCTCCGCCTCGGCGGCGGTATCGCGCTCCGCCTTGGCCTTCGCGTCGGCGAGAGCACGAGCGCCGGCGTCGTCGCCCGCGCCGACCCCGGAAGGACTCGCCGGCACCACGGGTGCAGCCCGAGCGATCGGCGCGACACCGAGTTCGGAAGCAGGGATCGACAGCCCGGCAATGATTCGTGCGAGGATCGAATCTTCGCTGACGGGGATGGTCCGCCCGGTCGGAGCAGGCGTGGCGGCGACCGCGACCTGCGTCGGGGTCGACCCGATGCCGGGCGCGACGGCGGCGGGCGTCGCCGGAAGCGTTGTAGCGGCGACACCCGCCGCCGCTGGCGTGGTTGGGACAGCCGACGACACCGTGACCGGGGCCGTCGTGGTCCGCGGCATCACCGGCGGCGTCGTTCCGGCGGTCGTTGCTGAAGCGGTCGGCAACGCCGCCATCTGCGCGACGATCGCAGAGGGCAGCGCACCGGGCGTATCGGGTACGCGGGCCGGCGAAGACGCCGCCACGCTCGCCTGCGAGACCCGGTTCGCGTCCGCCGCCGCGACCGACGTCGTCCGGGCCGGCAGGGGCTGGACGAAGGTCGATGTCGGCGCGGACGGTGCGAGCGTCGTGGCGGCTGCAGGACCGGCCGGCCGCTGGACCGGCTGCGTCGATGCCAGCACCGCCGGTGGCTTGGGCAGCGGCTGGACCATGACCATCGGTGCGGACGCCTGCACGGTTGCCGCCGGGCGGACGGGCGAAGGCTTTGGCGCCGGAGTCGGCGTCGGCGTCACAGCGGCGACTTCGACGCGACCCGACCGTGCGGTCTTGTCGCGGCGGGTAGCCGATCGATCGGCGGCTGCCTTGGCACGGCCCGTCGGCTGAGATGCGGGCTGCGGCTCGGCCGCCGCGAGCATCACCGGCGCGGTCGGATCTGCACCCAGTTGCGGCAGGACGGGCGTCATCCGCGCATCGGCGATCCGTTGCGGCGTCGCATGCACTTCGCCGAAATGTACTGCAAAGGCGCGATCTGCCGGGGCAAGCAACGGCAGACGCTGGAAGAAGGGCTGCAGACCGCGCGCCGCAGCCCCGGGCATCATCGTCGTGACGATCGTCTCTGCGCCGCGCACGTCATTGTTCATCGCCAGGATGAACGCACGCGCACGCCACGCCCCGCGGTCCTTCTTGAGGACCAGCGGGTCGAGCTGCTGCAGTGCCAGATCACGCTTGCCGGATATGCCAAGTGACAGGGCGTAACGCCGGACAGTCTCGTCATCGGGGGCATCGCGCAACGCGACACGATAGTCGCGCTGGGCCCGATCCTGTTCGCCGATCAGGTCATAGGCCAGCCCACGATCCGCGGCATAATAGCGCGGCTGGAGCCCGAACGCCTCGGCCTGCGCGAAATAGCGCAGCGCCTCGCCCGGTCGCTCGGAGCGGACCAGGATCGAGGCCATACCGGCCTTCACCCGGCCGTTGCGCGGATCGACCTTCTCGGCGCGCGCGAACAGTGCCGCGGCACCGCTCACATCACCGAGCCCGATCGACAGATCTCCCGCGCGTACCAGCGCATCGACGTTGCGGGGGTTTGACGCGAGCTGCCGCATCGTATCGCCGAGACGATCCGCGTCGGTCGTTCCGGGCAGGGGCTGGACGACTTCCTGCGCCCGCGCGCCGCTCGGGGCGGTGACCAGAACCAGCGCGAGCGCCGCGGTCAGGAGATGATGGGTCGGGAAGATCATGGGTGCCCGTAGCTAGACCCGAGCGCGCGGGAACGGGCAACATGTCGCAGCGCGCTACGCGCCAGGACGGGGCGCGCCGGCGACGAACCGGCGCGCCCCTTTGTGCAGGCCGTTACTGGTTGTTCTGGCGGTGCAGGAAGCGCGGAATGTCGAGCGGATCGGTCGGGGCCGCCTCGCCGTCTTCCTTGGCCGCGCCGCGCGCCGCATTTGACATGCGCTCGAACAGCGTACCACCGAGCTTGACGCGCGGCGTCGCCGGTGTGGCGGCTTCGGGCGCAGCTTCCGCACCCGGAGCGAGCCAGCGACGGCGTGCACCACCCTCGTCCGCAGCCGGCATCGGCGCGGGGGCCGCGGGCGTGGGAGCGGCATAACGATCGTCCGCGTAGGAGCGCGGCGGAGCCTGATAGGCAGGCGCCTGGGGCGTACGCGCGGTCGGCTGCGGCGCAGGCTGAGCCTGGACCGGCGGCTGCACCGGGGCGGGTGCAGGCGCAGCCTGTGTCGGCGCGGGGGCATAGGACTGCGGTGCGGCCGGTGCGGCGGGGACCATCTTGTCCTGGCCCAGGACGAGTTCCTCGTCGGTGGTGCCGGACTGTACCGCGTCCGCGCTCGACAGGTCGAGCGGCTCGTCGCCCGTGCCAGTCGTGCCGGTCGGTGCTGCGGGCTCGCTCGGACGGAACGACGTCGATTCGTCGTTCTTCCGTCCCATTCCGAAGCTGAACGAGCGCGTCGGCTCGGGCGCGACGGCGGGCTTGGCGTCCGCATCGATCCCGGTCGCGACGACCGAGACGCGGATCTTGCCTTCCAGCTCCTGGTTGAACGCCGAACCCCAGATGATGTTGGCATCGGGATCGACCAGGTCGCGAATGTGATTCGCGGCTTCGTCGACTTCGAGCAGGCGCATGTCGTCGCCGCCGGTGATCGAGATGATCACGCCCTTGGCACCCTGCATGCTGACGCCGTCGAGCAGCGGGTTCGAGATCGCCTTCTGCGCCGCCTCGAGCGCGCGGTTGTCGCCGCTCGCCTCGCCGGTGCCCATCATCGCCTTGCCCATTTCCTGCATCACCGAACGGACGTCGGCGAAATCGAGGTTGATGAGGCCGGGCATGACCATCAGGTCGGTAATGCTGCGGACGCCCTGCTGGAGGACCTCGTCCGCCATCGAGAACGCTTCCTTGAAGGTCGTGTTCGCATTGGCGATGAGGAACAGGTTCTGGTTCGGAATGACGATCAGCGTGTCGACGTACTTCTGCAGTTCCTCGATGCCGCCATCGGCCGACTTGGCGCGACGATTGCCCTCGAACGCAAACGGCTTGGTGACCACGCCGACGGTCAGGATGCCCATGTCGCGCGCCGCCTTGGCAATGACCGGGGCGGCACCCGTGCCGGTGCCGCCGCCCATGCCGGCGGTGATGAAGCACATGTGCGCGCCTTCGAGCATCTTGGCGAGCTGGTCGATCGTCTCCTCGGCGGCCGCGCGGCCGATCTCGGGACGGCTGCCGGCACCAAGGCCCTGCGTGATCTTGGTGCCCAGCTGGATCCGCTGCGGCGCGGTCGACTGCTTGAGCGCCTGCGCGTCGGTATTGGCGACGAGGAAGTCGACGCCCTGGACGTCGGCCCTCATCATGTTCGCGATCGCGTTACCGCCCGCGCCACCGACCCCGATCACCGCGATGCGGGGGGCCAGCTCGTCCACTTCGGGACTCAGAAATTCGATGCTCATCGCCTGCTTCTCCGCCCATCCCGGTGATACGCTACGGCCGGGCCCCTGATTAACCTGTGTGCACCAACGCTACCGGCTGTTCCAGCCGAAATAGCGTCAGCCGTTTCGAAACTCTCAATAATTCGCGCGTGCCGCCTGAATCAACTTGCGGACCATGCCGATTCCCTTCGGCCGGTGAACGATCGTCCGCTGCGGTGCAATACCGCGCAGGTCGATCGGATCGGTCGCCGCATAGAAGGCCAACCCCGCTAGCGTCGCAAAGGCCGGTCCGCCATGCGCCTCGGGCAGAGCGGTCAATCCGCGCGGTCGGCCGATCCGGACCGACCGCCCCAGCGCCTGTTGCGCATAATCGGCAATGCCCTTCAGCTCCGCGCCGCCGCCGGTCAGCACAACCTGGCGCCCCACCGGCCCCTCGAACTTGAGCGTGCTCAGCGCATTGCGCACCTCGCTCATCTGATGTTCGAGGCGCTGGCGGATGACGCTGATCAGCTGCGCCTTGGTGATCTGCGCGCCCTCGCCCGCGCCGTCCTCGGCCGAGATCGGCATGACCGGGATCATGTCGTGATTGTCGCGGGGGGAGGCATTGGCCGAACCGTGGAAACACTTCATCCGCTCGGCATTCTGCCGCCGCGTGCCGAACGCGCTGGCGATGTCGTCGGTGATGTCCTGGGCGCCGATCGGGATCGAGGTCAGTCCGACGAGCATGCCGCCCGCGAACAGCGAGACATTGGTGATCCCCGCCCCCATCTCGACCAGCGCGACGCCCAGCTCGCGCTCCTCGTCGCTCAGGCACGCGAGTCCGGTCGCGACCGGCGAGGCGATGATCGACTTCACCTCGAGATGCGCCGAACGCACGCACAGATCGAGATTGCGGACCGGCGATCCGTCTGCGGCCACGACATGGATATGCACGCCAAGCCGGTCGGCATGCAGCCCGAGCGGCGTCTTTACGCCCGTCAGCCCGTCGAGCGTATAGAGCGCGGGCTGCGCGTGCAGCACCATCCGCCCCTGCGGATCGATCGAGTTGCGCCCCGCCGCGAGCAACGCATCGATATCCTGCTGCTCGACGCGGTGGCCGCCCAGTTCGAACTCGACCTCGGCGACGTCGGACACGAGCCCGCCGGCCGAGAAGCCGACCCAGACATTCTCGATATTGATGCCCGCAATCCGCTCGGCCTGCTCGACCGCTTCGCGCACCGCCGCCTCGGTCGTCGCCATGTCGGCGATATAGCCGCGCTTGACGCCGCGGCTCTCGCGCTGGCCGGTGCCGAGCACGATCAGTTCGCCGCCATCCCCCTTTTGCACGATCATCGCCGAAACCTTCGACGACCCGATATCAAGCGCCGTGATCAGCCCTTCCGGTGCCACCTTCGCCATGTCATCCCTCCCCGCCCGTTACGTTCGCGTCCGCCGTCTGCGACGGTATAGTCGTCTGTGGCTCGCTGGATACCGGCGCGGGCACGTCGACGCTGTGCGCCAGGCTCGCACCCGGCTTGCGCGCGACCAGCTTGGTCGGGTCGCGCATGTCGAAGCGGATCCAGCCACGCCCGAGCAGCGGCCGTGCGCCATCGAGCTCGGCAAACTTCACCAGCGCACGCGGCGCCCCGTCCTCGGGCAATGCCAGCGTCTCGCCGCTCTCGAAGGTCAGGTCCCAGCGCCGGTTGCCGACCCAGGTCGCCGCCTTCACCCGCGGTTTGAGCGCGGGGGCGGCGGCGAGCAGCGCCTGGTAGGACGCCTCCTGCCGGTCCGCGCCGGGCCCGATCACCAGCGGCAGGTTCGGAATCGCATCGGGCTGCACCGGTTCCAGGAGTACGCCCGACGCATCGATCAGCGTCAGATTGCCATTGTCCTGCCACACCGCCGCGGGCGTGCGCTCGACGATGTCGACCAGCAAAGTATCGGGCAGCCGCCGCGAGACATGCGCGTCCGCGATCCAGCCATAGCGCAGCAATTTCTGGCGCACCGCCTCGAGATCGACGAGCGGCATCGCGCGGCTCTGCTGATCGAGCGCGACCGCATAGACCGACATGCGGTCCATCCGTTTCAGGCCGGTGACCTCGATCTGGTCGACCTTGAACCCTGCGCGCCCGGCGCCTTCGGCCATCGCGCCGCCGATCATGCCGGGGATGCCGATCCAGGTCGCCGCCGCGATCACGACCGCGCCGCCCGCGCCGAGGATCGACCAGGTCGCGATCTTCTTCAGCGTTTCCTCGCTGACCGGGAGCATCCCGACCAGCCGGTCAAGCACCGACACCTTCTTGACGGCGACCTTGCGCCGCGGGGCGGGCCGCTTGGGTGGCGGGCCGCGCTTGATCGTCCGGCTCATGGCGCCCCGCCCGGCGCGAGCGGATGATCCGACAGCGCCTCGTCGACGATCGCCTGGACGAGCTCGGCATAGCTCATGCCGATGTGCCGCGCCTGTTCAGGCACGAGGCTGAGCGGGGTCATGCCCGGCTGCGTGTTGACCTCGAGCAGGAACAGCCCGTCGACCCCGCGCTCGTCGTCCCAGCGGAAGTCGGAGCGCGATGCGCCGTTGCAGCCGAGCAACCGGTGCGCCTCGAGCGCGAGGCTCTTGCAGGCGTCGGCGATCTCGTCGGGAATGTCCGCCGGGCAGACATGCTCGGTCATCCCGTCGGTATATTTCGCGTCGTAATCATACCAGCCGCTCTTGGGCTTGAGTTCGGTGACGCCGAGCGCGCGACCGCCCAGCACCGCGGTCGTCAGCTCGCGCCCGCGGATATAGGGCTCGGCGAGCAGTTCGTCGAAGTCGATCCACGGCCCGACCGCGTCGCGGGCGATCGGATTGCCGTAATTGCCGCTGTCGGTGACGATCGCCACGCCGACCGACGACCCCTCGTTGACGGGCTTGAGCACATAGGGGCGTGCCATCGGATCCCCCTCGAACAGGTCGACCGACCGGACGATCCGCCCACCCGGCATCGGTACACCGGCCGGGACGAGCAGCAGCTTGGTTAGCACCTTGTCGATCGCGATCACCGAGGTCGCAAGCCCCGAATGCGTATAGCGCAACCCCATCAGGTCGAGCAGCCCCTGCACCGAGCCATCCTCGCCGGGCGTCCCGTGCAGCGCGTTGAACACGAGATCAGGCCTGGCTTCCGCGAGCCGGGCGGCGACGTCGCGCCCCATGTCGATCCGCGTGACGCGGTGACCGAGCGATTCGAGCGCATCGGCGCAGCCATTGCCCGACATCAGCGAGACCTCACGCTCCGCCGACCAGCCGCCCATCAGCACGGCGATGTGAAGAGCGCCGCTCATTTCGCCACCCCGACCCGCTGGATTTCCCATTCCAACGTCACTCCAGAATGCGCCTTCACCTTGGTCCGTACCTCTTCGCCCAGCGCCTCGATCTCCGCGCTCGACGCGGACCCGAGGTTCAGCAGGAAATTGCAATGCTTCTCGCTGACCTGCGCGTCGCCGCGAGTCAGCCCGCGGCACCCGGCGGCGTCGATCAGCGCCCAGGCCTTGTGCCCCTCGGGATTCTTGAACGTCGAGCCGCCGGTGCGCGACCGCAACGGCTGCGACGCCTCGCGCTCGGCGGCGATCCGGTCCATTTCGGCCCCGATAACGCTAGGCTCGCCGGGTGTGCCCGAAAACACCGCCTCGACCACCACCGCACCCGCGGGCAGGTCCGAATGCCGGTACACATAGCCGAACCGCGCCGCCGGCCAGGTCTCGACCGCCCCGTCGCGCGTGACGACGGTGGCCTCGATCAGGATATCGCTGACGTCGCGCCCATAGGCCCCCGCGTTCATCCGCACCGCACCGCCGACCGTCCCCGGGATCCCGCGCAGGAACTCCAGCCCGGCGATCCCCGCATCGCGCGCAGCGCTGGCGACGGTAATCCCCATCGCCCCCGCCCCTGCGCGAACGCGACCGTCCTGAACCGCCACCTTCGCCATTGCCTTGGGCAGCCGCACCACGACCCCAGGCACACCGCCGTCTCGCACGATCAGGTTGGAGCCGACGCCGACTGGCAGGACCGGCGTCGACGGATCGAGGGTCTTCAACAACCTGGCCAGATCCTCGACATCTGCCGGCCGCACAAGCCATTCGGCAGGCCCGCCGGTACGAAACCAGATGAAGTCCGCAAGCGACCCACCGGCCTCGACGCTCCCCCTGATGGTCTCCCGCGAAGGCGGGAACCCAGTCTGGGTCGCCGCATTCGCGGGGACGCAAGGTGTCGCAGCGTTCACGCCGGCACCTTCGAACGCTCGACCGCGATCGCATCGGCCAGCCCGGCCGCCCATTTCGTGATGTCGCCCGCGCCGAGGCAGACGACCATGTCATCCGCCTCGATCGTCGCCGCCAGCTCGGCCGCCAGTGCATTCGCATCCGCGACCACGCCCGCAAACCGGTGGCCGCGCCGCTTCAGCCCCTCGACCAGAGCCGCCGCATCGACGCCCTCGACCGGCGTCTCGCCCGCCGCATAGACCGGCGTCACCAGCACCCGGTCCGCGTCGTTGAACGCGGTCTGGAAATCCTCCATCAGATTGCCGAGCCGTGAATAGCGATGCGGCTGCACGACCGCGATCACGCGCCCCTTCGCGCCCTCGCGCGCGGCGGCCAGCACCGCGCGGATCTCGACCGGGTGATGCCCGTAATCGTCGATGATCGCGACACCGCCACCCTCGACCGGAACCTCGCCCACCTTGGTGAAGCGCCGCTTCACGCCGCCGAACTTGGCAAAGCCCTGCTGGATCGTCGCATCCTCGATCCCCAGTTCCAGCGCGACGCCGATCGCGGCCAGCGCGTTCTGGACATTGTGCCGCCCGGGCATCGGCATCTCGATCCCCGCAATCGTCCGCGTCGCACCGTCGCGAGTCCGCACCACGCAATCGAAGCGATTGCCGCCCGGGATCGGCGTCACCTCGACGCCGCGGACATCCGCCTGCGCCGAGAAGCCGTAGGTCACGATCCGCCGATCGCGCACGCGCGGCAGGATCCCCTGCACCTCGGGATGATCGAGGCACAACAAGGCCGCGCCATAGAAGGGCACGTTCTCGACAAACTCGACGAACGCATCCTTCACCGCGTCGAACGATCCGTAATGATCGAGATGCTCGGGATCGATGTTGGTGACGACCGCGATCGTCCCGTCGAGCCGCAGGAAGCTGCCGTCGCTCTCGTCCGCCTCGACCACCATCCAGTCGCTCGCACCCAGTCGCGCGTTCGATCCGTAGCTGTTGATGATGCCGCCATTGATCACGGTCGGATCGACCCCGCCCGCATCGAGCAGCGCGGCGACCATCGACGTCGTCGTGGTCTTGCCGTGCGTGCCGGCAACCGCGACGGTCGACTTCAGCCGCATCAGCTCGGCCAGCATCTCCGCACGCCGCACCACGGGCACGCGCGCGTTGAGCGCCGCCTCGACTTCGGGGTTAGACCGAACGATCGCGGTCGAGACGACCACCACCGCCGCGTCACCGATATTCTCCGCAGCATGGCCGATCGCGACCGGAATGCCCTTGTCGCGCAGGCCCTGCACGACATAGCCCTCGGCCACGTCGGACCCCTGCACGCGGTAGCCGAGATTCTTCATCACCTCGGCGATGCCCGACATGCCGATCCCGCCGATGCCGACGAAATGGATCGTGCCGATATCGGTCGCTACACCCTTCATGCAAATTGTACCTTTGGCTTGGATGGGCGCCCGACCGGCAGTCGCGACACCGGCGCATCGAGGCTTTCGACCAGATCGGCCAGATCGCTCGCGGCATTGGGCCGTCCGCAACTGCGCGCGCGTCCCGCGGCGTTCTGCAATGCGGCCGGGTCGAGCCCGAGCTTCTGCATCTGCTTGGCGAGTTCGACCGCGGTGAAGTCGCCCTGCCGGATCGTCCGCGCGCCGCCGGCGCGGGTGATCTCGCGCGCGTTGACGGTCTGGTGATCGTCAGTCGCGCCCGGCAACGGCACCAGGATCGCCGGCCGCCCCGCCGCGGTCAGCTCCGCGATCGTCGAGGCGCCCGCGCGCGCGATCACCAGATGCGCCCAGGCAAGCTGTTCGGGCATGTCGGGCAGATAGGTGGCGAGCTCGGCCGGGATGTGATGCTCGGCATATTGCGCGCGCACGGCGTCAATATCCTCGATCCGCGCCTGGTGCGTGACCTGCAGCCGCCGCCGGAACGTCACCGGCAGCATTGCCAGACCATCGGGGACGACCTGAGACAGGATGCTCGCGCCCTGGCTGCCACCGGTCACGAGCACGCGGAAGATGCCATCCTCCTCGAGCAGCGGATAGGGCCTGGCGCGTAGCGCGAGTACCGCCTCGCGCACCGGATTGCCGACGAGATGCGTCTTGGCGAGGAGCCCGGACGCGAGCCGTTCGGTCGGTTCGGACGAGGTCGCGATCGCGTCGACGCGGCGCGCTACGAGCCGGTTCACCCGCCCCAGCACCGCATTCTGCTCGTGCACCGCGGTCGGGATCCGATTCGCGAACGCCGCCAGCAGCGCGGGCAGCGCGGGATAGCCGCCAAAGCCAATCACCGCCGCCGGCTTGAACGTGCGATAGAGTTCGCGTGCCATCATCCGCCCGCGCCACATCGATCGGGTCGCCTTGGCCCAGCCCAGCGGTCCGCCGGTGAAGCGCCCGGCGGGAAGGACATGCGTCTGGATTCCCTCGAACAATCCGGGGAACCGCACGCCGCGCTCGTCGCTGACCAGCGCGACGCGATGACCGCGCCTCGTCAGCTCAGCGGCAAGCGCCGCCGCCGGCACCATGTGACCGCCGGTCCCGCCTGCCGCGAGCACGAAATGCCGGGGACGTTGATTCACAGTCATCCACCACTCCAGCGGACGACATAGGGGCTCCGCGTGAGAAACGGATTGCGCCGGGTAAACGCCAGCAGCAACCCCATGCCGACCGACAAGGCGATCATCGACGACCCGCCATAGCTGATGAACGGCAGCGTCATGCCCTTGGACGGTGCGAGCCCGGTGTTCACCGCCATGCTGACCAGCGCCTGTGCGCCGAACTGCGTCGCCAGCCCGGCCGAGGCCAGAAGCTTGAATTCGTCCTGTTCGTCCAGCAGCTTGACGAACACGCGCACGACGATCGCAAGGAAGATCACCGCAATCACCGAACAGGCGATCAGCCCGAATTCCTCGCCGATCACCGAGAAGATGTAATCGGTATGCGCCTCGGGCAGCCCAAACTTGGCGATGCCGCCGCCGGGGCCCGTACCGGTCCAGCCGCCCGCGGTCAGCGTGTTGTGCGCGGCATTGGTCTGGAAATGATCCGACGCGCCCTCGCCCTCGATTCCCGGGAACAAGAACGCGTCGATCCGCGACCGCGCCGTGCCGTAGAACATATAGGCGGCCACCAGCCCGACCGGCACGCAGCCGACGAGGCCCGCCATCACGCGCATCGGTGTCCCCGCGATCATCAGCAACGCCATCCACACGGTGCAATAGATGATCGTCTGGCCGAAATCGGGTTGCAGCATCAGCATGACTGCGATCGTGCCGGTCAGCCCACCGGTGATGAGAACGGTCGGCAGTTCGGGATCCTTCGCGCGCAACGACAGGAGCCAGGCGACGGTGACGATGAAGACCGGCTTCAAGAACTCGGACGGCTGGAACTGCGCAAAGCCATAGCCGATCCAGCGGCGTGCACCGTTGACCTCGGATCCGACGAACGGGGTCACCGCGAGGATCAGCAGCAGCACCGCCGCCGCGGTCAGCGCCATGCGCCGCGCCATTGCGACGGGCATCATCGACACCCCGAACAGCACCGGCATCGAGACGCCGACCCACATCAGCTGACGCCAGAAATAATAGAGCGGCGTCAGTTTGTGATGCTCGCCCGAATAGCGCACCGCGGTCGCTGGCGACGCCGCGGCCACCGCGATCAGCCCGATCGCGATCAGGAACAGCGTCAGCAGCAGCAGCATCCGGTCGATATCCCAGAACCACGTGCCGAGCGGCGACTGATCGCCACGCCCGCCGCGCCGCTTCATCTTCGCGACGATCCCGGTCTTGTGCCCTGCGCTCATCATCGGTGTCCGCATATCGCTCATGCCAACGACTCGACCGCCGCGCGGAAGGCCGCGCCGCGCGCTTCGTAATCGGCGAACTGGTCGAAGCTCGCACAGGCCGGGGACAACAGGATCGTGTCGCCGGGCCGGGCATTGGCCGCCGCGCTGCGGACGGCCGCGTCGAGCGTGCCGACATGATCGACCGGCATTGACCCGGCCAGGATCTCGGCGAACCGCGGCCCGGCCTCGCCGATCGTATAGGCGTGCACGACATGGCCGAAGCCGGGCCTGCACGCATCGAGGTCGTCCCCCTTCGCGCGCCCGCCGACGATCCAGTGGACCCGCTCGAACGCAGCCAGCGCGGGAGCCGCGCTCTCCGGATTGGTCGCCTTGCTGTCGTCGACATAGGCGACGCCGTCATAGGAGGCGATCTGCTGCATGCGGTGCGGCAGGCCGGTGAAGCTGACCAGCCCGCGATCGATATCGACCTCGCTCACACCGAGCGCGCGCGCGACCCCCACGGCGGCACGCGCGTTCAGCGCGTTGTGCGGCCCCTGGAGCGACGGCCAGCCGGCCTGGTCGCCGATGTCGATATGGTCGATGAACTCGACCGGAAGGTCAGCGGGCGCATCACCCAGAAGACGATGCTCCGCTTCTGCGCCGTGGTCGACGATCGCGAGATGCAGCGCCGTCTGCATCGCGAACAGCCGCGCCTTCGACGCCGCGTACCCGGCAAAGCCGTCATAGCGATCGAGATGGTCGGGGGTAATGTTGAGCAGCACCGCGACGTCGCAGTCGAGCGTCTGCGTCAGGTCGATCTGATAGCTCGACAGCTCGAGCACATAGACCCCGCCCTCGGGCAGTGGATCCTGCCCGAGGATCGGCAGCCCGATATTGCCCCCCATCAGCGTCGGCACGCCCGCGGTCCGCAGGATATGATGCACGAGCGCGGTGGTGGTCGACTTGCCGTTCGTGCCCGTGATCCCGACGACCTTGTGGCGCGGCAGGTCGGCGCGGGCCTGCGCAAAGAGTTCGATGTCGCCGATGACGGGAACGCCCGCCGCACGCGCGGCCGCGGCGAGCGGATGCGTGTTGAGCGGCACCCCCGGCGAAACGACGAGCGCGTCGAACGCCGCTAGGTCGTCCAACGGATCAAACTGGAGATTCACGTCATCGAGGGTGACCGACAGGTCTTGAATGCTCTCGGCGAGAGCCTCGCGCTTCGTTTCGTCGGAGTCCCACGCGACCACGCTCGCGCCGCCGGCCACCAGCGCCTGGACGGTCGCCGCACCCGACCGCGCCAGCCCCAGCACCGCAAAGCGTTTTCCGCGCCAGGCCTTGGCGACGGTCACCGCAGCTTCAACGTCGACAGGCCGACCAGCGCCAGGACCAGCGCGATGATCCAGAAGCGGATCACGACGGTCGGCTCGCTCCAGCCGAGCTGTTCGAAATGATGGTGGATCGGCGCCATCCGGAACACCCGCTTGCCGGTCCGCTTGTAGAAGAACACCTGGATGATCACGCTCATCGCCTCGGCGACGAACAGCCCGCCGATGATCCCGAGCACGATCTCGTGATGCGCGACGACGGCGATGGTGCCGAGCGCGCCACCGAGCGCGAGGCTGCCGGTGTCACCCATGAACACCGCGGCGGGCGGCGCATTGAACCACAGGAACGCCAGACCGCCCCCGACGACCGCACCGCAGAAAATGGCCAGCTCGCCCGCGCCGGGAACGTGCGGGATGCCGAGATAGTCGGCGAACTTCACATTGCCCGCGAGATAGACGATGACCATGAACGCCACGCTCGCGATGATCACCGGCATCGTCGCCAGTCCGTCGAGCCCGTCGGTCAGGTTCACGGCATTGCCGAACGACACGATCGTGAAGGCGGCGAAGACGGGGAAGAACCAGCCGAGATCGATATACATGCGCGACGTGAACGGCAGGTACAGATGCGGCCCGTTCTGCGACATGATGATCGTTGCGGCGATCCCGGCGATCGCGAATTCGAGCAACAGCCGCGTCCGTCCCGAAATGCCCGCGGTGCTCGCCTTCCGCACCTTGTCGTAATCATCCATGAACCCGATCGTGCCGAACCCCAGTGTCACGAACAGACACGACCAGACATAGGGGTTGCTCAGGTCCATCCAGAGCAGGATCGCCAGCGTCATGCTGGTCAGGATCATCAGCCCGCCCATCGTCGGCGTACCGCGCTTGGCGAGATGCGTCTGCGGGCCGTCGGCGCGGATCGGCTGGCCCTTGCCCTGACGCACGCGCAGCCAGCCGATGAAGCGTGGCCCGATGATCAGGCCGATGATCAGCGCAGTCGCGACCGCCCCGCCCGTCCGCGTCGATTGATAGCGGAGCAGGTTCAATATTCCCGGGAAACCCAGATGTGCGGCGATCCAGTACAGCATTTACGTCTTCCCGCCCCCGAGACTCGTCACGACCCGCGCGAGCCCTACACCGTTCGATCCCTTGATGAGAACCGCATCGCCCGGCGCCAGGATCGTCCGTAACGACGTCAGCGCGGCCGCAGCGTCGCCCACATGGACGGTTTCGACTTTACCCTCAAGCGCTTGCGCAAGCGGCGCCATCGCTTCACCGACCAGCAGCGCCATTTCGACGTTTGCCGCGACGATCGGCTCGGCAAGCCCGGCATGATAGTCCGCCGACGCCGCGCCCAGCTCGCGCATCTCTCCGAGCAGCGCGACATGCCGCCCCGGCTCCTTGGCCAGCACGGCCAGCGTCGCGCGCATCGACGCGGGGTTCGCATTATAGCTTTCGTCGATCACGAGCGCCTGCCCGTCCGCCAGCGTCGTCATGAACCGCGCACCGCGTCCCTGCAGCCCGCCGAGTTCGGCGAGCGCCAGTCCCGCCAGCCCGAGATCCGCGCCCGCCGCCTCGACGCACGCGACCACCGCCAGCGCGTTCGAAACCCAGTGCATCCCCGGCTGCGCCATCGTGAAGCTCAGCTCGCGGCCGTCCTGCTGGACCGTCACGAATGTCGCGCCGGTCGCCAGCCGGACCGTCTCGATCGCGCGGACATCGGCACCCTTCGCGATACCGAAGGTCACGATCCGCGCCGCATGCGGCGTCGCCGCCGCGGTCAGCCGGTCGCGATGCGGGCTGTCGAAGGGGATGATCGCAACGCCGTCCGGCTCGAGCCCGGCGAAGATCTCGCCCTTGGCGTCGGCGATCGCGCTTTCGTCGCGGAAGAATTCGGTATGCGCCGGCGCGATCGCGGTCACCACGGCGATATGCGGACGGACCATCTGCGTCAGCGCGGCCAGCTCACCCGCATGGTTCATCCCCATCTCGAACACGCCGAAACGCGCGTCGCGCGGCATCCGTGCAAGGCTCAGCGGGACGCCGGTATGGTTGTTGTAGCTCTTGACCGAACGATGCACCGCCCCCGGCGCGCCGCGATCGAGCGCCGCGAACAGTGCCTCCTTCGCGCTCGTCTTGCCGACCGATCCGGTTACGCCGATGATCGTCGCGCCGCTGCGCGCCCGGCTTGCGCGCCCGAGCATCTGCAAGGCCGTGAAGCTGTCGGCGACCAGCACATGCGGATGCGCGCAGGGTTCGGAGACGATCGCCCCCGCGGCGCCCTGCGCGAACGCCTGGTCGAGATACAGATGGCCGTCGCTCGCCTCGCCCTTCATCGCGACGAACAGGTCGCCCGGACCGACCTCGCGCGAATCGAACGCGACGCCCGTCACGGCAAATTCGGCCGAGGCGACCCCGCCGGTCGCCGCAGCGATCTCGGCGGACGTCCACAGGGGCACCGCAGTGCTCATGCCGCACACTCGCGCGCGACGCCGACGTCGTCGAACGGCAGCACCATGTCGCCGACGATCTGGCCCTGTTCATGCCCCTTGCCGGCGATCAGCACGATGTCGTCGCTGCCCGCCTCGTCGATCGCCGCCTGGATCGCCGCGCGCCGGTCGCCGATCTCGATCGCGCCGGGTGCGCCCTTCAGCACGTCGCGGCGGATCGCGGCGGGATCCTCGGTACGCGGATTGTCGTCGGTGACGATCACGCGGTCGGCGTAATGCATCGCGACCTGCCCCATCGTCTCGCGCTTGCCGGTATCGCGGTCGCCGCCCGCGCCGAACACGACGATCAGCCGGCCGCCCGCATGCGGCTTGAGCGCGGCGATCGCCGCCTCCAGCGCGTCGGGGGTATGCGCATAATCGACATAGACCGGCGCACCCGAGCGCGCGATGACCGCACGCTCGAGCCGCCCGCGCACGGGCTGCAACCGCGCCAGATTGGCGATGGTCGTCGCTATATCGCCCCCGGTCGCGATCACCAGTCCCGCCGACACCAGCGCGTTCGCTGCCTGATATCCGCCGATCAGCGGCAGCGTCACGCGGTAGGTCTGGCCCCCCGCCTCGATTGTCAGCCCCTGCCCCAGCAATGTCGGATCGCGATCGACCAGCCGCAGCGTATCGCCGCGCGTGCCGACGGTCACGAGCCGGTTGCCCCGCTCCCGCGCGAGGTCGATGACGCGCGCCGCCTGCGGATCATCCGCCCACACCACCGCCGCTCCATCCGGCCCCAGTACTTCCGAAAACAGCCGGATCTTGGCGGTGAAATAGGCCGCCATGTCGCCGTGATAATCGAGATGATCACGGCTGAGATTGGTGAAGGCGGCTGCTGTTACGGGCAGTCCCTCGGTCCGATACTGGGTCAGCCCGTGGCTCGACGCCTCGAAGGCGAGATGCGTCACGCCTTCGCGCTCGAGCCCGGCGACATTCGACAGGAAGGTGACGACGTCGGGCGTCGTGAGGCCGGTGGTGACGCGTTCGTCGGCGGTCGTGACGCCCAGCGTCCCGATTGACGCGGCATGATGGCCGGCCATCCGCCACAATTGGCGGGTCATCTCGACGCAGCTGGTCTTGCCGTTCGTGCCCGTGATCGCGACCGTCGTCGCGGGAAAGGGCGCAAAGAACGTCGCCGCGAGCTGTGCGAACCGTTCGCGCGGGGTCTCGTCGGCGATGTACGCCGCGCCCTCAACCGCGAGGCCCGGTCGCGCGACGATGCCGATTGCGCCCGAGCGGATCGCGTCGGCGATATAGTCCTCGCCATTGACGCGGGCGCCCTCGAACGCCCCGAAGATCGTCCCCGGTGCGACCTTGCGATGGTCGATCGCGAAGCCCGTGACATTGCCGTCATACGCGTCGCGCGGCGCAGATCCGTGCACTGATGCCCCGCCATCGCTGACGGGGCCCTTACCGATCAGCGTTGCCAGTTTCATGCACCGATCCTCATGTATCGCCCCTCATTCCGCACCGGACGTCGGCTTTGCGCCAAAGGCCGGCGTGCCCGGCGCGTGCCACAACAGCGGCAACAAGTCGCTTTCGTCAATGTCGCGGTTCGCGTCGGGAATGACGCCGAGCATCGATCCGGTCCGGCTGATCACGCGCGATACCACGGGTGCCGCGGTCCAGGCCGCAGTGGTGAAACCGTAAGATTCCTTGTTACCCTTGGCGGAATCAAGGGTAACCACAACGACGTAGCGCGGCGCGTCCATTGGAAACGCGGCGGCAAAGGTCGAGACGTTGGTGTGCTTGTTATAGCCACCCGCCTGCGCGATCTCGGCCGTACCGGTCTTGCCGCCGACGCGGTAGCCGGGCGCCTCGCCCTTGCGGCCCGTGCCATATTGTACGACCAGCCGGAGCAGCTGCCGCATCCGGGCGCTCGTCGTCGTGCTGATCACGCGTCGCCCGGCGGGGATATGCGCCGGATCGATCTTCAGCAGCGTCGTCGGGCGCCAGATGCCGCCGTTGACCAATGTCGCATAGGCGTTGGCGAGGTGCAGCGGCGTCACCGCGATCCCGTGCCCATAGGCCGACGTCATCAGGGTCGTGCGCGCCCAGAAGGTCGGCCAGATCGGCCGGCCCTTCTCGCGCAGTTCGATATCGGGCTTGGTGTCGAAGCCGAGCTTGCGGAACATGTTCTGCATCCCGGCGGCACCGATCTGGTCGGCGATCCGCGCGGTCGCGATGTTCGACGAATAGATCAGCGTCTCGGGGATGTTCAGCCAGCGCTTCTCCTCATCGCCCGGATCGTCGTGGATCGTGTAGCCGCCGACGCGCAGCGGGACGGTCGCGTCGAAGCGCCGCGCCATCGAGGTGACGGTGCCCGAATCGATCGCCGCCGCCATCGCGATCGGCTTGAACACCGACCCCAGCTCGTACACGCTCTGCGTACCCATGTTGCGCAGTTGCTCGGTGCCCGCCATGCCGACCCGGTTGGGGTTGAAGACCGGCATCGACGTCATCGCGATCACTTCGCCAGTGTCGACGTCGAGGACGATGCCTGCCGCGCTCTTGGCCTGGAACGACGCGACCGCACGCGCGAGTTCGCTTTCCATCGCCGCCTGGACGCGCGTGTCGATCGACAGCGCGACCGGCGCGCCGTTCAGCGCGGGGTTGGTCAGCCGCTCGTCGAGGACGCGCTCCATACCCGACATGCCGTGGCCGTCGGTCGACAGGAACCCCAGCGCATGCGCCGCCATGGTCGATTGCGGATACAGACGCTGCGTCTCGCGCGCGAACACGATCGCGGGTTCGCCGATCGCGTTGACCTGCTCGACCAGAGCGGGCGACGCGCGGCGTTGCAGGTAGCTGAAATTCACATCCTTGGTCAGCAGACCGTAGAAAAAGGCCTGATTGCCGCGATCGGGCATCAAGGCCGCCAGCCGCGCGGCGATCTCGGTCGGATCGCCGATCATCTTCTTGGGATGGACTGCGATCGTCCACGCATCGATCGTCCTGGCCAGCGGCGCGCCGTTACGGTCGACGATATCGCCGCGCGCCGCGATCGCCGCGGCGCGGGCACCGGGATCGCTTAGCGACGACTGAATCGCGAGCACGCCGAGCCGGCCGATCACGACCAGCACCGCAGCCCCGAACAGGAACATCAACATCATCAAGCGCGTGTGCGCGGTCGCCACCAGCGCGTGGCGCTGCGTTGCGGTACGCCGCTCGGAAACCGGCCGGGCGACGAGGGTGGTCAACGCAGACGCCCTGCCTCGGCCCGGGCGCCGCTCAGGATCGAACCCAGCGTGTTGTCGGACAGCAGCTTGCGGTCGAGCATCGCGACTGCCTGCGGACGGACCTTGGCAACCGCGGCGAGGCGCTCGGGGGCGGCCGCGCGGACGATCGCCGTGTCGGTGGCACGGGCGGTCTGGACGGTAGCCCGGACAGTGACGGGCTTGAGCGGCGCTGCGGCAGCGACGGCCTGCACGGCGACGTCGACCGCCTGCGGCGCCGCGGCGGCGGCAGCAACCGGCAGCGACGGCACGAGCAGCTGCGCGGTCTGAACGGTGGCGCCCGCGGGCCCGCCGATCTGGTTCACGTCGAGGCTGGCGAGGGCCGACTCGCTTGCAACGAACTGCCCGGCGGTCGGCGCGGACAGCGCCAGCGTATCGCCGTTCCAGCGCTCGAGCTGCGCGAGGTTCGCGCGCGTGTCGAATTCGGTCTCGAGCGCGCGGATATCGCGCTCGGCCGACCGGATCTGGCCGTTGACGGTCTCAAGCTTCTTGCGCTCGGCGGCCACCTGCAGCGAAACGAGGTAAAAGCCGAGTACGACGGCAACGCAGCCACCGAACCAGCCCACACCCTTCAACCGATACGCCGCCGTCATGTCGTCACCTCTTCCGTCCAAGGTTGCGCGGAGGTCCGCCGCGCCGTTCGTAAAGTCGCAGAGCGTGCGCGCGGATTACGCGCCAGCTCGTCCTCGCCGGCGCGCACGGGGCGGCCGACATCGGTAAAACTCGGTTCCACCACGGTTTTTGCCTGTGGAAGATGACGGGAACCTGAAGGCGCACTGCCCGACCGCGTGCGCAGGAACCGCTTCACCATGCGATCCTCCAGACTGTGGAAGGTCACGATGGCGAGCCGTCCGCCGGGCTTGAGCGCACGCTCCGCCGCCAGCAGGCCATCGGCGAGCTCGCCGAGTTCGCGGTTGATATGGATCCGGATCGCCTGGAACGCGCGCGTCGCGGGGTCCTTCTTGTCGTGCGCCTTGTACCCCAGCGCGCGACGGACGACATGCGCGAGCTCGCCGGTACGCGTCATCGGTCGTGCGGCAACGATCGCCCGCGCGACGCGACGCGACTTGGGCTCGTCGCCAAAATGATAGAGGACGTCGGCGATCTCGTCCTCGTCGGCCTCGTTGACGAAATCGGCGGCGGTCATGCCCGCCTGCGCCATCCGCATGTCGAGCGGTCCGTCCGACTGGAACGAAAAACCGCGCTCGGCCTGGTCGAGCTGCATCGACGAGACGCCGATGTCGAGCGTGATGCCGTCGACGGGCAACGCGTCGCGTGCCTCGAGTTCGGCGACCATCGCGGAGAAATCGGCAGCGACCAGCGTCAGCCGCTCCTCGCCATCGGCCCAGTCCTGACCCGCCGCGATCGCGTCGGGGTCACGGTCGAACGCGATGACGCAGGCGCCACGCGACAGCAGCGCCCGCGTATAGCCGCCCGCGCCGAACGTCCCGTCGACGATCGTCTCGCCGGGCGCGGGGGCCAGCGCGGCGATCACCTCGTCGAGCAGGACCGGAATGTGCGGGGCGGCGGGGATCGCGTCGCTCACAGCGCAATTCCCTTCTCGGCCATGTAGAAGCGCGCCATTTCCTTGACGACGGGGGGCATGTCGTCGGTCGCGACCAGCGCCGCAGGGTCCCAGATCTCGATATAGTCTAGGACGCCGTAGAAGAACGCGTGGCCCTTGATCCCAGCATAGAAGCGCGGGAAGGCAGGCATGATGAAGCGCCCCGAGCCATCGAACGGCACGGCCTCGCCCGACGCCGCGCGACGCTTGATGTTATAGTCATATTCGCCGTCTTCACGGGTATTCTCGGCCTCGCGGCGGTCGAGCTTTTCGGCGAGCAGCGCGACATAACCCGGATCATAGGCGACCAGGCAGCGGTTCTTCTGGTGTGCGCCGATGATGATGGTTCCGCCGTCCTTGCCGTTCGCCTTGGGGGCATTTGCCGACAAGATCGTCCGAAGGGCGGAAGGGATGGCTACCCGACCCTTGTCGTCGACAAGGCCGATGCCATCTCCTTGATATCGCCCTCGATCCGACACGCCAATATCCCGCGAATGGCGCGCACGTCTTCCCGCCTCGAACCGCAGCCTTCGCCGCGGCCCGGCCGCGCAATCGCGAACGGTGAACGTGCCCCTGTGTTAATCTCCGTCTATCACAGCGGAACGGGGACGCAACGGGATATTTGGGGATTTCCGGGAATCAAGCGCTGTATTGCCCTTGATCCGGGACCATGTGCCCTGCCGGGACGGCCCGGTGCGCACATTGATCTACGGCAAGATCGAGTCGACCCTGGCATGCGGACGCGCTGCGTGTCAGCGTGGTCCCGTGATTTCCCCGGCGCGGCAGCGACGGAAAGCTCGGATCAGTTCGGAGTAGCGGGTGCCTGTGCGTTGACGCTGGGTGCGAGGCCCATTTCCGCGAGTGGCTCGTCAGAGCCATCGGCGGCGGCGGTCGTATTCGACACGGCCATGTTCGCGACGACATCGGCCTGCGCCGAGCCGGCGGCGACCACGGGTCGTTCGCGCGTCGCCGACCCGATGATCGCGCTGGCGAGCCCGATGAAGATCACCACTGCGGCGAGCCCGATCATGCCGACCTTGATCCGCTGCATGGTTTGCGAAGGTGCGCGTTGCGTCTGCATCCTGTCGCGCGCATCTACCCGATCATCGCGCACTTGTCGAATTTCACCATCCCGCGGCGCGCCGCCGCCCTCGCTCACACCAGGCCCTTGGCCGCGCGCCATTCAGGATTGTACAGCGTCGAGAGGTAGCGGAACCCCGTATCGCACAGGATCGTCGCGATCCGCTTGCCCGGTCCGAGCTGCCGCGCCAGCGCGACCGCGCCCGCGACGTTGATCCCCGACGACAGGCCGAGGCAAAGCCCCTCCTCGTCGAGCAACTGCCGGGTCCACGCATAGCCTTCCGCATCCGAAATCCGGAACTGCGTGTCGATCGGCGCGCCATCGAGATTGGCGGTGATCCGCCCCTGCCCGATGCCTTCCGCAACCGACGACCCTTCGGACTTCAGCTCGCGATGCGCGTAATAGTTATACAGCGCAGCGCCGTGCGGATCGGTCAGCGCGATGCAGATCCCCTCGTCCTTGGCCTTCAGACCCAGGCCGACGCCGGCGATCGTCCCGCCCGTCCCCGCCGCGCAGGTGAAGCCGTCGATCCGCTCGTCCATCTGCCGCCAGAGCTCCTCGGCAGTGCCGATGATGTGCGCGTGGCGATTGGCGGTGTTGTCAAACTGGTTCGCCCAGATCGCGCCGGGCGTCTCCTCGGCGATGCGCCGCGACGTGTGCACGAAATGACACGGGTTGGAAAAGGCGGCGGCGGGCACGAGCACGAGTTCGGCACCCAGCGCGCGCAACGTGTCCATCTTCTCGCGGCTCTGCGTCTCGGGCATCACGATGATCGTCTTGTAGCCCTTGGCATTGGCGACCAGTGCCAGGCCGATCCCGGTATTGCCCGCGGTCCCCTCGACGATCGTCCCGCCCGGCTGGAGCAGGCCGCGCGCCTCGGCGTCCTCGACGATGAACAGCGCAGCGCGATCCTTGATCGACGCGCCCGGATTGGTGAATTCGCACTTGCCGAAGATATCGCACCCCGTCGCGTCGCTTGGCCCCTTCAGTCGCACCAGCGGCGTATTCCCGATCAGGGCAAGCGTATCGGGGGCGGTCAGCGTGTCGGATCTCATCTGCATTGCCTGTAGATGGCGCCACTCCCGGTCCGCCACAAGCGCGCTAAAACTATCCACCGGACAAGCCGGCGCACCAAGCCCCGTCAGGCCGCCCCTTTCACGCCGCGTCGCTCCTCACCGTTTCGATGCGGGCCTGAACGCAATCCAGCGCGTCGGACAATTTGGCGCCGAGCAGCAATTCGCCCCCCTCGTCGGCCAGGCAGAGCGCCTGGGTGATGAGCGTCGATATCGCCGACAGGCGCTCGGCGGCAGGAATTTGGCCCGGCATGCAACGTCCTCTTACAACGGTTCCGTGAAATATAGTGGCAGATGCGTGACATCGGACGACCCCGGTGCGTTTATTCCCGCGTCGCCACTGCCGGAATGTGCTGGCGCAACACTGCCGGGCGCCATCGCCAATGCGACGAACCGGCGCATCCCGGGGATGACCCGTCCCGCTGCGCGCGCATCGCGGCCGCTACGGCTTGACGCGATTTGCTGCATGCGCGAAGCCCCGACGATATGAAGAAGACGCTCCCCCTCACCGCCGTCGCCGCGCTGCTCGCGCTGGCTGCCTGCAACTCCAAACCGGCTGCACCCGAGGTGGTCGACAGCAATCCCGATCCGATGGCGAACCAGCTCGCCAATGCGGCGCCGGTCGAGCTGCCGCCGTCGATCAAGTCGGAGCAGACGATGCGCTGCAAGGACAACAGCCTGGCCTATGTGACCTTCTTTCAGGGGGGCAAGCAGGCCGTGGTTCGTCTCAAGGAAGGCGGTCCGGCCACGACGCTCAAGGCGGCTGCCGAGGGTGAGCCACTGGTCGCCGACGGCGGCTGGTCGATGACGGGCACCGAGAAGTCGATCGAACTGACCCAGCCGGGCAAACCCGGCCAGACCTGCCACACCTGATCCTTCAGCCGGCCACGGCCGGATGATCCCGCGCCCCGGACGACCGCCAGCGTCGCCCGGGGCGTAGTTTTGCCGCGATGCCTTGCCATCGGCGGCGCGCACCGGCACGCTGGCCGGCATGGCAACCATCGCGATATACAGCCTGAAGGGCGGCGTCGGTAAGACGACGCTGGCGGTCAATCTCGCCTGGTGTTCGGCAACCCGGTCGGCACGCCGCACGATTCTCTGGGACCTCGACCCGCAGGCCGCGAGCAGTTTCCTGCTGCACGGTACCGCAGGGCGGGATCAGGCCCAGGCGATGTTCTCCCGCGATATCAGCGTCGCCAAACGGGCCCAGCCGACGCCGGTCGCGAAGCTCGACCTGATTACCGCCGACGCCTCGCTCCGCGGTCTCGACCAGCTGTTTCACACGCTCGACAAGAAAAAGCGGCTCGGCAAGCTGATCGGCGCGCTGACCGATTATGATCGCGTCCTGCTCGACTGCCCGCCGGGTCTTACCGAAACCGCCGATCAGGTGATGCGCGCCGCCGATCTGATCGTCGTCCCCGTCATCCCCTCGCCGCTGTCGCAGCGCGCCTATGAGGAGGTGATCCGCCATCTCGGCGGCAAGGTGCCGGTGCTGCCCGTCCATGCGATGGTCGATCGCCGGCGACGGCTGCATGCCGACGCGCTGGCCGCCAACCCCGACTGGCCGGTCATTCCGATGAGCAGCGTGATCGAGGCGATGACCGTACAACGCGCGGCGGTCGGGGCCTTCGCACCGCGCTCGACCGCCGCGGCGGCGTTCGATCAGCTGTGGCGGACGATCGAACACCGGCTGGCGGCGGGGTCGGCAGCGCGCTAAGGCGCGACCGATGGATATTCTCGATCCGCGCCTCGTGCTTGGCGGCTATGCGGCCGGCGTCTTCCCGATGGCCGACAGCCGCGACGCGATCGACGTCTACTGGGTCGAGCCGCGCCAGCGCGCGGTCCTGCCGCTCGACGGGTTCCGGCTCTCACGCTCGCTGCGCAAGACCATCGTCGCAGACCGTTTCCGCGTCACCGTCGACACTGCGTTCGGCCAGATCCTCGCGCTCTGCGCCGAAAGCGTCGAGGGCCGGCCAGAGACGTGGATCAATGCGGGGATCGAGCGGGTCTTCCACACGCTGCATCTGATGGGCTTTGCGCATTCGGTCGAATGCTGGGACGGTGACCGGCTGGTCGGCGGGCTATACGGGCTGGCGCTCGCGCGGGCCTTTTTCGGCGAAAGCATGGTCAGCCGCGCGACCGACGCATCGAAGGTCGCGCTGGCGCATCTCGTCGCGCGGCTGAAGGCCGGCGGCTTCGACCTACTCGATTGCCAGTTCCAGACCTCGCATCTCGAATCGCTCGGCGCGATCGAGATCGAGCGTGCCGATTATATCGCGTTGCTCGCAGCGGCGCTCGATGGGGTGGTCGGCTCGACCGGCTCGTCCGGTGCGGCTGCATCATTGGCCGCCACCGGGGATTTCTTCGCACTCGACCGCGCCGCCGCAGGCGCGCCCGACGATGCCGTATCCGGCCCGGTCGCGGGGAAGGTCATCGCGCAGCTCTTGGTCCAGACGTCGTAGATCGGATGCTGCACCGCGTTCAGCGCGGGGCGCTCCTTGTACAGCCAGCCCGAAAAGGTCCGCCGCCATTTCTTGTCGACGCCGCGGACGATCACCTGGACAAAGGCCCCCGTCAGCTGTTCGGGCTCCCAGGGGGCGGTCTGTTCGCAGGCGCGCAGGCGGAGGACGACATCGCCCATCCGGGTTGCCTGTCCTGGCTTCAGCATGACGTCGCGCGTCACGCCGTTCCGCTTGTTGAGCAGGCCGATCACCGCGACGCGCTCTGCCATCGGCGTCCCGCCATTGGCGAGCGCCGCGCCGCCCGTGTCGATCGTCTCGACCGACCCGTCACCGGCCTGATCGCCGCCCGGCAGATCCTGCTGGACCACGACGGTCGTATCGGCCTTGCGGTTCGTCCAGGCGCGATAGCCGAACCAGCCACCGAGCGCGAGAACCACGACCAGGATCGCCGCAGCGATCCGGCGCTGCATCACTCAGGCACCCACGCTTCGTAATCGCCGGTCGCCGCGGCGCGCTGACCACCCTTTTCCATCGCGCCCGTCGGGCGATAGGCGAGTGCGGTACCCGTCAGATTCGGCAGGGCGGGCTTCTGCCAGGGGCGGACCGGCGGCAGGGCACGATCGGGCACGTCGGCGACCTGATGGTGCAGCCAGCTGAACCAGGCGGGCGGTACCCGGCTGGCGTCGGTCGCACCCTGATAGATCACCCAGCGACGCGGATTGCCCGCGGTGTCCTTGCCGCCTTCATAATAGACGTTGCCGAGCGCGTCCTCGCCCATCCGCGTCTTGCCGCGAAGCCCGAATTTGGTGCCGAGCGTGGCGCCGTTCCACCAGGTGAAGGTCGATGCGAGAAATCCCATAGCCGCCGCTTAGCTGGTGCACGCCGCGCCATCAACCTCGAACGCAGTGTCGGCGCCATGGCACAACGGCGCTGTGTCGTGGATATGGCGGTTCAGCCCGGCGCGCCCGGCCATTCGACGCGGTCGCCCTCGGCGATGCCGAGTTCCCCGGCACGCCCGCCCATGATCTCGAGCACCGCGCCGACGGGTTCGCCCGACGGGATCGGCGTTTCGGAGAAGGGGATCGTGTTCTCGGCGATCCGCGCGATCGTCCGGTCGGCGCGGATATAGATGATGTCGAGCGGGCTCGGCGTGTTCTTCATCCAGAAACTCGCCTCGCGCGGCCCGCTGCCGTCGGTCGGATAGGGCCAGAACAGCATGCCCCGATTCGGCTTGAGATCGGTCCGGTACATCAGCCCGCGGGCCTGCTCCGCCTCGGTCTTGGCGCTCTCGACGGTGAACACATGCGCGCCGTTCGCGCTGTGGATCGTCACGGCCAGCGTCGCGGCGGCCTGACCCGGTGCAGCACCGGTGCCCGTGCCGGTCGCGGTGTCCGCGACGGTGACGCCAGAGGCAGCGGTGTCGCCCGCCCGGGCATCGCCGTTCGAACACGCGCACAGGCCGAGCGCCAGAAGCGCGGCGAAGACGGTTTTACTCATTACATATATCCCCGGTTGCGGCGGGCCGGTTACCACGCCGGCGCGGATCGCTCCACCGTGACGGCCAGCGGCCCCTTGCGACCGGTCACGATTCGGGCCTGTAACGGCTGATCCGGCTCGACCACGTCGATCCCCGCCCGCCGCAGCGTTTCCATATGGATGAACACGTCACTGTCGTCGCTCGCCCGTACCAGAAAGCCATAGCCCTTGAGCCGGTTGAACCACTTGACGACGACGGGTTCGAACGGGCCTGCGGCATCGATCAGCGCGACCGGATCGATCCGGTCGACCGGCGCCGCCGTGCCCGGTCGTGCCGCCGTTTCCTCGACCGCGCCGCTCAGATCGATCGACAGGACTTCGCGCGCCTGGAACCCACGCCCGCGCTGCACCGCGACCACGTCGACCCGCGCGCCCTCTGGCAGGCTGCGCCGGCCATGCGGCTGGAGCACCGAGAAATGGATCAGGATATCGCCGATCGCCGTATCGTCAGCGACCGCGAAGCCGAAACCGCGCGTCACATCGAACCATTTGATCACCCCGCCGAGCACGGACGGCTCCGCGATAGCCTGTGCAGTCGCTTGTACAGCGGGCTGATCGACGCCTTGATCGATGTCCGGCACTGCGCGCGGTCCGGCAGCCGCTACCGCGTCCGGTACCGTGGCCGGCCTGTCCCCGTCATATTGCGCTTCACTACGCATCGTTACGCACCCCTGCACCTTGCTAGCACGCTTCGTCGCAGCCGCAACAACCTGCAATGCGTCCTCAGTCAAAATCTGTCGTATCGATCGTCTCAGACGGGGACGCGGCAAGAATTTTGCGTGCCAGATCGAAACCGTGGCCGGCGCGCACCATCGCGCTGAGCTGCTTTTGCCGCAGCGCACGATTCTCGGCCCCACCCCCGTCGCTATTCTCCGACCGGGCAAACGGGCCTAGCCGCTTGCGCTTCGCATAGGCCAGCGCCGCATCGACGTCGCGCGCCGCGATTTCAGGCGCGAGCGCATCGGCATCGGCCTCGTCGATCCCCGCCTCGCGAAACGCCCCCGCGACGCGCCGCGCACCCAGGCCGCGACGCTGCATCGCTGCCGCCCGCGCCTCTGCAAAGCCGCGATCGTCGATATAGCCGAGATCTGCCAGTTTCTGTGCCAACCCTTCGGGATCGGCGGGCGGCACCGCCGGGCCGGTTTCGGGCGCCTCGACCCAGCCGCGCTCGCGTACCTTGCGCCGCAGATAGTCGCTCAGGCGGCCGCGCGTGGTCGCGAATCGCTCGACATAGCGCAGCGCCAACCCCTCCAGTCCCGCGGCATCCAGCGGTTTTGGCGGGCGTTTCTCCTGTCTTTCTCGGCGGCGATCCTGGGTCACGCCATCATTGTGCCACACTGGGATAGGATTTTGAACGCCACGACCGTGCATGGCTGGCCTTTGCACGGTCTCAAGCGGCGAATGTCCCCGGACAGGCCGCGACGTGGAAGACAGGACGCACATGACGATCGACACCTTTCAGACGACGGCGACGAACGGGCTGGTAAAGCCTGCGGTCGCACCGTCGGCCGATCCGATGCCGGCGCAGCGCACGGCGACCCCCACCGCGGACACGCTGCCGCGCCGCTTTGCCGACTTTGCCACGCTCGGCGAGGCGCTCGACTATGCGGCGACGGGGCAGCGCGGCCTCAACTTCCATGACGCGCGCGGTACGCTCAGCCAGCCCTATCCCTATGCGACGCTGCGCCGTGACGCGCTGGCGATGGCGGATCGCCTGATCGCCGCCGGCGTCGCCCCTGCCGACCGCATCGCGCTGGTCGCGGAAACCGGACCCGAATTCGCCGCGCTGTTCTTCGGTGTCGTCTATGCGGGCGCCTGGCCGGTGCCGCTGCCCCTGCCGACGTCGTTCGGCGGCCGCGATTCCTATATCGAACAGCTCCGCGTCCAGCTTTCGAGCTGCGATCCCAAGATGCTGATCTTTCCGCCGGAGCTCGCGCAGATGGCGAGCGAGGCGGCGCGTCTGGCGGGCACGCACGGGATCGACTGGTCCGAATTCGCGACCCGCGAAGCCCCCGCCGCCACGCTGCCCGAGGCACGTCCCGACGACATCGCCTATCTGCAATATTCGAGCGGCTCGACGCGGTTCCCGCATGGCGTCGTCATCACGCACGAGGCTCTGCTCAACAATCTCGCCGCGCACAGCCACGGCATGGAAGTCTGCGACACCGACCGGTGCGTGTCCTGGCTGCCCTGGTATCACGACATGGGGCTGGTCGGCTGCTTCCTGTCGCCGATCGCCAATCAGGTCTCGACCGATTACCTCAAGACCGAGGATTTCGCGCGCCGTCCGCTCGCCTGGCTCGATCTCATCAGCCGCAACACCGGCACCACGCTCAGCTATTCGCCGACCTTCGGCTATGACATCTGCGCGCGCCGCATGTCGTCGCAGACCAAGGCGAGCGACCGGTTCGACCTGTCGCGGTGGCGCGTCGCGGGCAATGGCGCCGACATGATCCGTCCCGACGTGATGCAGTCGTTCGTCGACGCCTTTGCCGATGCCGGGTTCCAGGCCTCCGCCTTCCTGCCCAGCTACGGCCTTGCCGAGGCGACGCTGGCGGTATCGCTGATGCCGCCGGGCGAGGGAATCCGTGTCGAACTGGTAGAGGAAACCCAGTTGTCGGGCGGCGCGCGCGGCGAGGACCGCCCGCAGCGCTACCGGGCGATCGTCAATTGCGGCAAGCCGGTGCGCGACATGACGATCGAGATTCGCGAAGAGGACGGCACGCCCCTCCCCGAGCGCGCGATCGGCAAGGTCTGGTGCAAGGGCAAGTCGGTGATGGTCGGCTATTTCCGCGACGATGCCGCCACCGCGGCGTGCATGTCCGACGGCTGGCTCGATACCGGCGACATGGGCTATATGTCGGATGGCTATATCTACATCGTCGGTCGGGCCAAGGACATGATCATCGTCAACGGCAAGAACCACTGGCCGCAAGACATCGAATGGGCGGTCGAGCAGCTGCCCGGATTCAAGGCGGGCGACATCGCCGCATTCGCGATCACGACCCCGGGGGGCGAGGAAACCCCCGCCGTCCTCGTTCAGTGCCGCAGCTCCGACGAGGGCGAACGTCTGCGCCTGCGCGACGAGATCCGCGAACGCGTCCGCTCGGTGACGGGCATGAACTGCGTGATCGAGCTGATCCCTCCCCGCACGCTGCCGCGCACCTCGTCGGGCAAGCTCAGCCGCGCCAAGGCGCGCAACCTGTACCTGAGCGGCGACATCAAGCCCTATGACATCGCCGCCTGACGTTGCCTGCCCCGCCGCACCGTCCCGCCAGTGCGGCGGGACGGTCGCGGCCCCTGCCCCCGACCCGTTTATTTTTCACAACGCGGGGGATGGGAACGTTGCGATAACCAACGTGCATTAAGCCCGGCGGTGTGAACAGCCAGTCGCCTTCCGGATCCGATACGCCCCCGCCGACCATGCCGGCGCGTACACGAATGTCGACGCATCACATGCCCATCGACATGCGCGCGCTCCTCGCGCTGTCGGAAGGGTGCGATCCCAGGGAATGGGGCCGGCTTCGCGCGGCGCAGCTCGACGCCGGCCGGCAACTCGCCTGGTTCGCCCTCGCCGCCAACCTGCTCGCGACCGCCGTCTGTGCCGCATTGCTCTATCCCCGGATGCCGTTCTGGCAGGTCGCGTCATGGTCAACGCTCCTGATCGCCGGCACCGTGTGGGTGACCGTCCGCCGCCGCCTCGCTCCCTCGCGCGCTGCCGGGCATGGCGGCAGGACGGATATCCGGGCAACCTTGTGGGAGGGGGGCAGCCTCGCTTTGGCCTGGTCGGTCATCCCGGTTTTCTTCTGCCCGCAGGTCCCGGTCGCAACGAGCATCGGGCTCGGCCTCACGCTGATGATCGTGATGACGGGGGCAGCCTTCGCGATGGCGCCGCTGCCGCTCGCCACGCTCATGTTCATCGGCACGCTCGGTTTCGTATCGTTCGTCCAGCTCATGCTGATGCACGCGGTTGCGATCGCCGGAGGGGTGCTCGCCTTCACCCTGTTGCTGATGACCGCCTGCCTCAGCCGGACGCGCGCGCTGGTCACGATCCACAATGCGCAGGCGGTGCTCGACGAACGCGACGAGACGATCAGCGTGCTCCTGCTCGAATTCGAGGAGAGCGCTGCCGAATGGCTGTGGGAGACCGACGCGACACGACGCGTGATCCGGCCCAGCGCCCGCTTCGCGCGGGCGTGCGGTCGCGCGCCGGCGGATATCGACGGCATGCCGATCCTTCAGCTGCTGGCCGGACCATCCTGGGACAGCGGCACGTTCGCGGCAGGCCTGCGCGCGCTTGCCGAGAAGCTGCGCAACCGGGACAGCTTCGTCAACCTGAGACTGCCGATCCGCTTCACCGAACAGGAGCGCTGGTGGCAACTGGCCGCCGCGCCGCGTTACGACGACCGCGGGATATTCTGCGGCTTTCGCGGCGTCGGCGCGGATGTCACGGACCAGCGCGCGTCCGCGGACAAGATCAACCGCATGGCGCGCTTCGACACGTTGACCGGGCTGCCCAACCGCCGGCTGATCACCGAGACGCTGTCCGAAGCGATGATCGCGGCGGAGGCCTGTGGCGGACGCTGCGCGTTCATGATGCTTGATCTCGACCGGTTCAAGGCGGTCAACGACACGCTCGGCCACCCGGTCGGCGACCGGCTGCTGTGCCAGGTCGCGGAACGGCTCGGCCACATGATGAGCGCGAACGAATCCTGCGGGCGGCTTGGCGGCGACGAGTTCGCGCTCGTCGTCCGCGACGCCAGCGATACGGGCGCGGTCGAGGAGCTCGCCGGACGCATCATCACCGCATTGTCGCGGCCCTACGACGTCGATCACTATACGCTGCATATCGGCGCCAGCATCGGGCTTGCCTTCGGGCCGCGCGACGGGCGCACGTCGGAGATGCTGATCCGGTCCGCCGATCTGGCACTCTATCGCGCCAAGGATGCCGGTCGCGGCGTGTTTCGAGTCTACGAGCCCGCGCTTTACTTTCAGGCGGAGGAGCGGCGGGTGCTCGAGATCGCGCTGCGCGGCGCACTCGATCGGGGTGAGATGTCCCTCGCCTATCAGCCGATCATCGACACGCAGGGCGGCATGCTGCGCGGCTTCGAGGCGCTGCTGCGCTGGGAAAGCCCGGAGTTCGGCACGGTCCCGCCGTCCCGCTTCATCCCGCTCGCCGAAGACGCACGGATCATCGCGCAGATCGGCGCCTGGGTCCTGCGCACCGCCTGCGCCGAGGCCGCGAGCTGGCCGGAGGGTCTGCGCATCGCCGTCAACGTGTCGCCGGTCCAGCTGCAGAATGACGGTTTCGTCACGACCGTCGCGACCGTGCTTGCCGACAGCGGACTGCCCGCGGACCGGCTCGAGCTCGAGGTTACCGAGGGTGTCTTCCTCCGCGAGGATCGTGGCGCGACGACGACCCTCGCGCGTATCCTCGACCTTGGCGTCCGCCTGAGCCTCGACGATTTCGGCATTGGCCACTCGTCGCTGGGCTATCTCAGCCGCACCCGCTTTTCCTCGATCAAGATCGACGGCAGCTTCGTCCGCGCCGCAGCGCGCGGCGGCCGCGAGGCGCTGGCAATCATCCGCGCGGTGGTCGCGCTCGCGCAAAGCCTCGACATCGCGACCATCGCCGAAGGGGTGGAGACGCAGGACGAGCGTCAGCTTGTCGCGGCGCTTGGCTGCACGCACGCGCAAGGCGATCTGTTCGGCCGCGCCCTCCCCGTCACCGAAACCCGCACGTTGGCAGAGCGCGACTGGACCGATTCGGCCGCGGCCTGACGTTGCAATGACGCGTCAGTCGAGCATCCAGGCATAGCTTTGCAGCGGCGGCGGCAGGTTCACCCGGGCCAGACCACCCCCGACGACGACGACCATCGTGCACAGGCTGATCTGCATCGACCTGCGCCGGTCGTCCACCCGATCAGCGCCAGAAGGCTTTCCGGTCGAGCAGCGCCGAGTGCGCCGCGGCAGCGCGGTCGAGCCGCTTGGCGTGTTTGCGATCGTCGACCAGTGCCGCTTCGTTGTCCTCAATCCCCAGCCGGGCGAGAATCGCCGGCACCGTTGCCGCGTCGTTCAGCATGCCGAGCCGGTCCTGCAGCGTTTCGAGCGTCGAGACGAACTTGGCCTGCCGCTTTTGCTGGACCGCGTCGGCGAACAGGTCCGCGAAGAATTCCGTCGCATAGCGCAGCGTCTTGGCGTCCTTGCGGATCGCATGACGCTCGTCGTCCGTCAGCAGCGCGAGCGATGGCGCGTCGATCTTGAGCGCCTTGCGTCGCTTGCGCAGCGCCGCCGCTGCAAACGCGCGGGCGGGCGCCTCGCGCACCGCCCGCGTCGCGTCCGCCGTCGACCAGTCGCCAACCGCGAGCCACTGCGTCAGATCGAGCATTACCGTCCGCACGCGCGACGACTCCAGCGCCACATTGACCTCGTCATAGGCCAGACCGCGCGCTGCCTCGATCCGGTCATAGACGTCCCCCGCGCCGAGCTTTGCCGCCGCCATGTCCGCCAGCACGTCGAGATCGCGCGCCTGCCCCAGCGTCTGGGCCAGCCAGCGCAGCTCGGACCGGAAATGGGCCGCCTGCTCGCGTCCCAGCACGCGCTTGAAGAGCCCGAGCGCGGCGCGCGTCCGCCGCAACGCGACACGCGCCTGATGCAGCGCTTCCGGCGCGCGCGTCTCGAGCAGGATCGTCTCGTTCAGCCGATAGTGCCGCAGGCAGGCGCCAATAACCGTCCGGAGCGCCTCGATCGTCGTCGCGTCGCCATCGAGCGACACCGGCTCCGCCTTGAACGCGCGGCGCACTGGCCCGGTCAGGCCGTAACCGCGCTCGGACTTGGTCACGACGCCGAGGCGCAGCGGCACCATATCCGCGATCCGGCGGGCCAGCGTGAACAGCGCGGTCGGGTCGCCGCGCTTGAGTTCGATCTCGACTTCGCAGACCGGCGACTGCCGCTCGCCAACCCGGACCATCCCACGGTCCAGCACGAGCTCGATCTCCGCCCCGTTCTCGCTGATCTCCCAGCTGCGTCGTTCGACCGACACGGTGAAGGCCGGCGCGAGCCGTTCGGTGGTCCCGTCGAGCAGCGCGAAGACCGGCGTGGTGTCGTCGAGACGCGGACGATCGTCCGTGACCGGCCGTTCCCATTCGGGGCGCGAGAACAACCCCGCGCCCTTTGCCGGGTCGATCTTGATCGTCTGGATCCGCGTATCGCCCGCGCGCCGGATCCGCAGCGACGCGCCGTGCTCCCGCAACGTTTGCTCGGGCGTGTCGAAATAGATCGCCTCGAGCATCGTGGTACGGGTCGCGTCATCCGACGGCAGTTCGCGCGCAACCCGGTCCGCGGCGTCCGCCGTCAGGACGAGCTTCAATTCAACTTCCTGCATCACCCGCGTATCCGATCTGCGTCACACCTCGACATAACGCATATCGGCGATCGAAGGGCCAACCGGATGTGCCCGCTGCGGCTAGCTTGTCAGCTCGTCGCGGCGGCCACGGCCGTCATGGACGGTGCGGATGATGCTGCTGACACTGACCGGGGGCGTCGGGATGTGCAGCGCCTGGGTCGGCGTGCCAATGACCGCCGCGCGGGCGCGCAGGCTGGATTTCAGGAACAGCGTCTCCGATGCGAGGAAACGCCGCGGCGTCGTGCCGAGGAACGTCGTCGCGTCGCGCAGGAAATGGGACGCGTCGAAATAGCTGCTGTCGATCGCCGAATAATCGACATGGCCATCGGGTCGGATCAGCCGGATGAACGACCGCAGGAAGCGCGCGCGCCGCAGCAGCATCTTGGGCAGCATGCCGAAATGGCGGGTGGCGAGCCGCCTGAGCGCGTGCGTCTCGATCCCCAGCCGGTCGGCGACATCCTGCATCTCGATCACCCCGTCGGTCACCGTCAGCGCGGCGAATGCACGGATCAGTTCCTCCTGCGGGTGCCGGCGCTGAAACAGCGGTTCCAGCACGTCGTCGACGAACGGCTTGATCATCGCATCGTCGGACAGCGCGTCGAGCCCCGTCGTCAGCCGGCGCGACACCTCCGGGCCGAGCAGCGTCTCGAGCGGCACGATGCGGTTGCGGAAATCGCCCGCCAGCCGCGACGTCATTCGCGACCAGCCGATCGCGCTGATTCCGATCCCGACCGCGACGCCGCCATGTGTGACGGTGCGAAACGCGCGGCTGGTCGGGCCGTAGAGACTGGCGCGCTCGAGCGGCCCGAACCGGTGATTGCCGATCGCCACGGTGATCGGCCCCGCATCCGCCAGAATAGAAATCATAACCGGTGCAGGTAGATACCAGTTGACGAGCGGGTTGCGATCACTGGCCGAATAGATCGCATATCCGGTCAGGCATTCGGCAAGGCTTGCCTGGGGCAAGTCATACCGCATCCGCATTCCCGGTGGCATCGCAAATTTTTCCGGCGATACACCCGGAGAGTGTGTTCCACCAAAAACTTGATCTACGTTCATACCATCCACTCGTTTCTGTACGGAAGTATCCGCGCGCTTGCGGCCTATGGCTATACTGCTTTGCAGCGAAACGCTAGTTGTCCTATAATCTGGCTTAGTATTGATTGGCTTCAATACTTTACCCGTTCTTCGCCGGGTCTCGACATTGAAGACCGGCTATCGCCGCCGCCGTCCCGATGATGGACGTCGCGCCCACGCCGCCTCGCACGGCACAGCAGGGATGCGGGATTGTTGGGGTTGACACTGGTATCGGCATCGCTTCTCGGTGCCGCCGAACCCATCAGGAAAGAACAGCGATGACAGTGATCGTAACCGGCGCCGCCGGCTTCATCGGCATGCATGTCGCGGACGCGTTGCTGGCACGTGGCGAAACGGTGTTCGGCATCGACGAGTGCAACGCCTATTACGACCCCGCGCTCAAGGCGGCGCGGCTCGCCTATCTGCGCGACCGGCACGGCGCGGCCTTCACCTTCGCCAAGCTCGATTTCGCGGACACGCCTGCACTCGACGCGGCGGTGGCAGGCCTCGACATCGACCGGATCGTCCATCTCGGCGCGCAGGCCGGCGTCCGCTATTCGATCGAGAATCCGATGGCCTATGCCCGGGCCAATCTGGTCGGGCATCTCAACATCCTCGAACTCGCGCGCGCGCGGCAGGTCCGGCACCTGGTCTACGCCTCGTCCTCGTCGGTCTATGGCGGCAATGACAGCGTGCCCTTCCGCGTCGAGGATCGCACCGACCGCCCGCTGTCGCTCTATGCCGCGACGAAGAAGTCGAACGAGCTGATGAGCGAAAGCTACGCGCATCTCTATCGCCTGCCGCAGACGGGGTTGCGCTTCTTCACCGTGTACGGCCCCTGGGGGCGTCCCGACATGATGATGTGGATCTTTACCAAGGCGATCCTCGCCGGCGAGCCCATTCCGGTGTTCAATGCAGGCCGGATGGAGCGCGACTTCACCTATATCGACGACATCGTCGCCGGCATCGTCGCCGCGCTCGATGCCCCGCCCGCGGATGACGGCCAGGCGAAGCCCGGCGGCAGCATGGGGCCGCACCGCGTCTACAATATCGGCAACAGTCGCGCCGAACAGCTCGGCGAGGTCATCGACGTGCTCGAGCAGGCGATCGGTCGCAAGGCAATCCGCCAGGACCTGCCGATGCAGGCGGGCGATGTCGTGCGTACTTGCGCCGATGTCAGCGCGATCGGCAACGATCTCGGCTTTGCTCCCACCACCAGCATCACCGAGGGCGTGCCACGCTTCATCCGATGGTATCGCGACTATCACGGCGTCTAGGCGTTAGGGTCGTCGAGACCGAACCCGAGCCCACCCTTTCGATGCACGGAGCAGCCCGATGACCGACGCCCCGACCTATACCCCCCCGGCAATCTGGACCTGGAACCGCGACAATGGCGGCCGGTTCGCCGCGATCAACCGGCCGGTCGCCGGATCGACGCATGACAAGGATCTGCTGGTCGGGCGCCACCCGCTGCAGCTCTATTCGCTCGGCACGCCGAACGGGGTGAAGGTCACGATCATGCTCGAGGAGCTGCTCGCGCTCGGCCATGCCGGCGCCGAATATGACGCCTGGCTGATCCGGATCAACGAAGGCGACCAGTTCGGCAGCGGCTTTGTCGAGATCAATCCCAATTCCAAGATCCCGGCGCTCATGGATCGCAGCGGCACGACGCCGCTGCCGATCTTCGAATCCGGCGCGATCCTGATGCATCTCGCGGAGAAATTCGGCGCGTTCCTGCCGACCGAACCGGCAGCGCGCGCGACCTGCTTGTCCTGGCTGTTCTGGCAGGTCGGCAGCGGCCCGTTCGTCGGCGGCGGCTTCGGCCATTTCTACGCCTATGCGCCGGTCAAGATCGAGTATGCGATCGACCGGTTCGCGATGGAGGCCAAGCGCCAACTCGACGTGCTCGACCGGCGTCTTGCCGACAGCGCGTATCTGGCCGGTGCCGCCTATACGATCGCCGACATGGCCGCCTGGCCTTGGTACGGGGCGCTGGTCCAGGGCCAGCTCTACGACGCCGGTGAGTTCCTTCAGGTCCAGGACTATCCGAACGTGAAGCGCTGGGCGGATGCGATCGGCGCACGCCCCGCGGTCCAGCGTGGCCGCATGGTCAACCGCGTCATGGGCGATCCTGCAAGCCAGCTCCACGAACGCCATGACGCCACGGATTTTGCGACCCGTACACAGGACAAGTTAAGCCCGCCATCATGAATGGCGCTATAAATGCTGTGGTGCAGCATTACTGAAAACATTGCGCGCGATTAGTGTATTTGGAGAAGTTTGCCCAAGTAATCCATTTAGTTGCAACTTTATCTCCCAGCTCCCGTTCCTTGAACCGTTGTGCACACAGGATCGCCCGCCAGAGGCGATCGAGGCCGACCGTGTGCCGACGTGCCTGGTTCAGGGAGATGAAGCCAATGACCCAATCAACCCATCTGATCGATGCTCTCGATGCCCGTGTCGAACGGCGCAACGACCGGCGTGAGTTCTTCAAAAATGCACTTGGTGCGGCTGCGATGACGGCAGCCGGAGCGACCGCTCTGTCCCTCTCGAGCGCAGCCGCGGCACAGTCGGTAACCGACGCCGACGTCCTGAACTTCGCGCTCAACCTCGAATATCTCGAGGCGCAATTCTACTCCTATGCAGCCTATGGCACAGGACTCGACAATGCTCTGCTGACCGGCAGCGGTACGCAGGGTGCGGTTCGTGGCGGCCGCAAGGTCGCGTTCACCGATCCCATCGTCGAGCAATATGCACGCGAAATCGCACAGGACGAGATCGCGCATGTCAGGTTCCTTCGCACTGCGCTCGGCAGCTCGACGGTGTCGCAGCCGGTGATCGACGTCAGCGTTTCGCCGACCAGCGCCTTCTCGGTCGCCGCGCAGGCCGCCGGGCTCGTGCCGGCCGGCACCGCTTTCGATCCCTATGCCTCTGACGAGGCGTTCCTGCTCGGCGCGTTCATCTTCGAGGACGTCGGCGTCACCGCCTACAAGGGTGCCGCCCCCTTGCTCACGAACAAGACGTTTCTCGATGCCGCGGCCGGCCTGCTCGCGGTCGAGGCCTATCATGCCGCGATCGTCCGCACGACGCTGTACGGCAAGGGTATCGACGTGCCGTCGCTGCGGACCTCCGCCGATGCCATTTCGCGCGCGCGCGACAGCCTCGACGGCGGTGGCGCCAACACGACGATCTTCGGCGCGAACGATATCGACCAGGGCATCTCGTCCTACAGCGCGACGCCGATCAACCTGTCCGCCACCCAGGCGGCGGTGACCGTGTCGAACATCGTGCCGCTCGACGCCGACGGTGTCGCCTATAGCCGCTCGGTGAGCCAGGTGCTCAACATCGTGTACCTGAACAGTGGCGCAGTGGCCGCAGGCGGGTTCTTCCCGGCAGGCATGAACGGCAACATCAAGACGAGCACCGCAGCAGCCTGAACCGCTTCAGCTCTGCCGTAAGCTTTCTTTGCTATTCAGGGGATTAACCCAATGACCGACCTCAATACCAAGCTCGAAATATTCGACGCCATCGCTGCCCGGCGCAACGAACGCCGCGGTTTCCTGCGCTTTGCCGGTGGCAGCGCGCTTGCCGTCGGCGGTGCCTCGCTGCTCGCGGCATGCGGTAACGACGATGCCGATCTGGCGCCGTCGCCGACGCCCACGCCGACACCCGCAACGGGATCCGCCATCACCGATGCCGACGTGCTGAACTTCGCGCTCAACCTCGAATATCTCGAGGCGCAGTTCTACGCATTCGCGACGTTCGGCGTTGGCCTCAACGCCAGCCTGCTGACCGGTACCGGGACTCAGGGCGCCGTGACGGGTGGCCGACAGGTGCCGTTCCAGGACGCGATCGTCCGTGAATATGCGCGCGAAATCGCCATCGACGAAGTCGCGCACGTCGCCTTCCTGCGCAGGGCACTCGGCACTGCCGCAGTCGCACAGCCTGCATTGGACATCTCTGCCGGCACCGCGGCTGCGCCGGGCGCCTTCACCTTGGCCGCACGTGCGGCACGTGTCGTTCCGGATACGGGCGTGTTCGATCCGTATGCCGACGACAACAGCTTCCTGCTCGGCGCGTTCATCTTCGAGGATGTCGGCGTCTCGGCGTACAAGGGTGGTGCAACGCTGATCGGCAACAAGACCTATCTCGAGGCGGCCGCCGGCATCCTCGCGGCAGAGGCGTATCACGCCGGCCTGATCCGCACGATCCTGTATCGCAAGGGACTGCAGACGCCGTCGCTGCGTACCGCCGCAAACCAGATCAGCGACGCGCGCGACAGCCTGGACGGCACCGTCACCAACGCCACGACGGGCATCATCGGCGACATCGATCAGGGCATCACCGGCATGGATCCAACCGTGTCGAACATCGTCCCGACCGACGCCAACGGCCTGGCGTTCAGCCGGTCGGTCGCACAGGTGCACAACATCGCCTATCTGACCAACACCGCAAAGATCGGCGGGGGCTTCTTCCCCAACGGCACCAACAACCGCACCGATGCACTGCGCACCAGCGGCGCCAACGCGTGATCGTCGTCACGAACTGAAACAGGACAACCTGGGCCGCGGCGCACATTGGGCGCGTCGCGGCCCCTCGTTTGGGGAACGACCATGAAGCATTACATGAAATTGACCGCGCTCGCCGGCGTCGCCGTTGCGGGCCTTTTTGCCGTTCCGGCCGCCGCGCAGGAAACCACCGAAGATCGTCCGTTCTCGGGCGTCTATATCGGTGCGGCCGGTGGGTATGACGTGCAGGGCAATGACGTCGGCTCGTCGATCCTGTTCGACCGCAACGGCGACGGCGCTTTCAACGACAGCGTCAACACCATCACCGGCGCCAACGCCTTCTCGCCAGGCTTCTGCAACGGCTCGGCGCGTACCGGTGCCGCGGCTTCCGGCTGCCGTAACGACGACGATGGGTGGGCCTATTACGGTCGTGCAGGCCTCGACGTTCAGCGCGGCAACATCGTTGTCGGTGTCGTCGGCGAATTCGGTACGAGCGACATCACCGACAGCACCTCGGGCTTCTCGACCACGCCTGCGAGCTACACGATGGCGCGCAAGCTGAAGTGGGAAGCGTCCGCCCGCGGCCGCCTGGGCTATGCGGCCAACACCACGCTGTTCTACGGCACGTTCGGTGCGGGCTATGCCAAGATCGACAATCTGTTCTTCACGACGAACACGGCGAACGCGTTTTCGGCGACCGGTTCGAAGAACCAGTGGGGCATTCTCGGCGGCGGCGGCATCGAGCAGAAGCTGACCAAGAACATCTCGATCGGCATGGAATATATGTTCCACCAGTATCAGGATGACGATGCGCGCGTTCGCGTGACGGCGGGCACGGCGCTGGCCGGCAGCCCGGTTCTCCTGGCGAACAACCCGTTCCTGATCGCGCCAAACACCAGTGGCACCGATTTCCGCCGCAGCGACGACAAGTTCCGCTGGCACAGCCTGCGCGCCACGGCGGCGTTCCGGTTCTGAGCCTATGCGCTGCCAGCATCGCATGATGCTGGCAGCGTAGAGCGTCCGGCGAGCCTAGAGCCCCTCGCCGCCGACCCACTGTGCATTCGACAGGCGTCGTGCCAGATCCCAGCTCTGCTGCCGGATATCGGGGACCGCGACGACCTCCCACAGCCCCCCGCGGGTCATCGGCCCGATACAGTGAAGCCGCTGTTCGGCATGCCCGTCGCGGCCGATCGCCTGCGACTGCGCATCGACATCGACCCCCAGGCGAAGCGGATCGGGCCGGATCGCCCCGTCGGCGATCAAATGCCGGATCAGCGGCTCGCTCGATCGCATCAGGTCGCCCTGCGGCCCGGTACAGTTCACGATCCGCGCCGCCCGCGTGACGACCGCCTGGTCCGAACCGCGCGGCCGCCAGCTTAGATCCACAGCATCACCGGCTGCCGCGGCCGACACGATCTTCCCCGCTGCGAACCGGAGCCGCCCGGTCGAGACCAGCGCATCGACCCGGTCCGCGACCTCCGGCGCCAGCCGATGCCGGTGGACGTCCCAATAGGGTCGCGCGTGCCGCAGGAACCGTGCGCGCTGCGACGTCGGCGCGGCAGCCCAGAGCATCTGGGTCACGGGGCGAAGCTCGTCGACCGCCGCGCGCCAGCCATCCGCCTTGGCACGGTCGCGGACATGCCGGACGATCGCCGACAAATCCCCCTGCGGCTTGTCGAGGACCCGCGCGGGCGGCGCGCCATCGACATGCCGCCGCGGCGACAGCCCACGCCGCGACACCGCCAGGATCTGCCCCGAAAATCCGCCGGCATCGAGCAGCAGCGCAGCGTCGATCGCGGTCAACCCGGTCCCGACCAGCACGACCGTGTCGTCCGGCCCGAGCCCCTCGCCAATGTCCGAGGCCCAGGGATCCGCGCTATAGCGTCCGGGCGGAAGGTCGTCGGGGTTGAGCCCCGGCGGCGTGTGCGGCGGCAGGTTGCCGAGCGCCAGCACTGCGCTGTCCGCGGCAATCGCGCTGCCATCCGCCATCGTCACCGCAAGCCTGTCGGTGCTGGCGAGATCGATCGCGCACACCTCCCCTTGCGCAAGCACCAGCCGCCCCGCCGATTGCGCGATCGTCGCGTCGAGCATCTCACGCAGATACAGGCCGTAGGTCGTGCGCGGGACGAAAGTCTTGCGGTCGCCGTCACCGCGCGCTTCGAGCCAGCGGACGAAATGGTCGGGATCGTCGGGGAGCGCGCTCATGTTGCCCGCGCGCACGTTGAGCAGGTGGCTCGGATGCGCTGCACTATAGGCGACGCCGCGCGCGAGCTGGCGCTGGCGCCGCTCGACGAGCGTCGCGCGCGGCCCGCCGTGCCGCATCAGGTTGATCGCCAGCAACGTGCCCGAAAATCCGCCCCCGACGATGACGACATGATCATCAGGTCCCGCGATACGTGTCATCCTGCCCCCATTTGCTGCGAAATCATCGTGCCCGCTCGATAGGCGCAAAGCGGCCCGGCGCACAGCCGGCACGCGCAACGCACGGGGAACATAGAAGGATTGCACAAACGACAGCGCTGTTGCACTTTCTCGTCCATGGCCTGCCGGTCCCGGTCTGGCCCTCCCCCGGAGATCGCCCTGTGAAATCGAAGTTCGCCGTTCTTGTCTCGCTGATCGCCATCGCCGCCGCCACGCCCGCCACCGCGCAGGACCTTCACGCCTGTATCGACGAGGCGTGCACGCTCGAATCGATCCTGCCGCAGGACGCGGCATCGGGCACGCCCGCAACCGATGCGGCGACCGCGACGCGCTATGGCCGCTGGGGCTTCGACCTTGCCGGCATGGACAAGAGCGTGAAGCCCGGCAACGACTGGTTCGACTATGTGAACGGCAGCTGGGTCAAGACGACACAGATCCCCGCGGACCGCTCGTCCTATGGCGCCTTCGCGGTGCTGCGCGACCTGTCCGAGGCACGCATGCGCACGCTGGTCGAGGGCTACAAGCCCGGCGACGCCGCCAACCCCGATCGCGCCAAGGTCGCGACGCTCTACAAGGGCTTCATGGACGAAGCCGCGATCGAACGCGCTGACGCTGCACCGCTGTTGCAGCGGCTCGCCCCGGTCAAGGCCGCGACGACGAAGGACGATGTCGCGGTGCTGATGGGCAAGTCGATGGGCGGGTTCGGCGCCAGCTTCTTCGGTCCCGGCGTCAACGACGACGCGAAGCAGCCCGACGTCTATGCGCTGTATCTGCGCCAGTCGGGCCTCGGGCTCGGCGACCGCGACCTCTATCTCGATCCGAAATTCGCTCCGCAGGTCGTGCGCTACCAGGCCTATGTCGCGCAGATGCTCGGCATGGCGAACTGGCCGAATGCGCAGGCCGCCGCGGCAAAGATTGTCGCGATGGAGACGCGGATCGCGCAGGCACACTGGACCCGCGCGCAGAGTCGCGACCGCGACAAGACCTACAATCCGATGACGCTCGCGCAGTTGCAGGCGCAGGCGCCGGGCTTCCCCTGGGCCAAGTTCTGGACCGCCGCGGGCATCGACAAGGCCAATCGCGCGATCGTCGCGCAGAACACCGCCTTTCCGAAGATCGCCGAGGTCTTCGCCAGCACCGACCTCGACACGCTGAAGGCCTGGCAGGCGTTCCGCACCGCTGACGACATCGCGCCCCTGCTGTCGAAGCGGTTCGTCGACGCCAATTTCGACTTCCGCTCGAAATTCCTCAACGGCCAGCCGCAGCAGCGCGATCGCTGGAAGCGCGGGATCGGCGTTACCGAACGCGCGCTGGGCGAGGCGATCGGCCGCGATTACGTCGCGCTCTATTTCCCGCCGGCATCGAAGACCAAGATGGACGAGCTCGTCGGAAACCTGCGGATCGCGCTGCGCGGGCGGATCGATGGCCTTCCCTGGATGGGTGCCGCGACCAAGCAGGAAGCGCAGGCCAAGCTCGCCAATTTCAGCGTGAAGGTCGGCTATCCCGACAAATGGCGTGACTATAGCGCGCTACAGATCACCCCGGGCGACCTGATCGGCAATGTCGAGCGCGCCGGGCGGTTCGAATGGGACTATCGCCGCAACCGCATGGGCGGTCCGGTCGACAAGGCCGAATGGGGCATGACCCCGCAGACCGTGAACGCCTATTACAACTCGGTGAAGAACGAGATCGTCTTCCCCGCCGCGATCCTCCAGCCGCCGTTCTTCGATCCCGATGCCGATCCAGCGGTCAATTATGGCGGCATCGGCGGCGTGATCGGACACGAGATCAGCCACGGCTTCGACGATCAGGGTCGCAAGTCCGACGGCAAGGGCGTGCTGCGCGACTGGTGGACCGCGCAGGATGCCGCCAAGTTCGAGGCGCAGGCGGTCAAGCTCGGCGCGCAGTACGAGGCCTATACGTTCGAGGGCCTGCCCGGCGTGAAGATCAACGGCCGCGCCTCGATGGGCGAGAATATCGGCGATCTCGGGGGCGTGCTGATCTCGCTCGACGCCTATCACACGTCACTCGGCGGCAAGCCTGCGCCGGTGCTCGACGGCTATAGTGGCGACCAGCGCTTCTTCCTCGGCTGGGGTCAGGTCTGGCGCACGCTGTTCCGCACCGAGGCGCTGCGCCAGCAGCTCGTCAGCGATCCCCATTCGCCGGGGCAGATCCGTGCGATCAACCCGCTGCGCAACGTCGACGCCTGGTACAAGGCGTTCGACGTGAAGCCCGGGGACGCGCAATATCTCGCGCCCGCGGACCGCGTCCGGATCTGGTAAGGCCGCAAGCCCGCCGCCGGACACAAAAAATCCGGCGGCGGGCCAAGGTCGGGGCGGCGGGGCTCCGTCCTGTCAACGAGGGTGGCGGTGTTCCTGCTCGTCCGTCGTCATCCTCGCCCCCCGTAGCTCGGACAATCGGATGCGGTCAGCGCATCGTCCGGTTCAGGAATGCCACGCTGTCCGCCAGCACTGGCGCCTTGCCGCGGAACGGCTTGGACAGCGCCATCGCCACATCCTCGTGGCTGAGCCCCGGATAGTCGACATGCCGCACCGGTGCACCGAGCGCGGTCAGCTTGGCCGTCAGGTTATCGGCATTGTGCGCCTTCACCTGCGTGTCGTCGCCCGCCGACACGAGCAGCATCGGCGGCGCATCGCGTCGCGCGAAGTGGATCGGCTGGGTCATCACGGGATCCGCCGCCCCCTGCATCGCGTCGATCGCGCGCCTGGCGGTGAACGGGTAGAAGTCATAGGGCCCGCACAACCCGACCGCGGCCTTGATGATCCGCGGGTCGACACCTTCGGCACGCAACCAGCGCGGGTCGAGCGTCAGCATCGCGACCGTATACGCCCCCGCGGAGTGACCGGCGACCGCGATCCGGTTCGGGTCGCCGCCCGCCGCCTCGATGTGATCGCGCGTCCACTTCACCGCCTCGGCGCCATCCTGCAGGAAGGCGGGGAAGCGGACGTCGGGCACCTTGCGGTAATCGGGCATGACGACGACGTAGCCCGCCTTCGCATAGGCGCGCGCGGCAAACGCATAGGCGCTGCGCGACCCGTGCACCCAGCCGCCGCCATACCAGAAGATCAGCACCGGCAGCCCCGTCTTCGCGCCCCCCGATGGCCGCCACACGTCGAGTTTCTGGCCATGCGTGCCGAACGGAACGCCCTCCCGCACCCGCGCAGTGCCGCGGCCGCCGCCCATTATGCCGTCGAGCACGCTGAGCGTCCCCGGCCCCGCGGTGAATGCCGTACCCGCGATCAGGATCACGACCAGCGCGATGACAATGGCAATGCGGCGCATTAGCGGCGGAAATCTGCGGTAATCGATCCGCTCGCTGCCAGTTCGGCCTCATGCCCTGCCTCGCGCCACGTCTCGCCGAGCGCGGCGTCTTCCCATTCGCGCATCGCCGGATGCGCGAGGATCCGCTCGGCCCAGGCAAGGCCCTGCGGACCGACGTCGATCCCGTAGGTGCGGACGCGAAACGCGACAGGCGCAAAGAAGGCGTCGACGGCGGTAAAGTCGGCGCCTGCGAGCCAGGGCCCGCCGAACCGGTCGAGACCTTCCGTCCAGAGTTCGGTGACGCGCGCGACGTTGCGGTCGAGCGCGTCACTGCCGCGGACCGGATCGACGCGGACGCCGACGTTCATCGTCCGCTCGTTGCGCAACGCCGCGAACCCGCCATGCATCTCTGCCGCCGCGCAGACCGCCCAGGCGCGCGCATAGCCATCGGACGGCCAGACGCCGTCGTGCCGCTCGGCAAGGTAGAGCGCGATCCCCAGCGAATCCCATATCGTCCGCTCGCCATCGATCAGCACCGGCACCTGCCCGGTCGGCGAGAACATCCGGAACGCATCGTAATTTTCGGGCGCGAGAAAGGGTTCGATCCGATCCTCGAACGCGATCCCCAGCGCCCGCATCAACACCCACGGACGGAGCGACCAGCTGGAATAATTCCGGTTCGCGGTGACGAGCGTATAGCCCATCAGGTGGTGTAGCGCGCGGTGGTCTTGGCCGCGACCTCGTCCGCGGTCACGCCGGGGGCGAGTTCGACCAGCCTGAACGGTGACTCATGGTCTACGCGCTGAAACACCGCCAAGTCGGTGACGATCATGTCCACCACGTTCTTGCCGGTCAGCGGCAGCGAGCAGGACGGGATGAACTTTGGCGTCCCGTCCTTGGCGGTGTGATCCATGACGACGATGATCTGCTTGACGCCCGCGACTAGATCCATCGCGCCGCCCATGCCCTTGATCATCTTGCCCGGAATCATCCAGTTGGCGATGTCGCCGTCTTCGCTGACCTCCATCGCGCCGAGCACGGTCAGGTCGATATGCCCGCCGCGGATCATCGCGAAGCTGTCGGACGAGCTGAAATAGACCGACGAGGGCAGTTCGCTGATCGTCTGCTTGCCCGCGTTGATCAGGTCGGCATCCTCTTCGCCCGCATAGGGGAACGGCCCGATCCCGAGCATGCCGTTCTCCGACTGGAGCGTGACGGTCATGCCGTCGGGAATGTTGTTCGCGACGAGCGTCGGGATGCCGATGCCGAGATTGACGTAATAGCCGTCCTTCAGTTCCTGTGCGGCCCGCGCCGCCATCTGGTTGCGATCCCACGGCATCAGTTGAGCGTTCCTTCCTGGATGGTGGTGATGGTCGTGACCTGGTCGCGCAGTTCGGCGCTGACGCCGTCGACGATCGCCTGCAGCGCGGCATCCTCGGCGATGCCCCAGGTGCCTGCATAGGCGCGGGCGGCATGACGGATCGTGTCGGCTAGGAGGTAGCCGAACACCGTCGGATCCTCGAGGATGCCCGCGTCGATCAGCACGTTGCTGCCTGCATTGTTGGTGATCCAGATCCGCGCGACCTCGACCGATTCGTCCGTCAGCGCGGCGCCGGGATCGAGCTTGATCGCGTTGGGGTGGTCGGTCATCAGTGGATTCCCTGTGTCGGCGCCCAGTGGATCGCGGGCGGAAAGACCTCGTCACGGCTACCTTTCAGCGCGGTGCCGTAGACGGGGTTGGGCAGCACGAACCACCCCGCCCCCCATTTCGCGGTGATCGCGGGCGACTGCACCACCGCACGCCGCGCGGCGGGGGTCTGGCCTGCGTTGAATAGGTCGCTGAAATCGCCGAGCTGGTCGCCGCCCATCGCGACGACGCAATAGCGCGCGGCAATCGTCGGGCGGCGGCCATCCTTCTTCGATCCCGTCGCGTCGTCGCCGGCGAGGAACAGGGTCTCGCCGTGGCGGGCAGGGCCAAGCCCCGCGGCTTCGATCGCCGCCTGCGTCTGTGCGGCATTGGCGGCAGCGCGGTTGGAGTTGAAGACCACCGTCAGGCCCATCGCGCGCAACTGCGTCAGTGCGGCTAGCGCGCCGGGAACGGGCGCGACCTGCTTGATACCGGTGCGCTCCCACTCCTGCCAGCGCGGTTCGGACCAGGGCCGCCCCGTCGACGCATCATATTCGAAGCCGAGGTTGAGCAGCACGGTTTCGTCGACGTCGAACACCGCGGCCTTCGCCTTGCTGCCGCATGCGGTCCAGCGCGGCGCGGCGAGCGTCGCGCCGGGCGCTAGGACGACCGATGTCGGCGTGCGCTGCGCCCGGACATAGCCGACGAGCGCGTTCCATGCCTGGATGCTGGCAGCGGCGGCCTCGCCCGAGGCGTAGAGATACTGCATGCCCGCCGGGACGCCGTCGACGGTCACCGGTGCGGAGACGATCGCGGTCGGCGAGGTCACGCTGACGCACCCTTGCAGAACGAGTGCTCCTGCGAGCGCAGCGGTCCAAGGAATATGGCCGCGTTTGCGGCACATTATCGGGCTTGGTTTCACGCGGAGACCCGCTCGCGAACGGTGCGGAATTCGATCTTCTTGTCGTAGGGTGCGCCGACGATCATCCGCTTCAGATAAATCCCCGGCAGGTGGATCGTATCGGGATCGAGGCTGCCGACGGGAACGATCTCCTCGACCTCGGCGACACAGATCTTGCCCGCGGTCGCCATCGGCTGGTTGAAGTTGCGCGCGGTCTTGCGGAAGATGAGATTCCCGCTCTCGTCCGCCTTCCAGCCCTTGATGATGCTCAGGTCCGCACGGATGCCGCGTTCGAGGATATAATCCTGCCCGTCGAAGCTCTTCACCTCCTTGCCCTCCGCCACCAGAGTGCCGACGCCGGTCTTGGTGTAGAAGCCGGGAATACCCGCGCCGCCCGCGCGGCAGCGCTCGGCAAGCGTCCCCTGCGGGCAGAATTCGACCTCGAGCTCGCCGCTCAGATATTGCCGCTCGAATTCCTTGTTCTCGCCGACATAGGACGAGATCATCTTCTTCACCTGACGCGAGCGCAGCAGCTTGCCGAGACCCTGCCCGTCGATCCCGGCATTGTTGCTCGCGATCGTCAGGTCCTTGACGCCCGACGCTTCGATCGCGTCGATCAGCCGCTCGGGGATGCCGCACAGCCCGAACCCGCCCGCGCAGATCGTCATCCCGTCGAACAGCACACCCTCGAGTGCCGCCGCCGCGTCGGTGTAGCGCTTGTTCGCCATGCATCCTCCTATCGTCTTTACCGCGGCATAATGCGCCGGGCAGTGGACGGCAATGTCGGGCGGGCGTTCTCGACTTGGTGACGATTGCCGGGCTACGGTGCCGACAGGAGATTGTCATGACCCAGCGTACCGGCGGCCAAATTCTCGTCGACCAACTCGTCGCACAAGGCTGCGACCGTATTTTCACCGTACCCGGCGAAAGCTTCCTCGCGGTGCTCGACGCGCTGCACGACACGCCCGCAATCGAGACGGTGGTATGCCGGCAGGAAGGCGGCGTGGCGTTCATGGCCTGCGCGGACGGCACGCTGACGCACCGCCCCGGCATCGCCTTCGTCACGCGCGGGCCCGGTGCGACCAACGCATCGATCGGCGTGCATGTCGCGATGCAGGATTCGCAGCCGATGATCCTGTTCGTCGGCGATATCGACCGCGGCACGCGTGACCGCGAGGCGTTCCAGGAGATTGATTTTCAGGCGATGTTCGCGCCCATCGCCAAATGGGCGGCGCGGATCGACGATGCCCGGCGGATCCCGGAGTATGTCGCGCGCGCCTATGCGACCGCGATGTCGGGACGACCGGGGCCGGTGGTGCTCGCACTACCCGAAGACATGCTGCTGGACGTGGTCGAGGCGGTCGACCGGCCGCGAGTCGAGCGCGTCGCGCAGGCGTGCGACGCGGACATGATGGACCTGCTCGCGGATCTGCTGACGACCGCCGAACGGCCGGTGGCGATCGTCGGCGGCGCGGGCTGGGATGCGGCTGCGTCGGGGGCGTTCTCCACTTGGGCGGATCGCAACGGCATTCCCGTCGCCGCGGCGTTCCGGCGGCAGGATGCGATCCCGAACGCCTGCCCGGTCTGGGCGGGGAATCTGGGTTATGGCCCCAATCCTAAGCTGGTCGCGCGGGTGAAGGAAGCCGACCTGCTGCTCGTCGTCGGCCCCCGGCTCGGCGAGGCGACGACCGATGGCTATGCGCTGGTGACGCCCGATCATCCGGGGCAGCGCATCGTCCATGTCCACCCCAATCCCAATGAGTTGAACCGCACCTATCACGCCGACGTCGCGGTGTGCGCGGGGATGGCCGAATTCGCCGAGGCACTGCTTGCGGTCGACCTGCCGCCGCGGACCGCGGGTCAGGAGGCGCATGCCGAATGGCGCGCCTGGTCGACGCCGGCGCCGCGCGATCTGGTCATGGACCTGGGGCCGTGCGTCGCGGCGATGCGCGAGCGGCTGCCCACGGATGCGATCCTCTGCAACGGCGCGGGGAATTATTCGGGCTGGTGGCATCGCTACTGGGCCTATGCCGGGCCGGGCACGCAGCTTGCGCCTACCGCCGGAGCGATGGGTTACGGCGTGCCCGCCGCGGTCGCCGCGTCCCTGAGGCATCCCGAGCGGACCGTGGTCGCGCTGGCGGGTGACGGCTGCTTCTTGATGAACGGGCAGGAGCTGGCGACCGCGGTCGCGCAGCGGGCGGACATGCTGGTGCTGGTCGTCGACAATGGCGGCTACGGCACGATCCGGATGCATCAGGAACGCGAATATCCGGGGCGGGTGTCGGGGACGGCACTGCGCAATCCGGACTTCGCCGCGCTGGGCCGGGCCTATGGGTGCTGGGCGGAAACGGTCACCAAGACCGAGGATTTCGCCGCGGCGCTTGACCGGGCGATGGCGCGGGGTGGGGTGCGGTTGCTGCACCTGGTCACGGATATCGAGGCGATTACCGCTGGGACGACGCTGGCGGCGATGCGCGGGGCGGCGTGATCCTTATTGGGTGATGAGGCCACCGGCACACCTCATGCCCCACCCCGGCGGAGGCCGGGGCCCAGTTGGGGGACGGCAATAACGGCGGACGGTCCTTTGTTACCTCGGCCTTCCCACCTGGGCCCCGGCCTTCGCCGGGGTGGTGGTTACCGGGGCCGACTCTTCTCATAGTTCCCCCGCGAAGGCGGGGGCCCAGGGTACCGGGCGCTACCGGTATTTAGCTGGGCCCCCGCGTCCGCGGGGGAACGGCCCAAAACAATAGCCTCTCAGCCCGCCAGCTTCGCCCGCACCGCAGCTACAGCCTCCGCCGCCTTGTCCCCATCAGGCCCACCGCCCTGAGCCATATCAGGACGGCCACCGCCACCCTGCCCGCCAAGCGCGGCGACCGCGATCTTCAGCAGGTCGACCGCATTGTGGCTCGCGACCAGATCCGCGGTCACGCCGACCGCGACCGAGGCGCGGCCGTCGTTGATCGCGACGAGCATCGCGATCCCCGACCCCAGCCGCTGCTTGGCCTCGTCGACCGCGCCGCGCAGGCCCTTCGCCTCGAAGTCGTTCAGCACCTGCCCGATAAAGGCCACGCCGCCAACCTGCTCGGGTCCCGCCGCCTCACCGGCACCGCCGCCGCCAAGCGCCAGCGCCTTCTTCGCATCGGCCAGTTCGCGCTCGAGACGCCGGCGATCCTCGATCAGCGCAGCAACGCGCGCGGGCACTTCGTCGGGAGTCGATTTAAGCGCCGCCGCCGCCTCGCGCAGGCGATCGTCACGGCCGGTCAGATAGGCGCGCGCCGCCTCGCCGGTCAGCGCCTCGACGCGCCGCACGCCGCTCGACACCGCGCCTTCGCCGACGACCTTGAACAACCCGATATCGCCGAGCGCGGTTACGTGCGTGCCGCCACACAGTTCGATCGAATAGGTGCCCTCGTCGGTCGAGCCCATCGACACGACGCGGACCTCGTCGCCATATTTCTCGCCGAACAGCGCCATTGCGCCCATCGCGATCGCGTCGTCGGGGGTCATCAGCAGCGTCGTCACCGCGCCATTGCCGCGGACCTGTGCGTTCACATCGGCCTCGACCTGCGCAATGTCGGCGGGCGTCATCGCGACCGGCTGCGAGAAGTCGAAGCGCAGGCGATCGGGCGCGACCAGGCTCCCCTTCTGCGCGACATGCTTGCCGAGCCGTTCCCGCAAGGCCTCGTGCAGCAGATGCGTTGCGGAGTGGTTGGCACGGATCTGCGCGCGGCGCGCGACGTCGATCTGCAGCTTGACCGTATCGCCGACCTTGATCCCGCCCGACTCGACCATCGCATGGTGGACGAACACGCGGCCGAGCTGCTTCGACGTCTCGGTGACGGTCGCGCGCAGCCCGGTGTCGGTCGAGATGTGCCCGGCATCGCCGACCTGCCCGCCGCTCTCGCCGTAGAAGGGCGTCTGGTTGACGACGATCGACACCGTATCACCCGTCGTCGCATGGTCGACGCGCGCACCGTCCTTGACCAAAGCGACGACCTCGCCCTCGCCGGTGTCCGAAGCATAGCCGAGGAATTCGGTGCCGCCGCTCTGCTCGACGATATCGAACCAGATATCGTCCGAGGCCTTCGCGCCCGACCCCTTCCACGCAGCACGCGCGGCGCGCTTCTGCTCGGCCATCGCGGTGTCGAAGCCTTCGCGGTCGACCGCGAGCCCGCGTTCGCGCAGCGCGTCCTCGGTCAGGTCGTAGGGGAAGCCATAGGTGTCGTAGAGCTTGAACGCGACGTCACCCGCGAGCGTCCCCTCGGTCATGTCCGCGGTCGCCTCGTCGAGCAGCTTCAGCCCCTTGTCGAGCGTCTGGCGGAACCGCGTCTCCTCCTGCTGCAGCGTCGCCTCGATCAGCGGCTGCGCACGGAACAGCTCGGGATAGGCTGCGCCCATTTCGGTGACGAGCGACGGCACCAGCCGGTGCATCAACGGCTCCTTCGCGCCGAGGATATGCGCGTGACGCATCGCGCGGCGCATGATCCGGCGCAGCACATAGCCGCGACCCTCGTTCGCGGGCAGCACGCCGTCCGCGACCAGGAAGCCCGCGGTGCGCAGGTGATCGGCGATCACGCGGTGGCTAGCGGTGTTCGCGCCATCGGTCGCGGTATGCGTCAGCGCGCCCGACGCCGCGATCAGCGCCTTGAACGTGTCGGTGTCGTAATTGTCGGTGACGCCCTGCATGACCGCGGCGATCCGCTCGAGCCCCATGCCGGTGTCGATCGAGGGCTTGGGCAGATTGCCGACGATCTCGGCATTTTCCTGCTCATATTGCATGAACACGAGGTTCCAGATCTCGACGAAGCGATCGCCGTCCTCGTCGGGGCTGCCGGGAGGGCCACCGGGGATGTGGTCGCCGTGGTCGTAGAAGATCTCCGAGCACGGCCCGCACGGCCCGTTGTCGCCCATCGACCAGAAATTGTCCTTGGTCGGGATACGGATAATGCGGTGCTCAGGGAGGCCCGCGATCTTCTTCCAGAGGTCGAACGCCTCGTCGTCGGTGTGATAGACGGTCGCGGTCAGCTTGTCCGGCGACAGCCCCCAGTCCTTCGTCAGCAGCGTCCACGCGTGCGTGATCGCCTGTTCCTTGAAATAATCGCCGAACGAGAAATTGCCGAGCATTTCGAAGAAGGTGTGATGCCGCGCGGTGTAGCCGACATTGTCGAGATCATTGTGCTTGCCGCCCGCGCGGACGCACTTCTGCGACGAGGTGGCGGTCGTATAGGGGCGCGATTCGAGGCCGGTGAAGACGTTCTTGAACGGCACCATCCCCGCATTGACGAACATCAGCGTCGGGTCGTTTTGCGGGACGAGCGGCGCAGAGGGCACGATCTGGTGCCCCTGCGAACCGAAATAGTCGAGGAAGCCGCGGCGGATGTCGTTCGTCGATGTCATGCCGCCGACTTAGGCGAGCAACCGGGTTCGCTCAAGTGACCGCGTCACGCGGATTGTGGCAGGGCCGCCGCCAGCCAGTCATCGGCGTGAAGCCCGTAGATCAGGCTGTCGCGCAGCCCCATATGCGTCTCCCATTCGCCGCGCAGCAGCCGTTCGCGCCGGAACCCCAGCCGTTCGAGCAGCAGGATCGACGCGCGGTTCTCGCTGTCGGCATCGGCGAACACGCGGTGCTGCCCCTCGGCAAACAGCTGGTCGAGTACCGCCGATACCGCCTCGCTCGCCAGGCCGCGGCCCCAGTGCGCGCGTGCGAGGATGAAGCCGATCTCGGTTACCCCCTGCCCGCGCATCCGCCCGCCCGACACCCAGCCGATCGCCCGGTCGTCGCCGTGCCGCGTGATCGCCCAGGCGCGCCAGTTCACGTCGGCGGCATCCTCGACCAGATAGAGCCGCGTCGCCTCGATCGACGTCAGCGGACCATCCGCGGAATAGGTCATCAGGTCCGCGTCCGCGAGCGTCGGATGCAACGCGACCGCGTCCGCCTGGACGAGCCGACGCAGCCGGAGCCGCGGCGTCACCAGCACCGGATGGGGCAGCGCGCGACGCCTCAAGCGATCAGGGCGTCGACGAGCGCACGCACTTTCTTCTGACGCCACTGCGGCAGCGGCGCGACGAGCCAATAGCCGCCGCGCGACGGCTGCGCGTCGCCGATGATCCGGACCAGCCCCGCATCGAGCACGCGTCGCGCCAGCAGTTCGGGCACGGTCGCCCGCCCGAGCCCCGCCGCCGCCGCATCGATCGCCAATCCTGCATCACCGACGCGAACCAGTGCCGTGGCATCTCCCGCCGCCGGGTCAAGCGCGGGCGCGCCGGGCCAGGCGATGATCGCTTCGGACGCGCTGCCGGTCGCCGCGATCGTGACGAGCCCTTCGGATTCGAGCGCCTCGCCCTCATTCTCGCCCGGGCCATCGCCCCAGCGGATCGCCAGGTCGAGATTGGCCTCGGTAAAATCCACCGTCTCGTCCGCGGTGATCAGGACGAAGCGCAAATCGGGATCGGCCGCGGCGATCTCGGCGAGCCGCGGCATCAGCCATTTCTCGGTCAGATCGCGCGGCGCGGCGATCGTCAGCGACTTGGACGTCTGCCCCGCCTGCATCGCGCGGACCGCCTCCTCGAACTGGAGGAAACCGTTGCGCAACGGACCGAGCCCCGCCTCGGCCTCGGGCGTCAGCTCGAGCCCTCGCGTAGTACGCCGGAACAGCACGACGCCCAGCGTGTCCTCGAGCGCGCGGATCTGCTGCCCGACCGCCGCGGGGGTGACCGCGAGCTCGTCGGCGGCGCGCGTGAACGACAGGTGGCGCGCCGCCGCGTCGAGTACGCGCAGCCCGTTCAGCGGCAGGTGCGTGCGCTTCATGAAATCACCGCCGGCGCACTCAGCGAGAAATGCGGGATCGCCACCTCGAACACCGCACCGGTATCGTCGACCATCCGGTAGGATCCGCGCATCGCCCCCGTCGGCGTCGCGAGCGGGCAGCCCGAGACATAGTCGAAGCTCGCACCCTGCTCGATCAGCGGCTGTTCGCCGACGACGCCCTCGCCCTCGACGGTGTGGCGCGCGCCATGCCCGTCGGTGATGATCCAGTGTCGCGTCAGCAGCTGGACCGCGCCGGGCCCGTCATTTTCCAGCCGGATATGATAGGCCCAGAACCAGCGCCCGCGCTGCGGTTCGGACTGTTCGGGCAGATAGCTGACCGAGACGCGCACCGTCACCCCGCGCGTCGTCGCCGCACTGGGGAACAGCGCCTTCACAGCCCGACCTTGCCCAATGCCCGGTCGAGATCGTCGATCACGTCGCGCACGTCCTCGAGCCCGACATTGAGCCGCAACAGCCCCTCGGTCACGCCCATCTCCGCCTGCTTGTCGGGCGAGACGCTGGCGTGCGTGGTCGAGGCCGGATGCGTCATCAGCGACCGCGAGTCGCCGATATTGTTCGAAATATCGACCAGCTCCAGCGCGTCGAGCAGGCCATGCGCCTGTTCGCGCCCTTCGACCTCGAACGCGAAGATCGGGCCGCACGCGTCCATCTGACGCATCGCCAGCTCGTGCTGCGGATGGCTGGCGAGGCCCGGATGCAGGATCCGCGGCACGCGCGCTTCCAGAAACGCGCCGACCTTCTGCGCATTCTCCGACTGGCGGCGGATACGCAGGTCGAGCGTCTCGAGCCCCTTGAGCACCACCCACGCGTTGAACGGCGACAGCGTCGGTCCGGTGTTGCGCGTAAAGGGCAGCAGCGTGTTGGTGATGAAATCCTCTGTCCCGCACACCGCGCCCGCGAGTACGCGGCCCTGCCCGTCCATCATCTTGGTCGCGCTATAGGCGACGACGTCGGCGCCGAAGTCCATCGGCCGCTGCAACGCCGGCGTCGCGAACGCATTGTCGACGACGGTCGTGATGCCGCGCTCGCGCGCGATGCCGCACACCGCCTTCAGGTCGACGATGTCCATCGTCGGGTTGGCGGGCGTCTCGAAGAAGAACACCTTGGTCTCGGGCCGGACCGCGTCGAGAAACGCCTGCGGGTCGCGCGCGTCGACGATCGTCGTGGCGATCCCGAACTTGGGCAGCAGCGTATCGGTCAGCCAGCGGCACGATCCGAACGCCGCGCGGCCGCCGACCAGGTGGTCGCCGCTCTGCAACTGGCTCAACAGCGCCGCGGTCATCGCCGCCATGCCCGTCGCCATCGACCGGCACGCCTCAGCCCCCTCGAGCAGCGCGATCCGCTCCTCGAGCATCTGCACCGTCGGGTTCTGGAGCCGGGAATAGGTCATCCCGTCCTGCTCGCCGGCAAAGCGCGCCGCGGCGTCACCAGCCTTGTCGTAGCAATAGCCCGAGGTGAGGAAGAGGGCCTCCGACGTTTCGCCATATTCGCTGCGGGCGGTGCCGCCGCGGATGGCCTGCGTCTGCGGACGCCAGTTCTGGGTGATCGAACGATCTTGGCCGGTCTTGCGCTTCATGGCGACGCTTTGCCGGGGGCGGGCGGTGATGACAACCCCCGCGGAGGGTCGCGTGCGCTAGTAGCGCCCCCAGGTAAACCTGGATGACAGCGCATAATTCCACACGGCGCCGACCAGCACGCCGATCATCGCCGACACCGCCCAGGCGTCGTTGCGCACGTCGTGCATGAACGCCGCGATCCCGACATTGGCGATCGCGCCGACCGAACAGATCAGCGCGAACGATACCCAGCCATCGGCGAGCTGCCGCCACCCCTTCAGCCGCCGGTCGCGATAGGTCAGCGCATTGTTGAGGAAGAAGTTCATCGTCAACGCGGCGAGCGTCGCGCCGATCTGCCCGATCAGGAACGACGTCCCGATCCCGAGGAACAGAGCGCTGAGCACCGCCATGTGCACGCCGATGCCGAGCACGCCGATCGCCGAGAACATCGCGAACCGCACGGGCACGAACCGCCCGAACATCCGGTCGTACAGCGCGATCAGATATTCCAGCGCGACGACGTGATCGAGCTTGCTCTCCCCCTCGGTCCGGCAGCGGAAGGTATAGGGCAGCTCGGCGAACCGCAGCGGCTCGGGCGCGGCGGTCAGCAGGTCGAGCAGGATCTTGAACCCGATCGCCGAGAGTCTGGGCGCGAGCGCGCGCGCGACGTCGGTACGGATCGCGAAGAAGCCGCTCATCGGATCGCTCAGATCCGCCTTGAGCACGCGCCGCGACAACCGTGTGGCGAACGCGGACTTGGCGACGCGGTCGCGGTCCCAGTCGCCGGTCCCGCCGCCGCTGACGAAGCGCGACCCGATCACCACGTCGTGATCGCCCGCCTGCAACAGGTCGAGCATCGCCGGCAACAGCGTCTCGTCATGCTGCAGATCGCCGTCGATCACCGCGACGACGGGCGCGGCGGTCGCGCACAGCCCCTCGATACAGGCAGAGGACAGCCCCCGCCGGCCGATCCGCTGGATCACGCGGACGCGCATGTCACTGCGCCCGAGCACGCGCGCCGCCTCGGCGGTGCCGTCCGGGCTGTCGTCGTCGACGAAGATCGCTTCCCAGCGCCGTCCCGCCAGTGCCTGGTCGATCTTGGCGATCAACGCGGCGACGTTCGCCTTTTCGTTGAACGTCGGGATGACGACCGCGATCTCGAGCGTGTCCTGCCCCGCGCCCTGCACTGGGTCCAGCTCGACCGGACTCACCCGAGCGATGCGATCACCGCGTCGCCCATCGCGCGCGTCGTCAGCGTGCCGCCGAGGTCAGGGGTCCGCGCGCCGCCCAGGATCGCCGCAGCCACCGCCGCCTCGATCCGGTCGGCCGCCTCGGCCTTGTCGAGCGAATGCCGCAGCATCATCGCCGCGGACAGGATCGCGGCACAGGGGTTCGCCTTGCCCTGCCCGGCAATATCGGGCGCGCTGCCATGGATCGGTTCGTAAAGACCGTGACCCTGGCCATCGAGCGCGGCGGACGGCAGCATGCCGATCGATCCCGCACACATCGATGCCTGATCGGACAGGATGTCGCCGAACAGATTGCCGGTGACGACCACGTCGAACTGGCCGGGATCGCGCACCAGCTGCATCGCCGCGTTGTCGACATACATATGGCTGAGCGCGACGTCGGGATAGTCCGCCGACACCTCGATCACAACGTCGCGCCACAGCTGTGACGTTTCGAGGACATTGGCCTTGTCGACCGACAGCAGCTTGCTCTTGCGGGTACGAGCGGTCTCGAACCCGACGCGCGCGATCCGGGCGATCTCCGCCTCGTCATAGCGCATCTCGTCATGGCCTTCGCGCAGGCCCTCGGCGGTCGTCCGGATGCCCTTGGCGCCGAAATACACGTCGCCGGTCAGCTCGCGGACGATCACCATATCGATCGTGCGTGCGATTTCCGGGCGCAGCGACGACGCATCCTCCAGCCCCGCGAACAGCTTGGCCGGACGCAAATTGGCGAACAGCCCCAGTTCCTTGCGCAGGCCCAGGATCGCCTGTTCGGGGCGCAGATGCCGTTCGAGCCGATCGCAATCGGGGTCGCCGACCGCACCGAACAGCACGGCGTCCGCGCGCCGCGCGAGCGCCAGCGTCTCGGGCGGCAGCGGATGCCCCGCCGCCTTGTACGCCGCACCACCGACCAGCGCCTCGTCAAAGCTCAGATCGAGGTCGAGCCGGTCGAGCACGCGGCGCGCCTCGGCAGTCACTTCGGGTCCGATGCCGTCGCCGGCCAGTATCGCGATCAAGGGCATGTGCGTTCCTCCGCCGCCGCCCTTGCCGGGCAAGCCGCGCTCACGCAACCGCCCTTTTGAGCCGATCGACGAGGCGAGCCCGCGCTGCGAGCGGTTCGGCACGGCGTTCGACCAGAACATCGCGAGTCAGGAAATGCTCGGTCAGCCGCAGTCCGTCGAAGATGTCCGGCCACCCCGCCTCGCCCCCGGCAGTAAGAAAAGCGGGCAGCGGCAACAGCTTGGCTTCATAGCCCTGCGCCGCACCGCGCGACACCGCCGCCCCGCTCCGCGGGCTGACGAATGCGAGGTCGTCGACCGCGCCGCTCGCGACGCACTGGTCAAGATCGAGACCAAAACCGAGCTCTGCAAGCAGCAGTAGTTCGTACCGTACCAGCGCCGCCGCCCAGCCGCGCGCCGACGGCGCCGCCTCGATCGCGCCGAGGACGCCGTCGAGCGCATCATGAATATGCGGATAGGGCTGCGCCTCCGGCAGCGCGACCGCGGCGAGCGCCGTCGCCCATTCGAGCGCGCCTGCCGCGAGTGGCTCGCCGTGCAGCGTCGCGCGGCTGTGGATCAGCTCGGCGGTCAGCGCGGCGAGCTGGTCGCCGGTCCGCGCGCGCCATTCGCCCTGGATCACGTTCGCCGCCAGCAAAACCGGCCGCATCGCGCGCGACCGCCCGCCGCGCACATAGCCCGGCTGCACGCCGTCCTCACGCGTCAACGCCCGCACGATCGCGCCATGCTCGCCATGCTGGCGAACGGCGACGACGATGGCGGACGCGCGAAGGTGCATCGCCCGTTCTTACGCGTGCGTCGTGACGAACGGGAGCCTCGAAAACTCCGCTTGTTCCAGATCCGCCGGTCAGGCGCGCCTAGCGCCGGATCCCGCGCATCACGCGCGCGAGTCGCGGATGCGACAGCGTACGCTTTGCCCAGCCCGCAGCATCATCGAACGCCCCCAGCGCGGCCACCGTCGCGCGGTTTGCCAGCGTCGGCCGCAACAGCAGCAGATCGACGCACGCCGTCCCCGCAGTGGCGAACTGGCGCTTGTGCTGTCCCTCCCCCTCGGTGAAGTCGAACCAGACGAAGCGGTCGTCGAACAGCTGCCGCATCGCCTCGACCTGCAACACCGCACCTGGCGACAGCGCGTTATCGGCGGGGTCATGCCCGACATGGTCATAGCGCAGCGTCCCGCCCTGCGCGGTACAGCAGAGATAGGCGATCGGCCGGCCCTCGACGAACAGCAGCCAGGCCCGCACCCGGTCCGCCGCGGCGAGCGCCTCGAAACCCTGCAGCGGCGCCTCGCCATCGGGCAGCCCCGATCCCAGCAGCCGCTCCTGATAGGTCGTCGCCGACACCGTCCGCGCCAGCGGGTGAAACACCGCGATCTCAGCAGGGGTCCGATAGGCGCGGATGTCGGGCGTGCCGCCCGACAACGCTGCCAGCCGCTTCGTCTTGCGCTTCAGCCCCGACCGCGCGCTGCCCGACAGCGTCGCAAGCCATGCCGCCTCGCCGATCCGCAGGTCGGCGTGATACCGGACATAACGCTGGCGGACGACGGTCAGCAGGCCATGCGTGTTCAGCGCGTCCACCCGGTCCGCGGGCAACGAGGTGATTAGATAACCATCGGCCTGAGTCGGCAGCGCGGGCAGGATCGGCACGTCGCCCGCCAGCACTTCGTCGAGCGACAGCGCGACGCGAACCAGCCGGCGCGGGATCGTCGCCAGCGTGCGCGCGCCGAGCTGGAACTTCAGGCGGACACCGACCGCAGTCATCAGGCGCGTTCTTCGACCCAATTCGACCAGAGCTGCTCGGCCTGGCGCAGGCCCCGCCGGATCGGATCGCGTGCCAGCGGCCGGTCGTACCGGCCAAGGACCAGTGGCGGGCGATCGCGGAAATGCCGGGTCGGCAAGTCGGTGCGCAGCTCCGCCAGCGTCGCGCACAGCGCCTCGAACCGGCGGACATGGACCGCATTCGCGCGCGTGCCCTGCCGATTCGCGAGCTCGAAACCGTGGCTGACGATCGTCGCGGCGACATGCCCCCGGGCCGCGGCGTGTTCGAGCGCATCGCGGCTCTCGTTCGCGGACAGGGCGCAGAGCTGCAACGTGCGCAACTGACCTGGCCGATCCTCGATGACGGTAACGGGGATCTCGATCAGGCCCTGCGCGGCAACCGGCGCGATCTGACGCGGCGACAGCGAGATCCTGCTCGCATCGCATGCCGCCGCACCGTTATGGCTGCTGTCATAGGCGAAACCCAGCGCGGCGAGCGCGGCCAGCGTATCGTCGTTCGCGGCATAGCTGCCCGCGCGAAACGCGATCGGATCGGGCGCACCCGCGTCGATCAGCAGTTCGGTGGCTTGCAGGATCAGCGCGTATTGTTCGGCCAGCGGATAGTCGGACAGGTCGAACTTCGCGTGATTCGCGCCGCGGTCCCGGGCAATTGCGGCGGTCCAGGCGGGATGGAGATGCAGCTGAACCTCCTGCCCCGCGTCGAGGATCGTAGCGACCATCCGCCGTACCGGCTCGATCCCGAAGGTCAGCGCGGGCATCGGGTCGACGAAGAAACACGCCTTCAGCCCGTACCGCCCCAGCTTGGCGAGCTGATAGCTGACACCGACGCCCGCAGGCTCGACCGACCGGTGGTAGATCGCATCGCTGCCAAGACCCGCGCGGTGGTGCCGCCAGGCGAATTCGGTGTCGATCGTCAGGAAAACTGCCGTGGTCACGTCACTGGCCTAGTGTCCCGTGGTGAAGATAAGGTTTCCGCCTACGAGACAGGCGTGACCCGACCTCCGCAATCTATCGGCCTCACCTCAAGATTGATCAACATTATTAAACTGAATTACCTTGAATGGTAAAAGTCGTACACCTGCTGTGCGACCGCTGCGGACACGCCCGGCGCCTGCTGCAGATCCTGCAGGCTGGCGTTGCGGACGGCGCGACCGGTGCCGAAATGCATCAGCAGCGCCTTCTTGCGCGCCGGGCCGATGCCCGGAACCTCGTCGAGCGGACTCGCGCCGATCGCCTTGCTGCGCTTGTCGCGGTGGACGCCGATCGCGAAGCGGTGGACCTCGTCGCGCAGCCGCTGAAGGTAGAACAGCACCGGCGCGTTGACGGGCAGCTGGAATTCGCGCCCGTCGAGCATGTGGAATACCTCGCGCCCGTCACGACCATGCTGCGGCCCTTTGGCGATCCCGACCAGGCACACGTCCTCGACGCCGAGCTCCTCGAGCGCGGCCTTCACCGTATTGAGCTGCCCCTTGCCGCCGTCGATCAGCACCAGATCCGGCCATTCGCCCGAATTGCGATCGGGATCCTCGGCCTGCGCGCGCGCGAACCGCCGGGTGAAGACCTCACGCATCATCCCGAAATCGTCGCCCGGGATGGTCTCCTTGTTCTTGATGTTGAACTTGCGATACTGGCCCTTGCGGAAGCCCTCTGGGCCGGCGACCACCATCGCGCCGGTCGCGGCAGTGCCCTGGATATGGCTGTTGTCGTAGATCTCGATCCGCTGCGGCGGCTCGGCCAGGTCGAACAGGTCGGCGACCTCGCGCAGCAGCTTGGCCTGCGTCGTCGATTCGGCCTGACGCCGCTCGATCGCCTCGATCGCGTTGCGCTTGGCCTGATCCATCAGGCGACGGCGATCGCCGCGCTGCGGCACCTGCACCGCAACCTTGTAACCCGCGCGCTCGCCCAGCGCCTCGACCAGCAGCGCGCCTTCGGGAAGCTCGCGGTCGAGCAGGATCTGCCGTGCGGGCGGCACGTCCTCGTAGAACTGGCCGAGGAAACTGGTCAGCACCTCGTCCTCGGGCACGTCGTTGGTGTGCTGCGGGAAGAAGCTGCGATGCCCCCAGTTCTGGCCGCCGCGGATGAAGAAGGCCTGGATGCCGATCAGCCCGTCCTTGCACGCCATCGCGAAGATGTCGGCGTCGCCCACGCCTTCCGCGTTGATCGCCTGCGTGCCCTGGATGAACGTCAGCGCCTTCAACCGGTCGCGCAGCAGCGCGGCGAGTTCGAAGTCCATGTTTTCGGCCGCAGCCTGCATCTGTGCCCCGAGCTTGGCCTGCACGCCGGTCGACTTGCCCGCGAGGAAGCTCTTCGCATCCTCGACCAGCTCCTTGTACGCACCCTCGTCGATCCGGCCGACGCACGGCGCGGAGCAGCGCTTGATCTGGTAGAGCAGGCACGGCCGGTCGCGCGTCTTGAAGAAGCTGTCGGTGCAGCTGCGCAACAGGAACAGCTTCTGGAGCGCGTTGAGCGTGTTGTTGACCGATCCGGCGCTTGCGAACGGGCCGTAATAATTGCCCTTCGCACGCCGGGCGCCGCGGTGCTTCTGGACGCGCGGGAAGTCGTGATCGTCGCGCAGCAGGATGAAGGGGAAGCTCTTATCGTCGCGCAACAGCACGTTGTAGGCGGGGCGATAGCGCTTGATGAGCTGCGATTCGAGCAGCAGCGCCTCGGCCTCGTTGTTGGTCGTGACGATCGTCATCGACCGGGTCTGCGACACCATCCGCTGCAGCCGCTTGGTCAGGCGTTCGACCTGAACATAGTTGGCGACACGGTTCCTGAGCGCGCGCGCTTTGCCGACATAGAGCACGTCGCCGCGCGCATCCTGCATCCGGTAGACGCCGGGGCGGATCGGCAGCGTGTCGAGCACGTTGCGGATCGCCGCGACGCCCGCCGCAAGATCGGGCGCCTCGCCACCGCCGCGGACGGCGAAGGTGGATTTGTCTTCGTTGAAACGGTCGGGGGAATTGGGGGAGGACATCGCTGGGGAATCTAGGGAGTCGGAGGGGGTTATGCCAGCCGAGGACATTGATGTTCACGCGAAGGCGCGACGGCGCGAAGAGAAGGATGGTTCACGCGGAGACGCGGAGGCGCGGAGAGAAGATTGGGGCAGAGCGGCGCCCGTTCTCAAATCGCCGAAGGCTTAAACTCACTCGGCACTGGCCAAGACGCCAGCCCGGCATGCAGCACCTCCGCGTCTCCGCGCCTCCGCGTGAACCATCCTTCTCTTCGCGCCATAGCGCCTTCGCGTGAACGAATCTTCTGAACGCTCTGCGGGCAGAGGCAGAAGCTCAGGCCTGTGCGAACACCTTGGTGCCGACGATACCGACTACGGTCAGTGCCATGAAACAGGCCTGGACCCCGCTGACCTTGTCGCCGAAAAGAATCACGCCACCGATGATCACGCCGATCGCCCCAGCGCCGGTCCAGATCGCATACGCCGTACCCGCCGGCAGCCCACGCATCGCGAGCGCGAGCAGGCCCATGTTGACGAAGCTCAGCACGATCGGAACCGAAGACGCCTGCCACGTGGCAACGGTCGCCGCCCATTTGAGGCTGAGCGCCCAGGTGATTTCGGTGATCACGGCGACGCCGAGGATGAGCCAGGACATAAGGGTATCTCCAACGGGCTCAGATTGGAGACGCAGCCGCCGGAAACCCGGGAAGAGACGGCCGCCTGTGACAAACGAAAAAGGTGCCGAGCGAACGACCGTTCCCCCGTCGAAGCGGGGGTCCAGAGTTGCGGGCGCGGTGTCGTGAGAACCTGTCCCCCACTTTCGCGGGGGAACAGACGATTAGTTCAGGCGGCTAAGCCCCGAGATCGACCGATCGACCATCGCGCGGTCGGCGGCGGCATCGTGATGCTCGGCGATCAGGATACCGGCTGCCTTGGCAGCGGCGTCGGCGGCCCGCGCACGGACCTCGGCAATGGCGGCGCGCTCGGCGGCGGCGATCTTGTCCTCGGCCATCTTGGCGCGACGCGTCATCAGGTCCTCGGCACCCGCCTTGGCCTTGGCGATGATCGCCGCAGCTTCGGTGTGCGCATGCGCCTTCATCGCTTCGGCTTCGAGATGCGCGGTCTTGGCCTTGGCCTCATACTCCGCGCGGATCGCCTCGGCCTCGGCGCGCAGCGCCTTGGCCTCGTCGAGCTGCGTGCGGATCCCGGCGATCTTGGCGTCGAGCGACCGCCCGATCATGCCGGGGACCTTCTTCCACACCATCAGCGCCAGCACGATGATCATTGCGATCGCGACCCAGCCGGTCGAGTTGACGCCGAGCGCGGTCGGGTCGACGACATGCTCGACGGTCCCAGGCGCGACGGTGTGACCCTGCAACCCCTGATTGTCGATCGAGCCTTCGGGCGCCATGCCCTCGGCCGAGATCACCTTGGCCGGTGCGTCCGGGTTGGCGGCGGGGGTATTAGCCATGAGCCATCGTCCTGCGTACCGCATCGCTCGCCGAGTCCAGGCTCACCTGAAGTCCGGCAACCTTGTCGGCCAGTTGCTGTGCCGCTTCGGCTGCGACATTCTGAAGATTGGCGAGGGCCTGCGCCTTCGCATTCGCCACGGCGAGATCGTGATGACCCAGACGCTCGGCGATTTCGGCATCGGCCGCATGGACCTGCTGCTCGAAAGCCGTTGCCGCCCGCTTGGCCGCGGCCGCGGTCTCGGCCTGTGCCGCGACGCGCGCCGCATCCATTTCGGCCTGCCAGGTCGCCTGGACCGTATCGGCCTGCGCCCGTGCAGCGACTGCCGCTGCCAGATCGCCCGCGATTCGGCCTTCACGCGCGTCCACGGTCGACACGATCTTAGGCACCATCCCCTTGCCGATCCCGAAATACAGGATCCCGAAGGTGAGGAGCAGCCAGAAGATCTGTGAAGCGTAGGTGGCGGCTATCTGGGCAATCTGGGGCATGGCAGTCCTTCGTGATACGGCCGGACGGGATATCGCCCGGCCAGATCAGCGCATGTTAGGCGACGAACACCAGGATGATCATCGTGACGAATGCGAGCAGACCGAGAAGCTCGGCAGCTGCGAAGCCGATGAACAGACGGCCCTGCTGGCTGTCTGCAGCGCCCGGGTTGCGCAGCGCGCCGGCGAGGAACTGGGCGAAGACGTTACCCACGCCGAGTGCGGCGAGGCCCATGCCGATCGCTGCGAGGCCGGCACCGATCATCTTTGCTGCGTTGACGTCCATGTTAAAACTCCCTTGGAAAATCAGTAGTGGTTCGAAAGAAAACTTAGTGAAGGTTCACGGCGTCGTTCAGATAGACCGACGTCAGCAGCGCGAACACATAGGCCTGGATCGCGGCGACCAGCAGCTCGAGCAGCGTGATGCCGATCATCAGCAGCATGCTCGGCGCGGTCACCAGACCGATATAGACGCCGCCCAAATTGATGCCGTTGATCACGAACGCCGCGAGCACCTTGAGCAGGATATGCCCCGCGGTCATCGCCACGAACAGTCGCAGGCCCAGCGAGAATGGGCGCACCAGGAACGACATCAGCTCGACGACGAAGATCAGCGGGATCATCAGCGCAGGCGTGCCGCTCGGCACGAACAGCGAGAAGAAGTGGAAGCCGTGCTTGCCGAAGCCGACGATCAGGACGATCGCAAAGCTGATCAGCGCCAGCACGCCGGTGACGGTCATGTGGCTGGTCACGGTGAACGGGTGAACGCCCGGCACGATACCGAACGGCATCAGGCCGATGATGTTCGCGAACAGGATGAACATGAACAGCGAGAAGACGTAGGGAATGAAGCGCTTGCCGCCGGGACCGACATTCTGCTCGAGCATGCCCGAGATGAAGCCCGTAAAGCCCTCGACCGCGGCCTGCCAGCGACCGGGGACGAGCTCGCGCTTCATCCCGCCGATCATGAAGGCCCAAAGTGCGACCAGCGTCACCACCATCCACATCGCGGAATTGGTGAAGGACAGGTCGTAACCACCTACGATCCAGTGCGAGCCGAACGCCGGCTCGATCAGGAACTGGTGCATCGGATCGATCTTGCCGCCCTGTTCTGCCGCCACGTGGAATCCCTGCCGTCTTGAAACGACAAACGCCCGGCTACTCCGGGCGTTCGCCTGAAATTCGAATGATTTGCCTGAACGCGACCGCGATTCCGAGGAACAGCAACACGATCAGACCCCAAGGTCCAGTGCCGACCCAATGGTCTATCAACCATCCGATCAGCGCACTGCCGACGAGACTCCCGATCAGGGCGGAGATGACCCGATTGCCCTGCGAGTATCCCCGCTCGGCATCCGGCCCTCCCTGCCCCTTTTTCAGCGTCTCCCGAGCCTTGACCTCCCTCAATCGCTCATCGAGCGCGGAAAGTCGCGGATCTTCAACACCGTAGGGGTCCTGTCCGGGTTCGATCTCCGCCACGACATGCTCTCCACCTGATACGACACCGGGGAGATATACGCAGCGACGAGCGATCCCGCCAAGGCGCGGTCCGTTTAGAAAAGGGGGGGGGCCAAGTCAACCGGTGTGACAGTATCGTCATCAATGTGGTGACTGCCGGGCGCGTTACGCCGTCTATCATCCGTCATCCTGACGAAAGCCAGGATCCAGAGCCGCAGGCGGACCATGTGTGGTTCTGGATCCTGGGCCGAGCCCAGGATGACGGAGGGCATCAGGACAGCATGCTCAGACGCAGCGCGAATCACGCTCCGGTGCGGCGGCGGTGCGCGTCTTCCAGACACCACCCGGCGTCTTGTACTTCTCGCCCGGATTGGTCCCCGCGATCAGGTTGCAACCGCTGGTGAACGCCAGCTGCTCGACCGTCGCGCCGCTCGCCTGCGCTTTTGCGGTATAGGCCGACTTGCGCTGGATGTTGATGCTGTTGACCAGCGCGCGCAAATCGCCGCTCGCCGCGCCGACCAGCCCGAGATAGCCGTCGGGCTGCTCGCCGACCTCGCCGCCCGCGCGCGCTGCGGCATAGGCGGGGTCACGCTGCGCCGACGCGGCGACCGACAGGCCGCCAAGCACAGCCACCGCCGCGATCATCGTCAAAGCCTTGATCTTCATCTCAGAATATCCCCGGATTCTGCTGGATCAGCGATTTCGCCTCGCCATCGAGACGATAGACCACTTCCTGCGTCACATTGATGTTGAGGTTGATCTCGATCGGCTTGTCCGGCGCCGACACGTTGATGCAGCCCGGCAGGGCGGCGGCGGTCGTGACCAGAAAGACGATCGTCCTCATCCTGTGCAAGATCGGTCTTTGCTCCAGCTTGTTCAATCCTGTTTCGGTCATGGCACGATCCTGCTTTCGGCGGGCTGAATGGATGGGACTGCGGGAACGGCAGGCCCGGGGGATGGCGGCGCGGACTGCTGCTGGATCAGCGCGGGCAGGTTGCGTTCGATCAGCCGCTTCGGATCATAGAAGCTCTGCGCCGAATCGAGCAGCCCGCGAAACGGCGCCTTGATCCGGATGTTGAACACGAAGGGCAGCTTCTGCAGCCGGCGGACGATGAAGTTCGATTTCGCCCCCTCGCCCTGGCTGATGCCGGCGAAGCGCACGTCGGTCACCATCTCGCCCGCCAGCGGCCCGTTCATGCCGACGCGGAGCGACTGATAGCGCAACGACTTGAGCGCCTGGAATGCGATGTTCGCCCAGATGCCGAGATCCTTCTGGCTGAGATCGCCGACATAGGCGAGCGTCCCGCCGCCCGGCCGGACGCGCAGGTCGCCGCCCTCGATCCGGCCGCCCGTCTCGTCGAAGATCATCGGCAGCACGCCGTCGAAGATCCCTGTCGCGTCGAGATTCTTGAAATCGAACTGCTGAAGGAACTGGTCGGCGGCCATGTTGGCGATGTGGAACGTCATCCGCCGCTCGCTCTGCGCGGAGAAGTCGAGCAGCGTCGGGTCGAGCGTCAGCGATCCGCCCGCAAACGGCCACGCCCCGCCCTCGACCTGGACGCGCGCACCCGGCAGGGTCTGATAGCGGATCGTCCCATCTCTGACCGGAATGCCGGGGTTGAGCGTCCGGATCGTCGCGACCTGCCCCGGTGCGCTTTGCAGATTGAGCAGATCGGTGAAGCGGATCTCGGTCGCGATCCCGGTCACCGGGCCGAACGCGGCGGCAAGGTCGGTGCCCGCGGTCCGGAACACCCCGGTGCTCGTCACGCCGTCGGGCGTCCACGCGATGTGCCCGTCGCCGCTGACCGATCCATTGACGTCGGCGATCACGCCGAACGTCAGCGGCGTCAGCGCTTCGGGTTGCAGCGCGTCCTTGGCGAACACGATCCCCGGCACCAGCAGGTCGGCGCGGCCGATGCCCGTGCCGAGGGCATGGACCAGCGTGACGTCGGCGACCTTGGTGCTGCTGACCGGTTCGAACAGCGTCCCCGCCGCGGTGATCGTGCCGCCGACCAGCGACAGCGTCACGCCCCGCGCCGCGACCGGCTTGAACCGCGCGGTGGCGGCGGCGTCGCTGACGGCCATCGTGCCGTCGAGCGCCAGCGCACCGCCGATCAGTGTCCAGTCGCCCGCCGCCTCGTTCAGCAGCAGCGGCACATTGCCGATCTGCCCTGCCCCGCCGGTAAATGCGCCGGCGATTCCCTGCGTCGTCATCCGCCCGGTGATCGTCGCGAAGTCGAGCCGCGTGACCCGCTCAGGCGCGCCGATCCGGGTCTGCACGCCGTTGATCGCAAAGCCCCGGTCGGCCAGCCGCAGCGTCGCTCCGCTCGCGTTCAGCGTCAGCGGAGTCCGCCCCAGCCGGCCCGACAGCACCGCCGCCGCGATCCGCGCACCACCGCGCAGGCGTCCGCGCTCAAGCTGCACCAGCGCGCCGTCGATCGGGCACAGCGACAGCCGCGCAGGGTCGAGCACCAGCCCCGACACCGCCAGCCGCTGGACCGCGAGCGGCGTGCAGCCAGTGTTGACGACGAGCCGCGTCTTCCCGTCCCAGCGGGCATCGATCGGCATCGACAGGCCTTCGACCCGGTCCTTGCCGCCGCTGCCGATCGGACCGTCGAGTGTCACCCGCGTCGTGATCGCGGTCGCCCCGCCGGGCGTCGCGCTGAACCGCACCGGGGTCACCGCCAGCCGCGCGCCGTTCACGACATAAGGCGCGACCGTCGCGACGCCGCGGACGGGCGCACCCGGCCGGGCCTGGGCGAGCGCGATGCGCGCCTCGGGCAAGCCGCCACCCCGCGTCGCAAGAGTCGTATCGAGCGTGACGCCTCCGCCAGACGCACCGCGTCCAGGCCATGCGAACCGGAGCCCCCCCCCGCCGTCGAGCGAGATCCTCGCGCCGCTCGCCGATGCGAGCGCGAGGCGTGACAGCACGGCCTCGCCGCGCCCGCCGCGCTGCCGGACCGCGATTACCGCATCCGCCGCGAAGCCCTTTGCGGCCCGCGTCACGGCCTGCACCGCTGCGTCCATGAGGGGCGCGACCGGCGACCCGGCTTCCGATCCCTGCAACGCGTCCACCGAGGCAAGCCGGCGTGGGGCGATCGCGGCACCCGCCGCGCGAACGCGGCCCTCGAACGCGATCGTTTGGCCGAGCCGGTAGGATCCTGCGATCGCCACGCGGCGTGCACGGCCTTCGGCCGTCCGCACGGTATCCGCTGCGATATCCGCCTTGCCCGAGGTTCCCGCAGCAGTGCCCGCGAAGTCGACGTCGCCCTTGGCCGAGGCGAACGTCACTCCGGGCAGGACGGCCGGTCCGGTCGCCAGCGCGGCCCGCCCTTGCCAGCGATCGAGCGCCGCACCGAGAGTCAGGTCGAGCGTCGCGACGACGCTGTCCGCGCGCGAATCGCCGCACGCCAGCCGCCCCAGCCGCACCGGGCCCTTCAGGATCGGTTTCGCCGCATCGATCCGCACGCGGACAGTCGCGGCAAGGCGGTCGCCCGTACAGCCGCCGACGCTCAGCCGGTCGCTGACCGCAGCAAGCGAGCCCCTGAAACCGTTATCGAGCTTCCCCGTCCCGGAAAGTTTCAACCCGACCAGCCCGTAAGGCGTCTCCAGCCGCATCCGCGCATCGTCGACGGTCGCGTCGAGCGCGGGCAGCGCGAACGGCTTGCCCGAGGGTGCGGGCAGAAGGCGGTCGATCGCCCCCAGCGACAACCGTCCGTCGACCAGCCGCCCACGCAGCCGCACCCGCCCTGCGCGCACCGCCTCCAGATAGGGACCCGACAGCCCGACCCCGGTCCGCGTCTCGACCCAGTCCGCGACCAGATCGGGATCGGCCGGATCACCAAGCACGACATTGGTCAGCCTTTGCCCGCCAAGCGCCAGATCGGCGATCTCGTAGCGCGCAGGCACCTCGGCCCGCGCGAGTTCGCGATCGATGAAGCCCGTAGCGATCTGCTTGCGCAGTACCCAGACCCCGATGAGCAGGGCGAGCAGGAGGAGCGCTACGACCAGCACGATTCGCTGAATCCGCGCAAGTCCGCCGCGACGGCGGGCCGGCGCGTGACGGCGAGGGTCGGGCCCTGTCTCGCTCGTCTCGGTCAACCGCTTACTCCGTCACGCTTTCCCGGCCTGCATAGGCGGTAGCGGGGGCGTCATGCAATTGCGGCTGGATGTGCTAGCATCCGGCCATGGCGGGGGCAGACGATATAGTCGACGAGCGCAAGGGGCACCGGGCGCGGCTGCGCAAGCGGCTGTTCGAGGGCGGTGGAGAGGCGCTGCTCGATCACGAGCTGATCGAATATCTCCTCGCCGTCGCGATTCCCCGTGCCGACACCAAGGCGCTCGCCAAGGCGCTGATGCGCGAATTCGGGGGCATTGGTGGGGTGCTGACCGCCGATCCGGCGGCGCTCGCGCGTGTCGATGGCATGGGCGAGATTTCGACCGCCGCGGTCAAGATCGCGCACGCCGCCGCGCTTCGCCTGTTGCAGGCGCGCGTCGGCGAGCGGCCGGTGCTCGCCAACTGGCAGGCGCTGCTCGACTATCTACGTGCGGACATGGCCCACCACGCCATCGAGCGGTTCCGCGTCCTGCATCTCAACACGCGTAACATGCTGATCCGCGACGAGGTGATGAGCGAGGGCTCGATCGACCAGGCCGCGGTCTATGTCCGCGAGGTGATCCGCCGCGCGATCGATCTCGGCTCGGCCTCGATCATCCTTGTCCACAATCATCCCAGCGGCGACCCCTCCCCCAGTCGCGCGGACATCGAGATTACCCGCACGATCGCGGAGGCGGGCAAGCGGCTGGGAGTCGCCGTACACGACCACATCGTCATCGGCACCGCCGGGCATGTGAGCCTCCGCGCGCAGGGACTGATCTGACAGACGCATGACACGAAAAGGCCGCCGGGGTCAGCCAGCGGCCTTGAGGTCGCGAGGATCCGCCCGCGCGTGGTTCAGCCGGCCTGGGTCAGGAACCTGGTCAGCTCGGTCTTGGTCAGCATCTTGTTCTTGTCGGCATCCGCCTGCGCGAACGCACCATCGACCCATTTGCGCGTCTCGAGCGCGGCCGCGACCGTGGTCGGGTCCGACTGCGTCTTCAGCGCGACCATCCAGGTACCGAATTCGGACGTGCTCAGCAGATTGTCGCCATTCTTGTCATATCCCGGAAATTCCGCATCGACGACCTGTGCCACCTGCGCCCCCGTCACGGGCTGCTGCGCAGTCGCTCCCGCAGGATTGCCCTGCATCGTCGAAGATGACGGCAACTGCGGCGAAGGTTCCGTCTGTGCCATGGGCTGCGCCTGTGAGTTGGGCGTGCCGCCGGGCATGGTCTGCGCGGATGTCGGCGTCGCAAGCGCGATCGCACCGATAAGTAGAGTGAATTTCAGCATGTCTTCTCTCCTGCTGCGACCTTCATGGCAACTTCCCAGTCGCGAAGGTCGTTCGTTCGGATAGTAGGCGCAACCAATGCATGACTGCTGTTGATGGTTCCGCCGGCATCGCCCGATCCCCCGGGGTTGGGTTTGAACCTTGCCGTCCGGCCTGCTACCGCGCGACCGATCGCCGCCGTGGGTCCCGCCGGGGCGCGCGTCGCGCTTCCTCTCCCCAGCCACAGGAAATCCCGATGGTCCCCCGCTATTCCCGCCCCGACATGGTCGCGATCTGGACGCCCGAAGCGCGCTTCAAGATCTGGTTCGAAATCGAGGCGCACGCCACCGACGCGCTCGCCGAACTCGGCGTCGTGCCGAAAGAGGCCGCAGCCGCGATCTGGGAAAAGGGCGCGTTCGAAGTCGACCGGATTGACGAGATCGAGCGCGAGACCAAGCATGACGTCATCGCCTTCCTGACCAACGTCGCCGAGCATGTCGGCCCCGAGGCGCGCTTCATGCACCAGGGCATGACCTCGTCCGACGTGCTCGACACCTGCCTCGCGGTCCAGCTGGCCAAGGCGAGCGACATCCTGATCGCCGACCTCGACGCGCTGCTGGTCGTGCTCGAACGCCGCGCGCGCGAGCACAAGATGACGCCGACGATCGGCCGCAGCCACGGCATCCATGCCGAGCCCGTCACCTTCGGCCTCAAGATGGCGCAGGCGCATGCCGAGTTCGCGCGCAACCGCGCTCGGCTGGTGGCGGCGCGCGCCGACGTCGCGACCTGCGCGATCTCGGGCGCGGTGGGCACGTTTGCCAACATCGACCCGTTCGTCGAGGACTATGTCGCGGGCAAGCTCGGCCTGTCGGTCGAGCCCGTCTCGACCCAGGTCATCCCGCGCGATCGCCATGCGATGTTCTTCGCGACATTGGGCGTGATCGCCAGCTCGATCGAACGGCTCGCGACCGAGATCCGCCATCTCCAGCGCACCGAAGTGCTCGAGGCGGAAGAATATTTCTCGCCCGGCCAGAAGGGCTCGTCGGCGATGCCGCACAAGCGCAACCCGGTGCTGACCGAGAACCTGACCGGCCTCGCGCGCATGGTCCGCGGCTATGTCACCCCCGCGCTCGAGAATGTCGCGCTATGGCATGAGCGCGACATCTCGCACTCGTCGGTCGAGCGCTATATCGGCCCCGACGCGACGATCACGCTCGACTTCGCGCTCGCGCGGCTCACCGGGGTGATGGACAAGCTCGTCGTCTATCCGGCACGGATGGAGAAGAATCTCAACAAGATGGGCGGGCTCGTCCATTCGCAGCGCGTCCTCCTCGCGCTGACGCAGGCGGGGGTGAGCCGCGAGGACGCCTATCGCCTCGTCCAGCGCAACGCGATGAAGGTGTGGGATTCGGACGGCGCACTCTCGCTGCTCGACCTGCTCAAGGCCGATCCGGAAGTGACGCTGAGCGATGCCGAGCTCGAGGACAAGTTCGACCTCGGCTATCACCTGAAGCACGTCGACACGATCTTCGCCCGGGTGTTCGGCGCGGCTTAACGGCACGGCATTAGCCCCCACCCGTCATCCTGACGAACGTCAGGACCCAGGGCCACGCACAGTAGCGTCTGGTACTCTGGGTCCCGACGTTCGTCAGGATGACGGTGGGTGGATGAGGGGACGCTGCGAAACCCACCAAAGTGCACGCAACGCAATTACGATTTCATGTTACAAAATTGCGACAACTCGCAACTATCGCCATATCGCCGATGCCGGATATTACTCCGGCATCGGAGACCTACCCATGCGCATGTTCGAAACCGTGACCAGCTCGATGCTGGCGATCGCGGCTCAAGCGCTGGTGGTCGGGGTGGTCATTTCCACCCTCTGATCCATCGGCCCGCCCGCCCCTCCAAGGAGGGGCGCGGCTAGGGTCGCAGGCTCCCGCCTTCAGGCTGCTAGCGCTAAACCCCGTCGATGATCGTCATCGTTGGCGCCACTAGGCGCGTCGGGTTTGCGCACGCGTATCGCACGGCGGTTTGCACCCACCGGCCGCCCACGTCGTAGAACCGCCGCCAGCCGAGCCGGCAAACCCCGGATCCGCAGGCTCGACACCGCGCCGATCAACCCAATCGCCACGTCCAGATACGCCGACACTTCGAACGATGTCAGCCAGATCGCGATGTCGGGCGCGCCCATCATGGCAACCCGGACCCTGTCGCCGTCGTCGGCGAACATCATGACGCACGCTGCCGCAATCAGCACCAGACCGACCGCGACGTCGCCGCGCGTAAGCCGCGCTACCCGCCTGACCGGCGCCTCGACCAGAAGCGCGCGGAGGGACCGCGACAGGGGGATCATGGGCGCGGCTATCATCAGCAGCCAGCAAGCGAGAAAAGTCAGACCGATCGCCGCCACACCATCCCCCTGTCACCCCGCCAAGCAGCGCGGCCTATTCCGCAGCAAAGACGCCCTTCAGCTTGGCGAAGAACCCCTGACTGTCGGGGCATTCGTCGCCGGTCTCGGTCTCGCGGAACATTTCGAGCAGTTCCTTCTGCCGGTTCGACAGGCGGGTCGGGGTCTCGACGTCGATCTGCACGACCAGATCGCCATGACCGCGCCCCTGCAACACCGGCATGCCGGCACCGCGCTGACGGAGCTGCTTGCCCGACTGGATACCCGCCGGGATCTTCACCTCATGCGTGCGCCCGTCGAGGCCGGGGATCGACAGCGATCCGCCGAGCGCCGCGACCGTGAAGCTGATCGGTGCGCGTGCGAACAGCGTCGTACCCTCGCGCTCGAACAGATTATGCTTGGTGACGTGGAGGAAGATATAGAGATCGCCCGCCGGTGCACCGCGCGCGCCGGCCTCGCCCTCGCCCGTCATCCGGATCCGCGTGCCTTCATCGACACCGGGCGGCACGTTGATGCTGAGCGTCTTGGTCTTCTCGACCCGGCCCTCGCCGCGGCAATCGGGGCATGGATCGGCGATCACCTGACCCGCGCCGTTGCAGACCGGGCAGGCGCGCTCAACCACAAAGAAGCCCTGCTGCGCGCGGACCTTGCCGTGACCGCCGCAATGCTGGCAGGTCTTGGCCCGCGTACCGGCCTTCGCGCCCGACCCGTCGCAGGTGTCGCACACGGCCGAGACATCGACGGTGATCTCGGTTGCCTTGCCATGGAACGCCTCTTCCAGGCTGACTTCCATGTCGTAGCGCAGGTCGGCGCCGCGCCGTGCCGATGACCGGCCACCACCGCCGCGCTGCGCGCCACCCATGAATTCGCCGAAGACGCTTTCGAAAATGTCGCTGAAGCCGCCGAAATCCTGCGCGCCGCCGCCATGACCGCCGCCGCCGCCATTCTGGAACGCGGCATGGCCGAAGCGATCATAGGCCGCACGCTTCTGGGGATCCTTGAGGCAGTCATACGCCTCGCTGACCGCCTTGAACTGGGCCTCGGAATCCTTGCAACCGGCATTCTTGTCCGGGTGATATTTCATCGCGAGCTTGCGGTAGGACGACTTGATCGTCCCCGCATCCGCGGTCCGCTCGATCTCGAGCAGTTCGTAATAGTCTGTCTGGGTACTCATAGCGGCCCTCTTAGCCCTCTCCCCTCCGGGGAGAGGGTTGGGTGAGGAGTTATTCCGGACAACAGCACGCGGAACTGCCCCTCACCCCGGCCCTCTCCCCGACCGGGCACCCATGAAAATATTACTTTCATGAGACCCTGGGGAGAGGGAGTTTCAGTTACGCCTTCGGGTTGTCGTCGACTTCCGAGAATTCGGCGTCGACGACGTCGTCGTCCTTCTTCGCCGCATCACCGTCAGCCGAAGGCGAAGCGTCCGCCTGAGCCTGCTTCTCGTAGATCGCCTGGCCGAGCTTCATCGCGACCTGGGCGAGCGCGGTGCTCTTCTCGGTCATCGCATCCGCATCGCCGCCCTCGACCGCTGCCTTGGTCGCGTCGATCGCGGCCTGGATCTCGGTCTTGAGCGCGTCGTCGACCTTGTCGCCATTATCGGCAAGCTGACGCTCGGTCGTGTGGATCAGGCTCTCGGCGTTGTTCTTCGCCTCGGCGCCCGCACGACGCTTCTTGTCCTCCTCGGCGAAGGTCTCGGCATCGCGGACCATCTGGTCGATGTCGCTGTCCGAAAGACCACCCGAGGCCTGGATGCGGATTTGCTGCTCCTTGCCGGTGCCCTTGTCCTTGGCCGAGACGCTGACGAGGCCGTTGGCGTCGATGTCGAACGTGACCTCGATCTGCGGCACGCCGCGCGGTGCTGGCGGGATCCCGACGAGATCGAAATTGCCGAGCATCTTGTTGTCGGCCGCCATCTCGCGCTCGCCCTGGAACACGCGGATCGTCACCGCGCCCTGGTTGTCGTCCGCGGTCGAATAGGTCTGCGACTTCTTGGTCGGGATCGTCGTGTTGCGATCGATCATCCGGGTGAACACGCCACCCAGCGTCTCGATGCCGAGCGACAGCGGCGTCACGTCGAGCAGAAGCACGTCCTTGACGTCGCCCTGCAGCACGCCGGCCTGGATCGCGGCGCCCATGGCCACGACCTCGTCCGGGTTGACGCCGGTGTGCGGCTCCTTGCCGAAGAACTGCTTCACGACTTCACGGACGCGCGGCATGCGCGTCATGCCGCCGACCAGCACGACCTCGGAGATGTCGTCGGCCTTCAGACCGGCGTCAGCGAGTGCCTTCTTGCAGGGGTCGAGCGTCCGCTTGACCAGGTCCTCGACCATCCGCTCCAGATCGGCGCGGGTGATCGACTTCACCAGATGCTTCGGGCCGTTCTGGTCCGCGGTGATGAAGGGCAGGTTGACCTCGGTCGACTGCGCCGAGCTGAGCTCGATCTTCGCCTTCTCGGCCGCTTCCTTCAGACGCTGCAGCGCCAGCTTGTCCTTGGCGAGGTCGATGCCCTCTGCCTTCTTGAACTCGTCGGCGAGAAACTGGACGATCTTGTTGTCGAAATCCTCACCGCCGAGGAAGGTGTCGCCGTTGGTCGCCTTCACCTCGAACACGCCGTCGCCGATCTCGAGGATCGAGATGTCGAACGTGCCGCCGCCGAGATCGTAGACCGCGATCGTCTTGCCGTCCTGCTTGTCGAGGCCGTAAGCCAGCGCCGCCGCGGTCGGCTCGTTGATGATGCGCAACACTTCGAGGCCGGCGATCTGGCCGGCGTCCTTGGTCGCCTGGCGCTGCGCGTCGTTGAAGTAGGCGGGAACGGTGATGACCGCCTGCGTGACCGTCTCGCCGAGATACGACTCCGCGGTTTCCTTCATCTTCTGCAGCGTGAACGCCGAGATCTGCGAGGGCGAGTAATCCTTGCCGCCGGCCGAGACCCATGCGTCGCCGTTCGGCCCGCGCGAGATCTTGTACGGGACCAGCTCGGTGTCCTTCTTGGTGATCGGATCGTCGAAACGACGGCCGATCAGGCGCTTCACCGCAAAGATGGTGTTGTCGCCGTTGGTCACTGCCTGGCGCTTGGCCGGCTGGCCGACCAGTCGCTCGCCGTCCTTGGCGAATGCGACGATCGACGGCGTGGTGCGCGCGCCTTCGGAATTCTCGATGACCTTGGGCTTGCCGCCTTCCATGACGGAAACGCAGCTGTTGGTCGTGCCGAGATCGATACCGATTACTTTAGCCATGAGTTTAAATAGCCCCTCACACATCGTAAAAAAGTCTCGGGCTCCACCCCGTTACGGCAGTGGAACCTTTCGATTGATGGGCGCGATATAGGTTGGCTCGCGCTTGCCGCAAGATTGTACGGCTCGTAGAGATCGCAAGAGGGGTATGAAGTGGCGATGATGACGATGCGTGGTATTTTTGCCGTGACGGCCCTGGTCGGGGTGGCGGCCTGTGCACAGCCGCAACAGCTGTCCGTCGAGAAGGCGTGGGTCCGGCTAGCTGCGGTCAAGGGTGGACCGGCAGCAGGCTATTTCACGATCCATGGCGGGCCGAGCGATGCGACGCTGATCAACGTCACCACCGATGTCGCGATCCGGAGCGAGATGCACGAGAGCATGTCGGCCGGCGGCGTGTCGTCAATGAAACCGATCGCGCGCGTCGAGATCCCGGCCAAGACCGATGTCGTGTTCGCGCCGGGCGGCCGTCACGTGATGCTGTTCGACGTAAATCCCGGGATCAAGCCCGGTGAACGCACCATCACCTTCACCCTCACCTTCGCCGACGGCACCAGAATCCTGCAGAACGCAGCCGTCGTCGCCGCCGGCGACACCGGAACCAAGTGAGCGTTCGCGATCGGTCGACGCGAGCGCTGACCCCGGCCGAGACGCGGCTCGCGGCGTCGGTCTTCGGCGATGCGATCGACTATGCGCCGGTGCGTCTGGCACGCCGCAAATGGGCCTTCTTCCAGCCGCGCGACACGGTGATGGCGCCGCGCGGATGTATCCATTTCCACCCCAAGGGCGATCTGTGGTGCGACGATTTCGCGCATGCCCATCTGACGTTGCAAGGGCTGTTCATCCACGAGATGACGCATATCTGGCAGCACCAGCGCGGCATCTTCCTCCCGCTCGTACGGCATCCCTGGTGCCGCTACGACTATGCGCTGCGCCCCGGCGTCGCTCTGCACCGCTACGGTATCGAGCAGCAGGGCGAAATCGTCCGCCACGCCTTCCTGCTGCGTGCCGGCGCGACGGTCGCAGGCGCCCCGCCGCTCGCGCAGTACGAGACGCTGCTTCCGTTCAAGCCGCGGGTGTCGGCCTAGTCCGCCCCTCCCCAAACCGTCACCCCAGCGAACGCTGGGATGACGTGGGCTAGGGCGATATCAGAGCCAGCTGCGCCCATCCGGTCCCGCACAGCCATAAGGCGGCAACTGCCCGAGGAACCGTTCCTGCATCTTGTGACAGCCCCAAGCGCGCAGCGGCGCGGGCGCATAGCCGTTCAGCGCAATGCCGACCTCGTCATACGGGGTCTTGCCGCGCGCGACATACATGTACCATCGCCCGCCGAACATGACCGCCGCCGCGACCAGCACGACACACACGACCTGAAGAATCTTCTGCATTTCCGCCCTTTTCGTGATGAAGGGCGCCCCGTTGCAGATAACATGGATTAATATCAACCACCGGAAGGACAGTCGCGCCGGTGGCGATTCCCATCCTACAATGCGTCGAAATCGATAGCTTGTGTTCTATCAAGCGCTTGCGGCGCTTCGGGCATCGGATATTTCAGCCCGGTCGCACAATTAAAAAGTACGACGCGGTCGTCTTCGTCGACCAGACCGGTGTTCAGCGCATGGGTGTAGGCCGCAAGCGTCGCGCCGCCTTCCGGGCACAGCAGCAGGCCGTCCTGCTTCGCGGCAGCCTCGACCGCCTTGAGGATCGCGGGATCGCCGACCGCCATCGCCTGCCCGCCGCTCTCGCGGACCGCGCGCAGGATCAGGAAGTCGCCGACCGCCTTGGGCACACGAATGCCCGCCGCGACGGTGCTCGCATCCTCCCAGCGCTCGGCATGCTCCTCGCCCGCTTCGAACGCGCGGACGATCGGCGCACAGCCGCTCGCCTGCACCGCAAACATCTTGGGTCGCTCGGAGCCAATCCAGCCGAGCTGCTCGAGCTCGTCGAACGCCTTCCACATGCCAATCAGGCCGGTGCCGCCACCGGTCGGGTAGAAGATCGCATCGGGCAATTTCCAGCCGAACTGCGCGGCCAGTTCCAGCCCCATCGTCTTCTTGCCCTCGATTCGATAGGGCTCCTTCAGCGTCGAGAAATCGAACCAGCGCCCCTCGGCGGCGCCCTTGCCGACGATCGCGCCGCAATCGTCGATCAGCCCGTTGACGCGCCAGACGCGCGCGCCCTGCATCGCGATCTCGCGGACGTTGATCTCGGGCGTGTCGTCGGGACAGAGCACGATCGTCTCGATGCCGCAACGCGTGGCGTAGGCGGCCAGCGCGGCGCCCGCATTGCCGTTGGTCGGCATCGCGATCCTGGTGACGCCGAGCTCCTTCGCCATTGCCACCGCCATGACCAACCCGCGCGCCTTGAAGCTGCCGGTCGGCAGACGCCCTTCGTCCTTCACGAGGACGTTGGGGCCACCGGACTTGAGGATCGGCACCAGCGGCGTCTCGATCTCGCCGAGGCTGACGATATTGGACGTCTGCCGCACGGGCAGCAGCTCGCGCCACCGCCACAGATCGGTTGGCCGCGCCTCGATCGTGTCGCGCGAAATCGCCGAACGCACCGCGTCGAGGTCGTAGCGCACGAGCAACGGCCTGCCCGCACGCGAAAGGCCATGAAGCTGGTCCGCCTCATAGCGTTCGCCGGTGATCGAACATTCGAGATGCGTGACGAACGTCTCGCGATCGGTGGTCAGATTCTCGTTCATGTTGTCACCCCGGCGAGGCAGAAAGTTGGGCGCCGTCGCGAGCCGTTCCCCCGCGAAGGCGGGGGCCCAGGCTTACAGGCGACAGCGTTTGAAACCCTGGGCTCCCGCCTTCGCGGGAGAACACCAGGCCGACAGGCTCACCCCGCCTTGGCGACGCCCACCATCGCAGGCCGCAGCAGGCGATCCTTGATCATGTAGCCCGCCTGCATTTCCTGGACGATCGTGCCGGCCGGCTGATCGCTTGGAATCTCCAGCATCGCCTGATGCTTGTTCGGGTCGAGCATCTGGCCCTCGGCAGCGATCTTGGTGATGCCGTGGCGCTGGAACACGCTCTCCAGCTCGCGACCGGTGGCTTCGAGCCCGGTGACGAGGCCCTTCATCTTGTCGTCCGCACGCAGGTCCGCCGGGATCGCCGACAGGCCGCGGGCGAGGTTGTCAGCAACCGACAGCACGTCGCGCGCGAACGCGGTGGCGGCATAGGCGCGCGCGTCCTGCGCTTCCTTCTCGGCGCGGCGGCGGACGTTCTGCACCTCGGCCTGCGCATAGAGGACATTCTGCTTGGCCTCGGCAAGCTGGTTCTCCAGCTCGGCGACGCGATCGTTCGAGGCCACTTCGGGTGCGGCTTCGGCGGTCTCTTCGCGCAGGTCGGCAGGCGTGTTCTGATCGATATCGGACATTGTTTTCCCTATAAGTTGGGCCGGCTCAACCCATCAACCGGGCGAGCGTTGCAGCCGTGAAATCCACCATGGGCACGACGCGCGCATAGTTCAACCGCGTGGGGCCGATCACGCCCACCACGCCGACCACCCGTCCGTCCAATCCGCGGAACGGTCGCGCGATCACCGACGAGCCCGACAGGGCGAATAATTTGGTCTCCGCACCGATGAAGATCCGCGTCGAATCGCCCGCCCGCGCGCTGTCGAGCAGCGATGCGACCTCCTGTTTTCCCTCGAGATCGTCGAGCAGGTCGCGGACCCGGTCGAGATCGGCGGCGGCGGCCGCATCGATCAACCGCCCCTGCCCGCGCACGATCAGCACCGGGCGGCGATCCGCATCCTCGCTCCACACCGCGATCCCGCCCTCGACCAGCATCCGCGCCGCACCGTCGAGCGCCGCCTGCCCGTCCGCTAGCTCGCGCTCGATCCGCAGCCGCGCCTCGGCCAGCGTCAGCCCGCCGAGCGTCGCCGACATGTAATTGCCCGCCTCGACCAGGGTCGACGGCGACATGCCCTTGGGCAGCGCGATCACCCGGTTCTCGACCGAGCCATCCTCGCTGACCAGCACCGCGAGCGCCTGATCGGGCGACAGCGCGACGAACGCGATCTGGCGCAGCGTCATCTCGCGCTTCGGCACCATCACCAGCCCCGCGCACGCCGAAAGCCCCGACAGCGCAAGCGTCGTGGCGGCGAGCGCATCCTCGACCGGGCCGCCGACGCCGGCGCGCGCCTCGATTGTCTGACGTTCCTCGAATGACGGCTCCATCGCTTGCATCATCCCGTCGACGAACAGCCGCAGGCCGCGATCGGTCGGCATCCGCCCCGCGCTCGTATGTGGGCTGGCGAGCAGTCCCAGCCCCTCCAGCTCCCCCATCACCCCGCGAATCGAGGCGGGCGACAGGCTGAGCCCGGCCAGCTGCGCGATCGTCTTCGACCCCACCGGCGTGCCGCTGGCGAGATAGCTGTCGACGACCGCACGAAAAATATCGCGCGCGCGGTCGGTCAGTTCGGTGACGGGGGGCGTGGCCATGCGGCTGATCTAGGCTGGCGAGCCCGAATGCGAAAGGCTAGGCAGCGCTTATTGCCCACCACCCGTTCGTCCTGAGTAGGGACTGAGCGAAGTCGAAGGCCCGTATCGAAGGATGTGCCCTAAGCGGGCCGATCCTTCGATACGCCGCTTCGACGAGCTCAGCAGCTACTCAGAACGAACGGAAGAAGTTTAGGAATACATCATGCGCCCATCCGGCCGTGCCCCAGACCAGATGCGCAGCATCACGATCGAACCCCGCTTCACCAAGCACGCCGAAGGCTCCGTCCTGATCGGTTTCGGCGACACCAAGGTGCTCGTCACCGCCAGCATCGAGGAGAAGGTCCCGCCGTTCCTGCGCGGCAAGGGCGAAGGCTGGGTGACCGCCGAATACGGCATGCTCCCGCGCTCGACCAACACGCGCAACAATCGTGAGGCGGCCAAGGGCAAGCAGTCGGGCCGCACGCAGGAAATCCAGCGTCTGATCGGCCGTTCACTTCGCGCCGTCACCGACCTGAAGCTGCTCGGCGAGCGCCAGATCGTGCTCGACTGCGACGTGCTTCAGGCGGACGGCGGCACGCGCACAGCGTCGATCTCGGGCGCCTGGGTCGCGCTGCGGCTCGCGATCGACGGGCTGCTGGCCAGCGGCAAACTGACCGCCGATCCGCTGACGCAGAAGGTCGCCGCGATCAGCTGCGGCATCTATCAGGGCAACCCCGTGCTCGACCTCGACTATATCGAGGATTCGGGTGCGGACGCGGATGCGAATTTCGTCCTGCTCGAAAACGGCAACATCGCCGAAGCGCAGGCGACCGCCGAGGGCGCGACCTATGACGAGGAGGCGCTGCTCCGCCTGTTGCGGCTCGCCCGGATCGGCTGCGCGGACATCTTCGCGGCACAGGCCAAGGCGGTCGCCAAGTGAGCGGCGAAGGCGGCACCCCCCAGGCCATCCGCAAGCTCCAGCCCGGCAAGCTCGTCATCGCCAGCCACAACAAGGGCAAGGTCCGCGAGATCGCCGACCTGCTCGCAGGGCGCGGGTTCGACGTCGTGTCGGCGGCGGATCTCGACCTGCCCGAGCCGGTCGAGACGGGGACGACCTTCTTTGCCAATGCCGAGCTGAAGGCACGCTCCGCCGCCGACCTGTCGGGCTATCCCGCGCTCGCCGACGACAGCGGGCTGTGCGTCGATGCGCTGGGTGGCGATCCGGGCGTGTACACCGCCGACTGGGCGGAGACCCCGAACGGTCGCGACTGGTCGATGGCGATGCAGAAGGTCGAGGACGCGCTCGCCGCCAAGGGTCCCGACGCGACCCGCGGCGCGCATTTCGTCAGCGTGCTCGCGCTCGCCTGGCCCGACGGCCATGTCGAATGGTTCGAAGGCCGCGCCGAGGGCACGCTGGTCTGGCCGCCACGCGGCAAGGTCGGCTTCGGCTATGACCCGATGTTCGTGCCGCTGGGCCATGACCAGACCTATGCAGAGCTGCCGCACGAGACGAAGAACGCGATCAGCCACCGGAACGTCGCGTTCGAACTGTTGAAGGCCGCCGTGTTCTGAACGCCGCCGGACCGTCACCCCCGGTGACGGTCCGGCACTCTCGCGTGCCTAGTAGCTACGCTCGCCCACCACATTGCCCGGCGGCGAATAGCGGCACACCAGATAATCGTCGCGTTCGTTGCTCGCCATCGCGCATCCCACCGCGGTCGAATTGCGCCAGACGATCTGCGTGTAGTGCGCGACATCCTCATATTTGCCGGTCCGACTGAACGCGGGCGTCACGCCGTTGATGAAATCCTTTCGTTCGGCGACCCAGTGGCCGATCATCTCGGGATAGGCATAGGCATAGCGCGTGCCGGTCCACAGATTCTCGCCCTCGCGGCCCGGCCCCTGAACCTGATGCGCATGCGCAAATTTGCGCGTGTTGGCCATTTCCTCGGCATAGGCGCGCGCGGTGGTCGCCAGCGTATCGCTCCATACCAGCGGCGGAACACCCACCGCCGCCCGCGCGGCGTTATGCCCGTCCATCATCGCCGCCTTGAGAAGCGCGGGCCCGCGGGGCGCCGGCGCCTGCGTCTCGCGCCGCTCCACGACGCGTTCCGGCCCCTGCGCGCAAGCGCCGGCGAACAACGCCGCCGCAACTGCCAGACCCAACCGAACCGTCATTGCGCTTCCTTCTGTCGCTCCGTGCGACCATATGCGCGAGATAATGCCCCCGATCGAAACGCCAAGCCCCGCCCCGCCGCCTTCGGGGGACCTCGCGCTCTACGTCCATTGGCCGTTCTGCGTGTCGAAATGCCCCTATTGCGACTTCAACAGCCATGTCCGTGAGGGCGTCGACCAGGCGGCATGGCGCGCGGCGCTGCTCACCGACGTTTCACACGAGGCGTCGGTGCTGCCGGGACGCAAGCTCCAGTCGATCTTCTTCGGCGGCGGCACCCCCTCGCTGATGCCACCCGCAACGGTGGCCGCGATCCTCGACGCCGCCGAACGCGCCTGGGGCTTTGCCGAGGGGATCGAGATCACGCTCGAGGCCAATCCCTCCTCGGTCGAGGCCGCGCGCTTCGCCGACCTCGCGAGCGCAGGCGTCAACCGCGTGTCGCTGGGATTGCAGTCGCTCGACGATCAGGCGCTGAAATTCCTCGGCCGCGCGCATGACGTGAACGAGGGACAGGCGGCGCTGGCGACCGCGCAGAGCGTCTTTCCGCGCGTGAGTTTCGACCTGATCTATGCGCTCCCCGGCCAGCGGCTTGCCGACTGGCGCGCCGAACTCGCGCGCGCACTGAGCTTCGGGACGGAGCATCTGTCGCTCTATCAGCTTACCATCGAGCCCGGCACGCGGTTCGCGACCGAGGCGCTCGCGGGGCGCATCGTCATCCCCGACGGGGACAGTGCAGCCGACCTGTTCGAGGCGACGCGCGCCGACACCGCAGCCGCCGGGCTCCCCGCCTATGAAACCTCGAACCACGCGCGGCCGGGGTCGGAGAGCCGCCACAATCTCGCCTATTGGCGCTATCAGGATTACGCCGGGATCGGCCCTGGCGCGCATGGCCGCCGCGGTGGCCTGGCGACAGTGCGCCGCAAGAAGCCCGAAAACTGGCTCGCGGCGATCGAGCGCAACGGCCACGGGATGGAGGTCGAGGACCCGCTCACCCCCTCGACGCGCGCGACCGAGGCGCTGCTGATGGGGCTGCGCCTGGCCGAGGGAGTTGATCTCGACCGGATCACGCGGCTCAACGACGGCGTGGTGCCGGTCGATCTCGCCGCGGTGGCGCGGCTCGAAGCGCTCGGGCTGATCGCCCACACGCCGGGCCGGCTGCGCGTGACCGATGCGGGTGCGCTCCTGCTGGACGCGATCCTGCCGGAGATCGTGACGGCGTAACGCCCCACCCATGTCATTCCCGCGGAGGCGGGAACCCAGACTGGCTAGCCGCGCGACTCGAATCGCAACCGATCATCCGTATGGATCCCCGCCTCCGCGGGGATGACGAACGGAGTCGGCGTCAGCCGCCGAAGCCGCTCGGCGCGGGCGAGACAACAGTGGTGGTCCCCCCGCGGATTTCCTTCACCTCCAGCGCACGCTCGGCGACATTGTCGCGGCCGAAGCGGAACGCACCGTCGATGCCCGAAAAGCCGTCGCCATCGCGCAGCCGCGACACGGGGAACGCGGTCCCCGGCTTCCAGTCGCGTGCGATCCGCACCGTCAGCAGCACCGAATCATAGCCGAGGCTCGACAGGCGGTACGGCCCGCTGCCGAAGCGTGCACGGTATTTGGCGGCATATTGCCGGTACAGCGTATCCGACACGCTCGCATACCAGGCGCCGTTCAACGCCGGCTTGGCGGCGACGCTCGATTCGGAATTCCACAGCTCGGTGCCAAGGATCCGGGTCGATGCGCCCGCGCCGCGCTTCACCAGCGCCGCCGCCGACGCCGCGGTCGAACCGCTGTCGGCGATCAGCACGGCATCATAAGGTGCCTTCGCGGCGAGCCGCGTGACCGCGCCCGACACGCCACCGGCGGTCCGGCCATAGGTCTGGAGCGACACGACCTGGCCGCCCGCTCCCTCGACCGCACGGAGGAATGCGGTCGAGGCGCGCTCGCCATACAGTCCGTTCGGGACCAGCCCGGCAAAGTTCGACACGCCGCGCTCGCGCGCGAAATCGACGACGCGCGAAATTGACTGGGTCGGCACATAGCCCATCAGATAGGCGCCGTTGCCGGCCACCCCGAGATCGTTCGAGAAGCTCAGCACCGGCACGCCCGCCGCGCGCGCGATCGGCGCGACCGTCCGCACGTCGTCGGACAGCAGCGGCCCGAGGATCAGCTGCGCACCTTCCGCGATCGCGCGCTGGGCCGCGGCCGCGGCACCCGTCGCGGTATCGTAATTGGTGATCCGCACGCGCTGGTTCTGCGTGTCGAGCAGCGCCATCATCGTCGCATTGGCGATCGACGTGCCGACCCCCGCATTGCTTCCCGACAGCGGCACGAGCAGCGCGACGCGGTTGCGCTCGGCATCGCGTGGGATGCCGGTCTCGACCCCGATCGCCGGCGTGTCGGTAGGACGGGTGGTCGGGCGCTGCTGCGACGGCTCGACGGGACCGCGCGGGACGATCGTCTGGCACGCGCCCAGCAGGCAGGCCAGCGTGAGTGCGGCTGAGCGCCCAAACGCGCGCATCCGGTGCCGGGCCGATTGCCCTATCGTCGCTGCGTCTGCCATGACAATCCCCATGAACCCTGAAACTTCACTGAACCCCGGCCTTTACATCGTCGCGACGCCGATCGGCAATCTCGGTGATCTGTCGCCGCGTGCCGCCGACATCCTCGCGCGTGCCGACGTCGTCGCGGTCGAGGACAGCCGTGTCACCGCCGGTCTGCTCCGCCATGTCGGTACCAAGACGCCGATGGTCCCCTATCATGATCACAGCGCCGAGGGCGTCCGCCCCGCGCTGATCGCGCGGATGGCGACCGAGGCGGTGGCGCTGGTGTCGGACGCGGGCACGCCGCTGATTTCCGATCCCGGATTCAAGCTAGTGCGCGACGCGCGCGCGGCGGGGCATCTCGTGGTGACGATCCCCGGCCCCTGCGCCGCGGTCGCCGCGCTCACGCTGGCGGGACTGCCGACCGATCGCTTCCTGTTCGTCGGCTTCCTGCCGTCCAAGGCGCATGCCCGGTCGGAGGCGATCGCCGAGATCGCCACGATCCGCGCGACGCTGGTGCTCTACGAATCGGGTCCGCGTCTCGGTGCCAGCCTTGCCGCGCTCGCCGAAGGACTCGGCGACCGTGAGGCGGCGGTCACACGTGAAATCACCAAGCGGTTCGAGGAGGCGGTGACGGGCACGCTGACGACCCTCGCCACCCGCTACGCCGACGCGCCGCCGCGCGGCGAGATCGTCATCGTCATCGCGCCCCCCGGCGACGCCCCCCCGGCCAGCGCGGAGGATGCCGACACGGCGCTGGCCGATGCCCTCACCCGCCTCTCCACCGGCCAGGCCGCGAGCGAGGTTGCCAAAGCGCTCGGGCTCGACCGCAAGACGCTCTACGCCCGCGCGCTCGAACTGAAGGCGAAGGGGTGACCCTCCCCGCCCCGCGCCCCTCCCGCAGACGGACGGCGAGCACCGCCGATCGACAGGTCGCGGAAGCTGCGGGGCGGCGCGGGGAGCGGCTGGCCGGCTGGTGGCTGCGACTGAAGGGCTGGAGCATCCTCGACCGTCGCGTGCGGACGCCTGCGGGCGAGGTCGACATCGTCGCGCGCAAGGGGACGCTCATCGCGTTCGTCGAGGTGAAGACGCGCGCGACCGCCGCCGAACTCGACTTCGCGATCGACGAGCGGCGGCTCGCGCGGGTCGCCGCGGCGGCAGAGTTTTTGATGCCGCGCTATGCCGGGGCGGGCGACGATATCCGCGTCGACGTCATCCTGCTCGCGCCGGGTACGCGCCCCCGCCATATCGAGAATGCATGGATCGGCTGAGCGGGTCGGGTGACTTGCGGCCCGCGCGCACCTACATGCGCTCGACCGCATAGAAGGAAGACGCATGAGCCTCACCGTCGCCGTCCAGATGGACCCGCTCGACAGCATCAATATCGCGGGCGATTCGACCTTCGCGCTGATGCTCTCCGCACAGGAGCGCGGGCATAGCCTGTTCCATTATGCCGCGGAGGATCTCAACTACCGCGACGGCCGGGTCTGGGCGAAGGCGCACCCCGTCACCGTTCAGCGCGTGACCGGCGATCACTTCAGCGTCGGCGAGCCGGTGAACCTCGATCTCGGCGACGAGGCCGACGTCGTGCTCATGCGGCAGGACCCGCCCTTCGATCTCGGTTACATCACCGCGACGCATCTGCTCGAGCGGATCGCCGGCAAGACGCTGGTCGTCAACGACCCCGCACAGGTCCGCAACGCACCCGAAAAGGTGTTCGTGCTCGACTATCCGCAGTTCATGCCGCCGACGCTCGTCACGCGCAGCCTCGACGAGGCGCGCGCCTTCCTGGCCGAACACGGCGCGATCGTGATCAAGCCGCTCCACGGCAATGGCGGCAAGGCGATCTTCAAGGTCGAATCGGACGGTGCCAACCTGTCCGCGCTGATCGAGGTGTTCAACATGACGTGGCGCGAGCCGCACATGGTCCAGGCGTTCCTTCCCGACGTGGCCAAGGGCGACAAGCGCATCGTGCTCGTCGACGGCGAAGTCGCCGGCGCGATCAACCGCCTGCCGGGTGAGGGCGAGATCCGCTCCAACCTCGCGGTCGGCGGCTCGGCGGAAAAGACCGAGCTGACCCCGACCGAGCGCGAGATCTGCGCGGTCCTCGGGCCTGAACTCAGGAAGCGCGGGCTGCTGTTCGTCGGCATCGACGTGATCGGCGGCAAGTGGCTGACCGAGATCAACGTGACCTCGCCCACCGGTATCGTCGCGATCGAACGGTTCGACGGCACCGACGTCTCCGCGATGATCTGGGACGCGATTGAGGCGAAGGTCGCGGCGCGGTAGGAAAACCACCATCCCGGTTCACGCCGGGATGGTGCGACCGCGCTGTCGAGGGAACACATGCGGCCTCCCGGAAGTATCGGTTAGCCATGACCGAATTCATCATCAACCTGATCGCCTGGGGCGGCTATTTCGGCATCTTTTTGCTGATGGCGCTCGAGAATATCGTGCCCCCCGTACCGTCCGAGGTGATCATGGGGCTCGGCGGCATTGCGGTCGCGCGCGGCCATATGACAGTCGTGCCGCTGATCGTTGCGGGCACGGTCGGATCGGTCGCGGGCAATTACTTTTGGTATTATATCGGCCGGAACATCGGCTACGAGCGCTTCCGCCCGTTTGTCGAGCGGCATGGCCGCTGGCTGACAATCGAATGGTCGGACATCGAGAAGGTCCACCGATTCTTCGTGAAGCGCGGCGGCTGGGTGATCTTCGTCTTCCGCTTCATGCCGACCTTCCGGACGATCATCTCGCTCCCGGCGGGAATGACGTACATGCCGTTGTGGAAGTTCGTGATCTGGACTGCTGCGGGCAGCGCGATCTGGAACACCGTGCTCGCCTATGCGGGCATCCTGCTCGGCTCGCGGTTCCAGCAGCTCGACCGCTATGTCGGCCCGGTGTCGGTCGCGACGTTCGTCATCATCGCACTGGCCTATGGCTGGCGCGTGCTGACATGGAAGCCGAAAGGCTGACCCTGCGCTACGCCCGCGGATGCGCGTTGCGGTACACGTCCATCAGATGCGCGGCGTCGACCTGCGTATAGATCTGCGTCGAGCTGAGGCTCGCATGGCCGAGCAGCTCCTGCAACGCGCGCAGGTCCGCCCCGCGTCCCAGCAGATGCGTCGCAAAACTGTGGCGCAGTGCGTGCGGCGTCGTCCGCTCGCCAAGCCCGAGCCGCCCGCGGGCCCCGCGGACCGCGCGGCGCACGATCGCAGGTGCGAGCGGGCCACCCTTTGCCCCCCGGAACAGTGGCTCCGACGGTGCCAGCGCCCAGGGGCATAGCGCGACATAGGCCTCGATTGCGTCACGGACCTGTGGCAACAGCGGCACGATCCGCGTCTTGGCGCGCTTGCCGGTCACCGACAGCGTCTCGCCGAGCGGCAGGATCGCCGGCGTCAGCAGCAGCGCCTCACCGATTCGCAGCCCCGCGCCGTACAGCAGCATCAGCACCGCCCAGTCGCGCGCGCCGATCCACGGCTCGGCCGCGTCGTCGGCGACCTCCCCGGCCAGCGCCACCGCTTCGGCCGGCGAGATCGGGCGCGGCACGCCGCGCTGGACCCGCGGCCCCTTCAGTCGCGGCGGTTCGGCATCCGCATTCGCCCATGCGAGGAAACCGCGCACCGCGGACAGCTCGCGCGCCGCCGATGCATTCCCCAGCCCCTGCCCTCGCCGATAGGCCAGATAGGCGCGAAGATCCGCCGTGCTCGTCCGGCCCAGCGCCGCGCGATCGACCGCCCCCGCCCAGTGCCCGACGAGGAACGCCGTCAACCGCTCGGCGACCGCGCGATAGGCGCGCACCGTGTGCACCGACCGCATCCGGTCCCGCGCCAGATGCGTCGCCCAGAGCATCGACGGGGGAAGCGTGTCGGGTGAGGTCATTCCGGCATGCTAGAGCGTTTGAACGACAAAGAAAATTAACTAACGCAGGCCTATTCGAAGACATGTCGCTCCCCGAGTCCGCCCCTCGCGAAATGCCCGGATCACCATCGCGTTTTGCCTCGGCCGACGAGGAGCGCCGGGTGGCGACGCTCAACGCGCTCGCGCTGCTCGATACCGAACCGGAGCGCGAATTCGACGCGCTCGTCGCGCTGGCGGCCGAAATGCTCGACTGCCCCAGCGCGATGATGACGCTGATCGATCGCGACCGCTTGTGGATCAAGGCCGCCAATGACGGTGAACGCGGCGAGATCGCGCGCGACGTGACCATGTGCAACGTCACCATTCAGGGATCGGCGCCGCTGGTCGTGGAGGATTTGTCGGGTGATTCGCGGTTCACCGCCAATCCGCTGGTTGCCGCCTCCGACGGGGTGCGATTCTATGCCGGTGCCCCGATCCACGCGATCGCCGACGACGGTCGACGTCACCCGATCGGCGCGCTGTGCGTGCTCGACACCCATCCGCGCAGCCTGAATGCGGCAGGGCGGAAAGCGCTTGTGCATCTCGCCACGCTTGCCGAGGCTGCGATCGCCGCGCGGACCGCGGCAATGCAGGCGCTGGCGATCGCGGTGACCGCGGATCGCCAGTCGTCCGTTCTCGCTCGCCAGGACCGCATCTTCCGCCAGGCCGAGCGGATGGCGGCGATCGGATCGTGGCGCGTGCTGTGGCCCGACGGTCCGCTCGAATGGTCCGACGGCGTCTTCCGGATCCACGAGCTGCCGCTGGGCGCGCAACCCGACCCGTCCAAGGCGATCGATCACTATCCCCCCCATGCCCGCGAACAGATCGCGCAGGCGCTCACCGACGTCATCCGCACCGGCGTCCCGATCGATCTCGAACTCGACTTCACCACTGCGCTGGGCAATCCACGACGGGTGCGCGTGCAGGGCGAGCTGGAACATGAGGCCCAGCGGAACGTGGACGGTCCCGTCGCGATCGTCGGCATCTTCCAGGACGTGACCGATCGTCACGCGCTCGAACTCACGCTGAGACGCACGGCCGAAACCGATGCGCTCACCGGCCTCGCCAACCGGGCCGCCTTCGACCGGGCACTCGACGCGGCCATCACGCGCGCGCGTACAGCGGCATCGCCGTTGCTGCTCGCGCTGGTCGATCTCGACGGGTTCAAGGCGATCAACGACACGCTTGGCCATAACGCAGGCGACGACGTGCTGCGCGGCGTCGGCCAGATCCTGCAGGCGCCATGGCTTCGCGGCAGCGTTGCCGCGCGGCTCGGCGGTGACGAGTTCGCGGTGATCGTCGACGACCCGGCGCTGGTCGGTGCACCTGAGGAGATCATCAGCCGGCTGCAGGAGGCGTTGCAGGTGCCGGTTTCGGTCGACGGCCTGGCGATGATCAGCGCGGGCACCGTCGGCATCGCCGCGCTCGAACCCGATTGCCAGACGGTCCGCGATTTCGTGCACCGCGTCGACATCGTCCTCTACCGCGCCAAGCGCGAACGGATCGGCGAACGGCGCCGCGCCGCCTGATCGGGTTCACCCTGATGGCCGCCGCGACGACGACCACACGCCGCTAAAAGGTTTCCGTCGAGTCGATCTGCCCCCATATGCGTCGGCCATGTCGTCGCGCGCCCGTGTCCTGATCCTCAACGCCGCCCTCGGGCCGCTCGACTACCGCGTGCCCGCGGGCATGGACGTCGCGCCCGGCTCGATCGTGGTCGCGCCGCTGGGTCCGCGCCAGCTGCTCGGCGTGGTATGGGAGGCGGAGCGGATGCCGTCGGATGCGGAGGTCGGCGACAACCGCCTGCGCAATCTGCTCGCGGCCGCGGACGTGCCGCCGCTCGGCGCGCCACTGCGCCGGCTGATCGAATGGACCGCCGATTATTATCTGGCGCCCCCCGCCTCGGTGCTGCGGATGTCGCTCGCCTCGACTTCCGCGCTCGAGGGCGCGCGCACCGCGACCGAATATCGCGCGACCGGCACGATCCCCCCGCGCCTGACGCCGCAACGCGAGCAGGCGCTCGAGCGGATCGGTGATCGCCAGGGTCTGATCCGTGAACTGGCGCAGCTCGCCGAGGTGAGCGACGCGGTCATTCGCGGTCTCGTCAAGGTCGGCGGGATCGAGGCGGTCGAGGTGGATATCGACAGCCCCTATCCTGTCCCCGACCCGCTGCATCACGTCCCCGTGCTGTCGCCCGATCAGCGCGCGGCGGCGGACTCGCTCGTAAAAGGCGTCGCCGACCACATCTTCACGCCGACATTGCTCGACGGCGTGACCGGCTCGGGCAAGACCGAGGTCTATTTCGAGGCGGTCGCGCAGGCGATCCGCGACGGCCGCCAGACTCTGGTGCTGCTGCCCGAGATCGCATTGACCGAGCCCTTCCTCAAGCGCTTCCACAACAGGTTCGGCTGCGAGCCGATCGCGTGGCATTCGGGGCTGCGGTCCACCCAGCGCCGCCGGGCCTGGCGTGCGATCGCGAGCGGCGAGGCGCTGGTGACGGTCGGCGCACGCTCCGCGCTGTTCCTGCCCTATCGCGATCTTGGCCTGATCGTCGTCGACGAAGCGCACGAAACCAGCTTCAAACAGGAAGAGGGCGTGCATTATCACGCTCGCGACGTCGCGGTGATGCGCGGCAAGTTCGAGGGGTGCCCGGTCATCCTCGCTTCCGCCACCCCCGCGATCGAGACCCGCCAGCAGGTCGCGACCGGCCGTTATGCCGAACTGAGGCTGCCCGGTCGGTTCGGCGTGGCGGAAATGCCGACGATCGAACCGATCGACCTGATCAAGGAGCCGCCCGAGCGCGGTCGCTGGCTCGCCCCGCGACTGGTCCAGGCGATGCAGGCGACGCTGGAGAAGCGCGAACAGGTACTGCTGTTCCTCAACCGCCGGGGCTATGCACCGCTGACGCTGTGCCGCACCTGCGGGCACCGGTTCCAGTGTCCCAACTGCACCGCATGGATGGTCGAGCACCGGCTGACGCGGCGTCTTGCCTGTCATCATTGCGGCCATGCCGAGCCGACCCCGCGCGTCTGTCCCGAATGCCAGGGCGAGGATACGCTCGTCGCCTGCGGTCCCGGTGTCGAGCGGATCGCGGACGAGGTCGCAGCACTATTTCCCGAGGCGAAGACCGCGGTCGTCACGTCGGACACGATCTGGTCGCCTGCCAAGGCAGCGGAATTCGTCGACCGGATGGAGGCGGGCGATATCGACATCGTCGTCGGCACGCAGCTGGTGACCAAGGGCTATCACTTCCCCAATCTGACGCTGGTCGGCGTGGTCGATGCGGATCTGGGGCTCGACGGCGGCGACCTGCGCGCGGCTGAGCGCACCTTCCAGCAGATCCGCCAGGTGTCGGGGCGTGCCGGGCGCGGCGAGAAGCCCGGCCATGTCTTCATCCAGACGCACAGCCCCGCCGCGCAGGTGATGCAGGCGCTGATCACCGGCGACGCCGACGCCTTTTATGCGGCCGAGACCGAGGCGCGCAAGGATGCGGGCGCGCCGCCCTTTGGCCGTTATGCCGCGATCGTCGTGTCGTCGGAGGATCAGCGGTGCGCGCACGACACCGCCAATCTCGTCGGGCGAAGCGCACCGCAGGTCGAGGGGATGCATGTCTATGGCCCCGCGCCCGCACCGCTTGCGATGCTGCGCGGCCGGCACCGCTACCGCCTGCTCGTCCATGCGAAGCGCGCGCTCGACGTGCAGGACGTGATCCGTGCATGGCTCGGCACGCTCGACTGGCCGTCCAAGGTGCGCGTCACCGTCGACGTCGATCCCTATAATTTTCTCTGATACGACAGCAACCGACGCTTAACCGCTAGCACGCTATCCAGGGTGGATGTCGGCGCAGCGTGTCACCCCGATTCAATGGCTGCGCGCGCTCGCCGCGACGATGGTCGTTGCCGCGCATGCAGCGAACCTGGTCGATGCGGGTCCGGTGCGGATCACCGGCGCGTTCATCCCGTCGGTGCCCAATCTCTCCGTGGTCGGCATCAGCGGCGTCGATCTCTTCTTCGTCATCAGCGGCTTCGTCATGGCGCAGTCGCTCGCGACCGCACCACGCGATCCCTGGGGTTTTCTCGTCCAGCGCTGGCGCCGCATCGTCCCGCTCTTCGCGCTCGCCAGCATCGCCTATATCCTCGTCGCGACCGAGCCGCAGCCGGTCGAGGCGATGCTGATGTCGATCACCGTCCTCCCGCTGCTCGACGGCGCCGACTATCATCAGCCTTCGCTCTATGTCGGCTGGACGCTGGGCTTCGAATTTGCCTTCTACGCGCTTGTCGCACTCGCGATGACCGCCCGCCACCACAGGACCCGGTGGCTGCTGGTCGCGACGCTCACCGTTGCGCTGCTCGGCTGCATCGTCCAGCCCGGCTGGGCGCCGGCGCGGCTCCTCTTCAATCCGATGCAGCTGGAATTCGCCTTTGGCCTGCTCGTCTGGATCGCCTGGCGACGGGGCATCACCGCACCCGTCGCGGCGATGGCCACGGTTCTGGGAACCGCGCTGCTCGCTATCGGTATCGCCGTCGGGCTAGGTCCCGCGGTCTCGGGCGATGTCCAGGCGGCAGTCGCCGGCACCTCCGGTCTTGCACGCAGCTGGACCTGGGGGCTGCCCTGGGCGCTCGTCCTGCTCGGGGTGATCGACACGCCAGGTGGCGGCCGGTTCGACCGGATCGTCGCGCGGATCGGCGACGCCTCCTATTCGACCTATCTCGTCCACCCTTGCCTGATCGCGCTGCTGTGGCGCATCGGCGGGATGTTGCCGGAATGCCCGGCGCTGGTCTTCGTCGCGCTAGTCGTGACGCTGTCGACGGTCGCGGGGCTCATCGTCCACCGCTGGATCGAACGGCCGCTGCTGCAGGTGCTAGCCCGGCAGCGCAAGGCGGCGGCGCCCGTCGCTACCGACGCGGCGCTCGCCTGAGGCTGTTTACTCGCCCGCCTGCTCGGCGAGGATGGTCAGGCCCGTGGCGTTGACCTCGGCGAAACCACCGCGGATCGCGATCGTATCGGGCGTGCCGTTCTGCGTCCGATGCACCTGCACGCTCCCGTCACGGACGGTCGACATGAACGGCGCATGGCCTTCCAGCACGCCGAAATCGCCTTCGGTGCCGGGGACGACGACCATATAGACCTCCTCCGACCGGACGAGCTTTTCTGGCGTGACGAGTTCGAAATGCAGCATGTCTATCTTCTCACTCCCCTCCCGCATGCGGGAGGGGCCGGGGGTGGGCTCGCGCTATCGGCCTCGCGCGACGTGGAGAGCGGGTGCCCACCCCCCAGCCCCCTCCCGCTTGCGGGAGGGGGAGTCAGGTTGGCTTACGCCTCCGCAGCCATCTTCTCGGCCTTGGCGACCGCTTCGTCGATGCCGCCGACCATGTAGAAGGCGCTCTCGGGCAGGTGATCATACTCACCCTCGACCACCGCCTTGAACGAACGGACAGTGTCCTCGAGCTGGACGAACTTGCCGCTGATGCCGGTGAAGACCTCGGCGACGTGGAACGGCTGGCTCAGGAACTTCTGGATCTTGCGCGCACGCTGCACGGTGAGCTTATCCTCCTCGGACAGCTCGTCCATGCCGAGAATCGCGATGATGTCCTGCAGCGACTTGTACTTCTGCAGCGTCGACTGGACCGCACGGGCGGTGTCGTAATGCTCCTGGCCGACGACGCGTGGCTCGAGCAGACGCGAGGTCGAATCGAGCGGATCCACCGCCGGGTAGATGCCCAGCTCCGAAATCGCACGGTTGAGATTGGTCGTCGCATCGAGATGCGCGAACGACGTTGCCGGTGCCGGATCGGTAAGATCGTCCGCGGGAACGTACACGGCCTGCACCGAGGTGATCGACCCCTTGTTGGTCGAGGTGATGCGCTCCTGCAGCGCGCCCATGTCGGTCGACAGCGTCGGCTGATAGCCCACGGCCGACGGAATGCGGCCGAGCAGTGCCGAAACCTCTGCGCCCGCCTGCGTGAAGCGGAAGATGTTGTCGACGAAGAACAGCACGTCCTGGCCTTCGACGTCGCGGAAATATTCGGCGATCGTCAGACCCGAGAGAGCGACGCGTGCGCGTGCGCCCGGCGGCTCGTTCATCTGGCCGAATACCAGCGCGACCTTCGAGCCTTCCGACTGCGGATTGCCGTCGGCATCCTTGGCGATGACGCCTGCGTCGAGGAACTCGTGGTACAGATCGTTACCCTCGCGGGTACGCTCGCCGACGCCGGCGAACACCGAGGTGCCGCCGTGGCCCTTGGCGATGTTGTTGATCAGCTCCTGGATCAGCACGGTCTTGCCGACGCCGGCGCCGCCGAACAGGCCGATCTTGCCGCCCTTTGCATAAGGTGCGAGCAGATCGATGACCTTGATGCCGGTGACCAGGATCGCGCTCTCGGTCGACTGGTCGACGAACAACGGTGCCGATGCGTGGATCGGGGCGGTCTGCTCTGCGCCGACGGGGCCGCGCTCGTCGATCGGCTCGCCGATGACATTGAGGATGCGGCCAAGCGTCTTCGGGCCGACGGGCACGCGGATCTGCGAGCCGGTGTCGGTGACGGTCTGGCCGCGGGTCAGACCCTCGGTCGCGTCCATCGCGATCGTGCGAACGGTGTTCTCGCCGAGATGCTGCGCGACTTCGAGGACGAGCCGGTTGCCGTTGTTATCGGTTTCGAGCGCCGACAGAATCGCGGGCAGGTTGTCCGGGAAATGCACGTCGACGACCGCGCCGATCACCTGCGAGATGCGACCTGTGTTGTTCGTTGCCGCCACTGGGGCGATGGTCTCTGGGGCGGTTGCCATTATCTGCTTCCTTGGGCTTACTTGAGCGCTTCGGCGCCCGAGATGATTTCGACCAGCTCGGTCGTGATCGCGGCTTGGCGTGTACGGTTATACTGGATCGAGAGGCGCGTGATCATGTCGCCCGCGTTGCGCGTGGCGTTGTCCATCGCGTTCATGCGGCTGCCCTGCTCCGACGCTGCGTTTTCGAGCAGCGCGCGGAAGATCTGGATCGCGACGTTGCGCGGCAGCAGATCGGCGAGGATCGCTTCCTCGTCGGGCTCGTACTCGACCACGGCTTCCGCCGGTGCGTTGGGTTTTGCCTCTGCGCCGGGGATGGTCGAGAGCGGCACGGGAACGATCTGGATGCCGGTCGGCACCTGCACCAGCGCCGAGACGAACTTGGCATAGAACAGATGCGCGACGTCGAACTGACCCTCGCCGAAGCGCTTGATCAGGTCTTCGGAGATCGCCTGCGCGTCGCTGAACGCGAGCTTCTTGATCCCGCCCATCTCGTGATCGGCGAGAATGTCGTTCGGGAAGAAACGCTTGATCACGCGGCCCTTCTTGCCGGCGACATAGAATTTCACGGTCTTGCCGGCCGCGATCAGCTCCTCGGCCTTGCGACGTGCCGCGCGGACGATGTTGGTGTTGAACGCACCGGCCAGACCACGCTCCGACGTCGCGATGACGATCAGATGGACCTGGTCCTTGCCGGTCCCGGCCAGCAGGGGCGATGCGCCCGGCGCGATGCCGACGCGCCCGGCAAGGCTCGCCATCACCGCTTCGAGCCGCTCGGCATAGGGCCGGCCGGCGACCGCCGCGTCCTGCGCACGGCGCAGTTTCGCAGCGGCGACCATCTTCATCGCCTTGGTGATCTTCTGCGTCGACTTCACCGAGCCGATACGGATCTTGAGTGCCTTGAGGCTCGCCATCTACGTCCCTTTGTTCCCCCGCGACGGCGGAGGCCCAGTCTGCCCCCGCATCAGCGGGGGCATGTTCTACTTATGCAAACGTCTTGGCGAATGCCTCGAGCGCTGCCTTCAGCTTGTCCTTCGCCTCGTTACCCAGATCGCGGGTATCGCGGATCAGCTTGAGCACATCGGCATGGTTCGCGCGCATGTCGGCCAGCAGTGCCTGCTCGTAACGGGTCACGTCGGCGACGGGCACCTTGTCGAGGAAACCGCTGGTGCCGGCGAAGATCGACACGGTCTGCTCCTCGAACGGCAGCGGCGAGAACTGCGCCTGCTTGAGCAGCTCGGTCAGACGCGCACCCCGGTTCAGCAGCTTCTGCGTCGACGCATCGAGATCCGACCCGAACTGCGCGAACGCCGCCATCTCGCGATACTGCGCCAGCTCGAGCTTGATCGAGCCCGACACCTTCTTCATCGCCTTGGTCTGCGCGGCCGAGCCGACGCGGCTGACCGAGAGACCGACGTTGATCGCCGGGCGCACGCCCGAGAAGAACAGGTCGGTTTCGAGGAAGATCTGGCCGTCGGTGATCGAGATCACGTTGGTCGGGATGTACGCCGAAACGTCGCCCGCCTGCGTCTCGATGATCGGCAGCGCGGTCAGCGAGCCGCCGCCATTCGCGTCCGACATCTTGGCCGCACGCTCGAGCAGACGGCTGTGGAGATAGAACACGTCGCCGGGATAGGCTTCGCGGCCCGGCGGACGACGCAGCAGCAGCGACATCTGGCGGTAGGCGACCGCCTGCTTCGACAGATCGTCGTAGCAGATCAGCGCGTGCATGCCGCGATCGCGGAAATACTCGCCCATCGCGACGCCGGTATAGGGCGCGAGATACTGGAGCGGTGCGGGGTCCGACGCGGTGGCTGCAACCACGATGGAATATTCCATCGCGCCATTCTCTTCGAGCGTCTTGACGAGCTGCGCGACGGTCGAGCGCTTCTGGCCGATCGCGACATAGACGCAATACAGCTTCTTCGACTCGTCGTCGCCCGCGTTCGCGGTCTTCTGGTTGATGAACGCGTCGATCGCGACGGCCGACTTGCCGGTCTGGCGATCGCCGATGATCAGCTCGCGCTGGCCACGGCCGACGGGAACGAGTGCGTCGATCGCCTTGAGACCGGTCTGGACCGGCTCGCTAACCGACTGGCGCGGAATGATGCCCGGTGCCTTGACCTCGACGCGGCTGCGCTCGGTCGTGTGGATCGGGCCCTTGCCGTCGATCGGGTTGCCGAGGCCATCGACCACGCGGCCGAGCAGCTCCTTGCCGATCGGCACGTCGACGATCGTGCCGGTGCGCTTGACGATGTCGCCTTCCTTGATCTCCGAGTCAGACCCGAAGATCACGACGCCGACATTGTCGGCCTCGAGGTTAAGCGCCATGCCCTGCACGCCGTTCGAGAATTCGACCATCTCGCCGGCCTGGACGTTGTCGAGGCCGAAGATGCGCGCGATGCCGTCGCCGACGCTCAGCACCTGGCCGGTCTCGCTGACCTGGGCCTCGGTGCCGAAATTGGCGATCTGATCCTTGATGATCTTCGAGATTTCTGCGGCGCGGATATCCATGGTCAGCCTTTCATCGCCTGCGCGAGCGTGTTCAAACGGGTGCGGATCGACGAATCGATCATCTGGCTGCCGACGCGGACAACAAGTCCGCCCAGCAGCGATGGGTCGACGTTGAGGTCGACGGAAACTTCACGGCCGACCCGCTGGCGGAGCTGATGCTTCAGCTCGATCACCTGCTCTTCGGACAGCGGATGCGCGGAGGTCACTTCGGCTGCGATCTCGCCGCGATGCTGCGCAGCAAGCGTGCGATACGCCTTGATGATCTTGGCCAGCGCGCCGAGCCGGTGGTTCTCGGCCAGCACGCCCAGGAAATTCTTCGTGGTCGCATCGACGCCGAGTTCGTCGGCGACGGCGGAGATCGCCTTCACCGCCGCGCCGCGCGATACCATCGGGCTCGTCGTGAGGTCGCGGAGCGTGTCGGACTGCGCAAGCGCGTCGCGCACGGTCGACAGGCTCTGCTCGACCGCGTCGATCGTCTTGGCGTCACGCGCCAGTTCGAACAGGGCGAGCGCATAACGCCCACCTAAGCTCGCCTGGATAGCGCCGCCGCCGTTACCGGGAAGTGTCTCCACGGACCTGTCAATCCTCGTCTGAAACCGAATGTCGCCGTCCCACAAGGGAAGAGGGCGCGAAAGCACCTCTACCGGGACGCGGCGCGGGTAGCATCGGGTTCCAGCATTGGCAAGCCGGGCGGGCGGAGGAGACGACTGGTTTGTGACTGTTTTGTCATCGGTAGATGGTTGGAAGGCCCACCTCACCCTCTTCGTCATCCCCGCGCAGGCGGGGATCCATATCCTCCGGACCCAGCGCATTCATCGCAGGGCCTGCCACTATGGGTTCCCGCGTCCGCGGGAATGACGATAATGGTCGGAACAGGATCACACGACAAGGAATCGGAATGACCGGCACGATGGAAAGCATGACCATGTCCGACGGCGCGACGATCGCGGTCTATCATGCGCAGCCGACAGAAGACCGTCGCGGCGGGCTCGTCCTCGTGCAGGAGATCTTCGGCGTCACCGACCATATCCGCGATCTGTGCGACGACTATGCCGCCGATGGCTATGAAGTGCTGGCCCCCGCCTTGTTCGACCGGGAGCATCCAGGCTTCGAGGCGGACTATTCGGGTGACGGCCTTGCCCGCGGGATCGAACTTGCGCGGCAGCTCCATCCCTTCGAACTGTCGCTGACCGACGTCCAGACCTGCATCGACTCGCTCGCCCCCGCCGGGCCGGTGTTCGTCGTCGGCTATTGCTATGGGGGGTCGGTCGCGTGGTTCGCGGCCACCCGCCTCACCGGCGTGGCCGCCGCGAGCGGCTATTATGGCAGCATGATCCCGGCGGCGGCGGACGAGGAGCCCAAGGTTCCCGTCATCCTCCATTTCGGCCGCCACGATCACGGCATCCCGATGGAGGGCGTCGAGCAGGTGATCGCCAGGGACTGGCCGAACGCCACGGTCCATGTCTACGAGGCGGGCCACGGCTTCAACTCGGATCGCCGCAAGGATTATCACGAGCCGAGCGCCGATCTGGCAAAGGCGCGCACGCTTGCGCTGTTCCACGCGAATGGCGGCTGAGCGGCGCGGGCGCCTCCCCGGTTTGACCGCAAGCCGCGGGATGCAGCGCCCCAGTCGACGCGCTACACCCTGCCCATGACGCACACCGCCCCAGATCCGGACACCGCCTGGACCGCCTTTGCCACCCGGGACCGGGCGTGGGACGGTCGGTTCATCGTCGCGGTGAGGACCACCGGCATCTATTGCAAGCCAAGCTGTCCGGCCCGTCATCCCAGACGCGAGAATGTCGTCTTCCTTGATGACCCGGCCAGCGCCCGGGCGGCCGGGTTCCGGGCCTGCCTTCGCTGCACCCCGGACTCCGTGGGCCGCGACCGGATAGCGGTCGCCGCCGCCGTCGCCCTGCTCGAAGCCACGGACGACCGCCTCTCGCTCGACCAGCTCGCAGCACAAGCGGGCTATGCGCCGCATCATTTCCACCGGCTGTTCAAGCGCGCGACCGGGGTCACGCCGGCCGCCTATGCCCGCGGCCTGCGCAGCGCACGCGCCGCCGACGCGCTGACCCGTGAGGCCCACGTCGCCGCCGCGATCTACGATGCGGGCTATGCCGCGCCGAGTCGCTTCTACGCCGGCGCCGCGTCGCGCATGGGGATGCCGCCGAGCGTCTGGGCGCGCGGCGGCGACGGGGTCCGGATCCGCTGGACGGTCGTCGCGACCAGCCTCAGGCCGCTACTGATCGCCGCGACCGATACGGGGCTGTGCCGCGTGGCGTTCGACGAGGACGCGGCCGACCTCGTCGCGCGCTTCCCCCGGGCGATCGTCACGCCCGGCGACGCGGCACTCGCCGATCTCGCGGCGCGCGTCGTCGCCAGCGTCGAATCACCCGACCGCCAGCACGACCTCCCGCTCGACGTCCGCGGCACCGCGTTCCAGGAGGCGGTCTGGCAGGCGCTCGCCCGCATCCCCGCGGGCGAGACGCGCACCTATACGCAACTCGCCGCTGCCGCCGGCACCCCGGCCGCGGTCCGCGCAGTCGGCAGCGCGTGCGGCGCCAATCCGATCGCCATCCTCATCCCCTGCCACCGCGCGCTTCGCACCGACGGGACACTTGGCGGCTATGCCTATGGCCTCGATCGCAAACGTGCGCTGCTGGCGAAAGAGGCGCCGCGCGAACCCGCCATGTCGCCAGCACATTCAGGCGATCCTCAAACGTCGACATCGTGACGACGGTGGGGTTGGCGCCCTCCCGCTAATTCGCCGGTGTCGGCCCAGACGGCGTTGCCGCCACCGTCTCCCCCCGTGCCTTCGCAAGCGCGAGCATCGCCGCGGGCCCCGTCACGCCGGTATCGAGGATCGCGATCAGCCGCGCCGCCGGGTTGTCTGCCGACTGGTGCGGATCATAGGCGAGCGGGCGCAGCGCGCGTCGGGCGGCATCGGTCTGACCATCGAGGATCGCCTGCGCCGCAACCTTGAAGCGCAGCGCCGGGTCCTGCGGCACCAGCTCGAGCGCGCGACCGATCCCCAGGATCGCGGCCGCGCTGGGGGCCTCGCCCGCCGCGGCGAAGCTGTCATAATAGAGCGACAGCGCCTCGGCATCGTCGGGCGCCTGGCGATTGGCCGTGACGATCCAGCGCCGTGCCGCACTCCATGCCGCCCCCCATGCTGCTGCGTCGCGCGGGGTCGCGGCGGCCGTGCGCCGCATCAGCACCTGCGCCTTGTACAGCATCGCCTGGCGCGACGTCGGATCGGCAGCGAGCGCGCGGTCAGCAGCAGCCAGTGCCGCATCGTCCTGCCCCGCATCATACGCCATCTCGGCAAGCCAGCCCTGCGCCAGCGCATCGTCGGGATAGGCCGCCGCGATCCGGGCGGCGCGCGCAAAGATCGGTGCGGCGGTGGCACGGTTGACGCCGCGCTCCGACTGCATCCGCAGCTCGACCATTGCGGCGGCGCCCGGCGACAACGGCGTCACGGCCACAGGCGCGACGGGCAGCTTATCATATGCGATCCGCAGCCCCGGGATGCGCGACTGGCGAAGATACGCATCGAGCGCCTTGTCGAGCGCGCGCAGGTCGCCGAACGCGGCAGTGGCCGCCGCAACGCTCGGCGTCCCCGCGTTCAGCGCGGTCAGATATTGCTGGAGCTGCCGGCCGCGCGCCGCATCGAACATCAGGTAATGCGTCAGCAACCAGCCACGCCCGTACATCACCCCGCGCTGCTCGTCGGTCAGCTTCTGCCCGGTCGCGAACAGGGTCGCCGCAGGCACCGGCTTGGCCGCGAGCAGGCTGTACGCCCGGTGCTGCGCCGCGCCGCCGAGCTGGACATAATCCTTCTCGAACGCGGCGGTCGAGACGAACTCGGCATAGCCCTCGGAGAACCATGCCGGATAGGCGGCGGCGTAATTGCCCAACAGGAAGTGATGCGCATATTCGTGGAACAGGACGATCTGCGGAATCCCGCCGCCGCGCGTCGAACGACTACCGTCCCCGGCCTCGTCGATCCGCGGGGTGAAGGCGACCGACCCGCTCGCGCGCGGCAGGTAGAATCCGGCGATGCCGCGATCGCCCGACAATCGGCGGATCGCCGCGACGTCGTTCGCGACATAGACGGTGACGCGGTTCGCGCCCTTCGCGCCGGTGCCCTCCGGCGTACGATGGAGATGCCGGATCGCCCCGTCGAACTGCTCGAGCCGGGTCGCCGTCGTCGTGAGCGCGGCGGGCGGCATGTCGGCATAGATCTCAAAATGATCGGAGGTCGCGCGCGCCCATTTCGCCGCTGCCGGCGTCCAGGCGCCGACCAGTCCCGCCATGATCGTGACGCTCCACGCCACCCCATGCCTAACTCTGTGCATTACCCGCATCGCCATCCCCCTCAACACCGCCATCCTGCCATGCGGATCGACGCGTGCCGAGGGAGTAAGCGAGATTCAATCAGTCTGCCGACGTGCAGGAATAGACGAGCTTCTCATTGGGCAGCGGCGGCAGCGTGGCCCGGACCGCGGACTGCTGGCCGACCAGCCGCGTGATCGCCGCCGGATCGGTCGTGCACTGCCCCGGCGTCTCACCACGCGCCGCCCGCGCCGCGGTCATCCCCGCCGCCGACATCAGATAGCGCGTATTGGCATAGGTCCGCGTCGCCGGGTCGAACGACAGCAGCGACACCGTCTGTTCGGCCTCGGGCACCAGCACGCGCTCCCACCGGCCATTGCCCGCGACATATTGGGTCTTGCCGTTGACGCAGCCGCCCGCACCCCAGCCGAGCGGCACGTCTTCGCTCGACGAGATCGTGATCCGGCTCCGCTCGGGGATCAGCCGGCACATGAGCCGGCCGAGCGCCTTGTCCTCGACCACCGGCCCCGATCGCGCGACCGCCGCCGTGGGAAGGTCGACCGCGCCCGACGGCCTGGCCACGAACACGACGACCGCCGCGACCACCGCGACGCCGCCGCCCGCGACCGTCCAGACCGCCGCACGCCGCCGGCCGCGCGATTCGAGCAGCCCCGCCGCACCGATCCCGAGCGCGCCTGCGACCAGCAGCAGCCCCGCGATCGCCATGACGTTCTCGCGCCGGCGCTCCGCTTCGATACGCGCCTGTTCCAGCGCGCGTTCACGCGACAGCGCCGCCTGCGTCGCCACATCGCGCCGCGCCGCCGCCGCATCGGCCGCCGCGCGCACGTCGGCGTCGCTGTCCTGCCGCAACCGCTCCTCGATCGAAGTGCACGGCGTTCCGACCGCGCTATAGGGCTGCTTCGCCTCGCGCAGGAATGCGGCGAGCTCGGTGTCCGCGATTGCGAAGCCGAACGTCGAATCGCCCTCCTCGCCGCGGGTGATCGCGGAATTGACGCCGATCACCCGCCCGCACCGGTCGAGCAGCGGGCCACCCGAATTGCCGCGCGCGATATTGGCGGTGTGCAACAGCACCTCGACATCGCTCAGACTGCGCCGGCCCGAGAACACGCCCTCCGACCGCACCGGGCTGGTCGGCCGGATATAGTCCGCGGCCGAGCGCGCGGTGGCGAGGTCGACATTGCCGGGAAAGCCCAGCGACACCACCGCCCCGCCCTCATCGATCGGTCCCGTATACAGCGCGGTCTGCGGCAGGCGCGCGCCGGTGAACTCGATCAGCGCTAGATCGCGCTGCACGTCATAGGCAATCACCTTGCCCTGATAGGATTTGTCCCCCTCAGTCGGCACAACGCCGACGACGACATTGTCGGGATAGCGTTCCGCCAGCTCGACGACATGCGCGTTGGTGACGATCCGGTTGGGCGCGACTGCGAAGCCGCTGCCATGACCGAAGCCGACGACCTGATCGTCGACCACCGCGATCGTCACGACACGCACGACCCCTCGCCCGGTCGCGCTGATGTCGTCGGCGCTGGCGGGGGCGGCGATGCCGATGAGCGCGGCGAGCGGAAGGACGAGCAGGGATAGCAGGCGGATCAGCATGCGCCCCCCTTATCCGCCCGCGCGCCGCGGCAGAACCCGTTTCAGGACCGAACCGGGTCGCCGATCGATTGGTTAGCGAATTGGCAAGGCTTCGCCGGTAACCCCGGCATTAACGATCGAGGGACTGGTGCATGAGCGCGTTCGGACGACGCAGTGGGATGAGTGGCGGAACGGCAGCGCGGCCCGCGTTCGGAGTCGCGCGACCGATGCAGGGCGGCGGCCCCGCCCCGCGACCCGATCCCGAAGGCGGCGCGCAATTCCCTGCGCTCGACACTCTCCTGCCGATGCCCGGCGAGACCGAGGGCGGCGTGCCGATCGGTCAGGTCGACGCGATGCAGCGACTCGCCGATCGCCAGGCCGCGTCGGGCGATGCGGGCGCGAGCAAGGTCGAGGGCTTCGAACAGTCGATCCACAAGATCAAGGAACAGGTGCTTCCCCGCCTGCTCGAACGCGTCGATCCCGAGGCTGCGGCAACGCTCGGCAAGGACGAGCTGGCGGAGGAATTCCGCCCGATCATCGGCGAGGTGCTCGCCGAGCTGAAGCTGACGCTCAACCGCCGCGAACAGTTCGCGCTCGAAAAGGTGCTGGTCGACGAGCTGCTCGGACTCGGGCCGCTCGAGGAATTGCTCGCGGATCCGAACATCACCGACATCATGGTGAACGGCCCCGAACAGACCTATGTCGAGCGCAAGGGCAAGCTCGAGCTCGCCCCCATCCAATTCCGCGACGAGGAGCATCTGTTCCAGATCGCGCAGCGGATCGTGAACTCGGTCGGCCGCCGCGTCGATCAGACCACCCCGCTCGCCGACGCCCGCCTCAAGGACGGCAGCCGTGTCAACGTGATCGTGCCGCCGCTCTCCTTGCGCGGCACCGCAATCTCGATTCGTAAGTTTTCGGCCAAGCCGATCACGCTCGACATGATGGCCGGGTTCGGCAGCATGAGCCCCAAGATGGCGACCGCGCTCAAGATTGCCGGCGCGTCGCGGTTCAACGTCGTCATTTCGGGCGGTACCGGTTCAGGTAAAACGACGATGCTCAACGCGCTGTCGAAGATGATCGACCCGGGCGAGCGCGTGCTGACGATCGAGGATGCGGCGGAGCTACGCCTGCAGCAGCCGCACTGGCTGCCGCTCGAGACGCGCCCCGCCAATCTGGAGGGCCAGGGCGAGATCAGCATCCGCGATCTCGTCAAGAACGCGCTGCGTATGCGCCCCGACCGGATCATCCTGGGCGAAATCCGTGGCTCCGAGTGCTTCGACATGCTCGCGGCGATGAACACCGGTCACGACGGCTCGATGTGCACGCTCCACGCCAACTCCCCGCGCGAGGCGCTCGCGCGCATGGAGAACATGGTGATGATGTCGGACATCAAGGTGCCCAAGGAGGCGATCTCGCGTCAGATCGCCGATTCGGTCGAGCTGATCATCCAGGTAAAGCGCCTGCGCGACGGCTCGCGCCGCGTGACCAACATCACCGAGGTGATCGGCATGGAAGGCCCCGTGATCGTCACGCAGGAGCTGTTCAAGTTCGAATATCTCGACGAAAGCGCGGACGGCAAGATCCTCGGCGAATACCGCTCGATGGGTCTGCGCCCCTACACGCTCGACAAGGCCAAGCAGTTCGGCTTCGATCAGGCTTATCTGGAGGCGTGCCTCTGACTTCCGCTGGCTGCATCAAGGGCAGGTGGTCGAAACCGTGCTAAAACTGGCCGGCCCGCTTACGCCCAGTTTCGACCATCCCGGAACTTGATCCACGTTCCTGATTGCGGCCATTCATTCAGCTGCTAAAGACGAAGGAGAAGCCTGAAACATGGGTGTGCGGTGCCATAAAGGCGTCAGTTTGGTGGAGTTAAGCCCTGCCCTTCGATTTCACATACCTAAAGTCGATCGCGCACGCTCGATCTCAGCGGTTCCGCTTTTTCGCCGACCCTAGAGGTTGGCCGTATCGAATTTTTGATCTGGATTAGCGACAGTGATAACGCTGCAGAAGCTGCCTATCGTTCACGATGTGGAGGAACTCTGATGAAGTACAGCGTCCTGTTGGTTGCCGTTGCGTTGACGAGTTGGCCAGCGTCGTCACAAGTTCAGCGGCCCATGCCATATCCGACAACTGCGCAGCTTAACGCGGCCGGCGATAATTATCAGTCGCGAACGCTTCGGGATGGTCGTTCGCTAACTGATTTTTCCAAAGATCGACGTGAATGCCTAACCCGCCGCAAGACGGGGCGCGTCGAATGTAGGACGCGCGAGCAATGGCAGCGGCTTGCGGCCCATATGGGCACTAAAGATCGTTGAACGCGACTCTCTCATAGGCGGCCTATCAACGCGTGCGTCTCGATCGCCATTCTCGACTGACATTAAGGTCGATCCCGACCGTTCGCTGATCTAAACAACCGATGTTCTTGGTAGAATATGCAGTGCCAGCTTTCTTAGAAGAGACGTTGAAAGGAAAAGGTCCGCTATCCACCATCAATGGTCCATCTAGGGCAGGCGAGCACCGCACCAAGGGCAAAAGGCAATTTCAATAGCGCTGCTACCGCCATCGTGAACCATCAAGCCGTAGCCGCCGTTCATTTCTGTAACGAAGGCATCGGGACAGTCCGAACGATCCGCATGGACGACGCAAACCCGGTTCAAATCGTCGGCCATCCGAGCGCAGCATGGAATCGAAGTCATGGCGAAATGTGGCGCTAACGCGACCGTGAAAGCAATGTCCGCTATCCTCCCCATATCAGACATTCCGCTTACGCCCAATTGCGGACATTGGCGGTAGTGCTATCGTGAGCAGATGAAATGGAAAATCGCACTCACCGTTTGCTTCGGGCTGGCACTTGCGGCGGAAGGCCACGCACAATCACGCCTTAGCGAGTCATCTTTCGACACGTTCGTCACGGATGGGAAAGACTTTCGGGATCGGATAACGCTCGTCGGGGTACCAAGTCGCCGACAGTTGGATGCGCTTCTTCCGGCGAACGCCACAAAGATGTTTCGCGTGGTTTTGAGTTGTACGGTTGATAAAACGCGAATGCCGACACGTTGCCGCAGGGATCGATCTTTTCCAGATCAATTCGGAGATGTATCTGTCGCCCTTGAAGCCTTGAAAGGGTCGAGCGTCTCGGAACCAGACGCAGCAATGATCAGAGATAAGGGTCTTCGGCTACAAGTCGTTTTGTATATTGATGATCCTGCAAAGTCGTTGGATCGCTCTAATCCGTGGAGCATTCCGACCCCTGCTCCTCCACCTGATCCGTCATCCCTGTGAGCCGCGAAGTCGAACCGTAACGGAGGGCAGCTTTCCACCACAAGCCGCCTGCTCGACCCTGCGCACGCGCAGCTTGTAAGGCCCCGCCAACGCGCTAGGGACGATTCACATGCGTTTGCTTATTCTCGCCATCGTCCCGCTGTTGGCGGCCCTAAGCATCGCGACGCGGCAGCCGGCATCGCAGGCCGCGGCCGCGCCCATCCAGGCGAGCTCTACCCCAAGCACCTCGCCCGCCGATCGCGACCAGGGCGTTGCCCGGCTCGCCGCCGATACCGAGACGCGCTGGGTGTCCTTCGACCTGACGCCGGGCAACCAGATCCGGTTCGCGATGCAGATCGACGGGCGCAGCATCACCGCGATCCTCGATACGGGGGTCAGTTATACGTTGCTCGCAGACACCTCCCCCGCGGTCGTCCGGCGCGCGCTGAAGCCCGGCGGGCGGGCGAGCGCGATCGGCGGGCCGGTTGCGCTGCGCTGGATGCCGACGCGGTCGATCGTGCTCGGCGGCCTGACGCGCAGCGGCGGCGGTGTCAGTGTCGCCGCCCTCCCCGCGCTCGCGACCGGCAGCGCGACGGCGGTCGACCTGCTGGTCGGACGCGACCTGCTCGCCGCGCACGCGCTCGACATCGATTATGCCGCGCGCCGCTTCCGGCTGATCCCGACCGGGCGGCTGCCGTTCGCGGGCGAGACCGCGCCGCTGACGATCTCGTCCGATCGGCGCGTCTATGAAAGCGCGATCCGCATCGGCACGCACGCGCTGGCGCCGATCGTCGTCGATACCGGCGACGGATCGGCGATCACCGTGACCGCGGCGGGCTGGCGCCGTGCCGCGCCGCCGGGGCTGCCGACCACCACCGCGATCGCCTATGGGCTCGGCGGCTCGGTCGTCAGCGGCCTCGCGATCGCCCCCGAGATCCGGGTCGGTACGCTCGTCGCGCGAGACACCGAGGTGCGGATCGAGCCCGAGGCGGGCTTTTCACAGTCGATCGGCGCCGCCGGGCGGCTCGGCTCGGGGTTTCTCCAGCATTATCGCGTGCTGCTCGACCCGAGCGCGGCGCGGATGGTCCTGCGCCGCGGCGACGTCGCCGATCCCCGCCCCATCCGATCGACCAGCGGTCTGCTGATGGGGGTCGAAAGCAACCGGCTGAAGGTCCTGCACGTGATGCGCGGCGGCCCGGCCGAGGCGACCGGGTGGCAGGTCGGCGACCTGATCTGTTCGATCGACGGCCAGCCCATTCCCCGCGACTATCCGACCAGCCCGCTGGCGGACTGGACCATCCGCCCGCCCGGCAGCGTCGTCCGACTCGGGCTGTGCGACGGGACGACGCGCACGCTAACGCTCAGGACTTTCTACTGATGACATCGTCCACGACTGCATCGTCCGGATCCCGCTGGACGCCCGCGCTGATCCTGCTGCTGATCGCGCTGGCGATCCGCGCCTGGGATTTCGGCAATCCGGTGATTGCCGTCGACGAGCAATATTATCTGCTGGTCGGCGACCGGATGCTGCACGGCGCGATTCCCTTTGTCGACATCTGGGATCGCAAGCCGATCGGGCTGTTCCTGCTGTTCGCGGCGATCCGCCTGCTCCCCGGCGACGGGATCCTCGCCTATCAGCTCGTCGCGACCGGCTGCGCCTGGCTGACTGCGGTCCTCGTTCATCACGGCGCGATGCGGACCGGCGCGACGCGGCGTGGTGCGCTGGCGGCGGGGGCGACCTATCTGGCCGGGCTGTCGCTGCTCAGCGGCGGCGGCGGGCAGGCGCCGGTCTTCTACAATCTGCCGATCGCGATCGCCGCGCTGCTGACCTTCCGCCTGCCCGCACTCGCGGCGGCGAACGACCGCCGCGCGATCGTGCGTGGCGGCGCACTGGCCTGCCTGCTCGCAGGAATCGCGATCCAGATGAAATACACGCCCGCCTTCGAGGGCGCGTTCTTCGGGCTGGCGCATCTCTGGTTCCACCGCCGCACCGGCGCGCCGGTCTCAGCGACGCTGGGTGCGGCGCTGCTGTGGATCGCCGTCGGGCTCGTGCCGTCGCTCGCCGCGCTCGGCTGGTACACCGCGCATGGCCTGTTCGCGACCTTCTGGTTCGCCAACGTCACCTCGATCTTCCTTCGCCCCGGCTATCCGCTCGAGCAGGTGGTGATGCGACTGCTCGGCATCCTCGTCCAGCTGCTGCCGCTGATCGCCGCCGCGGCGATCACCTGGCATCGCCGCGCGCATCTCGGGACCGACCGTGCGGTCGCGCGGCTCGCCTTTGGCTGGCTGATCGCAGCGTCGCTCGGCTTCCTCGCGATCGGTACCTTCTTCGATCATTACGGCCTGCCGCTGGTCGCCCCGCTGGCGATCGCCGCCGCGCCCGCGCTGTCACGCCATGCCAAGCTGCTCGCGATCGCGCTGATCGTCCCCTTCACGATCCTCGCTGTCGAACGCATCGTCCGCCGCGACGACGCCCCCGGCGCCTATGCGCTGGCCCGCATCGTCCAGGCGAACAGCGGCGACGAATGCCCCTATGTGTTCCGCGGCGACACCGTCACCTATCTGCTCGCGCGGACCTGTGTGCCGACGCCCTATGCCTTTCCCAACCTGCTCAGCCTGTCGACCGAGCAGGGCGCGACCGGGATCGACGAGGCGGCCGAGGTGCGCCGCATCCTAGCTAACCGTCCGCCGGTGATCGTCACCTCGACGCGCCGCCTGTCGATCTGGAACGTCGGCAGCCTGCGCGCGCTGAAGGCGACGCTCGCGAGCGACTATCGCCTCGTCTTCACCACGCGCCGGCTGAAGGATCGCAGCGCCATCTATCTGCGCAACGACCGCGTGTTCGTCGCCCCCGATCAGCGGGCCCCGTCGAGTCCGGTGCCCACCGCCGCCGACGGCAGGTAACGCGGCGCGGTCCGCGCGTTGGCCCGCTGTTCATAGGCATAGCCCGCGTTCAGCACCGTGCCGTCGCCGTAGCGCGTCGCGATGAACGACAGCCCGACCGGCAGCCCGCGGACCAGCCCCATCGGCACGGTCAGGTTGGGATAGCCGGCGACCGCGGGCAGTTCGCTCGCGCTCGGCCCGCCATATTGGTCGCCGTACACTGGCTCGCTGAGCCAGGCGGGACCATAGGTCGGCTCGACCAGCACCGTCGCCCGTGCGGTCTTCAGCATCGCGTCGATCCCCTCCGCGCCCGCCAGCCGCAGCGATTTCGTACGTGCCGCCTTATAGGCCGGGTCGTCGAGCCCGCGGGTCTTGGCCGCCGCCTCGAACGTCTCCTGCGCGAAGAACGGCATCTCCGTTGCTGCATTGGCGCGGTTGAACGCGATCACCTGATCGAGCGTCCGGGTCCGCACCGCCGCCGGGGTGGTCGCGAGATAGGTGTCGAGATCGGCCTTCAGCTCGGTCTGGAGCACCAGCAGCTCCGCCTCGCCGATCCCGTCGAGCTTGGGCTGCTTGACCTCGACGAGCACCGCGCCCGCGGCCTTGAGAACGCCCAGCGCGACCTCGTACCGCGCCGCGACGTCCGCGGTCATCTCGGGCCGGACGACCCCGATCCGCAACCCCGAGAGTGCGCTGGTCGACAGGGCGGCGGCATAGTCGCGCTTGTACGCGCCTGCCCCCGCGGTCGCGGCATCCGCCGGATCCGCCGCGATCATCGCCGAGAACATCGTCGCCACGTCGCGCACGCTGCGCGCCATCGGCCCGGGCGTGTCCTGGCTATGGCTGATCGGCACGACATGCGTCCGGCTGACCAGCCCGATCGTCGGCTTCAGCCCGACCAGCCCGTTGATCGATGACGGGCACACGACCGAGCCATCGGTTTCGGTGCCGATCGCGGCCGCAGCAAAGCTCGCCGCGATCGCCGCGCCCGACCCGCTCGACGATCCGCACGCGGTCCGGTCGAGCGCATAGGGATTGCGGACCAGCCCGCCGACCGCGCTCCACCCGCTCATCGACCGGGTCGAGCGGATGTTCGCCCATTCGCTGAGGTTGGTCTTGCCGAGGATCACCGCCCCCGCCGCGCGCAGCTGCGCGACCACGGGCGCGTCGCGGCGCGTCATATTGTCCTTGAGCGCCAGGCTGCCCGCGGTGGTCGGCATCGCGTCGGCGGTCTCGACATTGTCCTTGATCAGCACCGGCACGCCGTGCAGCGGTCCGCGCACCCGCCCTGCCCGACGCTCCGCGTCGAGCGCCTTGGCCTGGGCCAGCGCGTCGGGATTGAGCGCGATCACGCTGCGCAGCGTCGGCCCCTTGCGGTCCATCGCCGCGATCCGCGCGAGATACGCCCGGACCAGATCGACGCTGCTTGCCATCCCCGCCGTCATGCTCGCCTGAAGCTGATCGATCGAGCGTTCCTCGACCGCGACGGTCTTTGCCACCGCCGCCATTGGCATGGCGGCGGTGGCAAGCAGGATCCCCGTGATAATCTGGCGCATTTTCAGTCCCCCTTTGGCCTGACGCTATCGGGGATCGGGCGGCGCGCCAAGCGCCCTGCCGGGTCAGCCGACGAAGGCGCGCTCGATCACGAACGTACCGGGCTTGGAATTCGCGCCCTCCTCGAAGCCCTGCGCCTCGAGCATCACCGCGAACTCCTTGATCATCTCGGTCGATCCGCACAGCATCGCGCGGTCGGTCTCGGGGTTCAGCTTCTGGTCGCCGCGCACCGGATGGCCGAACAGCGACGCGTCCTCGATCAGCGCACCGATCCGCCGCGTGGTGCGGAACGGCTCGCGCGTGACGGTCGGGATGTAGTGGAACTGCGTGGCCGCCTCCTCGGCGATCAGCGGGTCCTCGGCGAGCAAGGCGACCATCTCGTCATGATAGGCAAGGTCGCTGACGCGGCGCACGCTGTGCACGACGATGACCTGCTCATAGGCCGAATAGACATCAGGATCGCGCATCAGGCTGAGGAAGGGGGCAAGGCCGGTGCCCGTCGAGAACATGAACAACCGCTTGCCCGGGAGCAGCGCGTCGAGCACCAAAGTGCCGGTCGGCTTCTTGCCCAGATACACCTCGTCGCCGGGCTGGATCAGCTGGAGCTTCGACGTCAGCGGACCGTCCTCGACCTTGATCGAGAGGAATTCGAGCTCTTCCGAATAATGCGGGCTCGCGATCGAATAGGCGCGCATGATCGGCTTGCCGCCCTCTTGCGGAAGGCCGATCATCACGAATTCGCCCGAGCGGAAGCGGAAGGTCGACGGGCGCTCGATCGCGAAACTAAACAGATGCTCGTTCCAGTGGCGCACCCACAGAACCTTGGCGTTAAGGAACGCGGGGGTCTCCGGGATGAGCACGGGCGCGCGGGTTTCGAGGGTTTCGGCGGTCATGCGTCTATTCCTTGGCCGCGCGGAGTCGCGCCGGCGGGTCGATGGCTTGCGAAACGGTCGCATTATGGATGCGCGTGCAGTGGGTCAACATTAGCAAAGCTTGGGGCCGCACAATGCTCGCCGCAATAGAACGTCCGTCATTCCCGCGCAGGCGGGAATCCATACTGGCAGCGCTCTTCCTTAAAATGCTGGCGGCGTAAGCTATGGATCCCCGGCTTCGCGGGGATCACGGGCGGTTTGCGGATTGACGAATGCCGGCAATGGCGGCGTTGTCGTCGTGCCACCTGTTCCCCATATTCCCCCTCGATGGCCATACAGATCCGCACCAGCCTCGCCGAGCCCGAAACCGGCGACACCTTCGTCCCGCACCGCCCGACCGCGCGCCCCGCAAAGGTCGAGGGTGGCAAGCGGTTCAAGCTCGTAAGCGACTATGCGCCTGCGGGCGACCAGCCGACCGCGATCGCCGAACTCGTCTCGGCGATCGGCGAGGGCGAGAAGGATCAGGTGCTGCTGGGCGTCACCGGCTCGGGAAAGACCTTCACGATGGCGAGCGTGATCGAGCGCGTGCAGCGCCCCGCGCTGATCCTCGCGCCGAACAAGATCCTTGCGGCGCAGCTCTACGGCGAGATGAAGTCGTTCTTCCCCGACAACGCGGTCGAATATTTCGTCAGCTATTACGATTATTACCAGCCCGAGGCGTATGTCGCGCGGTCGGACACCTATATCGAGAAGGAATCCTCGACCAACGAGTCGATCGACCGGATGCGGCATTCGGCGACGCGCGCGCTGCTCGAACGCGACGACGTGATCATCGTCGCGTCGGTATCGTGCCTGTACGGCATCGGCTCGGTCGAGACCTATTCGGCGATGATCTTCGACCTGAAAAAGGGCACGACGGTCGACCAGCGCGAGATCGTGCGCAAGCTCGTCGCGCTGCAGTACAAGCGCAACGACGCGGCGTTCCAGCGCGGCAATTTCCGCGTGAAGGGCGACACGCTCGAGATCTTCCCGTCGCATTACGAGGACAGCGCGTGGCGCATCTCGTTCTTCGGCGACGATATCGAGGAGATCACCGAGTTCGACCCGCTGACCGGCAAGAAGGTCGCGTCGCTCAACTCGGTGCGCGTCTATGCGAACTCGCACTACGTGACCCCCGGCCCGACGCTGAAACAGGCGGGCGAGGCGATCAAGCACGAGCTGGCCGAGCGGCTGAAGGAACTGGTGCTCGAGGGCAAGCTGCTCGAGGCGCAGCGGCTGGAGCAGCGGACGAACTTCGATTTGGAGATGATCGCGGCAACCGGCAGCTGCGCGGGAATCGAGAATTACAGCCGCTTCCTCACCGGTCGGATGCCGGGCGAGCCGCCGCCCACGCTGTTCGAATATCTGCCCGACAACGCGCTGCTGTTCGTCGATGAGAGCCACGTCACGATCGGCCAGATCAACGGCATGTCGCGCGGCGATCACCGCCGCAAGCTGACGCTGGCCGAATATGGCTTCCGCCTTCCCTCGGCAATCGACAACCGGCCGCTCAGGTTCAACGAATGGGACGCGATGCGCCCGCCAACGACCTATGTCTCGGCGACTCCCGGCAGCTGGGAGATGGAGCAGACCGGCGGCGTGTTCGCCGAACAGGTCATCCGCCCGACCGGGCTGATCGATCCGCCCGTCGAGATCAAGCCGGTCGAGGAGCAGGTGCAGGACCTGATCGTCGAGGTCGGGAAGACCACCGCGCTTGGATACCGTACGCTCGTCACCACGCTGACCAAGCGGATGGCGGAGGATCTGACCGAATATATGCACGAGGCGGGGATCAAGGTCCGCTACATGCACAGCGACGTCGAGACGCTGGAGCGTATCGAGCTGATCCGCGACCTGAGGCTTGGCGTGTACGACGTGCTGATCGGCATCAACCTGTTGCGCGAGGGGTTGGACATTCCCGAATGCGGGCTGGTCGCGATCCTCGATGCGGACAAGGAGGGCTTCCTGCGGTCCGAGACCTCGCTGATCCAGACGATCGGTCGCGCGGCGCGTAACGTCGACGGGCGCGTAATCCTGTACGCCGATCGTGTCACCGGTTCGATGGAGCGCGCGATGAACGAGACGGCGCGGCGCCGCGAGAAGCAGGTCGCGTACAACACCGAACACGGCATCACGCCGACGACGATCCGCCGCAACATCGGCGACATCATTGCGCACGTCGCCAGCCAGGATCAGGTCACCGTTCCGATCGACGAGGACCGCCCGCACATGGTCGGGCATAACCTGCGCGCCTATATCGAGGATCTTGAGAAGCAGATGCGCAAGGCGGCCTCCGATCTCGAATTCGAGACCGCCGGGCGGCTGCGAGACGAGATCCGGCAGCTGGAGAACGAGGAGCTCGGCCTGCCGGTTGACCAGCAGAAGGCGCCGGTCATGGGCCGTTCGAACGAGGGCAAGCCAGGCACGCGGAAAACGCGCTACGGGAAGAGCCAGAAAATGCGGATGGGTGGCTCTCGGTCTCGCTGAGCCCGCTCATGGCTTTGGTCGTGAGGGTTGGGGCCGATAACCCTGGATCCTGACTTTCGTCAGGATGACAGGGGAGAGGGACGGCGGATTTAAAGCACTCCGTCATCCTGACGAAAGTCAGGATCCAGAGCCACACAAACCGCCCCTTCCCCGCATCAGCGTTACCCGACGACGAGATCCTCGCTGCTCGACCCGTAATAGCTCGCTACCCGGTCGGCATAGGCCTGGTCGAAGACCGGCGCGTTGTTCGACCAGCTCGGGCCGCCCTCAAGCACGCGCTTGTCGATCGTCACCACATACAGGTCACGCACCGCGTCGAACTGAAGCAGCGCGAACGGCAGTGGGTAGAAGCTCTTGCCCATGCCCAGGAATCCGCCGAGGCTCAGCACGGCATGCGTCGCGCGCCCGGTACCCTTGTGCACCATGAAAGCATAGACCGTCCCGACCGCGTCGCCGTCGCGGCTCTCGACCTTCATCGTCCCCGAAATATTAGCCTGCACGAGCAGCTGGGTTGGGGTCTGGGCAACGGTATCGGACATGGATCGTCTCCTGATTTACAGTGTTCCGTCGCTGAACCGGTAGCAGCGTGCGCCGGTTCCCACGCGATCGCCGTCCTCGCGCCTTGAGCGGCCGCCGGGCGTGCCGCATAGCGGGTCATGCGCGCCCACACCCCTATCGCCGCCGGCTGGCCCATCGCCGCCGGCCTCGCCACGCTGACGCTGATCGCCGGTTGCGTCGCGCCGCCGCGCGCCGAACCGCCGCCGCCGCCACCGCGCGTGGAGGCGCCCGCCCCCGCACCACGCCCCGCCCCGCTCGCGGCGGATTGGCGCGACTGGCCCTATACGCCGGGAAGCTGGACCTATCGCCGCGATCCGCGCGGATCGGTGGCGAGTTTCGGAGCGCAGGCGGCGCTGCCCGCGCTGACACTCCAGTGCGATACCGGCACGCGGCAAATCCATCTGTCGCGTACTGCGGCGGCGGCCACGCCGATGACGATCCGCACGTCGAGCGTCACGCGCGCCCTGTCGGTTCAGCCCGGCAATACGCCCGGCACCGTGACGGCGACGCTGCCGGCCAGCGATCCGCTGCTCGAGGCGATGGGGTTCAGCCGCGGTCGGTTCGTGATCGACCAGCAGGGCCAGCCTGCCCTCGTCATCCCCTCATGGGCGGAGATCGAACGCGTGACCGAGGATTGTCGCGGGTAAGGGCGGGCATCTTCCCAGCGTGCCGCACAGCCTTTGAGGATTGCGCGAAATCTTCTGCAAAACAAGACTTGTATCAACAGGGCACCCGGCACACATTGCGGTTGCGGTCAGGCTTGGCCGCGTTTTTTCAACAAGCGAAAGGAGGTGATCCGATGTCTCATGGTTCAGCAGTGAGTTCGGTTCGGTTCGTTCGGGGGACGCGCTACTGATATCCGACGGCATGTGCGGGAGGTATCGCCCTCCAATCAACGCGCATGGCACAGGATGAGGTGGTACGCATGGTCCTCCGGGCTGGAGCTCTCCGGCCGCTGACCATGTCAGGAGGTTGTCGGGTCGTCGTGAGACGCCCCGACAACCTCTTTTCATTTCCGGGTGTTTTTGTTTGGAGGATGTGGACGTGGCCCCGCATCTTTAAGAGAACGGTCCTCCCCCAACCCACACCGTCATCCTGACGAAAGTCAGGATCCAGATCCACGCAGGTTGCCCCTAATTACCCTGGATCCTGACTTTCGTCAGGATGACGGGACGGGCGACGGCTAGCCGCCCTAGCGCACGCGCCGGTTACAGAAACGCCTTGGCCCGGTTGAGCACGAGGCTGCACATCTTCGTCTTCACCTGTCCGCCGAGATTGTCGAGCGACAGCCCCTGACCGTTCGGCGCCTGAAGCTCCCCCGCCTGTCCCGCTGCAAAGCCAGGCGACGTCCGCACGCCCTGCCGCCCGGTCAACCGCTGCAGGATCGACTGCGCGCCCGCTGCCTGGCCCGTCGCAGGAGCCTGGGGCGCCGTTTGCCGCCCGGTCAACGCGCCAAGTGCCCCGCCCTGACCGAGCAGGTTGTTCTTGAGGCAATAGCCGAGCAGACCTGCCGCATTGCCCGCACCGATCGAACCGATGCCCGACGCGCCACCGCCAAGCAGGCCGCCCAATCCGCCACCCAGTCCGCCGCCGAGCCCGCCAAGACTGTCACCCAGGCTACCGAGGCCCCCGCTGGACGTACGGGGCGCGGGCGCGGGTGCCCCGCTCTGGGCAACGGCGCTCGTCGTCATCAATGTTGCGACCGCGATCGCGACGACGGGGTTGGCGGGCTTGAACATACGAAACTCCTCTGGTTCGCAAGCTCAACGGAAGGGCCGCCCTCCCCGTTCCACGTCATCAGGACGAGCGGTCACGCCGGCGCGAGCAACCGCTCCCGCGCGATCTTCTCGCGCCAGACGAGTGGCGCCAGCTGGTGGACGTTCTCTCCCGCCGAATCGACCGCGACGGTCACCGGGAAATCGGCGACCTCGAATTCGTAGATCGCTTCCATGCCAAGATCCTCGAAGCCGACGACCTTCGATCCCTTGATCGCGCGCGCGACGAGATAGGCCGCACCGCCGACCGCCATCAGATAGGCCGACTTCGCCTCGGCGATCGCCTTGGTCGCATCGCCGCCGCGCTCGGCCTTCCCGACCATCGCGAGCAGGCCCTGGTCGAGCATCATGCGCGTGAACTTGTCCATCCGCGTCGCGGTGGTGGGACCGGCTGGCCCGACCACCTCGTCGCCGACCGGATCGACCGGCCCGACATAATAGATCACGCGACCACGGAAATCGACGGGCAGCTCCTCGCCCCTGGCCAGCATGTCGGCGATCCGCTTGTGCGCGGCGTCGCGCCCGGTCAGCATCTTGCCGTTCAGCAGCAGCCGGTCGCCATGCTTCCACGTCTGCACGACCTCGGGAGTCAGCGTGTCGAGGTCGACCCGGATCGCGGCCTTGTCGGGCGTCCAGTTGACGTCAGGCCATTCCTCGAGCTTCGGTGCCTCCAGATACACCGGCCCCAACCCGTCGAGCACGAAATGCGCATGGCGCGTGGCGGCGCAGTTCGGGATCATCGCGACCGGCTTCGACGCGGCATGCGTCGGCCAGTCGAAGATCTTGACGTCGAGGATGGTGGAGAGCCCGCCCAGCCCTTGCGCGCCGATGCCGAGCGCGTTGACCTTGTCGTAGATCTCGATCCGCAGCGCCTCGATGTCGTTCTTCGGACCGCGTTCCTTCAGCTGCGCCATGTCGATCGCGCCCATCAGCGACTGCTTGGCGAGGATCATCGACTTTTCCGCGGTGCCGCCGATGCCGATGCCGAGCATCCCCGGCGGGCACCAGCCCGCACCCATCTGCGGGATCATCTCGAGCACCCAGTCGACGATCGAATCGCTCGGGTTCATCATCTTAAACTTCGACTTGTTCTCACTGCCGCCGCCCTTGGCAGCGACGTCGATCGAGACGGTGTTGCCGGGCACCATCTCGACATGCATCACGCTGGGCGTGTTGTCCTTGGTGTTGCGGCGCGTGAAGGCGGGATCGGCGAGGATCGAGGCGCGCAGCTTGTTCTCGGGGTTGAGATACGCCTTGCGGACGCCTTCATCGATCACCTCCTGCAAGGAGCGGGTCGAATCGAGACGGCAGTCCTGGCCCCATTTCACGAAGATCGTGACGATGCCGGTATCCTGGCAGATCGGGCGGTGGCCTTCTGCGCACATCCGGCTGTTCGTCAGGATCTGCGCGATCGCATCCTTGGCGGCGGGGCTCTGCTCGGCTTCGTACGCGACGCCCAGCGCACGGATGTAGTCCATCGGATGGTAGTAGCTGATGAACTGGAGCGCGTCGGCGACGCTTTCGATCAGGTCGGCTTCGGTGATGACGGTCATGCAGCGCCTTTACGGATACGGGTTTGCAGGCGTCTTAGCGGCGATCGGGTGATTTATGAAGATAGGGTCGGTCGGTCGATCGCCGCGCGACCCGCCACGACGTCCGCGCCTGCACGAGATCCGACGTGTAAGGTTCTCCAAACAAAAGGGGCTGGAGTGGACACATCACCACTCCAGCCCCTCAGGCTGTGATTACGGGCGGCAGCCTTACATCGGCGGCGTCAGGCCATCCTTGCCGACCGCGACGGACCTCGCCCCCGACGCGCCGGCCAAGGTGATCGCGAACAGCTTCTGGCCCTTTGCGAGGATCGAACGCTCGGCTGGCTCGAACCGGACGATCGGCGTGCCGACGGGCACGACGACTTGTGCCTTGCCGCCCTTGTACGAGATGCTGAGCTTGGTTTCGCCGGGCTTGCCCGCGCCGCCGGTTACCGTTCCGTTGGTCATCCCGCTCTGCTGATCGACGGTGCCGTTGGTCATCGCGCTCTGCCCGTCGACGGTGCCGTTGGTCATCGCACTCTGCCCATCGGCCGCGCCGCCGCCAGCGGCCGCGACCACGCCGGGAACGTCCCAGGGATAATGGCCCTCGCCGGTCCCGCGCATCGCCTCGGGGAAGATGACGAGCTCGACCGCGCGCAGTGCGTCGTCGGGGCCGGTCGTGGCGGTGCCGATGAAGTCGCCGTCCTTCAGAGTCGACAGATCGGACTTCACCACCCAGGCAACCTTGGTCTTGGCGTCGAGCGGAACGCTGACCGACTTGCCGTCATAGGTCTGGACGGTCAGCGCGTCGGCGCCGACCGCGGTGATCACGCCGCGAACGCGGGTAACGTCGGAGGCTGCGCTTGCCGCCGTGCTGGTATTGACGGTGGCAGTGTTGGCGCCGGTCGATGTCGTGTCGCCACAGCCGACAAGGACCGCGATCACGCCGCTCAACAGCATCAGTTTTTTGGTCACCATCGCATTGGATCCTTCGAATATCATGGCGCGCGGTGCCATGACGGCATCGGCGATCGTTTAGCGCGCGGCCATGAAGACATGGTCGGTTCGGTTCAACGCCGGAACCGAGCAACCGGACGCATCGCGTCGACACGGCGCGTCGATGGCGCGATATCAGCACGACTTTGGCTATCGCGGCGACAGCGCCGCCCATAGACTATGCCCATGAAGCATCTACGAAACATCGTCATTCTGACGGGCGCGGGCATCTCCGCCGAAAGCGGCATCGCGACGTTCCGCGGGCCGGGCGGCCTATGGGAAGGTCACCGGGTCGAGGATGTCTGCACCCCCGAGGCACTCGCCGCGGACCCGGAGCTGGTACACCGCTTCTACGATCTCCGTCGGGCGGCGCTGGCGACGGTCGAGCCCAATGCCGCGCACCGTGCGCTGGCGCGGCTGGACGAAGCATGGGACGGCGGATTGCTGATCGTCACGCAGAACGTCGACGACCTGCATGAGCGGGCGGGCGCGACGCGGATGCTGCATATGCACGGCGAATTGCGGTCGGCGCTGTGTGCCGTCTGCGGCGCGCGCGAGCCCTGGGCCGGCAGCTTGCCAGAGGGGTCGATATGCGGCGCGTGTGGGTCGGCGGCGCTGCGGCCCGACATCGTGTTCTTCGGCGAGATGCCGTACCAGATGGAGCGGATCGAGGCGGCACTTGCACAGGCCGATCTGTTCGTGTCGATCGGGACGTCGGGGGCGGTCTATCCGGCAGCCGGCTTCGTGCAGACCGCGGCCTATCACGGAGCCGCTACCTTGGAGCTGAACCTCGACCCCTCGATGGGGAGCGTGTTCTTCGAGGAGACGCGGATCGGCGCGGCCGGAATGCTGGTGCCAGCGTGGGTCGATGAGGTCCTGGGGCGATAGTCACGGGGCGACGCGCGCGCACTTGAACGACCGGACGTAGAACCAGATGCCGGCGCCGATCATCGGCACGCTCAGCGTCTGCCCCATCGTCAGCCCCCACCACAGATGGTCGAGCCCGGCATCGGGCTGGCGGACGAATTCGAGCAGGAAGCGCGCGGTGCCGTACAGGATCAGCCCCGCCCCGAGCAGATGGCCGGGTCGAAGCCGCGCGTCGGTGCGCCAGAACAGATAGGCCAGCACGATCATGCTGAGACCGCCCTCGAGTGCGGCTTCGTAGAGCTGGCTCGGGTGTCTGGGAATGCCGTCATGCGTGCCCGGAAAGATCACCGCCCAGGGAAGCGAGCTTGGCCGACCCCACAACTCCCCGTTCACGAAATTGGCGATCCGCACCAGCATGAGGCCGAACGGGGTTGCACACGCCACGTAATCGCACACCCGGAGCAGCGACAAACGGTGGCGCCGCGTGAACAGGACCAGGCTGACGATCACCCCCAGGAACCCGCCATGCAGCGACATGCCGCCCTGCCAGAGCTTCAGCACGTCCAGCGGCGCGCGCCAGATATCGGGCCGGTAGAACACGCAATAGCCGAGCCGACCACCGATGATGATGCCCAGCGTCAGGTAGAAGACGAGATCGTCGACATGCCCCGCCGTCATCGGCGCACCGGACCGACGGAGCATCCTCCGCAGATACCACCAGCCCATCGCGATCATCGCGATATAGCTGAGCGCGTACCATCGGATCTGGAACAGGCCGAAATCGAGCGCCACCGGCGACAGATGCAACTGGTCGTAGCGGATCGCGGACGTCGCATCGATCAGGGTCGGCATCGCGTGGTCTTCGTCCGGGTCAGCCGGTGAGGTTTACGGTAGCATCAATAGATTTCACGAGGTCGCGGGTTTGGTACAATGGGCATGAGCATGACGGAGTGCCGAGCCGAACTCTGTTCTCCCGCGAAGGCGGGAGTCCAGTCTGGGCCCCCGCCTTCGCGGGGGAACATCCTTTTGCATCGAACACTACCACCCCGGCGAAGGCCGGGGTCCAGTCGGGAAGGCCCGAGTAACGGCGCGCTGTCCGTCGTGACGCCCGTCCCCCAACTGGGCCCCGGCCTTTGCCGGGGTGGAGTGTGGTCGTCGTGGTCGCGGGTCAGTCGACCCAGTCTAGCCCGATATCACGGTACACTTCGCGGTCCTCATCCCAGCCCGGCTTAACCTTGACGTGCAGGTACAAATGCACCGGCTTGCCGGTGATCGAGGCGAGCTCGATCCGTGAGCGGGCGCCGATTTCCTTGATCCGCACGCCGCCCTTGCCGAGCACGATCGCGCGCTGCGTCGGGCGTTCGACGAGGATCTGCTGGTGGATCTCCAACGACCCGTCCTGGCGCTCGATATACTGCTCGGTCTCGATCGTGCTCGCATAGGGCAGTTCAGCGTGGAGCTGGAGATAGAGCTGCTCGCGCGTGACCTCGGACGCGAGCGCGCGCTCGGTCGAATCGGAGACCTGGTCTTCGGGATAATGCCACGGACCTTCGGGCATCGCCTTGGCGAGCTGCGTCTTGAAGTGCGCGAGGCCGTCGCCGGTGCCCGCGCTGATGAAGAACGTCTCGGCGAAGGGAAGCAGCGCGTTCAGCTTTTCTGCGTGGATCAGCAGCTTGGTCTTGTCGGCGAGATCGACCTTGTTGAGGATCAGCCAGATCGGCTCAGGTCGACCGACCAGCGACTCGACGATGGTCGTGACCTTGCCGCCGATCCCGCCCTTGGCGTCGACGACCAGCGCGATGATGTCCGACCCTTCCGCGCCGCCCCAGGCGGCGGCGACCATCGCGCGGTCGAACCGGCGCTTGGGCTCGAAGATGCCGGGGGTATCGACGAGCAGGATCTGCGTGTCGCCTTCGATCGCGACACCCATCAGCTTGGCGCGCGTGGTCTGCGCCTTGGGGCTGACGATCGCGACCTTCTGGCCAACGAGCGCGTTGACGAGCGTCGACTTGCCTGCGTTCGGAGCGCCGACGATGGCGACGAGGCCGCAATGCTTGGTATTGGGCGTGGTATTCGTTTCAGTCACATATGCTCTTTTCGAACTGGTGTTGTGCGCACCTGTACAGGGAAAACGGCTGTCCGTCATCGCGTCGCGACAAGGCAGTTTGGTTCACGCGGAGGCGCGGAGGCGCAGAGATGGTGTGGATGGGGCTCGCGCCCGCTACGATCATACGCCGCCGATTATCTCGGAGTCGTTCGGAGCGAGATCGGAGTTCCATTCGCTGCCCCCCTCCGCGACTCCGCGCAAACACAAGCCTTCTTAGCCCAGCTTCTCCAGCAACGCCTTGGCCGCCGCGGTTTCGGCCTCCTGCTTGCTCGAGCCGGTCGCCGTCGCCTCGGCGAGTTTGCCGATCGAGACCAGCATCGTGAATTTGGGCGCATGGCCGGGGCCGGTGCGCTCGACGATCGTATATTCGGGCGGCTTGCGGTTATGCGCGGCCGCCCATTCCTGAAGCGCGGACTTGGGGTGCTGCGGCGCCTTGGCACCGGCCTGGACGCGGTCACCCCATGCGCCGCGGACGAACGCACGTGCGGCGTCGAGCCCGGCCTCCTGGTACCAGGCGCCGATCAGTGCCTCCATCACGTCGCCCAGCACATTGTCGCTGTCGCTGGCGCCATCGTCGCGCGCCTGCTTGCCGAGCTTCAGATGCGCGCGCACTCCGAGCTCACGCGCCACCTCGGCGCAGACCGGGCCCGTGACGAGCGCGTTCAGCCGTTTCGACAGCGACCCCTCGGGATCGGTCGCGAACAGTTCGTACAACCATTCCGCGACGATCAGCCCCAGGACGCGGTCGCCGAGAAATTCCAGCCGCTCGTAATTCGCCTTCGCCTGGCTGCCATGCGTCAGTGCGCGTTCATAGGGTGCCAGATCGCGCGGCCGGCGACCGAATACGCCCGCCAGCCAGTCGCCGAGGTCGCTCAAAAGCCTTCCCCGATCCGCTCCCAGCGCGCGGCGCTGACCCAGGTCCAGGGTTTCAGCCATTCGGCATTGCCGTCGGTCGAGAAGAAGCTGACGACCGCCTTGCCCTCGACATTCTCGAGCGGGACATAGCCCATCCCGCTTGGTGCGGGGAACCGGCTGTCACCGCTGTCGTCGCGGTTGTCGCCCATCACGAAGATATGGCCGGCGGGCACCGTATAGACACCCGTGTCGTCGCGATCGGGCAGCTGCGCCTGGTCGAGCACGGAATAGCTGCGGCCGCCGGGCAGCGTCTCGCGGTAGCGCGGATAGCGACAGATCTGGACGCCGTCGGCGACGTCGACGAACGGCGCGCCGCATTTCTCCGCATCGAAATTGGCGGTCAGCGGGATCGTGAAGTCGGCGATCCGCGCCTTGGGGATCGCGGTGCCGTTCAGGTACAGCGTCCCCTGCCGCATCTGCACCGTCTCGCCGGGCAGGCCGATCACGCGCTTGATGACGTCGTGATCGAGCACTTCGGGGGCGCGGAAGACAACGACGTCACCGCGCGTCGGCGTGCTGCCAAAGATGCGGCCGGGGATCAGCGGCACGCCACCCGGCAGCGACCAGCGCGAATAGCCGTAGCTCCACTTCGACACGAACAGATAATCGCCGATCAACAGCCGGGGCAGCATCGATTCGGACGGAATGCTGAACGGCGCGAAGATGAAGCTGCGCAGGATCAATACGACCACCGCCAGCTTGAGCAGGAAGCGGAACGTCTCTGCGGTTTCGGATCGGGCCGGTTTGGTCTTCGCGTCTTTTGCCATGGCCGCGGGTTTGCTCAACCGGCGCGCGCCGTCAAGCATATGCAGCATCCGCCATGTCCGGAGACGATCCGGACACCCCCGGAGACCCAATCGCCTCCCGGGACGTTATGGTGTTCTTGCTCGCGTCGCCGTATCGGTGCGCACGAATTCCAAATCGGAGACTTTGCATGACCGCCGACTGGTCCAAACTCGAAGCCCTGCCCGCCGCCAAACTCACCGACCTGTTCGCCGCCGACTCTGAGCGGTTGTCCAAGCTGAGCCTCGACGTCGCAGGCATCCACTTCGACTGGTCGAAGACGCACCTGACCACGGACATGGTCAGCGCGTTCGAGGAGATGGCCAAGGCGCAGGACCTGTCGGGCAAGCGCCAGGCGATGTTCGCGGGCGAGATCGTCAACGTCACCGAAGGCCGCGCGGTCGAGCACACCGCCGAGCGCGGTGAGGGCAAGCCCGAGAGCGTCGCGATCGCACAGGCGAGCCATTCGCGGATGCGCACGCTGATCGACGCGATCGAGGCGGATGCGCTCGGCCCCGTGCGGCATATCCTGCACGTCGGCATCGGCGGGTCCGCGCTGGGGCCGCAATTGCTGGTCGACTCGCTCGGGCGCGACGACAAGCGTTATGATGTCGGGATCGTCGCCAATGTCGACGGCGTCGCGCTGGAGGACGTGTTCGAACGCTTCGATCCGGCCGCGACGTTGCTGGTGGTCGCGTCAAAGACGTTTACCACGACCGAGACGCTGATGAACGCCGAAGCGGTGCTTCAGTGGATGAACGAGCATAATGTCGAGGATCCGTACGGCCGCGTGATCGCGCTGACCGCCGCGCCCGAAAAGGCGATGGAATGGGGCGTCGACGAGACGCGGATCCTGCCGTTCGCCGAGAGCGTCGGCGGGCGCTATTCGCTGTGGTCGACGATCGGGTTCCCGGCCGCGATCGCGCTCGGCTGGGACCGTTTCGAGGAGCTGCTCGAGGGGGCGGCCGAGATGGACCGCCATTTCCGCCTCGCCGCGCTGCACGAGAATGCGCCCGCGCTCGCCGCGTTCGCCGACCTCTATTACACGCAGATCCGCCATGCCGAGACGCGCGCGACCTTCGCCTATGACGAGCGGTTGCGGCTGCTGCCGAGCTATCTCCAGCAGCTCGAGATGGAGTCGAACGGCAAGTCGGTGACGGACGACGGCCAGCCGCTCGGGCGGCCGTCGGCGGCGATCACCTGGGGTGGTGTCGGCACCGAGGCGCAGCATGCGGTGTTCCAGCTGCTCCACCAGGGCACGCATCTGGTGCCGGTCGAGTTCGTCGCGTCGATCGAGGCGGGCGATACGCTGCCCGAGGAGCATCACAAGGCGCTGTTGCTCAACGCGTTCGCACAGGGTGCCGCGCTGATGGCGGGCAAGCAGGTCGAGGATCCGGCGCGCAGCTATTCGGGTGATCGGCCGTCGTCGACGCTGCTGCTCGACGATCTGGATGCGCGCACGCTGGGCGCGCTGATCGCGTTCTACGAGCACCGCGTGTTCGTGAACGGCGTGCTGCTGGGGATCAACTCGTTCGACCAGTTCGGGGTCGAGCTGGGCAAGGAAATGGCGAAGGCCGCGGAGAAGGGCGGGCAGACGTTCGATCCTTCGACCGACGATTTGATCAAGCGCGCGTTCGGGTAAGCTGGGGGGGCGCCCTCCGTTTCCCCAACACCTGCACTTCCCCGGCGGAGGCCGGGGCCCAGTTGGGAAGGCCGTGTTTTAGCCACCGCGGTTCACCCAACTGGGCCCCGGCCTTCGCCGGGGTGATAGAACAGGGAGCGCGAGCGAACCTCCCGCGTTACATCTTTATGCCCATCCTCCTTGCCGCCGCCCTAGCTGCCTCCCCTACCCTCGCGCAGATGCGCTGGGAGCGTCGCGTGTTGATCGTCGCGGCCCCCTCCCCGCAGGACCCGGAACTCGCCGAGCAGCGCCGCATCCTTGGCAACTGGAGCGCGAAGGGCGACGAGCGCGACCTCACCATCGTCGAGGTCGTCGGCGACCAAGTCCGCGGCGCCGGCGACACCGCCCCCGCGCTGCGCCGCAGATTCCGCCTGCCCGCCACCTTCACCGCGATCCTGATCGGCAAGGACGGCGGCGTGAAACTGCGCACCGCACACCCCTTCCCAACCGCCATGCTGGAAAAGACGATCGACGCGATGCCGATGCGCAGGGCGGGTCGGCGATAGAGCCAGCCGATTACCCTGATCGCCGCACCGGTCTTGTCCGCGCATCCCCCCTGCCCCAGATGGCATCCAAAGCCGCAGCGCGACGTACAAGGATAGCCCGTGACCGATACCCAATTCGACTATGACCTCTTCGTCATCGGCGCCGGCTCGGGCGGCACGCGTGCATCGCGCGTTGCCGCTGCGCACGGTGCGCGCGTCGCGGTCGCCGAGGAATATCGCGTCGGCGGCACCTGCGTCATCCGTGGCTGCGTGCCGAAGAAGCTGCTGATCTACGGCGCGCATTTCGCCGAGGATCTGAAGGACGCCAAGCGCTTCGGCTGGCAGGTGCCCGACGACTGCGCGTTCAGCTGGCCGACGCTGCGCGACAACGTCATGGAGGAGGTCGATCGGATCAACGGCGCCTACACCCAGACGCTCGAGAACAACCATGTCGACATCATCCACCAGCGCGCGGTCGTCTCTGCCCCCAACGAAGTCACGCTCGCCGACGGCAGCAAGAAGACCGCGGCGAAGATCCTGATCGCGGTCGGCGCGCACCCGCTGGTGCCGGACTGCCCCGGTGCCGAGCACGGCATCACCTCGAACGAGGTGTTCCATCTCGACGACGTGCCGAAGCGCGTGCTGATCGCTGGCGCAGGCTATATCGCCAATGAATTCGCCGGCATCTTCCATCAGTTCGGCGCGCACGTCACGCTGATCAACCGCACCGACGTGATCCTGCGCGGCTATGACGAATCGATCCGCGACCGGCTGCTCCAGATCTCGATGAGCAAGGGCATCGACTTCCGCTTCAACGCGGCGTTCCAGGGAATCGACAAGGGCGAGGACGGTTGCCTGACCGTGCACACCAGCGGGCACGAGCCGATCGTCGTCGATCTCGTCCTGTTCGCGACCGGCCGCCTGCCGAACACCAAGGGCCTTGGGCTCGAGACGGCCGGGGTCGAACTCGACGCGGCGGGCGCGGTGGTCGTCGACGAGGACAACCGGTCGAGCTGCGACAGCATCTTCGCGGTCGGTGACGTCACCAACCGCATCCAGCTGACCCCGGTCGCGATCCGCGAGGGACAGGCGTTCGCCGACACGTTCTTCGGCAACAAGCCGACCCGCGTCGACTACGCGAACGTCCCCGCCGCGGTGTTCAGCCACCCGCCAATGGCCGGCGTCGGCATGACCGAATCGCAGGCCAAGCAGGCACTGGGCTCGGTGAAGGTCTACACCTCGGACTTCCGGCCGATGAAGAACGTACTGGCGGGGCGCAACGAGCGCTCGCTCTACAAGATGATCTGCGACGGCGAGACCGACCGCGTCGTCGGCATTCACATGATCGGCCCCGACTGCCCCGAGATCCTGCAATCCGCCGCGGTGGCGGTGAAGGCGGGGCTCAGCAAGGCCGATTTCGACGCGACTGTCGCGCTGCACCCGACGATGGCGGAAGAGCTCGTCCTGATGAAGTAGCGCCTAGTCGACGAACACCGCCGCGCGCTTTTCGAGATTGGCGCGGACCTGTTCGATCTGATTGGGCTTGCGCATCACCTGCCCCTGCGCGTCGCTTTCGGCACGCAGGATCGCCGCCGAGTCCGCATCGGCGGCGAGCGTGTAGAGCGCCTTCGACCCCCGGATCGCCTGCGGATTCTTCGCGGCGATCGCACGGGCCATCGTCATCGCGGCGGCATGGGGATCGTCGTCGAGCCGCGTAACAAAGCCGTGATGCAGCGCCTCCGCCCCGTCGAACTCGCGCGCGGTGTAAGTCAATTCGCGCAGCACGTCGTCGCGCGCCAGAGTCCGCCACAGCGCGATCCCCGCCATGTCGGGTACCAGCCCCCAATGCGTCTCGCGGATCGCGAACCGCGCCTGCGGGTGGGCGATGCGGATATCCGCGCCCGACATGATCTGGAACCCGCCGCCGAACGCGACGCCGTGGACCGCGGCGATCACCGGCATCGGCAGGGTGCGCCAGCCCCAGGCGACCTGCTGCACCAAATTGGCATCGCCATACGCCCGATCGTCGAGCGAAAGCCCCGACCCGCCGCCCGCCATCGACGCCATGTCGAGCCCCGCGCAGAACGCCCGGCCCTCGCCCGACAGCACGACGACGCGCACCTCGGCCATCCCCGCCAACCGCTCGATCGCAGCGGCGATCCCCTCGAACATCGCCGGATCGATCGCGTTCATCTTGTCCGCGCGGTTGAGGCGGACATCGGCGATCCCGTCCGCGACGGCGATGGTGACCCGGTCGTTCATGGCGATCCTCTCTCATGATCTCGTTGCGCCCGATGCTAGCCCCGCCCCGCATGTGCGGCAATGTTGCGTGGCGGTCGCTGGCGTGTAGAGGTCGGGGCATGGATGGCTTCGACGCAGAGCGGTTTACACGACATGGGTTCGGCGGGCACGGCGCCGCGCTCGGGATGCGCTATCATGCGCATGGCGCGGACTGGGCGGAGCTCGCGCTGCCCTATGACGAAAAGCTGATCGGCGATCCGGCCAGCGGCGTGATCGCGTCGGGGCCGATCATCACGATGATGGACATGGCCGCCAGCATCGCGATCTGGATCCGCCGCGCGGCGTTCGTGCCGCATGCGACACTCGACCTGCGCGTCGATTATCTGCGCCCGGCGACGCCCGGCAAGACGGTGATCGGGCGCGGCGAATGCTACCGGATCACCCGGTCGATCGCGTTCGTCCGCGGCCAGGCGCATGACGGCGATCCCGCCGATCCGCTTGCGCATGTCGCGGGCACGTTCATGGTGCTCGGGTCATGGTGAGCACGCTGCCACCCTATGCCGCAACGCTGGGCGTCGAGATCGAACGCGACGCGGAGGGTCGGCCGGTGCTGCTGATGCCGTTCGGCGACGACGTGATCGGCCGCCCCGGATTCCTCCACGGCGGCGCGATATCGGGGCTGCTCGAGGTCGCGGCAATCGCCGCGCTCTACCATGCGATCGAGACCGAGGGGCCCGAGGACGCCAGCGTGCGGATCAAGCCGGTGACCGTCACCGTCGATTTCATGCGGGGCGGCCGCGACAAGCCGACGCGCGCGGCGGGCGTGGTCACCCGGCTCGGCACGCGCGTTGCCAATGTCGAGGCGACCGCGTGGCAGGACGACCGCGACAAGCCGATCGCGGCCGCGAGGATGAATTACCTGATCGTTCGCGACTGACCCCGCCCGCCCCCCGCCCGCGGGCGGGAGGCGGCACAGCCTTACCGCGCCGTCAGCTTGATCAGCCGTCCCTGCGATTCGCCGCCGTCTTCCAGCACCCAGATCGCGCCGTCGGGGCCCTGTTCCACTTCGCGAATACGCGCGCTCATGTCCCACTGGTCGCCCTTGGCGGCCTTGGTGCCGTTCAGGTCGACGCGGACGAGTGATTTCGACGACAGCCCGCCGATGAACGCATCGCCCTTCCACTGCGGGAACATGCTGCCCGAATAGATCATCAGCCCGCCGGGTGAGATCACCGGATTCCACGACACCTTGGGCGCCGCATAGCCGTCGCCGGGCTTGTGGTCGGGAATGTCGCGCCCGTCATAATGGCTGCCGTTCGACGCGTTGGGCCAGCCGTAATTCTGGCCGGGCGTGATCAGATTGACCTCGTCGCCGCCCTTCGGCCCCATCTCCTGTTCCCAGAGATTGCCCTGCGCGTCGAATGCGATGCCGAGCAGGTTGCGGTGGCCGTAGCTCCAGATCTCGGGTGCAAAGCCCTTGCCCGCGAGCGGATTGCCAGGCGCGGGCTTGCCGTCGAGCGTCAGGCGAAGGACCTTGCCAAGCGTGACCTTGGGATCCTGCGCCGGGGTGAATTTCTGGCGGTCGCCATTGGTGAAGAACAGATATTTGCCGTCGGGCGAAAACGCGATGCGACCCGAATAATGGCCGTTGCCTTCGACGAATGGCCGCGCGCTGAAGACCACCTCGATCTCGCCGAGCCGCTCGCCCCCACCACCGTCAGGCCGCAACCGACCTCGCGCGAGGACTACCCCCTTGCCGCCCGCACCCGCCGATGAATAGCTGAAATACACGCGCTGGCTCGTCGCGAAGTCGGGTGCGAGGACGACGTCCATCAACCCGCCCTGCCCTGCCGAATCGACCGTGATCGTCGCGACCGTCTGACGCTGTTTTCCATCGGCCGAGACGAGCAGCATGCCGCCAGCCTTCTCCGTCACCAGCATCCGCCCGTCGGGCAGCACCGTCATCGCCCAGGGTGACTCGAAATCGGCGACGACCGTTCCGCTGAACGGCTTTTCCCCCGCTGCGGGCTGTGCGGAACAGGCGGCCGCGGCGAGCAAAGTGGCGGATATCAGGCCGGTGGCGGCCAATGTGCGACGGATCATGATCTTCTCCCGGAAATCCTTGCGCCAACGCGGCGTGACGAACGAAGGTTGCTCCCGCTTGCGAAGCGTTGTCATCGCGGGTATGGAGATCCTACTTTCTCTACATCGCCAGATGAAGAGGCTGCGGGGTTCGCTCCGCGGCGCTGATCACCTGTGCTTTGGCCCTGTTTGGAATTGCGATGGCGAATATCGCCCTGTTGACCGAATTGATCGAACCCGAAGCCAAGGCGCTCGGGCTCAGCCTCGTGCGCGTGCGCATGCAGGGCGGCAAGTCCGATCCCACGCTGCAGGTGATGGCCGAGCGGCCCGACACCCGCCAGCTCGTGATCGAGGATTGCGCCGAGCTGTCGCGCCGCATCTCGGACAAGTTCGATGCGCTCGAAGCGGAGGGCAAGGACCCGGTCGGCGAGGACGCCTATCGTCTCGAGGTGTCGAGCCCCGGTATCGATCGCCCGCTGACCCGGCTCCAGGACTTTGCCGACTGGGAGGGCCAGGAGGCGCGTATCCGCCTCGTCGAGCCGTTCGAGGATCGCAAGCAGATCTCGGGCAACCTGATGGGCGTCGAGGGAACCAAGATCACCGTCGACGTGAACAAGCACAAGATCATGACGATCGACTTCGCCCAGGTGGCCGACGCCAAGCTCGTCATGACCGACCGACTCATCGCCGCGACCGCGCCGCTTTCGACCGAAGGCGCGGACGAGGTTTTCTATCAAGATACGTCCGATGAGCCTGATGCTCGCGGCGTCGAGACCGAAGAAGGACAGCATTGATGGCCACGGCAGTCACCGCAAACCGCGCGGAACTGATCGCGATCGCGAATTCGGTCGCGTCGGAGAAGATGATCGACAAGGCGATCGTGATCGAGGCGATGGAGGACGCGATCCAGCGCGCCGCCCGCTCGCGCTACGGCGCCGAGAACGACATCCGCGCCAAACTCGACCCGAACACCGGCGATCTGCGCTTGTGGCGCGTCGTCGAAGTGGTCGAGGCGGTCGACGACTATTTCAAGCAGGTCGACGTCAAGGGCGCGCAGAAGCTCCAGAAGGACGCGGCACTCGGTGACTTCATCGTCGACCCGCTGCCCCCGATCGAGTTCGGCCGCATCGCCGCACAGGCCGCCAAGCAGGTCATCTTCCAGAAGGTCCGCGACGCCGAGCGCGAGCGCCAGTTCGAAGAGTATAAGGACCGCGCGGGCGAGATCATCACCGGCGTCGTCAAGCGCGTCGAGTTCGGCCATGTAGTCGTCGACCTCGGCCGCGCCGAGGGCGTCATCCGCCGCGACGCGCAGATCCCGCGCGAAGTGGTGCGCGTCAACGACCGCATCCGCTCGCTGATCCTGAACGTCCGCCGCGAGAACCGCGGGCCCCAGATCTTCCTCAGCCGCGCGCACCCCGACTTCATGAAGAAGCTGTTCGCGCAGGAAGTCCCCGAAATCTACGACGGCATCATCGAGATCAAGGCCGCGGCCCGCGATCCCGGTTCGCGCGCGAAGATCGGCGTCATCAGCCATGATTCGTCGATCGATCCGGTCGGCGCGTGCGTCGGCATGAAGGGGTCGCGAGTTCAGGCCGTCGTGCAGGAAATGCAGGGCGAGAAGATCGACATCATCCCCTGGTCGCCCGACATTGCGACCTTCGTCGTCAACGCACTGCAGCCGGCTTCGGTCAGCCGCGTCGTGATCGACGAAGAGGAAGAGCGCATCGAGGTGGTCGTTCCCGATGACCAGCTTTCGCTGGCGATCGGCCGTCGTGGCCAGAACGTCCGCCTCGCGTCGCAGTTGACCGGCAAGGCGATCGACATCCTGACCGAGGCCGATGCCTCCGAGAAGCGCCAGAAGGACTTTGTCGAGCGCTCGGCAATGTTCGAGAAGGAGCTCGACGTCGACGAGACGCTCGCGCAGTTGCTGGTCGCCGAAGGGTTCACCAGCCTCGAGGAGGTCGCCTATGTCGAGGTCGAGGAGATCGCCGGCATCGAGGGCTTCGACGAGGATCTGGCGGGCGAGTTGCAGAACCGCGCGACCGAGGCGCTCGAGCGTCGCGACGCGGCCAGCCGCGAAGAGCGCACCGCGCTCGGCGTGGAGGACGCGCTGATCGACATGCCGTATCTGAACGAGGCGATGCTCGTCACGCTCGGCAAGGCGGGCATCAAGACGCTCGACGATCTTGCGGATCTCGCGACCGACGAGCTGGTCGAGAAGAAGCGCGCCGAACCGCGCCGCCGCAACGACGATGCCCCCAAGCGTCCCGAGCCCAAGGGCGGGATTCTCGCCGAATATGGTCTCAGCGACGAACAGGGCAACGAGATCATCATGGCCGCGCGCGCGCACTGGTTCGAGGACGAAGCCCCCGAGGCGGACGCGGACGAGACTCCGGTGGAAGCGGCTTCGGCTGAGGACATTGCGGCCGAGGACACTGCAGCGGACACTGCGGCGGATGACGTCGTGGCGGATGACGCTGCGGACACGACCGACGCGAAGAGCGAGGACGACAAGGCCTGATGCCGTTCGTCAGCATCCGCATTTCGGGGTCCGCCACCAAGGACCAGAAGGCCGGCATCGTCGCCGACGTCACCCAGTCGCTCGTCGAGCGGCTGGGCAAGAACCCGGCTGCGGTACAGATCGTGATCGAAGAGGTTTCGACCGAGAATTACGGCGCGGGCGGCCAGCTGCTGGTCGACCGCGACGCCCCGAAGACGACTCCGGCGCAGGAGGACGCACATGCGGAACCCTCCCGATGAGGCGCTAGGCGCTACCGACGACCTTCCTTCCTCCCCTCCCGCAAGCGGGAGAGGACCGAAGGGTGGGCGCCCGGCCTCGGCTAAGAACAAGGGTGCAGGTGGGCGCGAGCCCAACCCATCCCGCATGCGCGAGGGGGATGAAGACGCCCCCATCCGCAAGTGCATCCTGTCGGGCGAGCGCGATGTTCGGCCACATCTGGTGCGCCTCGCGCTGGCCCCCGATGGCCAGATTCATCCCGACGTGCGCGCCAAGGCTCCTGGCCGTGGCGCGTGGATCGGGGTGACGCGAATCGAACTCGAAGCGGCGATCAAGAAGGGCAAGCTCAAGGGCGCGCTCGCTCGGGCGTTCAAGACTGGCGAATTTACCATCGCACCCGAGCTTCCCGCGGTGATCGAATCCGCGCTGGAGCGCAACGCGCTCGACCGGCTCGGGCTCGAATCGCGCTCGGGCACCGTGCTGATCGGTTCGGACCGGATCGAGCAGAATGCGCGCCAGGGCAAGCTGAAGGCGCTGTATCATGCGTCCGACGCGGCCGAGGACGGCAACCGCAAGCTCGACCAGGCGTGGCGCATCGGCAACGATGTCGAAGGCTCGGGTCTGCGGGGGTTGGCACTGCCTGCGTCACGTACCATATTGGCATTGGCGCTGGGGCGGGAGAATGTGGTACACATTGGCCTGACTGACCGCGCTGCAGCAAAGCGGGTGAGCGAAGCGCTCGACCGTTGGCTGCATTTTATCGGCCCCGAACCTTCTCCCGTGTCTTGCGAAACGGCCTCGCAGGGCGCATCGGCGTCTCAACAAAACGGGACGTCACCCATAACAGGGGCGTCCGGATCGACCGGACACAGCCCGGCCGTGGACATGACTGAGGAATTTGAGTGAGCGACACGGACAACGAGAAGCCGAAACTTGGCATGCGCGCACCTTTGGGTGTGAAGCGCACGGTCGAGACCGGCCAGGTGAAGCAGAGCTTCAGCCACGGCCGATCGAATACGGTGATCGTGGAAACCAAGCGTGCGCGCGTCCTGCGCCGTCCGGGCGAGCCCGACGGTCCGGTCGCCGATGCGCCGGTTGCCGCGCCCGCGCCGGTTGCGGCCCCCGCACCGGCTCCGCAGGCGCGTGCGCCGCAGCCCGCCCCCGCACCGGTACGCCAGCAGGCACCGAGCAACCTGTCGCCGCAGGAGCGGCAGGCCAAGCTTCTCCGCGAGGCGGAAGAGCAGCGGATGAACACGCTCGAAGAGGGGCGTCGTCGCCAGGAAGCCGAGCGCGCCAAGGCCGCCGAGGACGAGCGCAACCGCATCGCCGAACGCGCGCGTGCCGAGGCGGAAGCCAAGGCTGCACCTGCGCCGAAGCCCGTCGAGGCGCCTGCGCCCGCACCTGCACCGGCACCCGTCGTCGAAGCAGCGCCGGTCGTAGCGCCGACGCCTGCTGCCGCGCCGGTTGAAGCCCCCGTTGCGGCGGCCCCTGCCCCCGCTGCGGCCCCGGCACCCGCACTGACTCCGACGCCAGCTCCGGTAGCGGCGCCAGCACCGGCCCCCAAGCCGGCGCCCGCGCCCGTCGCACCGCCGGCCCCGCCGCCGATTCTCGAATTGTCGCGCGATCCGTCGATGCCGGCACCCCGCCGGTTCTCGCCAGTCGCCCGTCCCGAGCGTCCTCCGCCGCCGCCGAAGCCCGTTCCGGCACCTGCGCCTGCAGCGCCGGCGGCGACCGCCAATGCCGGCACGACCGCAGCGCGCCCCGGCGCAACCGGTGCCAACGCGCCGGCTGGTGGCGTCCGTCGCGACGCGCCCCCGGCACGGCCGCAGCAGCGTGACCGCAAGGGCGATGATCGTCGCACCTCGGGCAAGCTGACCGTCAACCGTGCCCTCGGTGATGGCGATGGCGCCCGCGCCCGTTCGCTCGCCGCGCTCAAGCGTGCGCGTGAGAAGGAGCGTCGTGGCACCGGTGGTCCGCGCGAGCCGCAGGCCAAGCAGGTCCGCGACGTGGTCGTCCCCGAGGCGATCACCGTGCAGGAACTGGCCATCCGTATGGCCGAGAAGGGTGCCGACCTCGTCAAGGCGCTGTTCAAGATGGGCATGCCCGTCACGATGACGCAGACGATCGATCAGGATACGGCCGAGCTGCTCGTTACCGAATTCGGTCACAACCTGACGCGCGTCAGCGATGTCGACCAGGATCTGGCGAACGACACGATCGACGATGCCGAGGAGACTCTGCGTCCGCGTGCCCCGGTCGTCACGATCATGGGTCACGTCGATCACGGCAAGACGTCGCTGCTCGATGCCCTGCGCGGCACTGACGTGGTGCGCGGCGAAGCGGGTGGCATCACCCAGCATATCGGCGCGTATCAAGTTACGCTGAAGGACAAGTCGAAGATCACCTTCCTCGACACGCCGGGCCATGAGGCGTTCACGCAGATGCGTGCGCGCGGTGCGGATGTCACCGATATCGTCATCCTGGTGGTGGCGGCGGACGACGGCCTGATGCCGCAGACGGTGGAGGCGATCGCCCACACCAAGGCAGCAGGCGTGCCGATGATCGTCGCGATCAACAAGATCGACAAGGAAGGCGCCAATGCCCAGAAGGTGCGCGAGCGCCTGCTGAGCGAGGAGATCGTGGTCGAGGACATGGGCGGCGACGTCCAGGACGTCGAAGTCTCCGCGACCAAGAAGATCGGTCTCGACACGTTGATCGAGAAGATCCAGCTCCAGGCCGAACTGCTCGAACTGCGCGCCAATCCGGATCGCGCGGCCGAGGGTACGGTGATCGAGGCCAAGCTCGACAAGGGTCGTGGCCCGGTCGCGACGATCCTCGTCAATCGTGGTACGCTCAAGGTTGGCGACATCTTCGTGGTCGGCGGCGAGAGCGGCAAGGTCCGTGCGCTGGTCGACGACAAGGGCAAGCAGATCAAGGAAGCGGGTCCGGCAATGCCGGTCGAGGTCCTCGGTCTGTCGGGCGTGCCGTCGGCGGGTGATCCGTTCCAGGTCGTCGAGAACGAGGCGCGGGCCCGCGAAGTCGCGGAATATCGTCGCAGCGTGAAGACCGACAAGCGGACGGCATCGGTTCCGGCCAGCCTCGAGAGCATGTTCTCGGCGCTGAAGGAAAAGCAGGCGATCGAATATCCGCTGGTCGTGAAGGCCGATACGCAGGGTACCGTCGAGGCGATCGTCGGGGCGATCAACAAGATCTCCACCGACCTGATCAAGGCGCGCGTGCTGAGCTCGGGCGTCGGTGGTATCACCGAGTCGGACGTCACGTTGGCGGCGGCATCGGGTGCACCGATCATCGGCTTCAACGTTCGTCCGAACGCCAAGGCACGCGAGATCGCCGAGCGCCAGAAGGTCGCGTTCAAATATTATGACGTGATCTACGACCTGATCGACGAGATCCGGGCGGGCATGGCCGGCGAGCTTGGGCCTGAAGCGTTCGAGACGGTCGTCGGTCGTGCCGATATCCGCGAGGTCTTCTCGGCGGGCAAGCATGGCAAGGCGGCGGGTCTGCTCGTTACCGAGGGCAATATCCGCAAGGCGCTCAAGGCACGTATCACGCGCAACGACGTCATCATCTACCAGGGCGAAATCGCATCGCTGCGTCGCTTCAAGGATGATGTCGCCGAAGTCCGCGCCGGGCTGGAGTGTGGCGTGACGTTCACGTCGAACTTCGTCGACATCAAGGCCGGCGACGTCCTCGAGACGTTCGAAGTCGAGATGCGCGACCGCACGCTGTAATACTGAAGCCCTCTCCCCCTCGGGGAGAGGGTTGGGTGAGGGGCAGTACCGGGCGGTAACGCTTGCGGCCGCCCCTCACCCCCACCCTCTCCCCGGAGGGGCGAGGGAGTTAGAAGAATGAAGACCGATACCCCAGAGATTAAAACCGTCCGCGCGCTGCGCGTGGGCGAACAGGCGCGTCACGCGCTCAGCGACATCCTCGCGCGCGGCGACGTGCATGATCCGGTGCTCGAGAAGCATCTCGTGACGATCACCGAGGTGCGCATGTCCCCGGACCTTCGCCACGCCACCGTCTTCGTGAAGCCATTGCTCGGCAAGGACGAGGAAAAGGTGTTGAAGGCGCTGCGGACGAACACCGCCTATCTTCAGCGCGAAGTCGCGACGCGTGTGCAGACGCGCTATGCCGCGAAGCTGAAATTCGTCGCCGACGAGAGCTTCGACGAGGGCACGCACATCGATACGTTGCTACGCGATCCGCATATCGCGCGTGACCTGTCCGAGGATTGACGCCGCCGCGCGACGCGTCTTTGGGTTGAGCCGATGGCCAAGCTGTATTTCTACTATGCGTCGATGAACGCAGGCAAGTCGACCAACCTGCTTCAGGCGGACTTCAACTACCGCGAGCGCGGGATGCGGACGATGCTGTTCACCGCCGCGATCGACGACCGATTTGCGGCGGGCACGATCACGTCGCGGATCGGGCTCGAGGCACCGGCGATCGCGTTCGACGCGGAAACCGATATCGGCGCATGCATCGCCCGGCAGCACGCCGAGGATGCTATCTCCTGCGTGCTCGTCGACGAAGCACAGTTCCTAACCGCATCCCAGGTCGACCAGTTGGCAGAGATCTGCGACGTGGTCGGCATCCCGGTGCTCGCCTACGGCTTGCGGACCGATTTCCAGGGTGCGCTGTTCCCCGGCTCCGCGCGGCTGCTGGCGCTGGCGGACTCGCTGGTCGAGATAAAGTCGGTGTGCATGTGCGGGCGCAAGGCGACGATGAACCTGCGCGTCGACGCGAACGGCCGCGCTATCGCCGAGGGGCAGCAGACCGAGATCGGCGGCAACGATCGCTATGTCGCACTGTGCCGCCGGCATTTTACCGAGGCTTTGGGCTAGTACCCCTCCCCCTGCCCGTTCGTGCTGAGCGAAGTCGAAGCACTTGCGCCCAATGTCCTTCGACTTCGCTCAGGACGAACGGACGGGACGGACGAGCCCCGCCCCCCCATATTCAAGGATCCTACGACATGCATGGCTGGATCATTCTCGACAAGCCGCTGGGCTTGGGCTCGACGCAGGGCGTATCCGCGGTGAAGCGCGCGCTGCGCAACGGCGGCTATGGCAAGTTCAAGGTCGGCCACGGCGGCACGCTCGATCCGCTGGCGACCGGCGTGCTGCCGATCGCGGTCGGCGAGGCGACCAAGCTTGCCGGCCGGATGCTCGACAGCGACAAGATCTATGATTTCACCATCATGTTCGGGGTCCAGACCGACACGCTCGACGCCGAGGGCGTGAGCATCGCCACCTCCGACGTGCGCCCGACGATGGCAGCGGTCGAGGCGGTTCTCGCGCAGTTCACCGGCCCCATCGCGCAGGTGCCGCCCGCCTATTCCGCGCTCAAGGTCGACGGCGAGCGCGCCTACGACCTCGCCCGCGCCGGGCAGGAGGTCGTGCTCGCAAGCCGCAACGTGACGATCCACGCGCTCACCCCCCACCCCACCCGTCTTTTGCATGACGAGGTCGGGGAGGAACTGGAGGCAGTCACCCTCACCGCGCATGTCTCCAAGGGCACCTATATCCGCTCCCTCGCACGCGACATCGCCTTGGCGCTCGGAACCGTCGGCCACGTCACCATGCTACGCCGCGTAAAGGCCGGTCCGTTCGACCTCTTATCGGCGATATCGCTGGACAAACTGGACGAACTCGCTAAGGCGTCCGCGCTTGAAGATGTACTACTGCCCTTGAGGGTGGCGCTGGACGACATCCCGGCTCTCTCCCTCACCCCCGACCAGGCAGGGGCGCTCCGACAGGGGCGTATCTTGGCCGGGATCGCCGCAGACGATGGCCAATACTTCGCCGAGCAGGACGCTGTCCCGGTCGCGCTGGTCGAGGTCGAGGACGGAGACGTCCGGGTCGTTCGCGGTTTCAATCTGTGATGTCGAAGGACTGAGAATTTCATGACGATTACCGCTGAACGCAAGACCGAGCTGGTCAAGATCCACGCACGCCAGGACGGCGACACGGGTTCGCCCGAAGTCCAGGTCGCGATCCTGACCGAGCGGATCAAGAACCTGACCGAGCACTTCAAGGGCCACAAGAAGGACAACCACTCGCGTCGTGGTCTCCTGATGATGGTCAATAAGCGCCGGTCGCTGCTGGATTATCTCCGTCACAAGGACGGCCAGCGCTATCTGGATCTGATCGCGAAGCTCGGTCTCCGCAAGTAAAACGAACGGCTCCCTTCGGGGGGCCGTTTTTGTATATACGACTTTGATTCCGCGCCATCGCGCGCGGAGGCAAACGCCAGGACGCAATTCGGTGGACTGGCAAGGAGCGACAATTCGCTCCACACCGCCGCGAGCCGGCTTAGCTCGCACATAGGCCCCGGTCGGCATCTGGCCGCCGGAGTGAAGGAAACGAAATGTTCGATACCAAAACCGTAAGCGCCCAGTGGGGCGGCAAGACGCTGACGCTCGAGACCGGCCGCGTGGCCCGTCAGGCAAACGGCGCCGTGCTCGCCACCCTCGGCGAGACCGTCGTTCTGTGCGCCGTCACGGCTGCACGGACCGTCAAGGAAGGGCAGGATTTCTTCCCGCTCACCGTCCATTACCAGGAGAAGTTCTCCGCAAGCGGCCGCATCCCCGGTGGCTTCTTCAAGCGTGAGCGCGGCGCGACCGAAAAGGAGACGCTGACCAGCCGTCTCATCGATCGCCCGATCCGTCCCCTGTTCCCAGAGGGTTTCTACAACGAAATCAACGTGATCTGCCAGGTTCTGTCGTATGACGGCGAGAACGAGCCGGACATCCTCGCGATGGTCGCGGCATCGGCTGCGCTGACCATCTCGGGCGTGCCGTTCATGGGCCCGATCGGCGCAGCGCGCGTCGGTTATGTCGATGGCGCGTACATCCTCAACCCGACGCTCGACGAAGCCAAGGCGGGTGATCTCGACCTCGTTGTCGCCGCCACCGGCCAGGCCGTGATGATGGTCGAGTCGGAAGCCAAGGAGCTCTCGGAAGAGATCATGCTCGGCGCGGTCCAGTTCGCGCACAAGGCATGCCGCGAAGCCGCCAACCTGATCATCGATCTGGCCGAGCAGGCTGCCAAGGATCCTTGGGAAATGGCCGAGCAGGCCGACCTGTCGACCGCCAAGGACAAGCTGAAGAAGCTGATCGGCAAGGACATTGCGGCCGCCTACAAGGTGACCGACAAGTCCAAGCGTTCGGACCTGCTGAACGCCGCACGCGCCAAGGGCAAGACCGCCTTTGCCGATGCGACCCCGCAGGACCAGATGGCAGCCGGCAAGCTGATGAAGAAGCTGGAGGCTGAGATCGTCCGCGGCGCCATCCTCAAGGACGGCACCCGCATCGACGGCCGCACCACCACGCAGATCCGTCCGATCGAAGCGATGGTCCACTTCCTCCCGCGGACGCACGGCTCGGCGCTGTTCACGCGTGGTGAGACCCAGTCGATCTGCACCACCACGCTCGGCACGCGCGACGCAGAGCAGATGATCGACGGCCTGAACGGTCTGTCGTACGAAAACTTCATGCTCCACTACAACTTCCCGCCCTACTCGGTCGGTGAAGTCGGTCGCTTCGGTGCGCCGGGTCGTCGCGAAGTCGGCCACGGCAAGCTTGCCTGGCGCGCGCTGCACCCGGTGCTGCCGTCGAAGGAAGAGTTCCCGTACACGATCCGCGTTCTGTCGGACATCACGGAGAGCAACGGCTCGTCGTCGATGGCGACGGTCTGCGGCGGTTCGCTGTCGATGATGGATGCAGGCGTTCCGCTGAAGCGTCCGGTGTCGGGCATCGCAATGGGGCTGATCCTCGAGGGCAAGAACTTCGCGGTTCTGTCGGACATCCTTGGCGACGAGGATCACCTCGGCGACATGGACTTCAAGGTCGCCGGCACGTCCGAGGGCATCACCACGATGCAGATGGACATCAAGATCGCCGGCATCACCGAGGAGATCATGGGCAAGGCGCTGGCACAGGCCAAGGAAGGCCGTGCGCACATCCTGGGCGAAATGGCCAAGGCGCTCGACCACACGCGTGAGGAGTTGTCGGCACACGCACCGCGTATCGAGACCTTCACGATCGAGAAGTCGAAGATCCGTGAAGTCATCGGCACCGGCGGCAAGGTGATCCGCGAGATCGTCGCGCAGACCGGCGCCAAGGTCGACATCGACGACGAGGGCGTGATCAAGGTGTCGTCGTCCGACCCCGCGCAGATCGAAGCCGCGATCAAGTGGATCAAGGGCCTCGTCGAGGAAGCCGAAGTCGGCAAGGTCTATGACGGCAAGGTCGTCAACCTCGTGGACTTCGGTGCGTTCGTGAACTTCATGGGTGGCAAGGACGGTCTCGTCCACGTGTCCGAAATCAAGAACGAGCGCGTCGAGAAGGTCTCCGATGCGCTGAGCGAAGGTCAGGAAGTCAAGGTCAAGGTCCTCGAGATCGATCCGCGCGGCAAGGTTCGCCTGTCGATGCGCGTCGTCGACCAGACGACCGGCGAAGAGCTGGAGGACACGCGTCCTGCCCGTGAGCCGCGCGAAGGCGGTGACCGTGGTCCGCGCGGTCCGCGTCGCGATGGCGATGGTGGTCGTGATGCCGGTAACGGCGGTGGCGGTCGTGGCCCGCGCGGCGAAGGCGGCGGCGGTGATCGTGGTCCCCGCGGCCCGCGTCGTGACGGCGATGGTGGTCGTGATGGCGGCAACGGCGGTGGCCGTGGCCCGCGTCGCGACGGCGGTGGTCAGGGCGGCGAGCGCGCTCCCCGCGCCGAGCGTTCGGACGGCGACAAGGCCCCCGAGTTCGCTCCGGCGTTCCTGACGGGCGATCGCGACTAAGCGATCTTGCCGACTGGCAACTAGCGAAAGGGGATCCGGGCAACCGGGTCCCCTTTTCGTGGCGATCACGATTGCGGAAGCCGGCGGCGCGATGCCGCGGGATCCGCGCTCGGCAATTTGTACGAGAATGACGGCCGGACACGCTGCTATCGGCTTGCAGCGTCCAGCGTGCATGCGCATTCTCGGCCAAGGCAGCAAAGATGCGGGGGCATCATGGCAACCTTGGCAACCAGCGTGTCGGCGATCACCGCCGAGCGGCGTTTCTATCTCATGCTGGCTGCGATCATCGCGGTCACCGTCTTCGCAGGGTTCGGGCTGGACCTGCAGCGGACGGACTGGAACATCGTCGGGCTTCCCGCCCAGGTCCATCTGCACGCTGCCGTCTTCTTCGGCTGGATCATCCTCTACGTTGCGCAGAACTGGCTGGTCGACCGGGGGTCGATCGCGATGCACCGGCGACTGGGCGTCGCAACCGCGTGTCTGGTCCCGGTCATGGTCGTGGTGGGCGTCGCGACGACGGTCATGGCCGTCCGGCTCAACCGCGTCCCGCCCTTCTTCACGCCGGGCCTTTTCCTCGCGCTCGACCTTCAGATCATCGGCTTTGCGATCCTGGCGGGCTGGGCGATCCAGCTGAGACACCGGTCCGACTGGCACAAGCGCCTGATGCTGTCCGCGACGATCCTGATCATGTCGCCGGCGCTGGGGCGCATCTTGCCGATGCCGCTCATGGGTCCGTCCGGGACCTGGGCGATATTCATCGCGACCATGGCCTATCTGGGCGCTGCGATGCTGTTCGATGCGCAACTGCGCGGGCGGGTGCACCTGGCCTATTGGTGGGGCGCGGGAATGCTGACCCTCGTCCAGCTGCTGATCGGGATCGTCGGGTTCAGCCCGCGGCTCGACAAGCTGGTCGCGCAACTTGCCGCCTGAGGGCGGGCGCGCGCTTGAGTATGATTTGAGTGGGGAGCTTCTGTTGCTCGGTGCCCCCCGTACCGCCGGTTTCCACTTCTGTTGCCCGGTGTGGCCCGAACCGCGCTTTCGTCGGTATAACTTAGGTCGTTAGACCGTCAGTTATGCGGCAATTGCGAGTGCTTCGTTATCGTTGGCACTTGTGTATGGGCCGTTGCGGTGGTCCCATTCCGAGCGAAACATAGCGTCGTTGAACACACGTCGATCCTAGTTCGACCCCGTCATCGTCCCCCTCTTGCGAAGAGGGCGGTGGTGGAGTCGCCGGGTACTGCCCCCGGGTCCGCTGTGTCTATGACACGCCACGGTTTATCGCCATAGTCACCAGGAGAGAATTCCCCCGATGACGCTTGTGATATAGAGCGGCGGTCGGCCGATTAAAAGCCCGTGATTTTGCCCTTTGCGGCCTTTCGCTCGCCACAAACCGCGTGCATAGAAATCTGTATTATGTTGACGCAGCGCTCTCGCTACGCGCTTCGCGCGATGATCTTCCTTGGCGGTGCCCCGGTCGGTGGTCCACCGATCCCGATGACCCGCATCGCGGCCGAGGCCAATGTCCCGCGCAAGTTTCTCGAGCTGATCCTTGCGGACCTGCGCGAGTCCGGCTTGCTGCACAGCCATCGCGGCAAGATGGGCGGCTATCGCCTGTCGCGCCCGAGCCACCTGATCTCGCTCGGCGAGATCATCCGGATCATCGAGGGCCCGCTCGCGCTGGTGCCCTGCGTCAGCCGCACGGCCTATCGGCCCTGCCTCGACTGCAAGAGCGAGGCGGACTGCGCGATCCGCTTTGCGATGATGCGCGTCCGCGACGAGACTGCGCGGATCCTCGACGGCACGAGCCTGGCGGATGCCAATGCCGAGGATCTGGCCGCAGCCTGATCTCCCCCTCCCAGCGCGGGAAGAGGGACAGGACGTTCAACCGCGCGCCTTGAGTTCGTCGCGGATCTCCCGCAGCAGCGCGATCTCGACCGGCTCGGGCGCCGGCGCGACCGGAGTCGCTTCTTCCTCACGCTTGAGCCGCGCGGTTTCACGCTCGATCAGCGCCGCCGCGCGGTTCACGACGCGCAGGATCATGAAGATGATGAAGGCGACGATCACGAAGTTGACGAGCTGCGTCGCGAACGCGCCATAGCCGAGCAACGGCACCCCCGCCTTCTTCAGCGCCGCATAGTCGCTGAGCGAACCGGCATAATTTGCGGGGACAGGCCCCATTCGCCAGAAATAGCTCGAAAAGTCGAGCCCGCCGAAAATTTTGCCGATCACCGGCATCAGCACGTCGTCGGTCAGCGAGGTGACGATCTTGCTGAACGCCGCCCCGATGATCACCGCAATAGCCAGATCGAGCACGTTGCCGCGCATGATGAACGCTTTGAATTCCTTGAGCATTTGCGCCCCCTTTTCCAGTCCCCCGCACGCTAGCCATCGATTTCGGTTTCGCCAAGCCGGTCCGCTGTCCTATGGGGGTGATACAGACCAGCAGGAGAGCCCCGATGTCGTCCTATGCCCAGATTCTTCGCGGATCCGCCGTCGTTGCGCTCGCGGCGACGCTTGGCGGCTGCGGGATCAACAGCATCCCGACCGCCGAGGAAAATGTGAAGGCGCGCTGGGCCGATGTCCAAAACGACTATCAGCGCCGCGCCGACCTGATCCCCAACCTCGTCGCGACGGTCAAGGCGGCCGGCGCGCAGGAAAAGAGCATTCTGGTCGAGGTGACCCAGGCGCGCGCCGCCGCGAGCACGGTGCAGGTCTCGGGCGACGACCTGACCGACCCTGCGAAGATCGAGCAGTTCTCGCGCGTGCAGGGTGCCGTCGGGCTGTCGCTGCAGCGACTGCAGGAGGCTTATCCCGAGCTCAAGAGCCAGGCCAATTACACCACGCTGATGAGCCAGCTCGAAGGCACCGAGAACCGCATCACGATCGCACGGCGCGACTATAACGGCGCGGTCCAGGCCTATAACACCAAGATCCGCACCTTTCCCGACGCGGTCGGCGCGAAGATCTTCTATGGTGCAAAGCCGATGGTGCCATTTGCCGCGACCACGCCGGGGGCCGAGACGGCACCGACGGTGAACTTCGGCAACGCGAGCTGATCGCGGGGCCGGCGGCATGATCCGCGTCCTCGCGGCGCTCCTCTTCGCGGTGCTGCTCGGCAGCGGCACCGCAGGCGCCCAGACCTTCCCGAAATTCACCGGCTTCGTCGTCGACGCGGCGAACGTGATCCCGCCCGAGCAGGAAGCGGCGCTCACCAAACGACTCGACGATCTGCAAAAGGCGACGGGCAACCAGCTGGTCGTCGCGACCGTCGCCGATCTGCAGGGCTATCCGATCGAGGATTATGGCTATCGCCTGCTGCGGAACTGGGGGGTCGGGCTGAAGGACGCCAATAACGGCGCGATCCTGCTCGTCGCGCCGAACGACCGCAAGGTACGGATCGAGGTCGGCTATGGGCTTGAGCCGGTCCTGACCGACGCGTTTTCGAGCGTCGTGATCAACCAGCAGATCCTGCCGCGCTTCAAGGCCGGCGACATGACCGGCGGGATCGTCGCGGGCACGAATGCGGTCGCGGACCAGCTCGCTTTGCCCGACGCCGAGGCCCGCGCGAAGGTCGGCGCGGCGGCGGCGGAATATGACAAGACGCATCGCCGCGCGCCGTCCGGCAACGGTGGCGGCGTGCCGATCGAGCTGATCATTTTCGGCATCGTGGCAGCCGCGATCGTCATTCCGATGATCTCGCGGCGTGCCGGTGGTACCCGCTATTCAAGCGGTGGCGGCGGCAACGGGACACTGCCGATCGTGTTGTGGAGCATCGCCAACGAGATGTCACGGCGCGGCGGCGGCGATGGCAGCAGCTGGGGCGGCGGTGGCGGCGACAGCGGCGGCGGTGGCTGGATGGGCGGCGGTTTTGGCGGCGGCGGCGGCGGTTCTGCCGGCGGCGGCGGCGCATCGGGGAGTTGGTGACATGCGGTTGAGCGAAGCCGATCACGGCCGCGTCACCGCCGCGGTGACGCAGGCCGAAACCACGACGACGGGCGAGATCGTCACGATCGTCGCGCGCCAGTCCGACGCCTATCACGACGTCTCGCTGCAATGGTCCGTGCTTGCCATGCTGCTGAGCCTTGCGGTGCTCGCGCTGCACCCGGTGGCGGCCGACCAGATCTATGCGCGGCTCGTCGATCCGTGGGCGCAGTCGGCACCACAGGGCGCGTTGTTCGCGATCGCGCTCGTCCTGACGACGCTGGTGTTCCTGGGCATGCGCCTGCTGCTCACTATCCCCGCGTTGCGACTCGCGCTGACGCCGGGCGCGACGAAATCGCGGCGGGTGCGCAGGCGTGCAGTGATGCTGTTCCGGGCGGGCGCGGAAAAGCGCACGCGCGGCGCGACCGGCGTGTTGCTGTACCTGTCGCTTGCCGAACACTGCGCGGAGATCGTCGCGGACTCGGGCATCCATTCGCGCGTGCCGAACGAGATCTGGGGCGCGGCGATGGCGGCCGTGCTCACCGCGGTGCGCGACGACCGGCCGGCAGACGGCATGGCCGATGCCGTCGCGCAGATCGGCACGGTACTCGCCGAGCATTTCCCGCGAACCGGTGCGGCGATCAACGAACTTCCCGACAGGCTGATCGAATTATGAGCACGACCGTATGGGCGGGCAAGTTCCTGACCGTGGAGACTGAAGGCACCTGGGAATATGCGGAACGTCGCGGGCAGATCGCCGCGGCCGTGATCGTCGCGATCGACGCGGGCGACGTCATTCTGGTCGAACAGTTTCGCGTACCGCTGGGCCGCGCCTGCCTCGAACTGCCCGCCGGGTTGGTGGGTGACGAGACCGCGGGCGAGAGCGTCGCGGTCGCGGCCGGGCGCGAGCTCGAGGAGGAAACCGGCTACCGCGCGGCCGCGATCGAGGATCTGGGGCTTTTCTATTCGTCGCCGGGGATGACGTCCGAATGCTTCACCCTGGTTAGTGCGACCGGCCTGACCAAGGTCGGCGACGGCGGCGGCGATGGTGACGAGAACATCACCGTGCACCGCGTACCGCTCACCGACATTCCCGCCTTCGTCGCGGCAAAGCGCGAGGCGGGCGTTGCGATCGACGCGAAGATGCTGTTGATCCTCGCGGGATCCATCCTCTAGCGACGCGCGCGCTGAGCCGTTTTCAACCCCGTCGCCGGAACGGCGTCGGGTAGTCGCTTATTTGAAGTTGTCCGCGTAGCTCTGCAGCTTCAGCGTCTTCTGCGGCGCCGGTACGACCGTGTAGCCGAACCCTTCACGCTCGCAATGCGCGATCGCGGCCTCGGCGGTCGGGAAGAACAGGCGGAGCTGGTCGCGCGTGTCGCCGCTGCCGGCCCAGCCGGTCAGCGGGTCGGGGCGCTTGGGCTCCGAGGGTTCGAATTCGAGCTGCCAGCTGTCGGTCCGGTGCTTACCGGACTGCATGGCGTTCTTGGGGCGCTGGAAGATACGGGCGGTTGGCATGGGCCCCCCTTATCGCGAAGTTGCGCCCCTTGCATCCGCCTTTTTCGTGCGCAGCGTCGCCGATGCCGCGGCGGGATCGTCGGGCCAGGGATGCTTGGGGTAGCGACCGCGCATTTCCTTGGCGACCGCGACCCAGCTCCCCGCCCAGAACCCGGGCAGATCGCGCGTCGTCTGGATCGGGCGTCCCGCCGGTGACGTGAGGCTCAGCACCAGCGGGACGCGCGCTTCGCCGATGGTCGGGTGCACGCCGAGCCCGAACAGCGCCTGGACGCGCAGCTCGACACGGGGCCCTCCCTCGGCGGCATAGTCGATCGCGTGCGTGCTGCCCGCCGGACTCGTGAAATCGGGCGGCGCGAGGCGGTTGATCGTCTGCATCGCGTCCCAGCCGAGCAGGTTGCGCAACGCCTCGACGAGTGCCCCCGGGGCGATCGCATCGAGTCGGCGCTTTCCGACGAGCAGCGGCGCGAGCCATTCGTCCAGACGGTCGAGCAACGCCGCATCGTCGAGCGGCACGCCTGCATAGGCGGCGCGGTCGCGCAACGCCTGCCCGCCGTCGCTCCACGGCAGCAGCGAAAGACCGTGCTCGCGAACCGCCTCCAGCAGCGCAGCGAGGATCGCGTCGGGATCCGCGCCGCTGTCCGGACCACTCGACAGCCGGATCGCGCCGAGCCGCCGGTCGCGCAGCGCTTGGATGCCGCCGGTCGCCGGGTCGAAGCTGACCATGCGGCGCGATTCGATCCGATCGGCGAACAGCGCCTCGACCGTCGGCTGGTCGATCACCGCCGCGGACAGGATCCGCGCGCCCGCCGCGGACCCTTGCGTATCGGCGACCGCGAGCCATTCCGCGCGGGCGAGCGGCGAGGTCGGATCGAGCCTGAACCCCCGCCCCCCGACCGACGCCCAAGTCTCGCCCGACGCATCGCGACGACGCGCAACGCGGTCCGGAAACCCCAGCGCCACGCAAACATCTACCCCCCCTCCCGCAAGCGGGAGGGGGTTGGGGGGTGGGCTCGCGCCATCCGCGGTGCGCGACGTCGAAACCGGGCGCCCACCCCCCGGCCCCCTCCCGCTCGCCGGAGGGGGAGCGAGTTTGGCCCATCTATCCGCCATCCCGCGCGCGGCCTGCGCCTTTGCGCCACGTTCGGTCTTCCAGCGGCGCAGGCGGGTTTCGACATCGACGTCTTGGCCGCCGATCCCGCGCTCGCCGAGCAGCACCGCGACCTGCGCGGCGACCTCGGCCAGCCCCCGCTCTCCGGCGCGCAACAGCATATGGGCGAGGCGCGGCCGCATCGGCAGCTTCGCGATCGCACGGCCATGCGCCGTCGGACGACCGTCCGCGTCGATCGCCTCGAGCGTCGCCAGCCGGCGCAGCGCCTCGTCGATTGCCGCGGCGGGCGGCGCATCGATCCAGCGCAGGTCGCGGGGATCGGCGACACCCCACAAGGCACAGGCGAGCACCAGCGCGGACAGATCAGCCTCGAGGATCTCGGGCGAATCATAGCGCGGCAGCCCCGCGGTCGCGGCCTCTTCCCACAACCGGTAGGCGGTGCCGGGGCCCAGACGCGCGGCCCGGCCGGCGCGCTGCGTGACCGCGGCCTGGCTCGCGCGTTCGGTGACGAGGCGGGTCATGCCCGCCGCGCGGTCGTACCGCGGGCGCCGCGCGAGACCCGAATCGACGACGATCCGGATCCCGTCGAGCGTCAGGCTGGTCTCGGCGATGCTGGTCGCCAGCACGACCTTGCGCCGGCCATCGGGTTCGGGAAGGATCGCCGCACGCTGCGCCGCCGGATCGAGGCTGCCATGGAGTTCGTGCACGACAATCCCGTCGGGCAGGTTCGCGAGCCGGTCCGCGGTTCGTTCGATCTCCGCGACGCCGGGCAGAAAGGCGAGCACGCCACCCTGTTCCTCGCCGAGAGCCCGGCGGATCGCCGCCGCCATGCCATCCTCGATCCGCGCCTCTGCCGCGCGACCGATATGCCGCAGCGTCAACGGATAGCTGCGCCCCTCGCTCTCGATCACCGGCGCGTCGTCCATCACCGCCGCGAACCGCGCGCCGTCGAGCGTGGCCGACATCGCGACGAGTCGCAGGTCGGGGCGGAAGCCCGCCTGCACGTCGAGTGCGAGCGCGAGCGCGAAATCGCCGTCGAGGCTGCGTTCGTGCACCTCGTCGAACAGCACCGCGGACACCCCCGCCAGTTCCGGGTCGGACTGGATCCGCGCGACAAAGATGCCCTCGGTGACGACCGTGACGCGCGTCGCCGCGGATCGCTTGCTGTCCATCCGCGTCGCATAGCCATAGGTCCGGCCGACCGGCTCGCCCGCCGTCGCCGCCATGCGCTCCGCCGCGGCGCGCGCGGCGAGGCGCCGGGGTGAGAGCAGCAGGATCTCGCCGGTGCACCAGGCTTGCTCGAGCAGCGCAGGCGCGACCGCCGTCGTCTTGCCCGCGCCCGGCGGCGCGACGAGCACGGCGGAGGACCGCGCACGCAGCGCAGCGAGCAGGTCGGGCAGGACGGCAAGGATCGGAAGCGGCGGCGGGGTCATCGCCGCCTGCTGCCACAGATCGATCGTGGCGCAACCGCTTTTCAGGGGTCCGCGCACCACCGCGACCGTCGTGTCCAGCCCCCACCCCGCCGAACGCGGCTGGCAAGGACGCGCGAACCTGCTAGACGCGGGGCACGAATATGGCGTCCGATCCTTCCCCAAACTCTTCGACGGCGACCCGCCGGACCACCGACAGGCTGCGCGGCAGTGTCGCGCGCGTCTGGGCGAGCCGCTGGACCAAGGCGGCGCTCGCGTTGTTCGGCCTCGGGCTGATCGCGCTGTTCGGCTTCTGGCTGATCGTCGTCCGCGACCTTCCTTCGGTCGATACGCTGCGCACCTACGAACCGCCCTTGCCGACCAATGTGCGCGGGATCGATGGAGCCCCGATCCACAGCTATGCGCGCGAACGTCGCGTCGAGCTCAGCTTCGCCGAATATCCGCCGATGCTGATCAATGCGTTCCTGGCGGCGGAGGACAAGTCGTTCTTCGAGCATCACGGCGTCGACTTTCCGGGGCTTGCCGGCGCGGTCTTCGACTATGTCTCGAAGATCGGCAGCGGCCGACGCGCCCGCGGCGGATCGACGATCACGCAGCAGGTCGCCAAGAACCTTCTGATCGGCAACGAATATTCGCCGACGCGCAAGCTTCGCGAAGCGGTGCTGGCGTATAAGATCGAGGATACGCTGACCAAGCCGCAGATCCTCGAACTCTATCTGAACCAGATCGCGCTTGGCCGGAACGCGTTCGGCGTCGAAGCCGCCAGCCACGCCTATTTCGACAAGGACCTCGACCAGCTCGATCTCGCACAGATCGCCTATCTCGCGATCCTGCCCAAGGGTCCGTCGAATTACGATCCGGTGCGCTATCACGACCGCGCAATGACGCGGCGTAACTATGTGCTCGACCGGATGCTCGAGAACGGCTTCATCACCCGCGCGCAATTCGACGCGGCGAACGCCGAACCGCTGGGCGTCGTGCTGCGACGCACGCCGCGGTTTGAAAGCGTCGGCGGCTATTTCGTCGAGGAAGTCCGCCGCCAGCTGATGGCCAAGTTCGGCGAAAGCGCGAAGGACGGCCCTTACAGCGTTTACTCGGGCGGCCTCTGGGTGCGGACCTCGTTCGACACGCGGTTGCAGGATCTGGCGCAGCAGGCCTTGCGTGATGGCTTGGTCCGCTTCGACAGCGGGCGCGGCTGGAACGGGCCGATCCGCCATGTCGAGATCGAGGACGACAACTGGCTCCAGCCGTTGCTCAACAGCAACATCGCGCTCGATTACCGCAATTGGGTGGCGGCGATCGTGACCGGCAAGGACGGCAATAGCTGGAGCCTGGGCTTCCGCACCGGCAAGACCGGCACGCTGCCGCGCTATGCCGCGCAGATGGCGGTGCGCGGCAAGGGCGGCAATGCGTTCGGGGCGATCAAGACGGGCGACATCATCGCGGTCGCGCCCGAAGGCGGCGAGTTCGCGCTCCGGGCAATCCCCAAGGTTTCGGGTGCGTTCGTCGTCGAGGAGCCTGCCAGCGGCCGCGTGCTGGCGATGCAGGGCGGCTTCGACGACCGGCTCCAGGCGTTCAACCGCGCGACCCAGGCGATGCGCCAGCCCGGATCGACGATCAAACCGATTGTCTATTCCGCCGCGCTCGACAACGGCATGACGCCCGCCTCGATCATCGTCGACGGGCCGTTCTGCGTCTATCAGGGTGCGCGGCTGGGGCAGAAATGCTTCCGCAACTTCGGCAATTCGCGCGGCGCCGGGCCGCACACGATGCGCTGGGGCATCGAACAGTCGCGCAACCTGATGACGGTCCGCGCCGCCGCGCAGACCGGCATGCCCAAGGTCGTTGCCACCATCAAGAAGATGGGGGTGGGCGATTACGCGCCCTATCTCTCGTTCGCGCTGGGCGCCGGCGAGACCACCGTGGGGCGGATGGTCAACGCCTATTCGATCCTCGCCAACAACGGCAAGGGCGGGCCGCCGTCGCTGATCGACTTCGTCCAGGATCGGCACGGGAAGGTGATCTGGCCCGAGAACTGGCGCGCCTGCGACCGATGCAACGCACCCGATTGGGACGGCAAGCCGATGCCGCGTCCGGTCGCGCGCCAGCGCCAGGTGCTCGACGCGATGACCGCCTATCAGATGGTCCACATCACCGAAGGCGTGGTGCAGCGCGGTACCGCGGTGACACTGCGTGATCTCGATCGGCCGATGTTCGGCAAGACGGGCACGAACAATGGCCCGACCGACGTCTGGTTCATCGGCGGAACCCCGCAATATGTCGGCGGGCTGTATATCGGCTTCGATACGCCGCGGAACCTTGGCAGCGCGGCGCAGGGCGGCACGCTGGCCGCACCGATCTTCAAGCAGTTCGCGGTCAAGGCCTATGCCGATCTGCCCAAGCTGCCATTCCGCGCACCCGCGGGCATCCGGATGGTCCGGATCGACCGGGGGAGCGGCCGCCCGGTCTATGGGACATGGCCGAACACCGATGATCCCAAGCCGGGCGTCATCTGGGAAGCGTTCAAGCCCGAAAGCGAACCGCGGCGTGCCGCGCGCCGTGCGGGCCCCGCCCCCACCACCACCACCGCGCCGACCGCCGCCCCCAAGGCAGAGGCTCCGCGCGACAGCGATTTCTTGCAAAGACAGGGCGGAATCTACTAGCCGTCCCCATATTCCGGGGCTGGCCGATCATGCCGGTCCCAACACTGGAGAATACCCATGCGCGCCGAAGCGCAGGCTCACGTTGACACCATCAAGGACGCGCTGGCGCTATTGCGCCGTTTTCTCGACTGGGACCGCGCACTGCGTCGTCTCGACGAGCTGAACGCGCGCGTCGAGGATCAGGCGCTCTGGTCGGACCCCAAGGCTGCGCAGGAGGTGATGCGCGAGCGTCGTCGTCTCGACGAGGCGATCAGCGCGACGCGCGCGATCGAGAGCGAGCTCAGCGACACATCCGAGCTGATCGAGATGGCCGAGGCCGAGGGCGACACCGCGATGGAAGCGGACGGCGTCGCCGCGCTCGCCGAACTTGCCGCCCGCGCGGACAAGGACAAGATCAAGGCGCTGCTCGCGGGTGAGGCCGATGCCAACGACACCTATATCGAGGTCAATGCTGGCGCCGGCGGGACCGAGAGCCAGGACTGGGCGGGCATGCTCAGCCGGATGTATTCGCGCTGGGGCGAACGCCACGGGCTGAAGGTCGAATTGGTCGACCAGCATTCGGGCGAGCAGGCGGGGATCAAGTCCGCGACGCTGCTGCTGAAGGGCGAGAACGCCTATGGCTATGCCAAGACCGAGAGCGGCGTTCACCGGCTGGTGCGGATCAGCCCGTATGATTCCGCGGCGCGTCGTCACACGTCATTCGCCAGCGTCTGGGTCTATCCGGTCGTCGATGACAATATCGAGGTCGAGTATAACGAGAGCGACCTGCGCATCGATACGTATCGCGCATCGGGCGCAGGCGGCCAGCACATCAACACGACCGATTCGGCCGTGCGCATCACGCACGTCCCGACCGGCATCGTCGTCCAGTGCCAGAACCAGCGATCGCAGCACAAGAACAAGGCCGAGGCCTATAACCAGCTCCGCGCGCGCCTTTACGAGCGCGAGCTCGCGATCCGCGAGCAGGCGGCCAATGCCGAGAATGCGTCGAAGACCGATATCGGCTGGGGCCACCAGATCCGGTCCTATGTGCTGCAGCCGTACCAGATGGTGAAGGACCTGCGGACCGGCGTGGTCTCGACTAGTCCGTCGGACGTGCTCGACGGCGATCTCGAGGCCTTCATGGCCGCCGCGCTGTCGCAGCGTGTGACCGGCGAGGCGGTCGAGGTGGAGGACGTCGATTGAAGATGACGCGCGTCCTGGCCCTGCTGCTGTCTCCGTTCTGGCTGCTGGCGGCATGCGATGGCAGCAAACCGCTGATCCAGCGTGAACCCAAGGATGCGGGCCCCTTCCCCGCCGCCGACCGGCCGGTCGCGTCGATCGTTTCCGCGCGCTGGTCGAACGAGGAGGCGCGCGACCGGCTGAACGAGGCGGGCGAGGTCATGACCAAGGCGGATATCCGCAAGGGCATGACGGTCGCCGATATTGGCGCAGGCGAGGGCTATTACACCATCCGCGCCGCCGCCCGCGTCGGCAAGGATGGTCGCGTTCTCGCAGAGGACATCGTCGCGAGCGTGCGCGACCAGCTGGCGGAGCGCGTCGCGCGTGAGGACCTCGCCAATGTCAGCGTGCGACTCGGCGAAGCCAATGATCCAAAGCTCCCCCCGGCGAGTTTCGACCGCGTGCTGATGGTGCACATGTATCACGAGATCGAGCAGCCCTATGAGTTCCTGTGGCGGCTTCGCCCTTCGCTGAAACCCGACGGACTGGTCGTCGTCGTCGATGCCGAACGCGAGACGCGCAACCACGGCACGCCGCCCGCACTGCTCAAATGCGAGTTCGCGGCGGTCGGCTATACGCAGGTCGACAGGGACGAGATGCCGTCGGCGGGCGGCTATATGGCCATGTTCCGCGCGACCGGCCCGCGCCCCGCGCCCGAGGCGATCCGCGCCTGCCGGACGAAATAGCGCCACCGGGCGGAGCAAGTATTGCTCCGGACCGTCAGACCACCCCCATCGCGCGCAGGCTCGCCACCCGGTCGCCAGCGATCACCACGTGATCGAACAGCACGACCTCCACGGTCCGCAACCCGGCCGCCAGCGCACGGGTAAACGCCACGTCGCGCGTACTCGGGGTCACGTCCCCGCTCGGATGATTGTGCGCGATCACCACCCCCTGCGCCGCGAACGCCAGCGCATCGGCAGCGATACTGCGCACCGCGATCGGCACCTGGTCGCGCCCGCCCGCCACATGCCGCATGCCCAAAAGCCTCCGATTCGGATCGAGATAGGCGACAGCCACCGCCTCAGTCGGTGCATGCCCGAGCCTTGCGAACAGCGCGCATGCCGCTGCAAGGTCGGCAATGATCGGAGCGGAGGCGGGCGACGCGGGCACCACCTCGACTGCCGCATCGCCGCCCCTGTCGCATCCACAACTGCATCCGCTTGAGCGATCCGTCCCGCACCGCTAGGCCGTCGCGATGCGCCAATATCTAGACCTCATGGACCGCGTGCTCTCGACCGGAGTCGAGACGATGGACCGCACCGGCACGGGCACGCTCAGCGTTTTCGGCGCCCAGATGCGTTTCGACCTCGCACAGGGCTTCCCCGTGCTGACGACGAAGAAGCTCCACCTTCGCTCGATCATCGTCGAACTCCTGTGGTTCCTGCGCGGCGACACCAATGTCCGCTGGCTGCAGGATCGCAAGGTCGCGATCTGGGACGAATGGGCGGACGAGAGCGGCGATCTCGGCCCCGTCTATGGCAAGCAATGGCGTGACTGGGTGGCCGGCGACGGTCGCCATATCGACCAGATCGCCGAGCTGGTCGACCAGATCAAGACCAACCCTGCCTCGCGCCGCCAGATCGTCTGCGCGTGGAACCCGGGCGATCTGCACGCGATGGCGCTGGCCCCCTGCCACTGCCTGTTCCAGACGCATGTCGCGAACGGCAAGCTCTCGCTCCAGCTCTACCAGCGCTCGGGCGACATCTTCCTTGGCGTGCCCTTCAACATCGCCAGCTACGCGCTGCTGACGCATATGCTCGCGCAGCAATGCGGGCTTCAGGTCGGCGAGTTCATCTGGACCGGCGGCGACTGCCACCTCTATTCGAATCATCTCGAGCAGGCGCGACTGCAACTCGGCCGCACCCCCGGCCCGCTCCCGCGGCTCGAGATCGTGCGCACGCCCGACTCGATCGACGCGTATGAGTATGAGGATTTCGTACTCCACGATTACGTCGCGCAGCCGCACATCAAGGCACCCGTCGCGGTGTGAACCCGCCGCCCGAACAGAGAGCGAATCGCAATAGGAACCCGTGACGGCGCGCGCGGTTGACCGTCCGAACCCATTCGGAAGGCCATCATGGACATCACCCAGCTCATCCTCGACGAACACGCCCAGCAGCGCGCGCTGTTCGCACAGATCGACAGCATCGACGCCAAGGACACCGAGGCGCTTTCGGCACTGTGGACCCGCCTCAAGAACCTGCTCGACGCGCATGCCGAGGCGGAGGAGCGCTTCTTCTACCCGCGGCTGATGAAGATAGGCACCGGCGGCAACGACGCCGACTCGGCCGCCGAGGAGACCGAGGACGCGATCGAGGATCACAACGACATCCGCGAAACCGGCGAAGCGGTCGACAAACACCCGGTCGGCTCGGACGCGTGGTTCGAGGCGGTCGGCGAATGCAACAAGGCGAACAGCGATCACCTCGCCGAGGAAGAGCGCCAGGGCCTGACCGACTTCCGCAAGCATGCGACGCTGGAAGAGCGGCACGAGCTGGGCGTCCGGTTCGCGGCGTTCGAGGCGAACCACCTGAACGGCGTGAAGGTCGTCGAGAAGGATCCCGAGGCGTACGTCAAGGAACACGCCCCGAACTGATCCGCCCGCTTCTTACCACCCCGGCGAAGGCCGGGGTCCAGGTGGAAAGGTGGTCGTAACGGAGCGCGGTCTTTCACCACCGACGTCCCCCAACTGGGTCCCGGCCTTCGCCGGGGTGGTGATACAAGCATAGCCCCCCGCCCCCATATCCGGCATGATGCGCCGATGATCACCTTCTACCTCGCCCGCGCCAGCAACGGCGTCATCGGCCGCGACGGCCAGCTCCCCTGGCGCCTCCCTGCCGATCTCAAGCGCTTCAAGGCGCTGACGATGGGCAAGCCGATGGTGATGGGCCGGAAAACGTTCGAGAGCTTCCCGAGCCCCCTCCCCGGCCGCCGCCACATCGTCCTCACCCGCGGCCACTGGCACGCCGACGGCGCGGAAGTGGCGCATTCGATCGACGAGGCGCTCGCGATGGCCGGCGACGACGTCGCGGTGATCGGCGGCGCGCAAATCTATGCGCAGCTGCTCCCCCATGCAGACCGGATCGAGCTCACCGAAGTCCATGACGAGCCCGAAGGCGACGCCATCGTCCCCGCGTTTGACGGCTGGCACGAGATCGCCCGCGAAGACCACCCGGGCGAAAAGCAGCGTCCACCCTACAGCTTCGTCACCCTCACCCGTCGGTAAAGACTGTTCCGCCGCGAAGGGGGCAGCTCGGACTGGACTCCCGCGCTCGCGGAAGAACAAGGAGGCGCGGGAGACAACGACACGGAAGGACTATCGTCATCCGCGGCGTCTGGGTACTGACCCGTGCATGCAACGGCTCGACGGTGGCGCATCCATCCCTTCGCATCTGGCGGACGGGATCGTGGCGCTGGGTAATTTCGACGGATTCCATCTCGGTCACCAGGCGGTGGTCGCGCGCGCGATCGCGTGGGCCAAGGCGGAGGGGCGCCCCGCGCTGGTGGCGACGTTCGATCCGCATCCGGTCCGCCATTTCCGCCCCGATACGCCCGCCTTCCGCCTCACCACGCTCGACCAGCGCGAGCGGCTGTTCGCAGACGCTGGCGCCGATGCGATGGTGGTGTTCCATTTCGACGGCGATCTCGCCGCGCTGACCGCCGAGCAGTTCGTCGCCGACCAGCTCGAACGCAATCTAGGGATCGGCGGCGTGGTGACGGGCGAGGACTTCACCTTCGGCCATGCCAAGAGCGGCACGGTCCACACGCTCGCCGCGCGCGGCCCGGTCCACGGCTTCCGCGCGGAAACCGTCGGCGCGGTTGCGCTGGATGGCGAGACGGTGTCCTCGACCCGGATCCGCGAGGCGTTGCGTGCCGGCGACATGGCGACCGCGACGCGGCTGCTGACGCGTCCGTTTGCGATCGAGGGCGTGGTGCAGCATGGCGACAAGCTCGGTCGCACGATCGGCTATCCGACCGCCAATCTCGACATGGGCAACTATCTGCGCCCCGCCTACGGGATCTACGCGGTGACCGGCCGGCTGGACGACGGCCGCGTGCTGAAGGGCGCGGCGAATCTCGGCATCCGCCCGAGCTTCGATCCGCCGAAGGAACTGCTCGAACCGCATTTCTTCAATTTCACCGAGAACCTGTACGGGCAGACGATCGAGGTCGCACTGATCGACTATCTGCGCCCCGAGGCGAAGTTCGACAGCCTCGACGCGCTGATCGCGCAGATGGACATCGACTGCGACCGCGCGCGCACCATTCTGGGCTGACTGCGCCACTGCTGGTGCGTGCGGGAGGGGGGATGGCAACGGGCCCCCGGCTCGGCTACAGCCCGCCCCACCTATGACCGACGCACCCGCCCCCGCCGCGCGCGATTATCGCGACACCGTCTTCCTGCCGAAGACCGACTTCCCGATGAAGGCCGGTCTCGCCGCCAAGGAGCCGGCGATCCTCGAGCGCTGGGCCAAGCTCGGCATCTACGACCGGCTGCGCGAACAGCGGCTCGGGCGCGAGCGGTTCATCCTGCACGACGGCCCCCCGTACGCGAACGGCGACATCCACATGGGCCATGCGATGAACAAGGTCCTGAAGGATATCATCGTCCGCTCGCAATCGCTGATGGGCAAGGACGCGCCCTACGTCCCCGGCTGGGACTGTCACGGCCTGCCGATCGAGTGGAAGGTCGAGGAAGCGTATCGCGCGAAGAAGCTGAACAAGGACGACGTCCCCGTCGACCAGTTCCGCGCCGAATGCCGCGCCTATGCCGAAAAATGGGTCGCCGTGCAGAAGGGCGAGTTCGAGCGGCTCGGCGTGATGGGCGACTGGGCCGATCCGTACCTCACGATGAAGTACGACGCCGAGGCGACGATCGTCGGCGAACTGCTCAAATTCGCCGAGAGTGGCCAGCTGTACCGCGGTGCGAAGCCCGTGATGTGGTCGCCGGTCGAAAAGACCGCGCTCGCCGAGGCCGAGGTCGAATATGAGGACATCGTCTCGACGCAGATCGACGTTGCCTTCGAGATCGTCGACGCGCCGAACGCGCCCGAACTGGTCGGCGCGCATGCGGTGATCTGGACGACGACGCCGTGGACGATCCCGGTGAACCAGGCGCTGAGCTATGGAGCCGAGATCGAGTATGTCTGCGTGCTTGCGGACGATCGCTATGTCGTGATCGCCGAGCATCTGCTTGATAGCGTTCGCACGCGCATTGGCTTCGATCTTTGGTCGGAGAACATCAAGTGGCGCGGTAAGGGTTCGCAACTGGAAGGCGCGACCGCACGCCACCCGATGCACGCGCTCGGCGGCTTCTTCGCAAAGCCCCGCCCGTTCCTCCCCGGCGGCTTCGTCACCACCGACGCGGGCACCGGGCTCGTCCACATGTCGCCGGATCACGGCGAGGACGATTTCGAGCTCTGCAAGCAGTACGGCATCGACCCCGTCTTCGCGGTCGACGGCGCAGGCATGTACCGCGCCGACTGGGCCTGGCTCGGCGGGCAAGGGTCGGTCATCAACAAGAAGTTCGTGGCCGCGGACGGCCCGATCTGCACCGACCTGCGCGCGACCGGCGCGCTGCTCGCGGCGAGCGACGACTTCAAGCACAGCTACCCGCATTCGTGGCGCTCGAAAGCGAAGGTGATCTTCCGCGCGACGCCGCAATGGTTCATCCCGATGGATGCGGCCACGTCGGTCGGGACCCAAGGTGCTTCGACTTCGCTCAGCACGAACGGGGTTGGGGATGCTGACTCACCCACGGTAGGGGTTGAGGCCGGGGGCATCGACGCATCCACCCCGTTCGCCCTGAGCGAAGTCGAAGGGCCTGGGTCGAGCAACGGCGCAACCCTCCGCGAGATCGCGCTCGACGCGATCGCCGCGACCACCTGGATCCCCGCACGCTCTGAAAACCGGATCACGTCGATGGTGCAGGGCCGCCCCGACTGGGTCATCTCGCGCCAGCGCGCCTGGGGCGTGCCGATCGCGCTGTTCGTCAACCGCGTCACCGGCCAGTACCTCAACGACCCCGCGGTCAACGCGCGCATCGTCGAAGCCTTCCGCCAGAACGGCGCGGATGCGTGGTACGCCGACGGCCACCAGGCGCTGCTCGGCCCTGACTATGCGCTCGCCGACTATGAGGTCGTGAAGGACATCCTCGACGTCTGGTTCGATTCGGGCTGCACGCACGTCTTCACCGTCGAGGCGCGCTACGGCGAAGGCACACGCGCCAACCTGTACCTCGAAGGGTCGGACCAGCATCGCGGCTGGTTCCAGTCGAGCTTGCTCGAAAGCTGCGGCACGCGCGGTCGCGCGCCCTATGACGCGGTCCTCACCCACGGCTTCGCGCTCGACGGCCAGGGCCGCAAGATGTCGAAGAGCCTCGGCAACGTCGTCGATCCTCTCAAGATCATCGGCGAGAGCGGCGCGGACATCCTGCGCATGTGGGTCGCCTCGACCGACTATTTCGACGACGTGAAGATCGGCAAGGAGGTGCTCGCCACCGCGTCGGATTCCTACCGCAAGTTGCGCAACACGTTCCGCTACATGCTCGGCGCGCTCGAGGGCTTCGACGAGTCCGAGCGTGTCGCGGTGTCCGACATGCCCGAGCTCGAGCGCTATGTGCTCCACCGTCTCGGCATGATCGACACCGAACTGCGCCAGGCGGCCGAAGGCTATGAGTTCAACCGCTACACGCGGCTGCTGACCGACTTCGCGAACGAGGACCTGTCGGCGTTCTTCTTCGATATCCGCAAGGACTCGCTTTACTGCGACGCGCCCGGCGACGTGAAGCGCCGCGCGTACCGCACCGTCCTCGACGTGCTGTTCCACGCGCTGGTCCGCTACGCCGCGCCGGTGCTGTGCTTCACCGCGGAGGAAGTCTGGCAGTCGCGCTTCCCGAGCGAGGACAGCTCGGTCCACTATCTCGAATGGCCGTCGCTCCCGTCGCTCGACGCGGACGATGTTGTCGGCGCCAAGTGGCAGGAAATCCGCGCCTTGCGCGTCGCCGTCACCGAGGCGATCGAGCCGTTGCGTCGCGAGAAGACCGTGCGGTCCAGCCTCGAGGCCGAGATCACCGTCCCGGCGATGCTGCTCGACGCCAACGCGCTGGCCGAGGCATTCATCGTCGCCAAGGTCACGCCGGGCGATGCGGTCACCGTGACGCGCACCGACTTCCACAAATGCGGCCGATGCTGGCGCCACCTCCCCGAGGTGACGACCGACGGCGAGCTCTGCGACCGGTGCGAAGAGGTGGTGGCGCATGCGTAACCTGCCAAAGGCCGGCTTCGGGGCGGCGATCGCGCTGTTCCTCGCCGACCAGCTCAGCAAATGGGCCGTAACGCGCCCGCTCGGGATCGATTCGCTCGGCGATGCGCAGACGATCACGTCGTTCTTCGACCTGCGCTTCGTGCCAAATATCGGCATTTCGCTCGGGTTGCTGCCCGCCGATGGCCATCTGACGCGCTGGGCGCTGGTGCTGCTGACGGGGGCGATCTCGGTCGGGGTCGCAATCTGGATGACGCGCGAAAAGAACCGGGCAGATCAGATCGCGCTGGGCTTCGTGCTCGGCGGTGCGGTCGGCAATATCCTCGACCGGATCCGGCTCGGTTATGTCGTCGATTTTGCCGACCTGCATATCGGCGAGTGGCGCCCGTTTTTGGTCTTCAATGTCGCGGATGCAGCGATTACTGTCGGCGTGCTCGTCCTGCTTGTCCGGGCGCTGCTCGTGCGCGAGAAGCCCCCTGTGGAGAATTCCCATGCGTAAGTTTGTGCCCCTGGCTGCCGGTCTGGCGAGCGTCGCGTTGCTGTCCGGCTGTGGCGCCGGCAAGAGCCTCGATCGTGCGCGACCGGACGAGTTCGCCGTCGCCCGCCAGGCTCCGCTGGTGATCCCCCCCGATTTCGCGCTGGTCCCGCCGCAGCCGGGTGCCGCACGGCCACAGGATACCGCCGCGAACGCCCAGACGCTCGACGCGCTGTTCGGCGGCACCGCTGCGCGCAGCCCTGCCGAAGCCGGTGTGCTGAGCGAAGCGGGCCCCAGCGCCGCCGATCCCGGCATCCGGTCGAGCGCGGGCGATCCCGGCACGACCGTGATCGACAAGGGTTCGACCACGCGCGACATCGTTGCCGCCCCCGAAGGCGACGGCCAGGATGCGCGCGCAACCGCCAACTGATCGGTTGCTGCAAGACGCGAAAAAGGGCGGCTCCCGCAGGGGGGCCGCCCTTTTTCGTGTTCGGTCGATGGCCACCCCGCCCGCCAGCCCCTGCTCCGTAGGATACCCCAGCTTCCGCTGGGGTGACGAGAGGGAGGCAGGAAGCGGCCGTGCAAAATGCCGCAACCGCGCGCTCCCGCCGTCCCAGCCGAACGCCAGGACGACGACAGCACCCGCGCTACGTCAGAACGCGGCGGTCAGCGACGCCAGCACCTTCCCGTTGGCGATCGAACCGACGCCGTCCTGCCCACGGCTGAAGCTCGGCTGGAGATACGCCGACTCCGCCTTGCTGATGTCGGTATCGACATAGGCAACGCCCAGGGTCAGCGGCGTGCCCGGAATCACGTAATCGGCACCCACCAGCCAGTCGAAATATTCGCCGGTCGGCGACACGCTGGTGGCGAATGGCCCGAGCCCCTTGTTGCCGTTCGAATAGCCGACATGCGCCTTCACGGTCAGGCCGGTATCGGGAATGCCGCTGCTGACATCGCCCCACAGGTACAGGTTCGAATCCTTGGCGTTGACGCGGTCATAGACCCCGTTGGCGGCCGAGGTGCCGTTCGAATACCAGGGGCCCAGCGCCTGCTGCTTGGGCGCATAGGCGACGCCCGCGGTTAGCGCGACCGGGCCGGCGGTGCCCGAGAGCTTGGCATAGGGCTCGATGAAGTCGGTATTGTCGAAGCCCGACGGGTACATGTACCAGGTCGCGCCGACGTCGAGCGTGCCGCCACCGACGGGAAGCTTGTACCCGGCGATGAGGTCGAGCTCCATGTTGGCGCCGCCGAACGTGCCCCAGCCGGCGAGGTTCGATCCCCAGGTGCCGATATAGACGCCGCTCTTGTGCGCGATCGTGATGCCGCCCTGGACCGCGAGATTTTCGTCCGACTGCGACACGCCGCGAAAGCGATAGTCGCTGACAAGTCCGACCGATCCGCTGACCGTGACGTCCTTGGGTGGCGCCGTATCCTGCGCGAACGCAGGGGGTGCGGCAACCAGCGCGAGGCCGCCGAAGAGGATAGTGGAGAAGCGCATCGTTTCCCTTTCGAAACTGGAAATTCGATGTCCCCGCCTGCACCCGCGGACGCCGCATCTATCGAGGCATGGCCTCCGAGCACGGTCTTTCCTGCGGTGACAAATGAATGACAGTCGTTGATGCACTGCACAAGCGATTATTGCGCCAGGCGCGGTGTTGACGCCATGGATGTTGCGCACCGGCCACACCGTCTCGGTCACAACGCTCGGGTGCGCGCCGGCCTATCGACGCAGGATCGGCGTGCGACGCGGCGCTTCCCACCCCTCGCGCGCCAATTCGGGCATGTCCGCGTTGCTTTCGGGATAACCGAGGCAGAGATAGCCGACGAACCGCCATCGCTCCGGCACGCCCGCAATGTGCGCGATCCGCGCGGGGTCGAGGATCGAGACCCAGCCGAGCCCGATCCCCTGTGCGCGCGCCGCCAGCCACAATGTGTGTATCGCGATCACGGCGGAATAGGCGACGCTTTCCGGCATGGTCTGACGCCCCAGACCATGACCCTGGCTCGGATCGGGTTCGACGAACACCGCGATGTGAACGGGCGCCTGCTCAAGCCCGGCAAGCTTCAACCGGGCGTAGAGCGCGGCACGCGTCTCATCCTGGCCGGCCAGCGCGGCGGCGTTGCAGGCGGCAAAGTCCGCGCGGATCGCGTCGCGTCGCGCGGGGTCGTCGATCGTGACGAACCGCCAGGGCTGGCTGAGCCCGACCGACGGCGCGGCGTCGGCGATCGCGAGCAGCGCGTCGACTGCGCCCGCGGGCAGCGGATCGCGCCGGAACCGGCGGACGTCACGGCGCCAGCGGAACAGCAGATCGAGCCTAGCCTGAAACGCCGTATCAAAGACCGGGCCTTCAGCGTCGGGCGGTTCTGTCTGCATGACACGCTGTACCCGCTCACGTCCGGCGAGCAAGGCCGCTAGCCGCGCACCGCCCGAAAGGCGGCGAGCCCCGCGTCGAGATCGGCGATCAGGTCCGCCGGGTCCTCGAGCCCGATCTGAAGGCGGATCATCGGCCCGGCGACCTCGCGGCGGGTGACGCTGCGATAGCGGTGCGGATCGACCGGCAGCGCCAGGCTTTCGAACCCGCCCCAGCTATAGCCGATCCCGAACAGCTCGAGCGTGTCGATCAGCGCGGCCCGCGACGCCTCGTCACCGCCGTCCAGCACGAACGAGAACAGCCCGCTCGATCCCTTGAAATCGCGCACGAACAGGTCGTGCCCCGGGCAGCCAGGCAGGGCCGGATGCAGCACCTGCGCCACCTCCGGACGCGCCTCCAGCCACTGCGCGATCGCCAGCGCGCTCGATTGATGCTGGGCCAGCCGGACCGCCATCGTTCGCAGCCCGCGACTGCCGAGCCAGCAGTCGTCGGGACTGGCGATCTGCCCCAGCTGAAAGCTCGTCTCGCGCAGCGCCTTGAAATGGCCGGGCCCTGCCGTCACCGATCCGAGCATCGCGTCCGAATGGCCGACGACATATTTGGTGCACGCCAGGATCGTCAGATCGACGCCGTGGCCGATCGCCGGAAAGAACAGCGGCGTGGCCCAGGTATTGTCGAGCAGGGTCGTCACGCCGCGCGCGCGCGCGGCCGCGACAATGGCGGGGATGTCCTGCACCTCGAAACTGAGCGAGCCGGGACTTTCCATGAAGATCGCGCGGGTCTTCTCGCCGATCAGGTCGGCGATGCCCGCACCGATCAGCGGGTCGTAGAAGCGGGTCGTGATGCCGAACCGCTTGAGCAGGCCGTTCGCCATCCCGCGCGTCGGGTCATAGGCGCTGTCGACCAGCAGCAGTTCGTCGCCCGGCGACAACACCGAGAGCAAAGCCGCCGCGATCGCCGCGACCCCCGATCCATAGAGGAACGTGCCTTCCGCCCCGGGTTCGAGCGTGGTCAGCGCATCCGCAAGGCTCCACTGCGTCGGCGTCCCCTTGCGGCCGTAGAACAGCCGGTGATGCGTATCGCGGGTCGCGCTGTCGCGGAGATGGCTGACGGAGTCATACAGGATCGTCGACGCCCGCCAGACCGGCGGACTGACGATCGCCCCCTCCCCGACACCACGAGTCCATTCCGCGCGACGTCCGGCGAGCACCACCTTGGTGGCGTCGCCGACCGGCCTTGTCGTTTCGGTCATTGCGTTCCTGTCGCCTTCGCGCCCATTGCCTTCGGCGTCGACGGATCGCCGCCCCATTCCGACCAGCTGCCGTCGTACAGCGCGGCTTCGTTGCCAAGGAGGTGCGCGCCGAACGCCAGCACCGCCGCGGTGATTCCCGATCCACAGGTCGTCACGATCGGCCTGGCGAGATCGATGCCCGCGCCTTCGAATGCCGATCGCAGCGCGTCGCCGGTCTTCCACGTGCCGTCCGCGTTGAACAGCGTGGCATAGGGCAGCGATTTGGATCCGGGGATATGCCCCGATGCGGTGCCAGGTCGCGGGTCCGCCTCGGCACCGGTGAACCGGGGGGCGGAGCGTGCATCGACGACCTGCTCGGCGCCGCTCGACAGGTTCGCGGTTATCTGGTCCTTCGTGCGAACAGCCTTGTCGTCGGCCCAGATGGTGAAGTGGCGATGCCGCACCGCCTGCTTGCCCGACTCCGTCTCGCGCCCTTCGGCCTGCCATTTGGCCAGACCGCCGTCGAGGATCGCGACATTGTGCGCACCAAAGGTCCGCAGCATCCACCAGGCGCGCGCCGCCGTGCGCCAGGGCGAGCTGTCGTACAGCACGATGCGGCTGCCATCGCCGAGCCCGAGCGACTGCATCCGGCTGGCGAACTTGGCAGGCGACGGCAGCATGTTGGGCAGGTCGCTGTCGGTGTCGCGAAGCTCGGCGAGGTTCATGAACACCGCGCCCGGAATATGCGCCGCCGCATAGTCCGCCGCAGCGTCGCGACCCTCGGCATAGGTTGCGTCGACGACCCTGAGATCGCCAGCGCCCGGGACGCTGGTCTCAAGCGCGTTCGCCAACCATTCGGTGCTCACCAGCGTGTCCATGCCCTGCCCTCCTGACGGTTGGCGCGGATAGTAACCGGCGCACGGCCGAACGTCGAGGCCGCGGCTCGGCGCCGCCCCGCCAGCTAGGTCTTGAACGCCAGCCCGATGGTGACCGCCAGTCCCATCAGCGACAGCATCTGCACGGTCGGCCAGTCGACCCAGCCGACCGCGTCGGGATCGCGCCGCCGATGGCGACGGCGGGCGCCCAGACCCGATGCGATCGCGAGCGCCGCAAAGCCGCCGCTCGCCGTCCACAGCAACGGTGCCATGTCAGCTCCCGAGCTTTTCCACCTTGTCCTGAAGACTGGCGAGTTCGGTGCGCAGGGCAGCGATCTCCTCGTCCTTCGTCGCCACCGGCCTGGCTGCTGGTGCGGGGGATGCTGCACCCGCAGCATTGCCGGGGGCAAAGGCCTGCGCTGCAACGTCGAACATCGCCAGATTACGCTTGGCAATGTCGGCGAAGGGCGAATGGGCAAACGCCCCCTCGACCGCGGTCTTGAACTGTTCCTGATTGCGGCGGAAACTGTCCATCGAGGCCTCGAGATAGCCGGGCACCATCTTCTGCATCGAATCGCCGTACATCGAGATCAGCTGGCGCAGGAAATTGACCGGCAGCATCGTCTCGCCGCGGCTTTCCTCCTCCATGATGATCTGGGTGAGGACGTTGTGCGTGATATCCTCTTCGGTCTTCGCATCGACGACCTTGAAGTCACGGCCCTCGCGAGTCATCGTCGCGAGATGATCGAGCGTGATGTAGGATGATGTTTCGGTATTATAAAGCCGCCTGTTGGCGTACTTCTTGATGATGACAAGCCCGTCGACCGTGCTTTGCTTCTTCATATGCAGCCCCTCCACGTGACCGGGGCAAACGCTACGCGCTTTGACATTGCGCCGCAACATGGTCCACGGCCGTTGCCGCTGTTCCTCGCCATGTTGCGCAACGAAACCGCAGCATCGCCCGACCGCCGCGCGCGGGCGCTGGCCGGGCTCGACCGCTATCAGGCCGCGCCCCGGGATCTGCCCCTGCCACCCCGCCCGATCCGCGCGTCGGCCGGCCGGGCGGTCCTGCGCGACTATGGCGGTGGCACTACGGGCAAGCCGGCGGTCATCGTCATACCCTCGCTGATCAACCCCGCGGCGATCCTCGATCTTTCCGCGGACACGTCGCTGATGCGGTGGCTGGCCGCGCGGGGCTATCATGCGCACCTGCTCGACTGGGGAACGCCCGGACCCGAGGACCGGGACCTCGACCTCGACGCGCACGTCGCGCGCATCATCTTGCCCCTGCTGCACGGATTTGCCGAACCGCCGATCCTGGTGGGCTATTGCCTCGGCGGCACGCTCGCCGTCGCCGCTGCCGCCTTGACGCGGGTGGCGGGGCTGGCGACGATCGCCGCACCCTGGCATTTCGCCGGCTATGGCGAGACCGCGCGTGCCGAGATGGCGCGACTTTGGCGCGCCGCCGCGCCGTTCGCGCGCCAGACGGGGCTGTTACCGATGGAAGTGCTGCAAAGCGGGTTCTGGCAGCTCGCGCCCGCGCAGACGATCGCGAAATACGAGGGGTTCGCCGACCGCGATCCGACCAGCCCCGCCGCGCGCGCGTTCGTCAGGCTGGAGGACTGGGCAAATGCGGGTGCGCCGCTCCCCGCTGCCGCCGCCGCCGGACTGTTCGGGGACATGATCGCCCGGGACCTCGCCGGACGCGGTCTGTGGCAGATTGCCGGTCGCCCGATCGCCCCGCGGGCGTTGTCCTGCCCCGCGGTCGAGTTCGTCGCCCGCAACGACCGGATCGTGCCCGCCGCCACTGCGATCGGGCTCGCGGACCGGCGCGACGTCGATGCCGGCCATGTCGGCATGATCGTCGGCAGCCGCGCCCGCGCGCAGCTGTGGGAGCCGCTCGCGAACTGGATAGATTCGCTCGGCTAGCGTATTGGATCCGCAAAACGAGAGGACCCGTCATGACCGCCACCCATCCCAGCGACATCGTCATCACCGCCGCCAAGCGCACGCCGGTCGGCAGCTTCCTCGGCGCCTTCGCCACCGTCCCCGCGCATGAACTCGGCCGGACCGCGATCGAGGCGGCGCTCGCGCAGGCGGGTGTCGACGGTGCCGATGTTTCCGAAGTGATCCTCGGCCAGGTCCTGACCGCAGCGCAGGGGCAGAACCCCGCGCGTCAGGCGTCGATGGCGGCGGGTGTTCCCAAGGAAGTCCCCGCCTGGGGCGTCAACCAGGTCTGCGGCTCGGGGCTGCGCGCGGTCGCGCTTGCCTGTCAGGCGATCCAGACCGGTGACGCGACGATCGTCGTCGCCGGCGGGCAGGAATCCATGTCGCTGTCCGCGCACGCCCAGTCGATCCGCGGCGGGCAGAAGATGGGCACTCTCAGCCTTGTCGACACGATGGTCAGCGACGGTCTGACCGACGTGTTCAACGGCTATCACATGGGCATCACCGCCGAAAATCTCGCCGAGCAATATCAGGTTACGCGCAGCGAACAGGACGCCTTCTCGGTCGGCTCGCAGAACAAGGCGGAGGCGGCCCGCGGATCGGGCCGATTCAAGGACGAGATCGCCGCGGTAACGATCAAGGGCCGCAAGGGCGACACGATCGTCAGCGATGACGAATATATCCGCGCGGGCGCGACGATCGAGAGCGTGTCGGGCGTCCGGCCGGCGTTCAAGAAGGACGGCACCGTCACCGCGGCGAATGCGAGCGGGCTCAACGACGGCGCCGCCGCGCTGGTGTTGATGCGCCGCGACGAGGCCGAGCGCCGCGGCAGTCCGGTGCTCGCAACCATCCGCAGCTGGGCCTCCGCCGGCGTCGATCCGTCGATCATGGGCATCGGCCCCGTCCCCGCCACGCGCCGCGCGCTGGAGAAGGCCGGCTGGACGATCGCCGATCTCGACCTGATCGAGGCGAACGAGGCGTTTGCCGCCCAGGCGTTGTCGGTCGGCAAGGAGCTCGGCTGGGATGCCGACAAGGTCAATGTCAATGGCGGCGCGATCGCGATCGGCCACCCCATCGGCGCCAGCGGCGCGCGTGTGCTGACGACGCTGATCTACGAGATGCAGAAGCGCGACGCCCGCAAGGGTCTCGCGACGCTCTGCATCGGCGGCGGCATGGGAATCGCTATGTGCCTAGAAAGGCAACGTTTCGTACCAGTTGTTGCATGAATGTGACAGCCAATGTACAAAAGTGACATCGAGCCCTCTGGATTGTAACAAACTTATTGATTGGCTCCGTCCGCACCGTCAGCTTGCCCCAATAACAAGGCGAATGCGCCGAACATTGGGGGTTTTTAATGAAGCTATCGGGACTTTTGGGTGCGACGGCGCTAGCGAGTGCGTTTGCGATGATCCCGGGCGTTGTGGCCGCGCAGACTGCCGCCACGCCGCCTGCCGCCCCTTCGGACGAGACCGTGCAGACCGATACTCCGGCCCCGGTCGCCCAGGGGGAAGAGATCACGATCACCGGCTCGCGCATCCGGTCGCCGAATGCCACGTCGGTCGTTCCGGTCACGACCATTTCGGCCGCGGACCTGACCCAGACCGCGCGCACCTCGATCGGTGACGTCCTTAACGACCTGCCGCAGCTGGTCAGCACGTTCAGCCAGTCGAACTCGACCCGCTTTCTCGGCACCGCCGGCCTCAATCTGCTCGATCTGCGCGGTCTCGGAGCGCAGCGGACGCTCGTGCTGGTCAATGGACGCCGCCATGTCGGTTCGGACATCCTGAGCAACGCCGTCTCGGTCGACGTGAACACGATTCCGACCGACCTGATCGAAGCCGTCGACATCGTGACGGGCGGCAATTCCGCCGTTTACGGCTCGGACGCACTCGCAGGCGTCGTGAACTTTCGCCTGAAGTCGAACTTCGACGGCCTGCAGATCCGCGGCCAGGGCGGCGTCAGCGACGAGAAGGACGCCGGTTCGTATTTCGTCAGCGTGACGGGCGGCAAGAATTTCGCAGATGATCGCGGCAACATCGCGGTCAACCTCGAATATGTCCGGACCGAGGCGTTCTTCGCATCGCAGCGCAAGGAATATCGCCAGAACGATGCATTCATCACGACCAACATCGATGCCGCCGGCGCCGGTTTGAACGGCAATCTGAACTTCGACGGCGTCCCGGACGCTAGCTTCTTCCGCGACGTCCGCGTCGGGACCTTCTCGGATGGCGGCCTGTTCGCCTTTGCCGGCGCTGGCGCAGGCGCCACCGCTGGTGCCGGTTGCGGCCGCGACCCGCTCGGCCGCGCCTATACCTGCAACTATCTGGTCCAGCCCGGCGGCGGTCTTGCCCTGCAGACCGGCACGCGCGTCGGCATCGCAGGGGGTACCGCCGCGAACCCGTCGACGACCCCGGCCGGCGCGTTCCTCGGCGGCAACGGCAACACGCGCCGCGAGGGCGTCCTGTTGCAGCTGCTGCCGCAGCTCGACCGCTATTCGGCCAACCTCATCGCGCATTTCGAGGTGTCGCCGGCGTTCGTGCCGTTCGTCGAGGCGAAATATGTCCGCGTCGACTCGGTCGGCCTCGGTGGGTCGGGTCCGGCATTTTACACGGGCTCGACGATCGACGGCTTGTATGAGCGCCCGCGTCTGGACAATCCGTACCTCAACGCTGGTACGCGGGCCGCGCTGACCACCCAGGCACTGGCGTCAGCGAACAACTTCATCAACCCGACATCGGGCGCGGTGATCGGGCAGACGCTGAACGCGGACGGTTCGGTCCTTCGTACGCGCGAGCAGAACCGTGACATCCTGATCAACCAGATCAATGCCGGTACGACACGCCTCATCATGCGTAAGAACCTGACCGATCTCGGATCGCGTCGTGAGGATGCCCGGCGCGAGACCTATCGCTTTGTCGCCGGTGTTCGCGGGGACTTCAACGACACCTGGAACTACGAGGTCTCGGCGAATTACGGCGAATTCACGGAGCGGACCCGGGTCCTCGGCAACGTCGATACACAGCGTCTGGCGCTGGCGCTCGATGCCGTGCGGAACCCGGCCGGCCAGATCGTCTGCGGAGCGCAGCTCGATGCGAACCGTGCAAATGCCGGCCCATTGATTGCCACCCCGGGCCAGGACCTGAACGGTAATGCTGCCAACCTCGCTGCCGATATCGCCGCATGCCAGCCAATCAACCCGTTCGGCACCGGCAGCATCTCGGACGCCGCACGCAGTTATGTGCTGCGGAACACCGAGTCGGCGGGCAAGATCACCCAGCTCGACCTGATTGCGACGATGTCCGGCGACACGTCGAAGTTCTTCAACCTTCCCGGCGGGCCGATCGGCTTCTCGGTGGGCGGCGAATATCGCCGGGAAACCAACTTCTTCGAGGCCGATCCGTTCGTGTCGGGCGGCTATACCTTCTACAATGCGCTGGCGACATTCGACCCGCCCTCGTTCGAGGTGAAGGAAGCTTTCGGCGAAGTCCGCGTGCCGCTGCTCAAGGATCTTCCGCTGATCCAGAACCTGACGCTCGGCGCCGCCGGTCGCGTATCGGACTATAAGGGGTCCGCAGGAACGGTGTACACGTACAACCTGAACGCCGAATATTCGCCCGTTCAGGATATCCGCTTCCGTGCCAATTACGGCCGCGCCGTGCGCGCACCGAACCTGTCCGAGCTCTACTCGGCAGCGGGGCAGAACTTTGCGTCCGTGACAGATCCCTGCTCGTCGGACAATCTGGGTCGCGGCACGCAGTTCCGTGCGGCGAACTGCGCAGCCGCGGGCATTCCGACCAGCTACAACTTCATCTACGGCCAGACGCTCGAAATCATGACGGGCGGCAACCAGAACCTGAACGTCGAGAAGTCGGATTCCTACACCTATGGTGGTGTCATCACGCCGCGGTTCATCCCCGGCCTGACGCTGTCGGTCGATTACTATAACATCAAGGTCAACGATGTTATCACGGCCGTCAGCGCACAGGGCATCATCAACAACTGCTACGACTCGCCCTCGATCACCGACAACCAGTTCTGCGCGCAGTTCCAGCGCGTTGCCGCCGGTGGTACGGGACCGAACAATGAGCAGGCCTATCGCATCATCGAAGGCAGCCTGCTCCAGTCCTCGCTCAACTTTGCGAGCCTGAAGCGTCGTGGTATCGATGCCGATGTCAGCTACCTGCGGACGGTCGGTAACACCCGCCTGTCGGCCCAGGTGATCTATACGCACATCCTCGAGAGCAGCAGCTTCCTGAACCCGCTTCAGCCGAGCTTTGCAGACACGACGGTTGGCGAGCTGGGCTATCCGAAGGATCAGGTCTCGGTGAACCTGGGCGCCGACTTCGGTCAGGTGACCTTCAACACGCAGTTCCGTTATTTGTCGAAGCAGTCCGTCGGGGCGATCGAGAACCGGATCGCCTTCCAGGATCGCGCACCGCAGAATCTCGACGACTTCAGCATCCCCTACTATCCCGATGTGCTCTACATCGGTGCCAAGCTGGGCGTGGACATCGGCGAACGTTCGAACTTCTACGTCGGCATCGACAATCTGACCGACCGCCTGCCGCCTCTCGGCGCGACGGGCACCGGCTTCGGCAGCGGCATCTTCGACAATGTCGGCCGCCGCTTCTATGCCGGCATGACCGCCAAGTTCTGATCGGACCTGGTATGACTAGCGAGGGCCGGTGTTTCACCGGCCCTCTTTTTTTGCCTCTGGCAGCAGCGGCGCCGGCGACCGCGCGCGAAACCCGACGCTAGGACCAGCAGCGGCTGAAACGCGTACCCAGGCTGGTCAGAAGCTCATATTGCGACATGCCGGACCGTGCCGCCGCGCCGCGCAGGTCGGTATCGAACGACAGCCAGTCCGCTTCGGCCAAAGTCGTCCCCTCGGGCAACGCCACCGCAACGAGATCCATCGAAACGCGGCCGATGACCGGAAGCGAAAGCGCGTTGGACGAAGCGATACCACGGTCGGAGAAGCCCCGGAAATAACCGTCTGCATAACCGAGATTGACGATCGCGATCTCGGTGTCGGCCTTCGCCGTCCAGGTCGCGTTATAACCCACGCTTTCCCCAGCCCGAACGAGGCGACGCTGAAGGACCTGCGCTTCCATCGTCACGACGGGCACGACCGCATCGCCCAATTCCCCTCGCGGCACCCCGCCATACACCGCCAATCCCGGCCGTGTCAGATCGAACGCATAGTCGTGCCCCAGCGCGATGCCGGCGGAATTGGCGAGACTCATCCGCCGCGCGCCCGTCATGCCCTGCAACGCCGCGAACCGATCGCGCTGTACCGCGTTCATCGCCGCGTCCTCATCGGCGCAGGCGAGATGGCTCATCAGCGTCTCGATTTCGAGGCCGTCGAGCAGCCCGTCGGCGATATCCTGCCCGGACACGCCGAGGCGGTTCATCCCTGTGTCGACCATGACGTCGCACGCGCCCCCGCCCCCGGCCTTCCAGCGCGCGACCTGTGCCGGCGTGTTCAGCACCGGACGCGCGACCCCGGCGCGGGCCGCCACCATGTCCTCGTCGCGGACCCCGTGCAGGACGGACACCGCGAGGCCGAGCGGCGCAAGCTCGACGGCCTCGCGCCAGTTGGAGACGAAGAAGTCGCGACACCCCGCCCCCGCCAGACGCCGCGCGACCTCGACCGCGCCGAGGCCATAGCCGTTCGCCTTGACCGCCGCGCCGCACGCGGCGCGGCCACTCATGCGGTCGAGCGTCTGCCAGTTGCGGACGAGAGCGTCGCCGTCGAGGCGCAGGCGGAGCGGGGCGGGAATATCGATCACCCGCGCGGGATAGAGCGCTCGCGCGGCATCGTCGATGACCTTCCCGCCTGCCCGCCCTCGCCCGGCCCCGATCCGTCCGTTACCGCATGGCGTAGCGCAGCCCGATCCAGAGCGTGCGCGGCGTCGCACGTTCGACGATCGTGCCGCTGCTGATTCCCGCCTCGACAGTTTCATCGAACAGGTTTTCCGCGCGCGCCTCGACGACCAGCGCGCGGGTAAGCGGATAGGCCGCATAGGCGTCGAGCGTGGTTGCGGGATCGAGGCTGCGGCTGTTCTGATCGTCGTCGAACTGGCGCGCGACATGGCGCACCGTCAGCGATGCGGCGGCGGCATCGCGGCGCCAGTCGACCGTCGCCGATACCTGGTCGCGCGGCGTCTGGGCCGGACGCAGCCCGTCGAGCGCGATCGCGGCGGCCGAGGCGTCCACGGTCGAATTGACGTGCGACCACGAGGCCTGGACGCCGATCGGGCCGGGGCGATACGCAGCATCGATCTCGAACCCATGCGCGCGGATCGCGTCGAGGTTGCGGCGGACGCGCGACGCGCTCGTCGCGGTCGACGAGAGCGTGACGTTGGCGATCGCGTCCTTCAGCCTGTTGTAGAAATAGGTCGCGGCGATGCTGACCCCAGGCGCGGGCGCCAGCGTGACCCCACCCTCGACCCCGGTCAGCCGCTCTGGCGACAGCAGCGCATTGGCCGCGGTCGTGTCGTTGCCGACGCGGAACGGGCGATAGAGTTCGTTGAGCGTCGGCAGCCGCCAGCCGCGATAGCCTGCGACACGGAGCGTAACCGCGTCGACGGGACGATAGGCGATCCCCGCGCGGCCCGTCGTTTCGGTGCCCTCGCGATCGGCATAGCGCAGGTCGGTGACCGGCAGCCCCCCGGCGAGCGGTCGTTCCGACAGATAACCCTGGTCGATCGTCCAGCGGTCGATCCGCCCGCCAAGGCTGAACGTCACATCGCCCGCGACGAGGCTGCCGTCCGCGAACAGCCCCGACGTGGTCGAACTGCCCCCCGCCTCGCGTCGCCGCGTCGGATTGCCGCCGGCAAAAAAGAACAGCTCCTGCGTCTTGCCGCTGACGTCGCGAATGTCCGCGCCGAGCCGCAGGGTGATCGCCTCACCTAGCGGCGGGAGAAGCTCGAACCGCGCACCGAGCCCGGTCGCGGGCGTATTATACTGGTCGAGCGACTGGGTCGTCGCGCTGCGTGCCGCATTAATGCTGCCAAAGCTCGAGGCAAAGGCGCGAGTCTGAAGATAACCGAGCAGCGAATAGCCCCAGCGCCCCCGGCCGACTAGCCGCAGGCTGGCATCCGCGCCCTCGCTGCGATTGTCCGTGAAATCGGAACCGCGGTCGCGCGTATCGGTGAAGGCGCTCGCGTTCAGCTGCAGTTCGGTGGTCGCGTCGACGGCGATCACCGTGCGCACGGCGCCCGACGCCTGTTCATACGGCGCCGGGCGATCGACCGCGCCGCGCGACCCCGCGACCGTCGGCGTGAAGCCGTCGCCGCGCGTATAAGCGCCCGACACGACCGCGAAACCGCCGTCGCGGACCAGCGCCGCGGAGGCCTGCGCGTCGACCGAGTCGCGGCTGCCATAGGCGATGCCCGCCTGGAACGGGGCCAGCTGGTCGGGACTGGCGCTTTCGAGCTCGACGGTGCCGGCAAGTGCGCCCGGCCCCTGATAGCCGCTGCCGCCGCCACGCGTGACGCGGATCCGGCCGAGCCGGCCCGTCGCATAGGCGGGAAACGCGACCCAGCCGCCGAACGGGTCAGCCTGCGGGACGCCGTCGAACAGCAGCAGCGCGCGGCTCGACGCATTGCCACCGATGCCGCGCAGCGAAATGCCCTGGCTGGTCGGGTTGGCGCTGCGTGAATCCGAGCGGCGGAACTGCTGCAGCCCCGCGACATCGGCGAGCACGGTTTCCAGCCGGTTGCTCGCGCTCGACTGGATGCGGTCGCGCTCGATCGTGACAATATCATAGGCCCGGTCACCTGGTGCATCCGCCAAGCCGCGGCCGGTGACGACGATCACCGGCGGCGTCTCGGCGACGGGCGATGGGGCGACGCTCTGCGCGATGCCTGGCGTCGGGAGCGCGAGCGGAAGGAGAAGGACGGCGGACAGGCGACGCGATCGCGCGATAATGGTCATCGCGGGCTCATGCCAGCATTGCACCGCCGGCGAAAAGCCTCTTTCGCCAAAGACCTGACGCCAGGGCAAAGGCGGGCTGCGTCAGACGAGTTCGACCGCGACCGCCGTTGCCTCGCCGCCACCAATGCACAACGCCGCCACGCCCTTGCGCAGACCGCGCGCCTTGAGTGCGGCAACCAGCGTGGCGATGATCCGCGCGCCGCTTGCACCGATCGGATGGCCGAGCGCGGTTGCGCCGCCATTGACGTTCAGCCGGTCACGCGGGATTGCGAGGTCGCGCATCGCGATCATCGCCACCGTCGCGAACGCCTCGTTCACCTCGAACAGGTCGACGTCCCCGACCGACCAGCCCGCGCGGTCAAGCACCTTGCGGATCGCCGAGACGGGTGCGGTCGTGAACTGCGCGGGGGCGTGCGCATGCGCGGCGGTCGCGACGATCCGCGCCTCCTGCGCCAGCCCCAGCCGCGCGGCGACGCTCGCCCGCGTCAGGACCAGCGCCGCGGCCCCATCCGAGATCGAGGCCGAGGTCGCCGCGGTGATCGTCCCGTCCTTGGCAAAGGCGGGGCGCAGGCCCGGGATCTTCTCGGGCTTTGCCTTGCCCGGCTGCTCGTCCTCGACGACCGCGACGTCACCGCCGCGCGTCTTGACCGTCACCGGCACGACCTCGTCGCGAAAATGGCCCCCGGTGACCGCCGCACTCGCCCGCGCCAGGCTTTCGAGCGCGAACGCGTCCTGGTCTGCCCGTGTGAATTGATAGGTACCCGCCGTGTCCTCGGCGAAGGCGCCCATCGGCTTGCCCTTTTCATAGGCATCCTCGAGACCGTCCAGCATCATCGAATCGGAGACGACGTCATGGCCGATCCGCGCGCCGCCGCGATGCTTGGCGAGCAGGAAGGGCGCATTTGTCATGCTTTCCATCCCGCCCGCGACGACCACGTCGACGGTCCCGGCGGCAAGCGCCTCGAACCCCATGATCGCGGCCTGCATTCCGGATCCGCACATCTTGTTGATCGTGGTAGCCTCGACCGAATCGGGAAGCCCCGCACCGAGTGCCGCCTGCCGCGCGGGCGCTTGTCCTAGCCCGGCGGGCAGGACGCAGCCCATATAGATGCGGTCGATCACAGCCGGGTCGACCCGTGCGCGCTCGACCGCCGCCTTGACCGCCGTCGCGCCGAGTTCGGTCGCGGTAACCCCTGACAGCGCCCCCTGGAATCCACCCATCGGCGTGCGGGCATAGCTGGCGATGATGATCGGATCGTCGGTCATGGAGATCGTTCCTGTAAACGGCATGCGGCGTGCGCCAGTGGACCGGGGCCGGCGTCGCCGCGCACGGGCGCGGACCATACCGGATCATCCAAAGTCGCTGCAACCGACGCTCTGAGCGCCCTGCCATACCCGCGGTAAATGGCGTGTCAACACCACCACGCCGCCGTGACGCGCTGCCCCGAATTGCCGGACGCAGCACGTCGCACCCCCGGTCCGACGCGGTACCCGCGCAACGAACCGCCAGACGCGCGCGTTCACAGGCCATGGTCAATCGACCGTGCCCAGACTTGGAAGCGTCACCGGCCAGCATAAGCCGGGACCCGAAAGGAGACGAACATGACCCATATGTTGCTCGCCGGCCTCGCGCTCGCGACCGCCGCCACCATGGCCGCACCGACCATCGAACACACGTCGCGGGTCGATCATCACAGCGGCCCCGTGGAGGTCCGTTATCGCGGCGCGGTCGTCGTCGAACACCGCCAGATCGGCGCGGTCGCACCCGCGGGGCAATCCTCGACGCTGCGTTGTGCCTGGACCGCCAACATGATCGTCGACCGGCACGCCAAGGCGTCTTCTGGCACGCTGATAACGCGTAACTTTGCGCGCGATGGCGTTGCGGCGGGCCACCAGCCGGGATGGTGCAGCAGCAGCCGCGCCGCGATCGCACGCGAGGTCGCCGCGAAGACGCGCGACCTGCATCACGACGTGACCGCCATGGCGCAGGAAGACCATGACGTACTCCGCGCCGAACTTGATCAGATCCACGGAGCGTTGGCCGCAGGATGACGCGCCCCTTCACGCACACACTCGCGCTGACCCTGTGCAGCACGGCAGCCTTTCTCCCAACGTCCGTGCGGGCACAGGTCGCGCCCTCCGGCGGGATCGAGGTCGCCACCGACGAGGCACGCCGCGGGCTCAGTTGGAGCGAGGGCCGCGCGGTGTTGTCCGCGGATGCGGCGGCCTCGCTCGGCAGGATCGACGCGACAGCGCGCGTGACGACGCTCCGCAACGCCGACCGCCACGCGGGCGCCGACGCGGTCGTCGACGTCATGCTGGCGACGGGGTGGGATCTGGGCGCGGTCACGCTCCGGACGTCCGCGACCGGGCATCTGTTCGCCGGCGCGCGCACCGGGATGGACTATGCCGAGATCGGCGCGTCCGCGCGGTACAGCTATGGTCCGGCCCGTCTGGTCGGCGGGATCGAGTTCGCCCCGTCGCAGGATGCGCTGGGGGGCAGCAACGTCTATCTTTATGCGAATGCCGATGCTGGGATCCCCGGGACGCCCTACACGCTGCTCGCAGGTATCGGGCACTCCTCGGGCACCACGACGGATCCGCTGCGCATACAGCGGCTGCGTCCCGGTGGCAGCTATACCGATTGGCGATTGGGCGTGGAACGCCAGCAGGGGCCGCTGACGCTCGGGGTCGATTATATCGGCACCGACATCGCACGCGCCGATGCGACCGGCCCGTTTGCGGATGCGCGACACAGCGGCGACCGTATCGTCGCCCGCGCGCGGCTGGGCTTCTGATCCCGCAAGAGCGCAGTGATCCGCGCTCCCGAGTCCGGCCCCCTTGAAGGGCCGTGCTCACGAAGATCCAGAAATGACATGATGGGGTTTGGGAAGCCCGGAAGTCCCTGAGGACATCCTCTGCTTCGAATTATCCCTACCCGGCTTTCTGTCTGCAAAGACGAGAAAGACCGGGTAGGGTCAATTCCACGGTGGGCGTGGCAAGGATTGAACTTGCGACCCCTGCGATGTCAACACAGTGCTCTACCACTGAGCTACACGCCCGCCGGAGCGCTCCACTAGCCGCGCTTATCGCGGGGCGCAAGCGCTCAATTGAAGCTTGTTGCATTATCCATCTCGAACAGCCGATCGACCTCGGTCACCAGGTCGCGGAGATGGAAGGGTTTGGACAGCACGCGCGCCTGCGGCATCGTCTTGCCCGCCTTCAGCGTGACCGCTGCAAAGCCGGTGATGAACATGACGCGAAGATTCTTGCAGAGCTCGCCGGCACGCTGTGCCAGCTCGATGCCGTCCATCTCGGGCATCACGATATCGGTCAGCAACAGGTCGAACGTCTCGGTCTCGAGCAGCGGAATCGCCGCGGTGCCACGGTCGACCGCGGTCACCGCATACCCCGATCGCTGCAGGGCGCGGGTAAGATATTCGCGCATGACCTGATCATCCTCGGCCAGCAGGATTCGCAACATCGATATATTCCCGTGATTTAGCGGTCCGTTACTCCATAAGCAGTTAAGATTTCCAGATCGTTTGCCCGTTCATGCAATGCGCCCTACGCTTTTCCGCATGCAGTCTCCTTCGTTCACGCGCTTCGGCGACCTGCCGCCTGCCAGCCCGGTGGTGATGTCGGTACCGCATGCCGGTCGCGACTATCCGCCCGCCTTGCGCGAGGCGTTACGCGTCCCGTTCGACACCGTGGTGGCGCTCGAGGACCGTCATATCGACATCGTCGCCACCCGGGCACGGACGGTCGAGACGATGATCGTGCAGACCCGGGCACGCGCCTGGATCGACCTGAACCGCAGCGAGGCCGAACGCGATCCCCGCGTGGACGAGGGGGCGAACCCGATGGCGCAGCCTCAACCCTCCGCCAAGCTGCGAAGCGGCCTCGGCCTGGTGCCGCGTCGGGCAGCCGCCGCGCCCGATCTCTGGCGGCGCCGGTTTACAGACGCGGACATCTTCAGCCGGATCGCCAACGACCACCGCCCCTATCATGACGCGGTGCGCGACGCGTTGGCCGCAGCGCAGGCGCGGTTCGGGATCGCGATCCTCCTCGACGTCCATTCGATGCCGCCGCTCTCGGCGGCGGGCGTACCGGGCGGCAGCCCGCCCCGGATCGTGCTGGGGGACCGTTTCGGCCGCAGCGCCGATCCGCGCTTCCTCGCCCGCCTCGAGACCGAGATCGCGGATACAGGCCTGCCCTTTGCCCGCAACGCGCCCTATGCCGGGGGGCATATCCTCGAACGGCACGCACGTCCCACCGCGGGGATCCACGCGATCCAGCTCGAATTCGATCGATCGCTCTATCTGGATCGCCAGTTCGACGGGCTGGGCACCGGCGTGGATGCGACGGTGCGGCTGCTCAAGGCGCTTCTCACGGCCTTGACGAACGAGGCGCTGGCCATGGGCGCATCGGCCACCACCCGGGCCGCAGCGGCCGAATAAGGGCCAGCGCCAGCGACACCAGTTCCCCGCAGCGGGATCCCAGCTTGGCACATAAAAAAACCACCCCGTGCGCGAAGCACGAGGTGGCCAAGGTTCAGGGAGGAGGCACGCTAGAAGCGTGCCGTACGACGCCGCGAAAGGGGGGGACACGGTGCCGTACAGGTCTAAAATGGGCGAGCGGGATTTTGGTTCAACCCCGACGCGAAAAATTCTGCGCCGCAACGATCGCAGCCCGGGATCCCAGCGCGAGCGACCGGCATCCGGTGCGCCGACCGACCGCGCTGCGATCGGTCGGCGCGGACGGATCAGCCGCCGAGCTGCGGCAGCGGCGTCTTGCCGAGCTGGACCTGGCGGGCAAAGATGTCGCGCATCAGCGCGAGCGAGAACAGGTGTGCGTAGAGCAGCGGCAGCATCCCCGACTTGCTGATCTTGCGCAGCGCATCGCCGCGCAGGTCGATCAGCTTCTCCTCGTTGACCATCTGGAACCCGCGATAGACGAAGGGCTGCTCGGCACCGTCGGGCTGGATCGAGACTTCGCCGTCCATCAGCAGGCCGAGTTCGCGCAGCTCCTTCATGAAGTTCTGGGTGCGCGCACCGGCCTGTTCGAACGATTCGTTGAACGCCAGGATCGACTTGGTGACCTCGGTCGGCGCGCCATCCGCGAACAGCGCGTCGCCCTCGTCGAACGCACCGAGCGCATCGGAGGTCGGATCGAAGCAGAGCGACAGCTCCTGCGCATCGGGATGCAGCCGCGCGAGCATGTACGGATAGCGGCGGATATAGGCGGGAACGTAGAAGGTGTTCTCTGTCAGCTTGCCGTCGTCATTGATGAAGACGTTGACGCCCTCGTTGAGGCCCATCAGCGCCAGCGGGATCGCATCGTCGCCGACCGAGAAGACGATCGGCATGTGACGCTGCACCAGCGGGAATTCGTCGACGGTGATCGGGATCGCATGCTGGCCGACGAGGAACGGCGCGCTCTCCTGCGGGCGAACCTTGTAATCGGCGTGGGTGTCGCTCGAAAGCGGCTCTAGGCCATTGTAGAAGAGCGGAAGCTGCGGTGCGCTGGCCATCATATATCTCCAGTGTTTCGTCAGAGGATCTGGGCGGCAGGACGCCGGCGATTGGCGCGAGGCTCTATGGCGTGACGCCTGCCCGTGCAAGCGTGACGAGCTTGCCGGGGTTCAGCAGCCCGTGCGGATCGAATGCGGTCTTCACCGCGCGCAGGATCGTCAGCCGTGCCGGCGACGACAACCGCTCCAGCTCGCCAATCTTCATCTGGCCGATCCCGTGCTCTGCGGAGATCGATCCTCCGGCCGCGACGACCAGATCGTCGACGAAGCGCGTCACGACCGGCGCATCCTCGGCATACCAGCGCGCGGGATCGGTGCCCTGCGGGGCGCGGACGTGAAAATGGACATTGCCGTCGCCCAGATGGCCGAACCCGCTGGCATGCGTGCCAGGAAACCGCGCCTCGCAGGCCCGAGCGGCATCGATCATGAAGCGCGGCATCGCCTCGACCGGGACCGAGATGTCGTGCTGCGTGGCGGGGCCGAGCGCACGTTCGGCCGCGGACAGGGAATCACGGATCCGCCAGAATGCCGCGGCCTGCGCCTCGCTGGCGGCGATCACGGCATCCTCGGCCTGCCCTGCCTCCAGCGCGGCGCCCAGCAGCCGTTCGAGCAGCGCCGCGGGGGTCTCGCCGTCCATGGACGGTGCGGTTGCCTCGATCAGGACATGCCAGGCATGGTCGCCGTCGAGCGGCGCACGCGTTCCCGGGAGATGCGCGACCGCTGCCGCTAGCGTTTCGCGGGGCAGGATCTCGAAGCTTTCGACACGGTCGGTCGCCGCCTGCAAGCGGCGGAGCAGCCGGAGCGCGCTGTCGGGTCCGGAGACCCCGACCCAGGCGACCGCGCGTGCGGCCACGGCTGGCACCAGCCGCAATGTGGCTGCGGTGACGATCGCCAGCGTTCCCTCGGATCCGACCAGCAGCTGATCGATGTCGTAGCCGCGATTGTCCTTCTTCAGCGCAGACAGGCCGTCATGGACGCTGCCGTCGAGCAGCACCGCCTCGACCCCTGCGACCAGTCCGCGCATCGTCCCGAACCGCAGCACCTGCGTGCCACCGGCATTGGTCGAGACCAGGCCGCCGATCGTCGCGCTGCCGCGGGCACCGAGCGTCAGCGGGAAGCGCTGGCCGGCCGCCTGTGCGGCGTCGTCGAGATCGGCGAGAATAGCGCCTGCCTCCACCACCGCGAGGCCTGCCTCGGCATCGATCGACCGGATGCGGTTGAGACGGCGCAGCGACAGCAGGGCGGCACGGCCATCGGCGGGCGGCGTCGCCCCGCCGACCATCGACGTGTTGCCGCCCTGCGGTACCAACGGGACGCGGAACGCCAGCGCGGCCTGGGCGATCGCCGATACCTCGGCAACCGACGACGGAGCGAACATCAGCGGGGCTGCACCGTGGAACCGGCCGCGCCAGTCCTCGAGCCAGGGGGCGATATCGGCGGCATCGGTGACGATGGACTTGCGCTCGAGTTGCGGGGCAAGCGCATCGAGCATCTGTGTCTGTTCGGGCGTCATGACAGCGCCGCTAAGCGCAATTCACCTCCCGTTCAACGATCGCGGTTAACGCTGCTTAGCGACATCATGATTCACCCTGCGCTTCCCGCCTCCCTCCTCGCCCTCACCGCCCCCCTCGCGGCCGTGGCGAACCCCGCCGTGCCGGCGCGCGCGCGCGTCGAGATCACGCAAGTCTCGATCCACGAGCGGATCATCATCCGCGTCCCCCGCATGTTCAGGCGATCGGCCCAACCCGTCGGTAGCGCGCCCTTGTCGAAGCCGCGCGAGTGGAAGGAGCGCAAGGGGCCCAAATGCGTCGCCGTCGCGGAGATAGCGGGCGCCTTTCTCGGCCAGCCGGGCTCGGTCGATCTCGTCATGCAGGACGGCACGCGGTTGCGCGCGAAGCTTGATGGCGACTGCAAACCACTCGACTATTATCCGGGCTTCTACCTGCGGCCGAGCGGTGACGGTCTGATATGTCGCGATCGCGACGCGATTCGCATGCGGTCTGGGGCACGCTGCGAAATCGATGACTTCAAGACGCTGAAGCTCAAGCAATAGACAAGACCGTACGGGTGATGTGCGACTTTCGTCGTGCCGCCACCCGCTTTCCTTGACATTTTGCTGGAAATCCGCGAGCGGCGGGGCGCTTGAGGGAATAATGCGCGCCCTCCTTTTCCCGGACATATAAATGAGCTTTGCCGATCTCGGCCTTTCCGAAGAACTCCTGAAGGCGGTCACTGACGCCGGCTATACCGAGCCGACGCCGATCCAGGCCGGCGCGATCCCTTCGGTTCTCATGATGCGTGACATCATCGGCATCGCCCAGACGGGCACCGGCAAGACCGCGTCGTTCGTGCTGCCGATGATCGACATTCTTGCCCACGGCCGCAGCCGCGCCAGGATGCCGCGCTCGCTGATCCTCGAGCCGACCCGCGAACTGGCCGCGCAGGTTGCCGAAAACTTCGAGAAATACGGCGTCAATTCGCATCTCTCGATGGCGCTGCTCATTGGTGGCGTGTCGATGGGCGACCAGCTCGCCGCGCTCGAAAAGGGCGTCGACGTCCTGATCGCGACGCCGGGCCGGCTGATGGACCTGTTCGGCCGCGGCAAGATCATGCTCAACGGCTGTTCGCTGCTGGTCATCGACGAGGCGGACCGGATGCTCGACATGGGGTTCATCCCCGACATCGAAGAAATCTGCACCAAGCTGCCCAAGTCGCGCCAGACGCTTCTGTTCTCGGCAACGATGCCGCCGCCGATCAAGAAGTTGGCGGACAAGTTTCTCTCGAACCCTAAAACGATCGAGGTCTCGCGCCCTGCATCGACCAACCTCAACATCAAGCAGTATCTGGTCCCGGTCGCCAGCCAGACCGCGAAGCGCGAGACACTGCGCCGGATCCTGGCGCAGGACGAGGTCACCAACGCGATCATCTTCTGCAATCGCAAGACGACCGTGCGCGACCTCAACAAGGTGTTGAAGCAGGCGGGTTACAAATCAGGTGAAATCCATGGCGACATGGAGCAGCCCCAGCGGCTCGCCGAACTGGACCTGTTCAAGAACGGTGCGGTGACGATCCTCGTCGCCTCGGACGTCGCCGCACGTGGTCTGGACATCAAAGGCGTGTCGACGGTCTTCAACTATGACGCGCCATGGCATCCCGACGATTATGTCCACCGGATCGGCCGCACGGGCCGTGCGGGCGCGACGGGCACAGCCTATACCTTCGTCGCACCCGACGATTCCGAGAATATCCAGAATATCGAAAAGCTGACGGGCCAGACGATCGAGCGGCTCAAGCTGTCCGAGCCGAGAGCGCTGGCTCCGGCGGCTACCGCGCCGTCCGATAGCAATGAAGAACTGCCACCGCGGCGCGAACGGTCGCGGACCCGGCGGGTGCCGCGTGCCGATGTGGTTGCCCATGCCGTCGAGGACGCAGTGATGGCGGCCGCAGAGATCGCAGCGCCCTTGCCCGCCGCGACGCCGAAACCGTCGCGCTGGGCTCGGACGCCGATTGACGAACCGGTCCCTGCCGCACAGCCTGCGCTTCCTCGTGTTGCTCCGGCAATGCCCATCGCGCCCGTCGCGGAACGTCCTGCCGCGGCCCCGGTGCCGACAGTGCCGCCAGCACCGTCGACCGCCATGCCCGAGCAGGCACGCGAGCCAAAGGTCAATCCCGTGCGGGCCACCCGCCGCAGTACCGTGCCCGACGCGCCGGTTGACGGGTGGAACGGCCCCTTCCCCAGCTTCCTGAATGCCGTGATTGGCGGATACGAGTGATGCCGAGAGACTAGCTTCAGGCTTCCCCACTATGGGAGCGATAGCGACACAAGCGCGCGCTCGCCGTTTTGATCGTCGATCCACGCGGCGATCGCCTTGGGAGTGCGGGGGCACGTGGCCGAGTTGACGAATGCCCGCGCGATGGGGCCAAAGGCGCTGGCGGGTTAGCTCGCGTCCTAGGCCACCTGATCGGGCATTCGACCTCCTAGCGCAACCTCATGACGCCATCTTGGCCATAGCGTCATCATCCAGCGTTGCTGCCCGCCGATAGGCCGCGCGTTCGGTCAGGCGGGCGGCATAGGCCTCGAATGCTGCAAGCGTCGGCATCGTGCCGAACTGTAATCCCCATATGACCTGGGCACCCACATAGACATCGGCTGCCGTGAAGCGTTCGCCCGCGATATAGGTATGCGCCGCAACGGCATGCTCAAGTCCCGCGATCGCGGCCTCGAAACTTCCATAACCGACCATCCGCTGCTGCGTCTCGGTCGGGACCACGCCGAGCGATCGGTTGGTAATCGCGGCCTCCAGAGGCCCGGCCGCGTAAAATAGCCATCGATAATAGTCGGCCCGCTCGTCGGCCGTCGGCGCCAATTGTGCCTCGGGCACGGCGTCGGCCAGATAGGCGCAGATCGCGCCGCATTCGGTAACGACGTGGCCGTCATGGACGATAGCCGGCACCTTGCCCATCGGATTGACCGAAAGATACGGCGCCGCCTTCATCGTTGTCGCATAATCGAGCATTACCGTATCGTAAGCGGCCCCGGTCTCCTCGAGCATCCAGCGAGCAATACGCCCCCGCGACATCGGATTCGAATACAGCGTCAACGTCATGGCCCGCCCCTCAAGAACATAGAGTGAACGATGGTCTCATGGCGATGCCGTCCCGTCAAGATGCGATCGCGGATCGCACCCAGCGGGTTGTGCCGTCGAACGAAGCGGCGATGTGTCCTACGCCAGCGCCGTGGCGAACAGCGCGAGCATACGGCCCCACGCACGGTCCGCCTGCACCGGATTATAGACCTTGCTGTCGGGCGGGCACCATCCGTGCATCGTTTCCGGATAGACCTCGATTTCCGCCGGACGCTTTGCTGCCGCGAAGGCTGCCCGCAGGACATCCTTCTCGGTCGGCGCGCGCGCATCGTCGTTCGCCGCTATTGCGATCAGATAGCCGCCTTTTAATGCGGGGATCAGGCGGTGCGGGCTATCGGGTGTGTCGGTCACGAAACCCCCGCCGTGAAACGTCGCCCCCGCACGGATGCGTCCCGATACCGCAGCAGCGGTGCGGATCACCATCGGCCCGCCCATGCAATAGCCGGTGGTCGCCAACCCGCGCTTGCGATCCACCTGCGGTTGCGCATCTAGGAACGCGGTGAAGGATTTGGCGTCACGGACCGTACCCTCGGGCGTAAGCGCATCACGAAAGGGTGCAATTCGAGCGCGGACGGCCGGCTGGTCGTAGGATTCACCGGGGCTAAGGAACGGTGCCTTGGTCGACCGATAGAATTGATTCACGACCAGAACGGCATAACCCGACTGCGCGAGCCGATCGGCCATCTGACGGAACGCCGAACGCAGGCCCATGATGTCTGGCCAGACAAGCACGCCCGGATAAGTCCCGGTAGCCGGCGCGACGAAATAGGCGTCAGCCTGGCCATCGGGCGTCTTGATCGACACGTCGCGTCCGGTGATCGGCTTCGCATCGGCCGGCACGGGCAACAGCATCGCAAGGCCTGCGGCCCCGGTCATCACGCCGAACTGGCGCCGCGACATGGCGGCGAGATAGTGTTCGTTATCGTCTGCGGTATGCTCGTCGCACATGGGGCCTCTCCTGCCGGCTTTGATCCGATGCTAGCTCACGTTGCGCGCCACCACCACACGCCATCGACACTGTCCCGAACGGCGCGACCCTCGACCTCGAGCCGACGCAGATGCGCGAGCGCTTCACCCGTCGCCATGCCGAGCAGATCGGGGCCGATCGCGCGCCGGAATAGCCGTCCGAAACACTCGACCGCACGACGCGGCTCGGCGAGAAAGGCAGCGAGTTGTTCGAGCAGTTCGCGGTGCTCACGATCCATCGCGTCAAGCCTGGTATGAAGACCAGTAAACGGATCGCCATGCCCCGGCAGGACCAGCAAATCTGCGGGCAATGTCTTCAGCCGGGCGATCGCGGCAAACCATTCGCCCAGCGGATCCGCATGCGGCTCGGTGATGCCCAAAGAGATATTGGGACTGATACTGGGCAGAACCTGATCCCCGGCGATCAGGATGCCCGATGCTTCGTTAAGAAGGCATGCATGCTCTGGGCTGTGGCCCGACCCAATCACGACCCGCCAGTCATCGCGGCCTACTGTCAACACGTCACCGTCGGTGATCCGCGTGTAACCCAAGGGAAGCGGCGTGATGATCTTGCGGAATCCCGCCCACCCCTTCGCACTGGCATGCGCGATCTGCGTACTGTCCCAGCCCGCACCGCGCCAGAATGCCAGCATTTCAGCAGGAACGGCATCCCTGGCATCAGCCGCCAGCATTCGTGCGGTCAGCCATTCACCTCGGGTCATGACGAGCGCCGCGTCGTGCGTTTCGCATAGCCAACCAGCAAGGCCGATATGATCGGGATGAAAATGCGTGCCGATCACGCGGGTGATGCGGACGCCCGACTTCGGCCCTGCAAGGATTGCGGTCCAGGCGTCGCGCGCTTCCGGCGTATTCATGCCCATATCGACGAGCGCGTCGCCGTCGCCATCGGCGAGCATCCAGCAGTTCACGTGGCGCAGCGGACCGGGCATTTTGAGGCGTACCCAGTCAACGCCGGGAGCGATGCGAATTACGTTACCGGGTTCGGGCTCGCGGTGGCCCAAAGGGTAGACCAGCCCCTTGTGTGTTAGCGGTTCATCTTGTGGAGCCGGCAGCGACGTCATGTGCTGCAGGTAGCAACCGCCAGGCGCCAGAGATAGTCCCCGGGCCGACACGCGCATCAGCCATGCCGCGTGCCCTCAATGCCCTGTGCCGCCGGCCATCCCCGCGCCGTCAGGACCGCAAACCTATTCGATAGCCTGTACCGGCCCCGCACCGTGCCATGCGGGGACCGGGAACGTTCAGCGCTTGAAGGGGTCGTCAAACAGCGGCTTGACCGGCAGGACACCGCCCTCTGCGACGAACTGCGCGTCCGCCGCTGCCTGCGTACGCTCGTTACGAAGCTGCTCGAGCAGCGCCTCACGATCACCTTCGAGACGCGTGTCGGTCGGTGCTTCCATACCCGCCGCCTTGGCGGCCTTGGCAACCGCGGCGTCGAGTTCGCGCTGCGACGTCAGGCCAAGCGTGACCGGGTCCTTTGGCGTGATGTTGGCGATGTTCCAGTGGCTACGGTCACGGATCGCAGCGATCGTCGTGCGCGTCGTGCCGATCAGCAGCGAGATTGCGCCATCGGTGATTTCGGGATGATTGCGGATAATCCAGGCAATGCCATCGGGCTTGTCCTGACGCTTAGACACCGGCGTGTAACGCGGGCCCTTGGTCCGGCGGACCTGCTCGGGACCCTTGATCATCTTGAGCTGATAATCGGGGTCGGCCGCGCCCTTGTCGATCTCGTCCTGCGTGACCTCATGCGCGCGGACGGGATCGCGCCCCGTCAGCTTGGTCGACGTGGTGTCGTCGGCGATCGCCTGGATCTCGAGAATGTGCAGACCGCAAAAATCTGCGATCTGTTCGAAACTGAGCGCAGTGTTGTCGACCATCCAAGCGGCGGTCGCATGGGGCATGAGCGGCTGGGCCACGGCGGAAACTCCGTAAAAATAGAAAGGGCCGCCCCTTTCGGAGCGGCCTGACATGACACACGACTTAGTGCGCCCATGGCTAACAGGCAAGCGCGCGATCGTCGCGTCGCATCATGCCGCCATGCGCGGTTGATCGAGTGGACGGGCAAGCGGAACAAGGGCACGCAGAAACTGGCGCGCACTTGCGGGCCAGCTGTACCGGGCAGCATAGGCGGCGCAGGCGACAGGATCGCGGGTCAGTGCCGCCGCGATCGCTTCGTCGAGATCCTCATGCATCACGCCAACGCGCGGGTCGAGTACGTCGATCGGGCCTGCGACGGGATAGGCTGCAACGGGAGTCCCGCACGCCAGCGCCTCGATCATGACCAGCCCGAACGTATCGGTGCGGCTCGGAAAGACGAGAACGTCCGCAGTCCGATAGGCCGCAGCCAGCCCTTGTCCGTCGCGCTGACCGAGAAACACGGCATCGGGGAAGCGACGTGCAAGCGCGGCGCGCGCGGGCCCGTCGCCGACCACCACCTTCGTTCCCCGATGCGCGGACGACAGAAAGGCCTCGACATTCTTCTCGACAGCGACGCGCCCAACATAGAGCAGGATCGGCCCGGGGAGCGCCGCCATCTCCGGATCACGGGCGCCGTCCAGCCCGAATTGTGCAAAATCGACGCCTCGCCCCCATTCGCGAACCTGATGCAGCCCCTGTGCGGTAAGTGTTGCCGCGACAGAGGGCGTGGAGACCAGGATCGACTCGGCGGGACGATGGAACCAGCGAATATAGCGCCATATCCAGGCGGGGTTCGCGCCCGTCCGTGCCGCGATATAATCGGGAAACTGGGTATGATAGGCGGTCGTGAACGGCAGATCTCGGGCCAGGCACCAGGTTCGTGCAGCGAGGCAGACTGGACCTTCCGTCGCGAGGTGTATCGCATCGGCACCAAAGCTTTCGAGCAATCGTCCGACTGCGCCCGACCGTGCAAAGGCCAGCCGAATCTCGGGATAGGTCGGACACGGCATCGAGGCGAACTGCGCGGGGGATATGATCAGCACTTGATGACCCACCGCTTCGAGTTCCCGCCGGACGGACTGCAAGGTGCGAACCACGCCGTTGACTTGCGGGCTCCAGGCATCGGTGACGATCGCGATACGCATCGGGGTCTCCTTGTGTAACCGCGGCATGAGCCGAATTGACGTGGGTCAGGCGGCCAGCGTGACGACGTTGTCGATTTCGCGTGCGGCGATCTCGTCTGCCCAGTGAAGCAGTTCCATTCGCCCGTCGAAATGCTCGACAAGCGCCGTGCAGCCTTCGACCCAGTCGCCGTCGTTATAATAGGCAACGCCGGCGATATCGCGCATTTCCGCCGTATGGATGTGTCCGCACACGACGCCGTCGACCCCCCGCACGCCGGCCGCGTGCGCAACGACTTCTTCGAAATGCGAGATGAAGGCGACCGCGTTCTTGACCTTCGCCTTGGCATGCTTCGAGAGCGACCAATAGGGCATGCCGAGACGTCGCCGCGCGCCGTTCACCCACCGGTTGAGCCCCATGAGCAATGTGTACGCCGCATCCCCGATATGCGCGATCCAGCGATGCGCCAGCGTGATGGCGTCGAACTCGTCGCCATGCAGAACCAGTAGGCGGCGGCCGTCGGCGGTCTCGTGGATCGCCTTGCGCCGGATCGAGATCCCACCGAAGTCGAGCCCCGAATATTGCCGGAACACCTCGTCATGGTTGCCCGGAATATAGACGACCCGCGTACCGCGCTTCGCGCGCTTGAGCAGCCGCCACAGCACGTCGTTATGCGCCGCCGGCCAGTAGAATTTCTTCTTCAATCGCCAGCCATCGATCATGTCGCCGACCAGGAACATCGTCTCGCTGTCGACATGGTCGAGAAAGTCGTTGAGCATCGCCGCGTTGCAGCCACGCGTGCCGAGATGGACGTCGGAAATCCAGATCGTGCGATATTGCCGCCGGTCGACGACGCGTTCAGGCACAACGGGTCGCGAATGGATGAAGTCCGCGATGTCCGCCACATCGGCTATCGGCAACGCGTCGGTTGGAAACGTGACGGTGTCCATCGGCCTGCCCCGCAAATCTGTTCGTTGCAGTCCTGTCTAGCGGCGCAATATGACATGGCAGTCGCAGTCCGGTGACTGTTCTAAGTCATCGGACTGCGCACAGCCTCCGTCACGAACTACAGAGGCGGCTCGGGGACAGTCTGGTCAGGCATGTCGCGTCACGTCATGGACAGCACGATCTTCCCGACGTGATCGCCCGCTTCCATCCGCGCATGCGCCGCCGGGGCGTCGGCAAAGGCAAAGACGCGATCGATCACTGGCTTGAGCTTGCCGGCCTCGACATGCGGCCAGACCGTCCGCGCCAGTTCGTCGGCCACGAGTGACTTGAATGCGGTATCACGCGGGCGCAGCGTCGATCCCGTCAACGTCAGACGACGGCGCATGATCTCGAACAGCGGCACTGTCGCATTCGCCCCCCCCTGAACCGCGATCGACACGTGCCGCCCGTCTTCGGCCAGACATTGCAGATTACGCGCGACATAGTCGCCACCCACCATATCGAGTACTGCCGCAACACCCTTGCCGCCGGTGATCTGCTTGACCCGTTCGACGAAGTCCTCGGTCTTGTAGTCGATCGCGTGCGTCGCGCCGAGGCTGAGCGCGGCTTCGCATTTCGCCTTCGAGCCCGCGGTGACGATGATGTCGATCCCGAAGATGGCACACAAGCCGATCGCCATCGTGCCGATCCCGCTCGTGCCGCCATGGACGAGTACCGTATCGCCTTCGGTCGCATAGGCACGCTCAAACAGGTTGGTCCACACCGTGAACAAAGTCTCGGGCATCGCCGCGGCTTCGACCATCGTCAGCGCTTCGGGCACGGGGAGGCACTGGCCGAACGGCGCAACCGTATATTCGGCATAGGCACCGCCCGTGATCAACGCACAGACCCGCTGCCCGATCTGTTCCTCGCCGACCCCGTCGCCGACCGCGACGATTGTCCCGGCAATCTCCATGCCCAAGATCGACGGGGCACCGGGCGGCGGCGGATATTTACCCTGCCGTTGCATCACCTCGGGACGATTGACGCCCGCCGCCGCGACCTTGACGAGGACCTCGCCGGCTCCGGGATGCGGCACGGCGCGCTCCACAAGGACGAGCACTTCAGGGCCTCCCGGAGCGTCGGGATCGATTGCCTTCATGATGTCAGGGACGATGTAACGCGGAGTCACGGTTTTTGCGGTCATGTGATCGGGACGCCCCATTGGATTTCCGTGCCTTATTGACATCACTCCGGTGCGGGTCAACGTTACAGGCGCAATGGATCCGGATGACGCCCCCTCTCGTCCCGACGATTTCCTCGATGCGCTCGTGCGTCAGGACATCGACTCGCTCTCGGTCGCCGAGCTCGATGCGCGGATCACCGTGCTGCAAGGCGAGATTGCGCGCTGCCAGTTGAAAAAAGATCGAGCGATTAGCCACCGCGCCAGCGCCGACGACCTATTTAGACGGTGATGTCCTCGACCTCGTCTCGGCGGTCCGCATTTGGACGGTGCAGGAACGCAGGCCGGCGGGGTCAAGTGCTTGATGCGATCGATTACCGTTCCGACATAGTGGCAAAGGGCCTGCGTCTGCGTGGCCCGACAGGAGTAATGTAAATGCCGTCATTTGCACCCGCCCTCGAGACCACCCTGCACAAGGCACTCGAGGCTGCATCGTCCCGACGCCACGAATATGCGACGCTCGAGCATCTCTTGCTGGCGTTGATCGACGACGAGCACGGATCGAAGGTCATGGGCGCCTGCAACGTCGATCTGGGCGAACTGAAAACCACGGTCGCGCATTATCTCGACACCGAGCTCGATGCGCTCAAGGTCGATGCCGCGACCGATCCTTCGCCGACGAGCGGCTTCCAGCGCGTCGTCCAGCGCGCCATCCTTCATGTCCAGTCTTCGGGCCGCGACGAAGTGACGGGTGCCAATGTGCTCGTTGCCTTGTTTAGCGAGCGGGAAAGCTATGCCGTCTATTTCCTGCAACAGCAGGACATGAGCCGCCTCGATGCGGTCAGCTTCATCAGCCACGGCGTCGGCAAGGGCGGACAGCAGCCGACTGAAGCTTCGACGCCCAAGGGTGCCGACGACGAGAAGCCGACCAAGGGACAGGAGAAGGGCAAGACGGAAAGCGCGCTCAAGCAATTCACGGTCGACCTGAACGAGAAAGCCAAGAACGGGAAGGTTGATCCCCTGATCGGGCGCGGGCCGGAGGTGGATCGCACGATTCAGATCCTATGCCGTCGCTCGAAGAACAATCCACTTTATGTCGGCGATCCCGGCGTCGGAAAAACCGCGATTGCGGAGGGCCTCGCGCGGAAGATTGTCGAGGGCGAGGTCCCCGACGTGCTCAAGCCGGCGGTGATCTACTCGCTCGACATGGGCGCATTGCTGGCAGGCACCCGGTATCGTGGTGATTTCGAGGAGCGCCTGAAGGCGGTCGTCAACGAGTTGGAGAAGATGCCGGACGCGGTATTGTTCATCGACGAGATCCACACAGTCATCGGTGCCGGCGCGACGAGCGGCGGTGCGATGGATGCGTCAAACCTGCTCAAGCCGGCGCTCTCAGGCGGGACAATCCGCTGCATCGGCTCGACGACGTACAAGGAATTCCGCAATCATTTCGAGAAGGATCGCGCCCTACTGCGGCGCTTCCAGAAGATCGATGTGAACGAGCCGACGATCGAGGATACAATCAAGATCCTGGCTGGCCTGCGCTCGGCGTTCGAGGATCACCACAACGTCAAATACACCCCCGACGCGATCAAGTCGGCGGTGGAGCTTAGCGCGCGCTACATCAACGACCGCAAGCTGCCCGACAAGGCGATCGATGTGATCGACGAGGTCGGTGCGATGCAGATGCTGGTGCCGCCGAACAAGCGCAAGAAGACGATCACCCCCAAGGAGATCGAACAGGTCATCGCGACCATGGCGCGCATCCCGCCGAAATCGGTTTCGACCGACGACAAGCTCGCACTTGCCACGCTCGAAACAGATCTGAAGCGCGTGGTGTTCGGGCAGAATGCGGCGATCGAGAAGCTCAGTTCGGCGATTAAGCTGGCGCGAGCGGGTCTACGCGAGCCAGAGAAGCCGATCGGCAACTATCTGTTCACCGGCCCCACCGGCGTCGGCAAGACGGAGGTGGCCAAGCAGCTGTCTTCGATCTTGGGCATCCCGCTCCAGCGGTTCGACATGTCCGAATATATGGAGCGGCACTCGGTCAGCCGTCTGATCGGTGCGCCCCCGGGCTATGTCGGGTTCGATCAGGGTGGTCTGCTGACCGATGCGGTCGACCAGAATCCGCATTGCGTGCTGCTGCTTGACGAGATCGAGAAGGCGCATCCAGACCTGTTCAACATCCTGTTGCAGGTAATGGACAACGGGCGCCTTACCGACCAGCACGGCAAGTCGGTCGATTTCCGCAACGTCATCCTGATCATGACGACGAATGCGGGGGCCAGCGACATGGCGCGCGAGACGGTGGGCTTCGGTAACCTTACGCGTGAAGGCGAGGACGAACAGGCGGTGCAGAAGATGTTCACGCCGGAGTTCCGCAATCGCCTCGATGCGATCGTGCCGTTCGGCTATCTGCCGACGACCGTGGTCGCCCGGGTCGTGGACAAGTTCATTCTTCAGCTCGAGCTTCAGCTGGCGGATCGCGGCGTCCATATCCAGCTCGATGACGAGTCGAAGGCGTGGCTCACCGAGAAGGGCTATGACAAGCTCTACGGAGCGCGTCCGATGGGCCGTTTGATCCAAGAAAAGATCAAGCAGCCACTCGCCGAGGAACTGCTGTTCGGGAAACTGGTCCATGGCGGCGAGGTGACGGTGAAGATGAAGGATGGTGCGCTTTCGTTCGCGATTGAAAGTGCGGCGCCGAAAAAGCCCAAGAAGAAGGGGAAGGCTGAACCCGTCTCTGCCAAGTAGCAGCGAGACGGCGTCAAGCCGCGTTTACGAGACCCGGCGGCAGCGCTTGCCGCCGGGTTTTTTTATGCCATAGCCAGCCGCGTTTACCGTTCTTTGCCGAACGCGCTTTACGAGGCATGTCATGGGGATACGGGCATATATGCGGTGGGTCATGGTCTTGCTGCTGTGGACGCTCGGCTTGGTGACTGCACAGCCCGCTGCCGCGACCGCCTTCCCCCTGGCGACTTGTCTCGTCCGCGCAGCACCCGGCATGACGGCGCCGGCCCTGTTCAAGACGCCGGAACGATTCGACTGCACCACCCCACAGCGCCGATTCGGCCCCGGTGATTTCTGGGTCCTGTCACAGCCGCTTCCCGCGGCTCAGCTACGCGGCACCAGCGCGCGTATCGGCAGCATCTGGATGACGCGCATCACGCTCTACGTCCGCTATGCCGATGGTGCGATTCGCCATGTCGGCGTCACGCCAAAAACCGCCCATGAGATCCTGAACCTCGGCGCCGTCCTCTCGCAACCGCTGCCGCGCCATGACGCGCCACCGGTGCGCCTCCTGTGGCATGTCGAAGGCGCCACGAATCTTCGCGGCGTCATCCTGCAGCCGGTACTGGCGGATCATGGCGAGGCGGCGACGACGGAGATCGTGCGCGGCGCACTTTACGGCGCCTTTGCCGGCATGGCGATCGCGCTGATCGTCTACAATCTAGCGCTATGGGGTGCGCTTCGCCAGGCTTTCCAGCCGGTCTACTGCCTCCTCGTCCTGTGCTTGCTGGCCTATGTATCGACGTCGTCAGGTGCTGCGGGCCAAGTCTTTACGGGCCTCGACAATAACGACCGCCAGCGGCTCAACATACTGTTCCTGGCCGCATCAGCCAGCACAGCACTCCTTTTCGCCCGCAGCTTTTTCGAACGCGCCGTGTTCTCGGGTTGGGTACGGCCGCTCAGCAGTGCTGTGATGGTCGGGCTGGTCGGCATGGCGGGGCTCTGGGTTATGCTCGCCCCCCGCGCGATCCATGTCCTCGATACCGGCATGTCGATCGCATATCTGGGGTTCATCGGGGTTGTGGCGATCATCCTGTGGCGCGCGTGGCGCGTCCGCAGCAATTATCTGTGGTTGTTTGCGCTTGCGTGGGGTGCACCGATCGTCATGTCCGGGCTTCGCATCGCCAGCAGCTTCGGGATGGTCGAGCCGAGCCTGCTGGTCGACAATTCGACGGTCATCGCGATGGCGATCGAGGCGCTTCTGTCGAGCACGGCGATCGCCTATCGCATCCTGTTGCTGAGCCGCGAACGCGACGCTGCGCGGGAACAGGAGATCGCGGCGCACCTGCTCGCCGATACTGACCCGCTGACCGGTCTGCTCAATCGTCGCGCCTTCCTGGCACGCGCGATTGGCCGCCCCGGCGAGCAGACGCTGCTGATCGCCGACATCGACCATTTCAAGCGGGTCAACGAAACGATCGGCCATGATGGCGGCGACGAGGTGTTACGGGCCTTCGCCCGTGCGCTCCGCAGCGCACTGCCAACCGATACGCTCATCGCCCGAATTGGTGGCGAAGAGTTTGCTATCCTCGTCGATGCCTCGACATCGGTTTCGCCCTGCGCAATCCGCGACCGTGTCCGCGGCCAGTCGATGCCGTATGATATCACCGTCACCGCCAGCATCGGTACGTGCACCGGCCCCCTGTTACACGACGCCGACTGGAAGACGCTCTACCGCGACGCCGACCGCGCCTTGTTCGAGGCCAAGGCGGCGGGCCGCGATCGATCGCGAAGCGCGGTCAGCCTCGTCTCGGCCGCCTGAGTGCGGTGCCTCTTGCCGCGGCTTGTCAAAGCGGATTAACGACGTAAGGATGCAGCTTCCCCCGGGAGAATGACGATGCGTAATCGTAAGGCTACCCTCGCTGTCGCTGCGCTGGTGTTGACGCTCGCAGTAATGCCGCGACCGACGGCGGATATCCGCCTCATCACGCATGACCCGTCCGACCCCGCGCCGCACAGGATGCAGGCTGCCGTCGACTTGGGGCTGATCGGCATATCGGTGCTTTACACCTGGACCGTCGACCGCTTGCGCTAGAATCCGCGGCAGACTCGGCGCGTGCCGGTCACGGCATAGCCTCCGCCGTCGACGCGTCCTTGACCCCCGTCGCGCGCCTGCTCCATAGCAGCACCCATGGAAACGCCGACCGAAGACCTCTCATTCGAAGAGGCATTGAAAGAGCTGGAGACGATCGTGGGGCAGCTCGAGCGTGGCGATACGCCGCTGCAGCAGGCCATCGAGCTTTACGAACGCGGCAACAAGCTGCGCCAGCGTTGTGCCGATCGGCTCGATGCTGCGCAGGCGCGGATCGAAGCGATCCGGCTCGATGCCGAAGGTAAGCCGGCTGGGGTTCGCCCCTTTGCGGCAGGTTGAGCCGCGCATGACGACCTTGCCGCAATCGCTGGCGGAAGCGCTCGCTGAGGTTTCCGCAGAGATCGACGCGCAGTTCGACGTCCTTCTGGCGATTCCCGAAGATCCGCGTGCGGACCTGTATCGCGCCATGCGTCATGCCGCGATCGGCGGCGGCAAGCGGCTACGCCCGTTGCTCGTTTTCGCGACCGCCAGCCTGTTTGGGGTCGACCGTGCTTGTGCGGCGCGGGTGGCCACGGCCATCGAGGCGATCCATGTCTATTCGCTGATCCATGACGATCTCCCGGCCATGGACGACGACGACATGCGTCGTGGCAAGCCGACCGTGCACAAGATGTTCAGCGAAGCATGCGCGATCCTCGCAGGTGACTGCCTTCACGCGCTGGCGTTCGAGATCCTCGCCGACCCGGCAACGCACCCCGATCCGTTCGTGCGCGCGGATCTGGTGCTCGACCTTGCCAAAGCGTCCGGCCCGACTGGGATGGCCGGCGGCCAGATGATGGATCTCGAGGCGGAGAATGCCCGGTTTGATCTGAACACTGTCACCCGGCTTCAGCAGATGAAGACCGGTGCGCTGATTTTGGCGTCCGTCGAAGCAGGCGCCATTCTTGGCAGGATTGCGCCCGAGGGCCGGGTTGGCCTGCGCGGCTATGCGCACGACCTGGGACTTGCCTTTCAAATTGCTGACGATCTGCTCGACGCCGAAGGCGATGAGGCGGCGGCCGGCAAACGCCTCCGCAAGGATGCCGGTGCGGGCAAGGAGACGTTCCTGTCGCTGCTCGGCGCGGATCGCGCGCGCGAACAGGCCCGCATGCTTGTCGACCAGGCGATCGCACATCTGCACAGCTATGGCCGTGAGGCCGATCTGCTCCGCGAGATCGCACGCTTCGTGCTTGATCGCGACCGCTGACCTCTTCCGGAGACACCGACCATGACGGCAAGCCACGAGACCGTAAGGGTCGGTGTTTACCCGGGTACATTCGACCCGATCACGCTGGGCCATATGGACATCATCCGACGTGGCGCGAAGCTGGTCGACCGGCTGGTCGTCGGCGTTACGACGAACGCCTCAAAATCCCCGATGTTCACGATCGAGGAACGCATGGCGATGGTGAGGCGTGAGGTGGAAGGCGTGGCCGGCGAGATCCATGTGGTCGCGTTCGATTCACTATTGATGGATTTTGCCGAGCGCGAAGGGGCAAAGGTCATCGTCCGCGGTCTGCGCGCCGTCGCCGACTTTGAATATGAATATCAGATGGCGGGGATGAACCAGCAGATCAATCCGCGGGTCGAGACGGTGTTCCTGATGGCGGATGTCGCGCTGCAGCCGATTGCGAGCAAGCTGGTCAAGGAAATCGCGCTCTTCGGCGGGGACATAGCCAAATTCGTGCCGCCTGCCGTCAGTGAAGAGGTCATTGCCCGCGTCAATCAGATCGGCCGCAAGGGAAGTTGACGCGCGCGGGACGCCAGTCGGCGGGCGATGTTCAGTTTGGCGCAAGCACGGATTTGTTCTAAGCGGCGGGCTTCAAGGTCGGCCCCGGCCTCATGGCCAATGCGAGTAGGGATTTGATGCGCTTTTTCGCCGGTATGTTTGCGATCCTCGGGTGCCTCGTCGCGGCGCCTGCGTCCGCCCAGATCATCGATCCCGCCGTTGCCGGACGCGCGACCCCGCCGTTGACGACGGACACGCAGAACCTGCTGCTGCTTGACCTGTCGACGGGGGGGCGGGTCACGATCTGGCTTCGTCCCGATGTCGCCCCTTTGATGGTCGAGCGCATCAAAACCCTGACCCGGCAGCATTTCTACGACGGCCTGGCGTTTCACCGGGTGATCGACGGTTTCATGGCACAGGGCGGCGATCCAAAGGGTGACGGTACCGGTGGCTCACCCCTGCCCGACGTGAAGGCCGAGTTCAATTATCTGCCGCACGTTCGCGGCGCGGTGTCCGCGGCGCGTTCGGAAAAGGAAGACAGCGCGAACAGTCAGTTCTTCATCGTATTTCAGCCGCGCCTCAGCCTCGACAAGAAATATACCGTGTTCGGCCGGGTGATCGACGGCATGCAATATGTCGACGCCATTGAGCGCGGCGAGCCGCCGGCTAACCCCTCGCGGATTCTGCACGCCTATATCGCTGCGGACAGCCCGCCGGCCTACGTCGCCGCGCCCGTTACCCCGCCACCGGCACTGGGCGCGCCTGTAACCCTGCCGGGGACCGGCAGCAGCAAGTCGAGGCCAGCACCGGCGGTCGTTGCAAAGCCCAAGCTCGCCAAGAAGGCCCCCGCGAAGAAGTGAGAGTCCGTTGAACGTCGACCTTTTCGACTTCGACCTGCCGACCGATCGTATCGCACTCCGGCCCGAAACGCCGCGCGATGCCGCACGGCTGTTGGTCTTGGACGGGGATGCAACACGCGACCTGCGCGTCACCGATCTGGCTGGACAGCTGCGTCGCGGCGACCTGCTGGTGTTCAACGACACGCGGGTCATCCCGGCGCAGCTCGAAGGACGTCGTGCTGGGATCGAGCAGGACGGGCAGCTATCGTCCGGGGCGAAGATCGGGGCGACGCTGCACAAGCGCGAAGGGCCGCGGCGTTGGCGCGCCTTCATTCGAAATGCGCGCCGTCTGCGCGATGGCGATCCGATTGATTTCGGCAACGGCGTCGTTGCCCGGGCGGTCGACCGGGCAGACGACGGCAGCTACGCGCTCGAATTCGCAGGGGACGAACCGATCGAACTGCTGCTCGATCGTGCGGGGCGAATGCCCTTGCCTCCCTATATCGCCGCGAAGCGCCCGACGGACGCGCGCGACGCCGAGGATTACCAGACGATGTTCGCCGCCGAGGCCGGCGCGGTCGCGGCCCCGACCGCGGCGCTGCACTTCACCCCATCGGTCATGGCGGCGCTCGAGGCTGCGGGTATCGGGAAGGCAACGCTGACGCTGCACGTCGGTGCGGGCACGTTCCTGCCGATGAAGGTGGACGATACCGACGATCACCAGATGCATGCCGAATGGGGCCGGATCGATGCGACCACGGCGGACCGGCTGAACGCGGTCCGCGCCGTCGGCGGCCGGGTGATCGCGGTCGGCACGACATCGCTGCGACTGATCGAGAGCGCGACCGGTGACGACGGCGTCATCCGCCCGTTTGAGGGCGACACGGCGATCTTCATCACGCCGGGCTACCGCTTCAAGGGGATCGATGGCCTGATGACCAATTTCCACCTTCCGCGGTCAACGCTGTTCATGCTGGTATCGGCGCTGATGGGACGCGAACGGATGCAGGCCGGCTATGCGCATGCAATTGCGGCCAAGTATCGCTTCTACAGCTATGGCGATGCCAGCCTGCTGCTGCCATGACCGGCCCATGTTGATCCCGTTGATTCTGGCTTTGCAGGTCGTGCCTTCCGCTGGGATCGCGCAACCGCCCGCAACGATTTTTGCCGAACCGGCCGCAATGCTGATCGCCGCCTGCGATGGGGATCGCGACGCGCGCGTGACCAGGCCCGAACTCGATACTTGTCTCGCACAAAGCTTTGCGGGCGCCGAGGGCAGCACGACGGGTAAGATCGGCTATATCGCCTATGCCGATTGGTCGCTGAAGTGGCTCGGTGATCGCAATGCCCTGCCCAGCCCCTTCGAAGTCGATCGCGATGGCGACAACGCGATCACCCTTGGCGAGCTTCAGGCCCGATTTGCGCAGTTCTTTCTCCGCTTCGACCGCAACCGGGACGGTGTGCTCGTGCGCGAGGAGCTGCTGACGATCAGGAGCTTCGCCCCCAACGCCCCACCGCGCGGCAAGCGCCGTTAATGGATCATCCCGTGTCCCCTCGTTTCGACTTCACCATTTCTGCCACCGATGGCGCAGCACGCACGGGCCAGATCGCGATGCAGCGCGGCGTGATCCGCACCCCCGCCTTCATGCCGGTCGGCACCGCCGCGACGGTCAAGGCGATGAAGCCCGACGACGTGGCGGCCGCCGGGGCCGACATCATCCTCGGCAACACCTATCATCTCATGCTGCGTCCCGGCGCGGAACGTGTCGCGCGACTGGGCGGGCTTCACGGCTTCATGGGCTGGTCGAAGCCGATCCTGACCGACTCGGGCGGGTATCAGGTGATGAGCCTCGCGGATCTTACAAAGCGGTCCGAGGAAGGGGTGTCGTTCAAATCGCATCTCGACGGCACCCGGCACCTGCTTAGCCCAGAACGGTCGATCGAGATCCAGCGATTATTGGGGTCGAACATCGTCATGGCATTCGACGAGCTTGTCCCGACGACCTCCACGCGGGAGGTTCAGGCCGCCGCCATGGAACGATCGATGCGTTGGGCGAAGCGGTCGCGCGACGCCTTCAATGCAGGCGGTGCGCATGCGGAGAACAACGCGATCTTCGGAATCCAGCAAGGCGCGCTGAACGAGTCGTTCCGCAAATCCTCGGCAGACGCGCTGATCGATATCGGCTTTGATGGCTATGCGGTCGGCGGATTGGCGGTCGGCGAGGGACAGGAGGCGATGTTCGGATGCCTGGATTTCGCCCCCGGACAATTGCCCGCCGACAAACCCCGCTACCTGATGGGCGTCGGCAAGCCTGACGATATCGTGGGCGCTGTCGAGCGCGGAATCGACATGTTCGATTGCGTCATGCCGACGCGATCCGGGCGGACCGGACAGGCGTTCACGCGCAAAGGCCCGATCAACATCCGCAACGCCCGGTTTGCCGAGGACCAGTCGCCGCTGGCGGCCGACTGTGCCTGCCCGGTCTGCGCCACCTGGAGCCGGGCCTATCTGCATCATCTCGTCCGCGCGGGCGAGATGCTTGGCGCGATGTTGATGACCGAGCACAATATCTGGTTCTACGAAACGCTGATGGCAGATCTGCGCGCTGCGATCGCCGCCGGCACATTGACGAAGTTCGCAAATGATTTCCGAGCGGAGTATGGTCGGAAATCGAGTTAGGAGAGTGACGTGACCGACCCCATCACAACGGCTGCCGACGACGATACACCCAACGAAATCCTCGCCGCAGCCAAGGAAGCAAAGCTTCACGCCGAAGCCGCAGCAAAGGCGACCGTCGAGAAGGCGAAGACCTGGCCGCTTGCAAAGATCGGGCTTGGCGTCGGCATAGGATCTGCCGCCATCGCCGGCGCGGTGCTTTTTAACCGCTCGCGTACCCAGAAGTAAGGACACAGATGCGCCTCCTCCGCTCCGCCTTGCTGCTTGGTGCAGCCTGTTGTCCTGCAGCGGTGGTGGCGCAGTCCGCCCCCCCAAAATCTACGTCGAACGTCTCGGTAAAGCCGCTCGCCTTCACTGAGCGCGTGCTGGCCAACGGTTTGCGTGTCTACGCCATCCGGGGCACGGCGACACCCAACGTGTCGGTCCAGGTCTGGTATGACGTCGGGTCGAAGGACGATCCCAAGGGCCGGTCCGGCTTTGCCCATATGTTCGAACATCTGATGTTCAAATCGACCCGCAACCTGGTGTCAGAACAGATGGACCGGCTGACCGAGGACGTCGGCGGCTATAACAACGCATCGACCAACGACGACTATACGAATTATTACGAGGTGGTTCCGGCCAATCACCTGCAGCGTCTGCTGTTTGCAGAGGCCGACCGGATGGCGAGCCTCGTGGTCGAGCCCAAGAGCTTCGCCTCCGAACGCGACGTCGTGAAGGAGGAGCTTCGCCAGAGCACGCTGGCTCGGCCCTATGGCAAGCTGTTCTCGCTCTATTATCCCGCGCTCGCCTATGCGCGACATCCCTATGCACGTGGTACGATCGGCAGCCTGGAAAATCTCGAAGCCGCCGGCATCGACGACGTCCGCGCCTTTCATGCAACCTATTACCGACCCGACAATGCGGTCCTAGTCGTCTCGGGCAATTTCGAGCCTGCACAGCTCGACCGCTGGATCGACACCTACTTCGCCCCCATCAAGAAGCCGAGCGGGGAAATTCCTCGGGTAACGGTCGCCGAGCCGGCCCGTACCCAAGCCGTGACGCGTACCGTCTACGAGCCCAACACGCCGCTCCCCGCGGTGCTGATCAGCTATCATATCCCGGCGGACCGCGCTGCCGACATCCCTGCGCTCAGTCTCCTGAAAGCGATATTGTCGGAGGGCGAAAGCTCGCGGCTCTACGAAAGCGTCGTCTACCGCGATCAACTCGCACAGTCCGCGGACGCCATGATCGACAGCAAGCAGTCGACCGGCAATCTGGTCGTCTATGCCATCATGGCCGGGGGCAAGAGCGTCGACGCTGGCGAGGCCGCGCTCAAGCGAGAGATCGCACGGCTGCGCGACGCCCCCGTCACCCCTGCCGAACTGGCCGAGGCGAAGAACGAGATCCTGACTGCATCGATTATTGCCCGGGAAACTGCCGAAGGAAAGGCGAGCACGCTTGCATCGTCGGTGATCGTGGATGGCGATCCGCGGGCCGCGGACCGGCAGCTCGCTGCCATTGCGCAGGTCACGGCCTCAGACATCCAGCGCGTCGCACGGACCTATCTGGCTGACGCGCAATCCGCGACGATCCGGTATCTTCCGCTCGATGCCAAGCCGGCCGCGACGCGGGTCGCGACGATCGATGTCGCTCCCACCGTCCGCGTCGCCGATCTGACGGCGCCTGCCAGCGTCGAGATTGTCACCCCCGCCGCCGAAGGACAGCGCGTCCTTCCCCCCGCCCCCGGTACACCGATTTCGCCGACCCTGCCCCAGCCGATCTCGACGCAGCTCGCCAATGGCATGCGGCTTATCACCGTGGAACGGCACGATCTGCCGATCGTCACCGCCTATCTCGTTACCGGTGGCGGCGCGGCAACCGATCCTGCCAATCGAGCAGGCGTCAGCAGCTTGGCGGCCGAGTTGCTGACCAAAGGCACGCGCACGCGGACAGCCACGCAGATAGCACGGCAGATCGAAGGCCTCGGCGGATCGATCGGCAGCGATGCAGGCAGCGACGGTGCCTCCGTCGACGTCACGGTGAAGGCTGATCAGCTTGCCCCCGCGCTGTCGATCCTCGCCGACGTGGCGATGCACCCCGCATTCGCGCCCGACGAAATCGAACGGGCACGGACGCAGCAGGTCGACGCAGTATCACTCGCGCTCAAGAATCCGGCGCAGCTGGCCGCACTGGTCGCCGACCGGGCGGTTCTCGGCGCGTCCGCCTATGGCGCGCCGATCGGCGGCACCCCGATCTCGTTGAAGGCAATAACCCGGGCCGACATCACCGCGGCCTATGCGCGCAGCTTCAGCCCCGATCAGGCTACGCTCATCATGGTCGGCGACGTCACCGCAGCGCAGGCGAAGACGCTGGCCGACGCCCAATTCGGCCCCTGGAAGAAGACCGGCGCGGCGACGACACCCGCCATGGCGATCGATTACCCGGCGCCTCGCGTGATCGTCGTCGACATGCCCGATGCGGGCCAGGCTGGCGTCGTCGTCGCCCGGCCGGCGATCGCACGTACCGACCCCCGCTATTATTCGCTGGCGGTAGCGAACACCGTGCTTGGCGGAGGCTTCTCTTCACGATTGAACCAGGAAATCCGGATCAAGCGCGGTCTGGCCTATGGCGCAGGCAGCACGCTGGACGCGGGGAAGACACAGGGAACGGTTGCCGCGCGGACACAGACCAAGAACCCTACCGCAACGGAAGTCGTCTCGCTGATCGCAGCGGAGCTGGCGGGCATGGGCAAGGCGCCCGTATCCCCGGGCGAACTGGAGACACGCAAGGCGGTACTTGTCGGGAATTTCGGGCGCGGGATCGAGACGACGTCCGGCGTGGCGGGAATTCTGGGATCCTATGTCCAGAACGGCGTCAGCGTCGATGAACTGCAGCAGTTTACGGCAAAGGTTGGCGCAGTTGATTCCGCGTCGGTCCAAACCGCAGCCGCGACGCTGCTCGATCCCAAAAAGGCCAGTATTGTGGTTGTCGGCGATGCCAGGCAGTTCGCCCCCTCGCTCCGTCAAGCCTACCCGCAGACCGAGCTGATCCCCGAGGCTGCGTTAAAGCTCGATACCGCCGCACTTAAATGACTCTCGTCGGGAGGACCGCGGGCATTCGGTAGCGGAACGGTAGGGTTTCCTGCGATATGGCTGGCCGTCTTTGATGACGGTGGCGCAAGGATAGCGGGATTTTGAACACGACGCGCTGGGCCTCCCGGTCATCGAGACGACGATGGTTGCCGGTGGCCATATCCGGCGTGATCGCGTCGACCGCGCTGTTTGCGCACGCGGCGTTCCGCTACGCGCCAAGGGATGCCGGGACACCTCTGCGCGGCGGTGATGGCGAGGGGCCCCATAGCAATGCCCTCAAGAGCATTCCCGGGGACTTTGGGGCTCCCGTCCCCGGGGTGACGGGAACGACCGCCCTCCCCAAGGTGCCCAGTTCCGTTGATATTCGTACAGGGGATCCCGGCGTCGTGGCAGCGCGTCCCTTTTCAATGACGGGGACCAGCGCGGCGGACCGGGCCCGGGCGTTGTTCTGCCTGACGACTGCGATCTATTACGAGGCCGCATCCGAACCCGATGCCGGGCAACGCGCGGTTGCTCAGGTCATTCTCAATCGTGTCCGCCATCCCGCCTTCCCGGCAAGCGTCTGCGGCGTGGTCTATCAGGGGCCCCATTCGGGCGGGGCACCGACTGCATGTCAATTCAGCTTTGCCTGTGACGGCGCGACCGCGCACGCGCCGGCCAGCCTTGCGTGGGTCCGGGCCGAGCGGAATGCGGCGATGGTTTTGGCAGGCTATGTGTATTCGCCGGTCGGGCTGGCAACGCATTATCATACCTATGCCGTCACGCCGCCTTGGAGCCGCAGTCTGGTGATGACGGCGGTGGTCGGCGCACATTTCTTCCACCGGTGGAAAGGCTATTGGGGCACCGCTGCGGCCTTTAACCAGCACTATCTCGGCCACGAGCCGGTGCCCGGCGGGGCCACCGGGACGGCATTTGTAGCACTCTCGACCACAGTGCTGCCTGATAGCGCGGGTGGCGCTAGAGGCGATTCCGGTCTGGCTGGAACCATGTCGGCTACGGTTCCGAAAAGTGCAAACAATGGTGCTTAGACACCAGTCGAAGCGGATCGATTACCGCCAGCACCGGAAATTCTCGACAGGTGGAAGGATACAGGCGGGCTGCGCTGACTGTGCAGCATGTTGCCATGGCCGAACGCTGAATATGGAAACGGCCGCCGATCGCGGCGGCCGTTCTAAGCCGATCTTATTCGGCGGGGATCATCGTGGTATTTGCCATGCGCTCGCCACCGGGGGGGGCGGCTTCGCGGGCGGCGCGCAACGTCTGCGTGCGCTCGGCGCGGCTGGCCATGTCGTCCCAAGCCTTTTCGGCGCGGCGGCAGCGGTCGCGGACATTGTCGAGCGAGGCGGCATCGCCGTTGCGACGCTCTTCTTCAGCGCGGGCCCGGTAGAATTCTGGATTATCGGCCATGCTGCTGCGCTCCTGAGGAACTAGAGGAAGTAGGCGCGGCGGCCATAAGGGCCGCCGCGCCGCAACCGAAATCAGTTATCGGCGGATAAATCCGCCGACAGCCTCAGTCGGCCGGCTGGAGGTTCACAGCTGACTGCTTGCCGCGCTTGTCAGGCTCGAGCTCGTAGGTGACGCGCTGGTTCTGGTTCAGCGTCGGCATACCGGCGCGCTCAACCGCGGTGATGTGCACAAATGCGTCGTTGCCACCGCCATCGGGAGCGATGAAGCCATAGCCCTTGTCGGCGTTGAAGAACTTTACGGTGCCAGTGATAGCCATGCGATGGCTCCTTCTTTGTTATGGGGCAATCCGAGGTTCGGACCGCCCGATGCCGCGGAGCAGGGAAAGAAGGAGAAAGGTGCCGCAAAGCGCCAAGAACCGTCGATATGCGACTGTAGCAAATCTCCATATGGGCCAGACGACCCGAAATTGCAAATCTGGCGGTGTTTTTAGACGACCATTACGATAAGAAAGATCCCCCGCAGCGCCAAGGCCGGCGGCGTAACAGAACGCCGCCAGCCCCGGTCGTTAGCGGCAGCGTGCCGGGGTGTTGCCGCGATCGACCGCGCGTCCGGCGAGCGCGCCGCCGGCGGCGCCGAGCACGGTGCCGAGAAGACCCGAACCGCCGGGTGCGATCACGTTGCCGAGCACGCCGCCGGCCACGCCGCCGACGATCAGACCGGTCGTCCCATCGTTGCGGCGGCAATAATAGCGGCCGTCATTTCCGCGGTAGATGCGGTCGTTGTTCGACAGGCGGCGTTCGCGGTAGCGGCGGTCGTCGCGGTAGTAGCGGCCGGCGTCATAGCTGCCATAGGCAGGGTCGGGCCGGTTATAGTCGTAGGACCGATAGCGCGGGTCGACGCCGTAGCGGTCGCCGCCACCGCCGACGCAGCCGGCGATCAGGGTGGAGGCGGCCATAAGGCCCAGCGTCAGAGCGCGCATTTCGTGTCCTTTCAGAGGGTTGTCGGTATCACCTCAATGCTCGGCGCCGGCCTTGGTTGCCGGCGCCGATGCACTCAGTCCTGCAAACCTGCGGGGACGGTGCCGCCATTCTTGGCCAGTTCGCGCATCACGGCCTTGTGCAGCCAGATGTTCATCTCCGCGCTGCCGTCCTTCGCGCCGGTATAGCCGAGCTCGGTGGCGAGTTCCTTGCGGTTGTCGAGGCTGGAGTCGAGGTCGAGCAGCTTCATCAGGTCGACGATCGAGCTGCGCCAGTTGAGGTCCGAATTCTTGCGCGACGCCATGCCCGAGAGCACCGCCTCGACATCGACCGGCTGGGTGGCGGCGGGGGCGGTCTGTGGGGCGGGGGCCGCTGGGGCAGCGGGGGCGGGCTTCGGGGCGATGGCGGCGGGGGCCGGCGCGGGTGCCGGGGCGGCGGGCTTGGGGGTGCCGAAATGGCCGCTGCCGAGCGGGCCCTTTTCGCCGAAGATGGCGGATTTGATCTTGCTGAAAATGCTCATGAAACTCTCCGTGGAAAAACTTGGATCAGGTGACTGGCAGCGTCGCGGGACGCAGCGAGTCATATTCCGCCTTGGTCGGGACCGCGGTGGGATCGGGGCGGAAGGCCTCGGGCGCGCGGTCGGCGGGGCCGGGATGCGGGCGGGCGGGGGCGAGATCGGGAGCGGCATGCTCGGCCGGATTGGCGGGCGCGCGGCGCAGCCAGGCCGCGAGCAGCGCGCCGCCCAGGCCGAGCGCGGCGACCCCCGCGGCGATCGCGGTGCGACCGAAGGTCTTGGGCTTGCGGTGCGGGTGACGCACGGGGGTTGGCATGACGAATGTCCTGGTTGTTGCGCAGCCTCAACGGCTTGCGTGCAACCCTGTTCCCGGATCGAGGCCGGGTTCGACACCGGAACCGTCGCCGGGATCCGCCGACGCGGCGAGCTGAACCGTCAGGGCGGCGATCCGCGTCGTGACGCGCGCGAACCAGCGGTCGCGATCCTGCCGCTCCGACGCCGCGAGCGACGCGCGCGACAGGTCCTGCGCCGCGTCCATCAGCTCCGCCTCGGCCGGCGTGAGCGCACGGGCATAGTCGTCGTCGCCATAATCGCCAACCACCGCGCCGGCGAACCCCGCAGGCGGCGGGAAGCGGGTGCGCCACGCGCCGGTCGCCGCGCAGCGCCAGACCGGCGGGTCGAAACCGGGCAGCGCGCCCCCGACGTCCCCCGCCTCCGCATAGTCGTCGTCGTCGTCGTCATAGTCGTAGTCGTAGTCGTAGTCGTCGTCGTCCTCCTCCTCCGCGGCCGAATGTTGCGAATGTTGAGACGATAAGGCGGTTCCGTCGTCCACGGCGGGAGGGGGCGCGGGGGGGGGCGGGGCGAGCGCGACCATCCCGGCGGCCTCGGCGCGCGCCCATTGCTCGCCGCTCCAGCCGGCGCGCGCGGCGGGATCGAGATCGGCGATATCGACCTCGGCCGCGGTCGCGACGCCGGTGCGGACGAGCCGGTCGGCGGCGGCGAGCGCGTAGATCGGCCCGAGATCATGCGCATCGGCCCCCGCGGCATCATCGGCGCCCCCTGCCCCGGCCCATGCCCCGGCCCCTGCCCCGCCGGTCCGCCGCGCGAGGAACAGCCCCGCGCGCGCCGCGCCCTGATCGCGGCCGACGAGATCGAGATAGGCGTCGAACTCCTGCGCGACGAGCCGCGCGGCCTTGGCATCGGCATCGGGCGCGCTCTCAGCCTGGCGATCGAGCCGGGCGAGCAGCGCAAGGCCGAGCCGGTTGTCATATTTGTGGCGGGTGATGACCGTCTCGCCGCGGACGATCGTGTCGACCGTCCCCTCGAGCGCGCGGACGAGCAATGTCTCGGCGATCGAATCGCGCGCGACGAGCGCGGCGGCGCGCCAGCCGAGCGCGAACACCGCGCCCTTGGCGGTGCGGCGGAACGCATAGGCCGACGTGGCGGACAGGCCGACGCGGCGCGCGGCGACATCGACCCCGTGCCCCTCGGCGAGCGCCTCGAGAAAGCGGCGTTGATTGGCGGCGGACCAGCCGTCCTGGCGGCGCGAGCCGCAGGCGGCGCCCGGTGGCATGAGGTCGAGACCATCGAGCGCGGGCTGGTGCGGGTCGGGGTGGTCGCCGGGCGTGTCCGGGTCGCCGGGCGCGCGGGGCGGCGCCGCGGCGGCGGGTGCGTCGAGGGGGTCGTCGTCGTCGTCCTCCGCGCCGCCGGTGACGAAGGTGGTGGGCGGCGAGGCCATCACGGCCGTGTAGCGATCGTCCGTGCGGGGATAGCTCGCGGGGGCGCCGGCTCCGGAGACGATCGCGCGGGGGACCGCCAGACCGGCGCCCGAGACGGCGGGGCCGGGCTGCACGCGCAGCCGCGCCGGGGTGCCGCCCCATCTGGGGGTGTCGGCGGTCGAGGTGATGCGCGGCTTTACGGGCTCGGGCGCGTAGAGCGCGGCATAGTCGGTGCCGGGGACCGTCGCGAAGGCCGGTGCGCGGGGCGGCGTGTCGGAACGTTTGTTCACGGTTTGATCCTATCCCGAGGGGAGAGGACCGATCAGATATGCTGAAACGGGGGTAGTAGGACAGCCCCCGGGGCGGTCATTCCGTACCATTGGGCGAGATGTTTCGTGCAATTCGGCGGTCGGGCGGCGGTGGGGGGCCGGATCGGGCGGCAAAGACGGCGCGACTCGGCCGAGGGGTTGCGGGGTCAGGCAGCAAGGAACGGTGCGGCTCGACCGGTCCGTGCCGGCGAGGATCGGGATGCTCGAAGAGCGCGTGGTCGTGATATTATGGGTCGATGCCGAGGACGGTCGGCGCGTCATCTCGATGAGGAAGGCCAATGCCAGAGAACGCAAACGGTTCGCCCGCTACCTTACTTGATTCGAACGACGACGCGCCGGAACTGACCGACGAGATGTTCGAGATCGCCGAGTTTTCGATCGGCGGCCCGGTGATCCGGCCGGCGACGGGCTATCTGGGGCCGAACGGCGTCGTGAAGGGCCGCCCTCCCTTTCGCGACCGCGCCAAGCAGCAGGTGACGTTGCGGCTCGATCCCGACGTGCTGGCAGAGTTTCGCGAGGGCCGGCCGGCTGGCAGGGGTAGATTAACGTAACGCTTAAAGGCGGTGGGGTTCGATTAGTCTATTTTCATCAGTCGTATATTTTAGTGAACTGCACCATGCTTACCATATAGTTCTGACGCCAATTCCGGCTGCAAGATGAACTCTCTTTTTCCACTAACCTCACTACCGGCCCCCTTAGCGGTACCGCTGATATAAACATTTATGATATTCAACGTAACTGCAAAGTTTTCCTTTGCTGAACCCATTTCAGCCCCAGCGCTTGGGCTAACATGCCGGGCCAAGTCTTCAATCAACCTGGAGTATGCGTCAGGATGCACCTGCCCTAGAAGCGCTTCTTTAGTTGCTTTGTAAATAATAGAATGGGATAACTTGACCCCATCATCAGATGCCGGATTTACTATCGGGGCTTCAACGTTCTCCGTTGAGGAAGCACTAACTCCCTCTTTAAGCGCTACGCTTGAATTAACTGCTTCGAGGCGAGCCGCTATCAAAGGAGCCAAAACCGCCAAAGTCGCAGCCCCCAATACAAACCAGATCGAAAAAGATGGAAACCGCGACGCCAGAAGCGAAATTATTACTAAACCTACTAAAGACAGATTGAAGAATACCGCTCCGCGATTCTCTTTTATATATGCAAACATAGCCTAGACTTTCCCAGTAAGCCTGCTCCATGCCATTCCAGCCGCGAGTGCCTGCGGCGCAGTTGCTGGAGAAGCTAACGTTTTAGCTACAAGACCGCCAATCAATACAAAAACAAAAAACTGCGCCAAGTATGCAATGTTTTTCGATTTAAATACTTTATCAAATACATCGGCATAACTAAACGATTGCCTGTCCTTTAAGGCCAATCTACCCCACACAACGAACGATCCAAGCGTGCTATATATGTACATCAGCCAACCGTCGGACAAGGTCAGAATCATTTCCAACCACCTATAGCCGAGCACGCGGAACGCATGTCATCCCTGGCCTTATTTAACTTGCTTATGAGGTCATCCAGGTCAGCCTCAGAGGTTTGAAACCAAACCTGGTCTTCCGAGTCTGTAGCGAGATAGAAAACTGCCAAGGGCACTTTGCGCACGATGCTACCGTCAGCAGCAAAGTTCAACCTAACATCAATAGCATGTTCTATAAATCGGTACGATGGAAGAACAGCATTAGCAGATTTCGCTTGCTCGAAATCCTGATTTAGCGATTCTTTACGCTCCAACGCCGCGTCTATTATTTCACCTACAACAGGCTTAACCTCATCGAGTATTAAGCCTTTAGGAGCATAATTAAAGAAGTCCTCCTTTGAGACGTCTATATCAAAGACTGATCCGACCGTAAGAGCGACGGCAGAAAGCAAGTCTCCAACGATATTTTTATCAACGCCAGAAAGTTTGGCTGCCATGTCGGGATCATATCGAGACCTTTTCGAGAAATTCGAAGCGACATATTCGACAACCGCAGTTAGCTTGTCTTGATCTAGTTTTTTAAGGAGAACATAGCCCATTTTAATATGAGAAAAGGCAGATTCTGGTAGATCCGCGAGCCGGTGTTCCAGTGTCCTCTGAGCTACGGTCGGTTCCACGACGTTCACAAAATCCTCCTAAGGGCGCTCAAATTAGAGCGGTTAGGCCACATATGCCAATGATGCGCAATACGAAGCGACAAATTCAAATGGCTCAATAATGAACTGAAGTTACGACGTGCTATCCGCCGCCGCCACCCGCTTCTCCAGCAACGGCGCCAGATACTTGCCCGTGAAGCTGCCCTTGGCCTTGGCGACCTTTTCCGGCGTGCCTTCGGCGACGATCTCGCCGCCCTTGACGCCGCCCTCCGGCCCCAGGTCGAGGACCCAGTCGGCGGTCTTGATGACGTCGAGATTATGCTCGATCACGACGACGGTGTTGCCCTGCTCGACGAGCGCGTGGAGGACTTCGAGGAGTTTGCGGACGTCCTCGAAATGCAGGCCGGTGGTGGGCTCGTCGAGGATATACAGCGTGTTGCCGGTCGCGCGGCGCGAGAGCTCCTTGGCGAGCTTGACGCGCTGCGCCTCGCCGCCCGAGAGCGTCGTCGCCTGCTGGCCGACCTTGACGTAGCCGAGGCCGACCTCGACCAGCATCGCCATCTTGTCGCGGATCGGGGGGACCGCCTTGAAGAACTCGGCGGCGTCCTCGACGGTCATGTCGAGCACGTCGGCGATGCTGTGGCCCTTGAACTTCACCTCGAGCGTCTCGCGATTGTAGCGCGCGCCGTGGCAGACGTCGCACTGCACATAGACGTCGGGGAGGAAGTGCATCTCGATCTTGAGCACGCCGTCGCCCTGGCACGCCTCGCAGCGGCCGCCCTTGACGTTGAAGCTGAACCGGCCGGGCTTGTAGCCGCGCGCCTGGGCTTCGGGGAGGCCCGCGAACCAGTCGCGGATCTGCGTGAAGCTGCCGGTATAGGTGGCGGGGTTGCTGCGCGGGGTGCGGCCGATCGGCGACTGGTCGATGTCGATGACTTTGTCGAGATATTGCAGGCCGGTGATCTTGTCGTGCTTGCCCTGGACGATGCGCGCGCCGTTGAGCTCGCGCGCGGCGGCGGCGTAGAGCGTGTCGATCGTGAAGCTCGACTTGCCCGACCCCGAGACGCCGGTGACGCAGGTGAAGGTGCCGAGCGGGATGCTCGCGGTGACGCCCGTCAGGTTGTTCGCGGTGGCGTTGTGGACGGTGAGCTTCTTGCCGTTGCCCTTGCGCCGCGTGGCGGGGACCGGCACTTCGCGCGTGCCGTTGAGATAGTCGGCGGTGATGCTGGTCTTCGACTTCAGGATCTGTTTCAGCGTGCCCTGCGCGACGACCTGGCCGCCGCGGACGCCTGCGCCCGGGCCCATGTCGATGATGTAATCGGCGGTGCGGATCGCATCCTCGTCATGCTCGACGACGAGCACGGTGTTGCCGAGATCGCGCAGGCGGCGCAGCGTCTTGAGGAGCATGTCGTTGTCGCGCTGGTGCAGGCCGATGCTGGGCTCGTCGAGGACGTAGAGCACGCCCGACAGGCCGCTGCCGATCTGCGACGCGAGGCGGATGCGCTGGCTCTCGCCGCCGCTTAGGGTTCCCGAGGTGCGGTCGAGGTTGAGATAGTCGAGCCCGACATTGTTGAGGAAGCCGAGGCGTTCGACGATTTCCTTCAGGATGCGTTCGGCGATCGCGTTCTGCTGGTCGCCGAGATGCTGCGGCATGTCGGTGAAGAACTGGAGCGCGTCGACGACCGAGAGGTGGGTCGCGTAGCTGATGTCCTTCATCGCGATCTTGACCGCGAGTGCCTCGGGTTTCAGGCGCGCGCCGGCGCAGACCTCGCACGGGGCGGCGGACTGGTATTTGTTCAGCTCCTCGCGCATCCACGCGCTCTCGGTCTGGAGCAGGCGGCGGTTGAGGTTGCCGATGACGCCCTCGAACGGCTTGGAGACGTCGTATTTCTTCTTGCCGTCGATGAAGGTGAGCGTGACGGGCTTGCCCTTCGAGCCGTGCAGGATGACGCGCTGGACCTCCTCGGGGAGCTCGCCCCAGGGGGTCTCGATGTCGAACTTGTATTCGCGCGCGAGGCTGCCGAGTACCTGCATGTAATAGGGCGAGGGCGGGTTGGATTTCGCCCAGGGGACGACCGCGCCCTTCTTGATGCTGAGCATGTGGTTGGGGACGACGAGGTCTTCGTCGAACAGCAGCTTCTCGCCGAGGCCGTCACAGGCCGGGCACGCACCCTGGGGGGCGTTGAACGAGAAGAGGCGCGGCTCGATCTCGGAGATGGTGAAGCCGCTGACCGGGCAGGCGAACTTCTCGCTGAACACGATGCGGCCGTCGGGGGCGTTGCTGCCGAGGATTTCGGACTTCGGCGTGTGCGGCTCGACCGGGTCGGCGGGGTCGACATAGGCGAGGCCTTCCGCGAGCTTCAGCGCGGTCTCGAATGATTCCGCGAGGCGAGTGGCGATCTCGCCGCCGACGACGAGGCGGTCGACGACGACCTCGATGTCGTGCTTGTACTTCTTGTCGAGCGCGGGCGCCTCGTCGATGTCATGGATCGTGCCGTCGATGCGGACGCGGGTGAAGCCCGCCTTCTGCCACTCGGCGAGCTCCTTGCGATACTCGCCCTTGCGGCCGCGGACGACGGGGGCGAGCAAATAGAGGCGCGTGCCCTCGGGGAGCGCCATGACGCGGTCGACCATCTGGCTGACGGTCTGCGCGGCGATCGGCTCGCCGGTCGCGGGCGAATACGGGATGCCGACGCGCGCCCAGAGCAGGCGCATGTAATCATAGATCTCGGTGACGGTCGCGACGGTCGAGCGCGGGTTGCGCGAGGTCGTCTTCTGCTCGATCGAGATGGCGGGCGAAAGGCCTTCGATATGGTCGACATCGGGCTTCTGCATCAGTTCGAGGAACTGGCGCGCATAGGCGCTGAGGCTCTCGACGTAGCGGCGCTGACCCTCGGCGTAGATGGTGTCGAAGGCGAGGCTCGACTTGCCCGAGCCCGACAGCCCGGTGATCACCGTCAGCGTGTCGCGAGGGATGTCGATGTCGACGTCCTTGAGGTTGTGTTCACGCGCGCCGCGTACGGAAATCTTGGTCAGCATAGGAGAGTCTGTTCCACATTTGTTCGGACGCGACAAGCCCGGGAGGGCGCCGGGCGGGTGCTCGCAAAGATGGGTAACGCCGAACCATTGTCCAAGGTGCCGACGATAGTTACATAGTGTATTGTTAGTACAATACAGTGCTGGAGACCGAGATGGGCAAGAAGAAGGAGCGTCGCGAACGCGAGGCGCGGGAGCGCGAGGCCGAGACGGGCGCGACGAAAGGCGAGGGTTTCGAGGCGCGCTGGTCCGCCAAGGCGGGCAAGCATGGCGGCGCGGTGCCGTTCGCGGGGATCGCGGCGGCGCTGACGCGGCAGTTGGGCACACCCGCGGGACGCCAGGTGATCGCGGCCGGGCTGATGATGGCGGCGACCGCGATCACGGCGAAGGATATGCGTGGGCCGACGCCGCCACCTGCACCGCCCGAGCCGCCTAAGCCGCCCAAGCCGCCAGAACCCTCGGCCGAGGCTTCGCCGGAGGCTCCGGGCGCGGCGGCGGCGGGCAGCGGGCCGTTCGCGGGCGAGACGCCGGAACCGCCCAGGAGCGACGCTGCTGCGCTGCCGCCCGAATTCGCCAAGGTGATCGACTCGTTCGCATCGGGCCTGGAGCGCTTCGCGGCGAACTTCGCCAAGCCGCCAAAGGGCTGATGCTTCCGATCCTCCCCCGCAAGGGGGAGGATTCTGAGCTCAGCGCGGCGTCGCGGGCGTCGCAGGCGGCACCGGGACCAGTTCGTAGAGATCGAGGATCGCGCCCTGCCCTGCGCGGGTCATCACGAGGCGCCAGCGCAGCGGGCCGACACGTTCGACGACGCCCGCGACGTCGCGCGCCGGGTTGGTGCCATAGGGCGGCGCGATCTGCGCGGGCGTGGTACGCATCGTGCCGAGGAACACCTGCCGCCGGTCGCCGTCGGGGTGCAGCCAGCCACCGGGCAGCGTCGTGCCGGTCTGCTTGGTGAAGGACAGCCCGGCGCCGTTGCCGTCGACATAGCAGAAATCGGGCGCGAAGCTCGCATAGCCCGCCCGGCCGCCGAGCCGGACCAGCCGGCAGCGATAGGAGCCGGGCGACAGCGCGGGCAGATCGAGCGCAGCGGCGGGGTCGAGCAGCGCGCCCTCGGCCGCGATCCTGCCCGCCAGGCGTCTGGGCACCGCGGCGCGCGCGCGCGTCCAGCTGTCGCCGAGTGCGGCGAGCCGGGCGCGGTCGCCGGGCGTCGCGATCGTCGTCCAGTGTGGGGCGGCCGGTACGGGCTCCGCCGCCACGGCCGGGGCCTTGCCCGCGCTGCCGCCCCGGGGCTGCGTCGCGCAGCCGGCGAGACAGGCCGTTCCTACCGCCAGGATCATCAACGCACGCACGGGCAGGCTCCTTGCACGGCCGGTCGCGACGATGGCGTCGCCGCGGCGTGGAGACGAGTGGCTATGCCGGGCTGGTAAACGGATTGCTAACAACTGCACTAATCTGGCTCAGTTTCGACCCGAGATGAGGGATGGATGCGGTGAGGTGCGGATGAGCGGTTGGTGGAGGTCGGCAGGGGGCGAGGCAACCCCCTGCCTGTCGTCATTTCGGCCCGAACCGGGACTCAGGGCCGCGGGCGGGTGCGCTTGGGGCTCTGGGTCCCGGCTTTCGCCGGGATGACGGGGGGGCGGGGTGTTGCGGGTGCGAGAGCGATTTTGTGGCGCCTCCCCTTCCCGTCATCCCGGCGGACGCCGGGATGACGGATGGGGTGCGGGTCGTTGCGGGTCCGGATGGTTGTGGGGGCGGGCTGCTCCGGACTGGATCACTGCGAGTCCGGGGGCTGCGGATGCGGGCTGCCGCGGGGCGAACGCCGCGGCTCCGGCTCTGCGGGTGTGACTTTATCGCGCTCCCGCCCCATCCCCCGTCATCCCGGCGGACGCCGGGACCCATGGTCGCGGACCGGGGTATGGCAGCACGGGATCGCCGGGTCCGCCGTAACCATGGGTCCCGGCGTTCGCCGGGATGACGGAAGGGGTTGAAGGTCGTTGTCGCTCGGGGCGCACGGGGGGCGGGCTGTACCGGCGTGGAACACTGCGGGTTCGGGGGCTGCGGGTGCGTGGTGCCGCGGGGCGAACGCCGCGGGGCGAACGGGGCGGCTCCGGGGATTGCGGGTGGGATTTTATCGCGCGCGCCCCCGCCCCCGCTCCCGCCCCCCGTCATCCCGGCGGACGCCGGGACCCATGGTCGCGGACCGGGTTATGACGGCACGGGATCGCGGGGTCCGCCGTGACCGTGGGTTCCGGCTTTCGCCGGGATGACGGATGGGGGGTGCGGGTCGCTCATGGGGTTTGGGCTTGAGAGCGTGGACGTTTCGCGCGCGATCGGGAGACGTGGAGAGGGCGCCGGTGGGATTGCCACCGACGCCCTTCCGAAACTCAACTTTGCCGGGGCTTGGCCGGACAGGGGCTAAGCCCCTGTCGTCGGACGGCGCTGGAGCGCCGCCGGCCGGTCTGACCGCGGGGTGCTCGGCCGTAGCTTCGCTACGGCCGTCGCGCGGTCGGACTCAGATGTGGATCGGCTTGCCCTGTACGGCCATCGCCGCTTCCTTCAGCGCCTCGGCATGCGTCGGATGCGCGTGGCAGGTGTAGGCGATGTCTTCGCTGGTCGCGCCGAATTCCATCGCGATGGCGGCTTCGGCGATCAGCGTGCCGGCGAGGCTCGAGACGATCCAGACGCCCAGCACGCGGTCGGTCTTGGCATCCGCGATGACCTTGACGAAGCCGTCGGTGTCGCGGTTGGTCTTGGCGCGGCTGTTGGCGGCGAAGGGGAACTTGCCGACCTTGATCTCGGTCATGTCCTTCGCGGCTTCCTCGGTGAGGCCGACGCCGGCGATCTCGGGCATCGTGTAGACGACGGACGGGATGACGTCCTCGTTGACGATGCCGGTCTGGCCGGCGATGTTCTCGGCCACTGCGACGCCCTCGTCCTCCGCCTTGTGCGCGAGCATCAGGCCGGGGACGCAGTCGCCGATCGCCCACACGCCGTCGACCTTGGTCTTGAAGCTGTGGTCGGTCTCGATCTGGCCGCGCTTGTTGAGCTCGAGGCCGATGGCTTCGAGGTTGAGGCCGTCGACATTGGCCTTGCGGCCGATCGAGACGAGCACCGCGTCGGCGGTCATCGTCTCGGACGCGCCGCCGGCGGCGGGCTCGACGGTGACGGTCGCGACGCCGTTTTCGACGCTCACGCCGGTGACCTTGGTCGAGAGCTTCAGCTCCATGCCCTGCTTCTTGAACAGCTTGGCGCTCTCACGGCGGACTTCGCCGTCGAAGCCGGGGAGGATCTGGTCGACGAATTCGACGACGGTCACCTTCGCGCCGAGGCGACGCCAGACGCTGCCGAGCTCGAGACCGATCACGCCGCCGCCGATGACGACCATATGCTCGGGCACCTTGGGGAGCGCGAGCGCGCCGGTCGAGTCGACGACCGTGGTCTGGTCGACCGCGACGCCGGGGAGCGGCATGACGCTCGAGCCGGTGGCGATGACGATGTTCTTCGCGGTGACCGTCTGGCCCGCGACGTCGACCGTGTGCGCGTTCTGGAACGCGGCCTTGCCCTTGAGCCAGGTCACCTTGTTCTTCTTGAACAGGAATTCGACGCCGCCGGTCAGTTCCTTGACGGCCTTGGCCTTTTCGGCGTGCATCTGGTCGAGGTTGAGCGAGACGCCCTGGAAATCGATGCCGAACTTGGTGAGGTGGCCGCTCTTGGCTTCCTCGTAGATCTCGGACGCGTGGAGCAGCGCCTTGGACGGGATGCAGCCGACGTTGAGGCAGGTGCCGCCAAGCGTGTCGCGGCTCTCGGCGCAGGCGGTGCGCAGCCCGAGCTGTGCGGCGCGGATCGCGGCGACGTAGCCGCCGGGGCCTGCACCGATTACGAGGACGTCATAGTCATAGTCAGCCATTGTCGCTTCTCTCTTACTTCCCCGGCGCAGGCCGGGGCCCAGTTGGGAGATATATGGGGAGGGCGAGGCGCTTCGTCACCGCGGCCTTCCCCACTGGGCCCCGGCCTGCGCCGGGGTGGTTAGATATTTACAGGTCGATCAGGATGCGCGTCGGGTCTTCGATCGCGTTCTTGAGCGCGACGAGGAATGTCACAGCTTCGCGGCCGTCGATCAGGCGGTGATCGTAGCTGAGCGCGAGGTACATCATCGGGCGGATGACGATCTGGCCGTTGACGACGACCGGGCGCTCCTCGATGCGGTGGAGGCCGAGGACCGCGGACTGGGGCGGGTTGATGATCGGGGTCGACATCAGCGAGCCGAACACGCCGCCGTTCGAGATGGTAAAGGTGCCGCCCTTCATCTCGTCCATCTTGAGCGCGCCGTCCTTGGCGCGCTTGCCGAAGTCGCCGATCGTCTTCTCGATCGTCGCGACCGACATCTGGTCGGCATCGCGGATCACGGGGACGACGAGGCCGCCCGGCGAGGAAACCGCGACCGAGATGTCGGCGTAGTCGTGATAGACGATGTCGTCGCCGTCGATCGATGCGTTGACGCTGGGGATGTCGCGCAGCGCCATCGTCGCGGCCTTCACGAAGAAGCCCATGAAGCCCAGGCGGACGCCGTGCTTCTTCTCGAACAGGTCCTTGTACTTGGCGCGCGCCTCGATCACCGCGGTCATGTCGACGTCGTTGAACGTCGTCAGCATCGCGGCGGTGTTCTGCGCTTCCTTGAGGCGCTTGGCGATCGTCTGGCGCAGGCGAGTCATGCGGACGCGCTCTTCACCGCGGCCCGAGGCTGCGGGCGCTGCGGCCGGTGCGGGCGCAGGTGCTGCGGCCGGAGCGGGCTTGCTCGAGGCGGCGGCGGTCACGTCTTCCTTGGTGATGCGGCCGTCGCGGCCGGTGCCCTTGACGGTGCCGGGGTCGACGCCGTGCTCGAGCACCGCGCGGCGGACCGACGGCGAGAGCGCGGCGGGCGAGTCGCTGGTGCCGGCGCCAGGCTGGTCGCCGTAACCTGCGCCGGACTCGTCCTTGGCGGGCGCCGCGGGCGTTGCGGTCGCGGCGGGCTCGGCGGTCTTTGCAGGCGCAGCAGCGGCGCCGTCGCCCGAGTCGATCGTGGCGAGCATCGCGCCGACCTGGACGGTGTCGCCGACTGCAACCGCGTGCTGGCCCATGACGCCGGCGACCGGCGAGGGCACCTCGACCGAGACCTTGTCGGTCTCGAGGCTGGCGATGGGCTCGTCGACGGCGACGGGATCGCCGGGCTGCTTCAGCCACTCGCCGAGGGTGGCTTCGGTGATCGATTCACCCAGGACGGGGACGGTGACTTCGGTTGCCATTTTCTCGGTTCCTCCACCCCGGCGTAGGCCGGGGTCCAGTTACGAAACGCTGATTGGCCGGCGTTTCGCTCAATTATATCTACCATCCCAACTGGGCCCCGGCTTGGGTCCCATCAAAGTATTACTTCGATGGGTGCCCCTTCGCCGGGGTGGTAGAAGACAGTTTAGTTCGCGCGGGTGCGGCGGATTTCGTCGCGGACGCTGTGGCCGAGCGCGTCGGCGACGAGCGCGCCCTGCTCGGCCTGGTGACGCTTCATCAGGCCGGTCGCGGGCGAGGCCGAGGCGCTGCGCCCGGCGTAGCGCGCACGCTTGACCGGCGAATTCACGCTGGCCAGCGCCTCCTCGATCAGCGGCTCGACGAAGAACCAGTAGCCGTTGTTCTTCGGCTCTTCCTGCGCCCAGACGATCTCTTCCAGGTTCGGCATCTTGGCGACGCGCTCGGCGATCGGGTTGCCGGGGAAGGGATAGAGCTGTTCGACGCGGACGATCTGCGTGTCGGTGTCGCCAGCCGCATCGCGCGCCTCGATCAGGTCGTACGCGACCTTCCCGGTGCACAGGACGAGACGCTTGGTGTCGACGTCCGCCGCACCGTTGGTGTCGGACAGGAGGCGACGGAAGTGGCTGTCGCCCTGGAAGTCCTCGGCGTTCGACACCGCGAGTTTGTGACGGAGCAACGACTTGGGCGTCATCACGATCAGGGGCTTGCGGAAGTTGCGGTGCATCTGCCGGCGGAGCAGGTGGAAATAATTTGCCGGGCTGGTGCAGTTCGCGACCTGGATATTGTCGTCCGCGCAGGACTGGAGGAAGCGCTCGGGACGCGCCGAGCTGTGCTCTGGCCCCTGCCCTTCATAGCCGTGCGGGAGCAGCATCACGAGGCCGTTGGCGCGGAGCCACTTCGACTCGCCCGACGTGATGAACTGATCGATCATGATCTGCGCGCCGTTGACGAAATCGCCGAACTGCGCCTCCCACAGGACGAGCGTCTTCGGGTCGGCGAGCGCATAGCCGTACTCGAAACCGAGCACGCCGTACTCGGACAGCGGGCTGTCGAGCACCTCGAAATTGCCGTGCTCGATTTCCTGCAGCGGCACGTACTTGTGCTCGTCGGTCTGGTCGACCCACACCGCGTGACGCTGCGAGAAGGTGCCGCGGCCCGAATCCTGGCCGGACAGACGGACGCCGTATCCTTCGGACAGCAGGCCACCAAAGGCGAGTGCCTCGCCGGTCGCCCAGTCGAAGCCCTTGCCCGACTTGAACATCTCGCGCTTGGCATCGAGCACGCGCGCAAGCGTCTTGTGGATCTTCACGCTCTCGGGAACGGTCGTCAGCGTGCGGCCGAGCGAGTCGAACAGCTTCTGGCTGAGGCCGGTCTCGACGTTGCGGCGCGCGGACGCACCGTCGGTCGGCGCGCTGAGGCCGGTCCAGCGACCGCCGAACCAGTCCGCCTTGTTCGGCTTGTACGACGCACCCGCCTCGAACTCGCCCTCGAGACGAAGCGTGAGCTGCTTCACATTCTCGTCGATCCAGGGCTGGTCGATAACGCCTTCCTTGATCAGGCGGTTGCCATAGACCGAGCTGACGCCGGGATGCTTGCGGATGATGTCGTACATCAGCGGCTGGGTGAAGGAGGGCTCGTCGCCCTCGTTGTGACCGAAGCGGCGATAGCACCACATGTCGATGACGATGTCGCGGTGGAACTTCTGACGGAATTCCATGGCCATCTTGGTGGCGAAGGTCACCGCCTCGGGATCGTCGCCATTGACGTGGAAGACCGGCGCCTGGACGCCCTTGGCGACGTCCGACGGGTAAGGCGACGAGCGCGCGAACTGCGGCGAGGTCGTGAAGCCGACCTGGTTGTTGATGATGAAGTGGACGCAGCCGCCGGTGTTGTAGCCGCGAATCCCCGAGAAGCCGAGGCACTCCCAGACGATCCCCTGCCCCGCGAACGCCGCGTCGCCGTGGATCAGCACGGGCAGCGAGGCGACATGGTCCTTCAGATCGTTGTTGAGCGTCTGGATCGCGCGCGTCTTGCCGAGCACGACGGGATCGGCCGCCTCGAGATGCGAGGGGTTGGCGACGAGGCTCATGTGAACCTTGTGGCCGTCGAACTCGCGGTCGGTGCTGGTGCCGAGGTGATATTTCACGTCGCCCGACCCGCCGATGTCATCGGGGTTGGCCGAGCCGCCGGCGAATTCGTGAAAGATGACGCGCAAGGGCTTGGCCATCACGTTGGCGAGCACGTTCAGACGACCGCGATGCGCCATGCCGATGACGATCTCGCGCACGCCCATCTGGCCGCCATATTTGATGACCGATTCGAGCGCGGGGATCATTGATTCGCCGCCGTCGAGCCCGAAGCGCTTCGTGCCGACATACTTCTTGCCGAGGAACTTCTCCCACTGCTCGGCTTCGATGACCTTGTTGAGGATCGCCTTCTTGCCGTCGACGGAGAATTCGATCGCCTTGTCCTGGCCCTCCATGCGCTCTTGGAGAAAGCGGCGCTCCTCGACATCGGCGATGTGCATGTATTCGAGGCCGACATTGCCGCAGTAATTCTTGCGCAGCGTGTCGACGAGCTCGCGGATGGTCGCCCATTCGAAGCCCATCGTGCCGCCGAGATAGACCTTGCGGTCGATATCGGCGTCGGAGAAGCCGTGATATTCGGTCTTCAGATCCTCGGGCATCTCGCGCTTCGACAGGCCGAGCGGATCGAGATTGGCGGCGAGGTGGCCGCGGACGCGGTAGGTGCGGATCAGCAGCTGCGCGCGGATCGCGTCGGCGGCGGCCTTGGCGATCTCGTCCTTCGAGACGGGCGCGGGCGCGGCGGCGGCGGGCGCGGGCTTGCCGCCACCCTTTGCGGGCTTGGGCGCGGGCTCCATCTGGGTCGGGTCGAGCGCCGCGGTCAGATCGTCCGTGGTGGTCAGCGGCCAGCGCGCGCTTTCCCAGCTCGGGCCCTGCGCGGAGCCTTCGAGCCCCTCGAAGAACGTCCGCCAGCCGGATTCGACCGAGGCCGGATCGGCGGTGAACTTGGCGTAGAGCGTCTCTACGAACGCCGGGCTGACGCCGGCTGCGATATCGCTGAAATCCTGGCCTTCGTAGCCCATCGTTCTAGTCCTCAGTGCCCTCTCCCCGCGGGGGAGAGGGAGGGGCCCGCCCGCACTTGCGGGTGGGAGGGTGAGGGCACGGGCGGTCACGTGCCCTCACCCTTCCGCCGCCAAATGGCGGCTCCTTCCCTCTCCCCGGGGGGAGAGGGGTAGTAAGATCAACCCTTCAGCACGCTCAGCAGCGTCTCGCCGAGCAGGCTGGGGCTTTCCGAGACCTTGATCCCGGCAGCTTCCATCGCCGCGATCTTGCTCTCGGCATCGCCCTTGCCGCCCGAGACGATCGCACCGGCATGCCCCATGCGGCGACCCGGAGGTGCGGTGCGGCCCGCGATGAAGCCGGCCATCGGCTTCTTGCGGCCACGCTTGGCCTCGTCGATCAGGAACTGCGCGGCCTGCTCCTCGGCGTCGCCGCCGATCTCGCCGATCATGATGATCGACTTGGTCTCGTCGTCGGCAAGGAACAGCTCGAGCACGTCGATGAAGTTCGTGCCGTTGACCGGATCGCCACCGATGCCGACCGCGGTCGTCTGACCAAGGCCTGCGTTCGAGGTCTGGAAGACCGCCTCATAGGTGAGCGTGCCTGAACGGCTGACAACGCCGACCGAGCCCTTCTTGAAGATCGAACCGGGCATGATGCCGATCTTGCACTCGCCGGGGGTCAGGACGCCGGGGCAGTTCGGGCCGATCAGGCGCGACTTGGAACCCGCGAGCGCGCGCTTGACCTTGACCATGTCGAGCACCGGAATGCCCTCGGTGATCGCGACGATCAGCTCGATCTGTGCGTCGATCGCCTCGAGGATCGAGTCGGCGGCGAAGGGGGGCGGCACGTAGATCACGGACGCGGTCGCGCCGGTGACCGACTTCGCCTCGGCGACGGTGTTGTAGACGGGGAGGTCGAGGTGAGTCGTGCCGCCCTTGCCGGGGGTGACGCCACCGACCATCTGCGTGCCGTATTCCAGCGCCATCTTGGTGTGGAAGCTGCCGGTTTCGCCGGTCATGCCCTGCGTGATGACCTTGGTGTTCTTGTCGACGAGGATGCTCATCTTGTCTCGTTCCTTACCACCCCGGCGAAGGCCGGGGCCCAATTGGGAAAGCGGTCATGGTTGTGCGATGCGATCGTAAAGGTCGTCCCAGCCGGGATTGAAACCATTGATCTCTCGCAATTTCCAGTCCCGCTTCCACTCCTTCATGTGCAGCTCGCGCTGCCGGGCGGCTTCCCAACTGCCGAGCAATTCGTACCAGACGAGTAGCTTGCAGTCGCACTTCTTCGTGAACCCTGCGACGACGCCGTTGCGGTGTTCCCACACGCGTTTCGGCAAGTTCACCGTCGAGCCGAGATAGATCGTACCGTTATACCCGCTGGCCATGATGTAGACGAACGCCTGGTCTTCCATCACGGGGGCCTTCCCAATTGGGCCCCGGCCTTCGCCGGGGTGGTATTCCCTACCTCAGCTCAAATCAGTTCAGGCTACCGTCGATACCCTTGCAGGCCACGATCAGTTCCTTGACCGCGTCGACCGAGACCTGGAGGTTGCCCTTGGCTTCGTCGTCGAGCTTGATCTCGACGATCTTCTCGACGCCGCCGGCACCGATGACCACGGGCACGCCGACATACAGATCGTCGAGGCCGTATTCACCCGAGACATAGGCCGCGGCGGGCAGGACGCGCTTCTGGTCGTAGAGATAGGCTTCGGCCATCGCGATGCCGCTGGTGGCGGGCGCGTAATAGGCCGAGCCGGTTTTCAGCAGTGCGACGATCTCGCCGCCGCCGCCGCGCGTGCGCTTGACGATCGCGTCGATCTTTTCCTGCGTGGACATGCCCATCGCGATCAGATCGGGAACCGGGATGCCCGAGACGGTCGAATACTGGATCACCGGGACCATCGTGTCGCCATGGCCGCCGAGCACGAAGCTGGTGACGTCCTTGACCGAGACCTTGAACTCGTCGGCGAGGAAATGGCTGAAGCGCGACGAGTCGAGCACGCCGGCCATGCCGACGACCATGTGATGCGGGAGCCCCGAGAATTCGCGCAGCGCCCACACCATCGCGTCGAGCGGGTTGGTGATGCAGATGACGAATGCGCCGGGTGCGTTGGCCTTGATGCCCTCGCCCACGGCCTTCATGACCTTGAGGTTGATGCCGAGCAGGTCGTCGCGGCTCATGCCGGGCTTGCGCGCGACACCGGCGGTGACGATGATGACGTCCGCGCCGGCGATGTCGGCATAGTCGTTCGAGCCGGTGATCGTCGAGTCGAAGCCTTCGACCGGGCCGCACTGCGACAGGTCGAGCGCCTTGCCCTGGGGGATGCCCTCGGCCACGTCGAACAGGACGATGTCGCCCAGACCCTTGAGTGCTGCGAGGTGCGCGAGCGTGCCGCCGATGTTACCGGCGCCAATCAGCGCGATCTTCTTGCGAGCCATTCCAATCCGTCTCCGTCTGATGTGCGGGGTGATTGGTGACGCCGGTTACGCGCATTATGGCGCTACGGCAACCGTTAAAGCGGAAAAGTGGTCTCGTTATTGCAACTCGTTCGCAGGAGCAATAAGCCTGCGGACGTGCGCTGAACCACCCCGGCGGAGGCCGGGGCCCAGTTGGGGGACGGTGCAAACTATGCGCAGGTCTTCGTTACGACGGCCTTTCCAACTGGGCCCCGGCCTTCGCCGGGGTGGTGTTTGGGGTGCGTCAGATATGCCCTTCCGCCAGATACTCCTCGGAGCGCATCTCTTCCAGCCGGCTGATCGTGCGGTCGAATTCGAACCGGCCGTCGCCGCTCGCGTAGAGATCGCCCGGTTGCGCGTCGGCGGCGGCGAGCAGCTTGACCTTGTGCTCGTAGAGCGCGTCGATCAGCCCGACGAAGCGCGCGGCCTCGTTGCGGTTTTCGGGCCCGAGCTTGGGGATGCCGACGAGGATGATCGTGTGGAATTTGCGGGCGATGGCGAGATAGTCGGCCACCCCCCTCGCCTCGCCGCACAGCTTTTTGAAGCTGAACACCGCGACGCCTTTCAGCGACTTGGGGACGCGCAGGGCCCGGCCCTGGACGATCAGCTCCTCGGACGGGACATGCTCGCTGTCGTCGGGCGAGAAGTCGGTGAGGCGGAAGAACGCGGCGGAGAGCTGCGCGGTGGCCTCCGGCCCGTTGGGGACGAGCCAGGTGTCCTGGCTGCCGAGCCGGTCGCGGCGGTAATCGACGGGGCCGTTGAGCGGGAGGACGTCGAGCCGCTGTTCGATCGTCGCGATGAAGGGGAGGAAATGCTCGCGGTTGAGGCCGTTCTTGTAGAGATCGGCGGGCGGGCGGTTCGAGGTGGTGACGATCGTCACGCCGGAATCAAGCAGCGAGGTGACGAGCCGCGACAGGATCATCGCGTCGGGGCTGTTGGTGACCATCATCTCGTCGAACGCGAGCAGCCGGGTTTCCTCGGCGATCGCGGTGGCGACGGGGACGATCGGGTCGCCGACCTCCTTGCGGCGCTCGGCGGCGATGCGGGCATGGACCTCGAGCATGAACTCGCCGAAATGGACGCGGCGCTTCCGGTCGACCGCGACCTCGGCGAAGAACAGGTCCATCAGCATCGACTTGCCGCGGCCGACCCCGCCCCAGAGATAGACGCCGCGCGGGGCTGATTTTTTCGCAAAGCGCGCGAAGAAGCCGGTCGCGACGGGTGCGGCGAGTTCGGTGGCGAGCGTGTTCAGGCGCGCGGCGGCGGCGGCCTGTTCGGGGTCGGGGCGGAGTTCACCGGAGGCGACGAGCGCTTCGTAGGCGGCGAGGACGGTCATTGGTCTTCACCACCCCGGCGGAGGCCGGGGCCCAGGGGGAAAGGTCGCCGTGATAGAACGCTACGCTTGAACAATGATCGTGTCCCAACTGGGCCCCGGCCTTCGCCGGGGTGGTGATAGCGGTCGGGGTCAGCCCTTCGGCGGCTTAGGCGACGGCTTGCGGATCGTCGCGGAGAAGGCCGCGATCTTCGCTTCGTCGTCGCCTTGCACCACGAGGCCCCGCAGGAACAAGAGGCGGCCGGTTTCCTTGAGCACCTCAACCTGCGCCTCGATCGGGGCGCCGATCCGGCCGCCACCGATGAACTGGGTGTTGAGGTCGAGCGTCACCGCGGTGCCGGCGGTGATCAGCCCGAAGCCGCGGGCGGCGGCGAACAGCGCCACGTCGATGAAGCCAAGCAGCGCGCCACCATGCACATTGTCCTGCAGGTTCGAATGGCGACGCTCGGGCGTGATGCGGACGCGGACGCGGTGGCCGTCGACGCGGTAGAGCATGGGGCCGAGCAGCGTGTTGAACCGGGTCGGGTCGGACAGGGTCCAGCTGCGCCAGCCGGGGTTTGCGGGGTCTTCGGCGTCGAGGAAATGGGGGGTGGTCAACGGCATGTCCTTCGAAGCTTGCGAACGGCGCCCCTTTTTGGCCCCGCCTCCGGGCCCTCTCCATTCGTCCTGAGCGAAGTCGAAGGACTTGGCAAACGTCGTCCCTGGCCCCGGGCCTGTGCTTCGACTTCGCTCAGCACGAACGGGGTTGGGGGAGCGCCACCACCTGCCCCGGGCTTGTGCTTCGACTTCGCTCAGCACGAACGGGGGTGGGGGAGCGCCGCGCCCTGCCCCGGGCCTGTGCTTCGACTTCGCTCAGCACGAACGGAGGGTAGAGCGAGGCGGGGCGAGAGCGAGGTGGAGGGGACCGCCCTCCCCCTGCCCGATCAGACGATCCGTTCGGCTTCCATCTTCTTGATCTCGGCGATCGCCTTGGCGGGGTTAAGACCCTTGGGGCAGGCGTTGGCGCAGTTCATGATCGTGTGGCAGCGATAGAGGCGGAACGGATCCTCGAGCTCGTCGAGCCGCTCGCCGGTCATCTCGTCGCGGCTGTCGGCGAGCCAGCGATAGGCCTGGAGCAGGATCGCGGGGCCGAGGAACTTGTCGGCGTTCCACCAGTAGCTCGGGCAGGAGGTCGAGCAGCAGGCGCACAGGATGCACTCGTACAGGCCGTCGAGCTTCGAGCGGTCTTCGGGAGACTGGAGACGCTCCTTGCCCGAGGGCGGCGGGGTGACGGTCTGGAGCCAGGGCTTGATCGACGAATATTGCGCGTAGAAATGCGTGAAGTCGGGGACGAGATCCTTGATCACGTCCATGTGCGGCAGCGGCGTGATCTGGACCTCACCCTTGCAATCCTCGATCGCGGTGGTGCAGGCGAGACCGTTCTTGCCGTCGATGTTCATCGAGCAGGAACCGCAGATCCCCTCGCGGCACGAACGGCGGAAGGTCAGCGAGCTGTCCTGCTCGCCCTTCATCTTGATCAGCGCGTCGAGCACCATCGGGCCGGTCTCGTCGAGGTCGAGCTCGAACGTGTCGTAGCGGGGATTTTCGCCGCTATCGGGATCGTAGCGATACACCTTGAACGATTTCAGCCGCTTGCCCCCGCTGGTCGAGGCGTGCTTGACGCCCTTCTTAACGACGCTGTTTTTCGGGAGCGAGAATTCGGCCATTGCGAGCGGTCCGTCCGTGGTGTGATGACAAGGTTGTCAGAGCCGATACATGACAGGGGCCCTGCCCGCAAATCCTTAGCTTCGCGGGTGCAACATGAGTCATATGTGGGGCGGGGCACGGACCGCCGCAACCGTCAGATGATGTCGAGGATCAGCCCGAGATCGCGCGCTTCCTCCGCCTCGATATACCAGTTGGACGGCGCCTTGGCCTTCAGCTCCTCGATATCGACCTTGGTGCCGCGGACGAGATCGCGAAAGCCTTCTTCCTGGATGTTGATCGAATCCTCGATCTCGTGGAGCTTGGCCTTCAGCGTATAAGACAGCGCGTTGAGCGGGCCGTTGAGCTGGATCGTGCTCGTCATCTGGCGCTCATGGATCATGAGGCGGCTGTTGCGCGTGAGGAAGCGGCTGTCGGCGGGGAAGGCCGACATGAAGGTCGCGCCGGCCGAATAGACCGCGACCTTGCCGAGGAACAGCGTCTCGCGATCGGTATATTCGCGCAGCAGGCGGATATGGTCGCCCATCGCGCGCGCCATTTCGGGATCGCCGCCGAGCGTGGTGATCGAGACGACGAGCGGCCCCTCGGTCGGCGCGGCCGCGACCTGCGCCTTGAAGCTGTCGTACATCGCGTCGTCGACGGGGCCGTGCAGCTGGACATGGGGGACGGCGAGCAACGGATAGTTGCGCGCGTTCGAAGCGGGGGAGGTGTCGGTCATGCGCGGGCAAACTTACCGCGGTATCGAGCGGTTCCGATGTCGTCCGCAAAAGACCGGGAGTATAGATTCTATACCGAAATTGCGGTAGAGTTGGGCATGTTCGAATTCGACCCGGACAAGAGCGCGGCCAACGCGGTCAAGCACGGTATTGATTTCGTCGAAGCTCAGGCGCTGTGGGGCGATGACGAGCGGATCGTCGTCGGATCGGCCCAGCGCCATGTGGGCGAGGACCGGCAACTGGTGATCGGCCGGATCGGCGATCGCCTGTGGACGGCGATCGTCACCGATCGCGGTACGGCGACCCGGATCATCTCGGTTCGCCGCGCGAGAGATTATGAGGAACTGGCTTATGAACGCGCCCGCACCGGCTAACTCCGTGCTGCACAAGGCTATCTCAGCCGACGAGCTCGACCGGCGGTTTGACGAGGGCGAGGATGTCAGCGCGTATTTCGACTGGTCCAGCCCGCGCAAGCCTGCGCTGGAGGCCAAGCGCGTGAACGTCGATTTCCCCACGTGGATGGTAGAGAGTCTCGACGTGCAAGCCCGCAAGCGTGGCGTCACGCGTCAGGCGCTCATCAAGATGTGGCTGGCGGATCGTCTGGAAGCGACGGCGAAAGGCCCCGCCAGCCCTTGAGGTCAGATGTCCCGGTCGAGTGCCGGATTGGCCTGTCGCCTGTGCTGGAGGATCCAGCCGACCAGGCCGCCGGGGACGCCGCCGGCGAGCGAGAAGAGCGCGAAGAAGGTGATCGCGATCTTCTGCGGGTCTTCGCCGGGCGCGCGCGTCTCGATGCCGTAGATATAGATCGCGGTGCCGATCGCGACGATCGCCGGCCAGAGAAAGCCGGCGATCATCGGCGGGAACCGCGTCAGCAGCCCCACCGCGACGGGCACGAGGAACCCGATCGCGATGATGGCCCAAATCATCAATAGACCCGCTTCTTGGGCTTGATGTAGTCGACGTCGTCGGTGAGCGTGTAGTCGTGCACCGGGCGGAAATCGATCTTGGTCTGACCGCCCTTGCCACCCCAGCCGTCGAAGGTCGTGATGGTGTGCTTCATCCAGTTGGCATCGTCACGCTCGGGGAAATCCTCGTGCATGTGCGCGCCGCGCGACTCGGTGCGGTTGGCGGCCGAGTTCATCGTGACGACGGCCTGGCCGATCAGATTGTCGAGCTCCATCGTCTCGACCAGATCGGTGTTCCAGATCATGCTGCGATCCTTCACGGCGACGTCGGTCATCCGGTTGTAGATGCCCGCCATCTTCTCGACGCCCTGGTTGAGCAGTTCGGTGTCGCGGAACACGGCGCAATGCTTCTGCATCGTCTGCTGCATGTCGAGACGGATCTGCGCGGTCGGCGACCCGCCGCTCGCGTTGCGGAACGTGTCGAGACGCGTCAGCGCGAGGTCTTCCGAGCCCTTGGGCAGCGGCGCGTGCGCGGTGCCGGGCTTGAGCGTGTCGCGGATCCGCAGGCCGGTCGCACGGCCGAACACCACGAGATCGATCAGGCTGTTCGAGCCGAGACGGTTGGCGCCGTGAACCGAGACGCAGGCGGCCTCACCGACCGCGAACAGGCCGGGGACGACCGCGTCGGGGTTGCCGCCGACGAGGTTGACGACCTCGCCGTGGAAGTTGGTCGGGATGCCGCCCATGTTGTAATGCACGGTCGGCGTGACGGGCAGCGGTTGGCGCGTGAGATCGACGCCCGCAAAGACCTTGCCGGTCTCGGTGATGCCCGGAAGGCGCTCGGCGAGCACCTTCGGATCGATGTGATCGAGGTGCAGGAAGATGTGGTCGCCATTCTTGCCGACGCCGCGGCCTTCGCGCATTTCGAGCGCCATCGAGCGGCTGACGACGTCGCGCGAGGCGAGGTCCTTCGCCGACGGGGCATAGCGCTCCATGAAGCGCTCGCCCTCGGAGTTGGTCAGGTAGCCGCCCTCACCGCGCGCGCCCTCGGTGATGAGAACGCCCGCGCCGTAGATGCCGGTCGGGTGGAACTGGACGAACTCCATGTCCTGGAGCGGCAGCCCGGCGCGGAGCACCATCGCATTGCCGTCACCGGTGCAGGTGTGCGCCGAGGTCGCCGAGAAATAGACGCGGCCGTAACCGCCGGTGGCGAGCACGGTCTGGTGGCTCCGGAAGCGGTGGATCGAACCGTCTTCCATGCACAAAGCGATCACGCCGCGGCAGACGCCGTTCTCCATGATCAGGTCGAGCGCGAAATACTCGACGAAGAAGTCCGTATTGTACTTCAGGCTCTGCTGGTAGAGCGCATGGAGCATCGCGTGGCCGGTGCGATCGGCGGCAGCGGCGGTGCGCTGGACCGGGGGGCCCTCGCCCATGTTCTGCATGTGGCCGCCGAACGGACGCTGATAGATCGTCCCGTTCTCGTTACGGCTGAACGGCATGCCGGCATGTTCGAGCTCGTACACCGCCTGCGGCGCCTCGCGGCACAGATATTCGATCGCGTCCTGGTCGCCGAGCCAGTCGGAACCCTTGACGGTATCGAACATGTGCCAGGTCCAGTGATCCGGCGAGTTGTTGCCGAGCGACGCGGCGATGCCGCCCTGGGCGGCGACGGTGTGCGACCGGGTCGGGAAGACCTTGGTGATGCACGCGGTCTTCAGGCCGCTCTCGGCGATGCCCATCGTGGCGCGCAGGCCCGAGCCGCCGGCCCCGACGACGACCGCATCATAGGTATGATCGATGATCTTGTAGGCAGCTGACATTACGCAGGAGCTCCGGAGAAGGCGACCTTCAGGATCGCGAACAGGGCGATGCCGCCCAGCGTGAAGGTGAACAGGTTGAGCAGGATCATCGTCACGACGCGGCTTTCGCCGTGCATGTAATCCTCGATCACGACCTGAAGGCCGAGACGGAAATGGTAGAAGACCGAAAGGATCAGCAGCGCCATCGGGATCGCCGCCCAGGACGACTGGAGCCACAGATGCACCGAGGCATAGTCATAGGCGGGCATCCGCGCGACCGCGACCATCAGCCAGGCCATCAGGAAGATGTTGGCGCCGGCGGTCAGCCGCTGCTGCCACCAATGCTGCGTGCCGTGCTTGGCGCTGCCCAGACCGCGGACGCGGCCGACTGGCGTACCCGAACCCATTACTTCATCCCCATGTAGAGCCAGAAGGCGACCGTCAGCAGCGTGCTGGCCAGGATCGTCGCGCGCGCACCCATGCGGTTGCGCTTGAGTTCGAATCCGGCGCCGGTGTCCATCACCAGATGGCGGATGCCCGTCATCATGTGCTGGAGCAGCGACCAGGTCAGGCCGATGCCGATGACGTAGCCCAGAATGTTGAGCCCGCCCGTATCGGTCGTGAACACGTCGACAAAGGTCGCATAGGCCTGATCCCCCGAGGCGATCGCGGCGAGCCACCAGACGAGCAGCAGGCTGCCGACGGTCGCCATGCCGCTGCCGGTCGCGCGGTGCAGGATCGAGACCAGCATGTGCGGGCCCCATTTATAGACCTGCAGATGGGGAGAAAGCGGGCGTGCCGGGTTGCGCGATGCCAAGGGCTGTGTCCTCGAGTACGAAGGGCGAGTAACGAACGGTTTGCCGGTCTATTAGACGCCATGTGCTGCGATGCAACCCATCGCCGCCCGGCTTGATAACCCAGGGCAATGCGCAGGCGGTGCCGGACGCCCCCTGCCCCGCGGCATCGATCCCTAACCTGGCCTTAAGGAATCACCGTTAGCGCTGGCCGGGCAACGCGATCCGGAGTTTACCCTTTGACCTCACTCGACATGCCGGCCCCCGGGTCGATCGCCACCCAGATCGACCTGGCCGCACGGCTGCGCGCGTTCGACTTCGACGGCTCGCTCGCGGCGGCCAGCCGCGAGCTCTGGGCGCTGATCGAACCGCATGTCGTCACCATCTCCCAGGCCTATTGGGAACAGTGGCAGCGCTGTTTCAGCAACGAGCGGATCTGGTCGCCGCACGAGGCCGACGCGATGATCGAGGTCGGCTGCAATTTCCTGCGCGATCGCTTCCTGAACACCAATGCGCGCGGCTGGGTCGAATCGGTCGAGCGGTCGGTCGCCGCGGCCTATGCCGCCGACGTGTCGCCGATGGCGCTGCTGTCGATGATCAGCGCGAGCGACCGTGCCGCGCTCGGCGTGCTGATGCAGAGCGTGGCGCGCGACAATGACCGACTTTCCTTGTATATCGACACGCTGATGAGGCTGTCGGCGCTGGAAGGTGAGATCACCGTGGCGATCTATACCAAATATCGCAACTTCTCGGCGCAGGGCGCGCGCGACACGCTGGCGGTCGAATTCCGCGACGGAATCGCGACAATGGTCGAGACCGCGACCGACGAAGGTCATGTCCTGCGCGAACAGGCGGTCCGCAGCTCGGCCTCGACCCGCGCGGTGCTGGGCAAGGCGAGCGAGGTGGCCGCCGCCGCCGAACAGTCCGCGGTCGCGATGCGCGAGGCTGCGCAGACCGCCGCGGGGCTGATCCGCGCGATCGAGGATGCGCGCAGCGAGGTCGAGGCCGCGGCCGAGATCGCCAATCGCGCATCCGCACAGGCGACCGACGCGGTCGGCATGTCCGAGGCGCTGAGCGATCACGCCAAGTCGATCGAGTCGATCCTGGGGCTGATCCGAGACATTGCCGGCCAGACCAACCTGCTCGCGCTCAACGCGACGATCGAGGCGGCGCGCGCGGGCGATGCGGGACGCGGCTTCGCGGTGGTGGCGCAGGAGGTGAAGAGCCTCGCCAGCCAGACCGCGCGCGCGACCGACGACATCGCCGCGAAGATCGCCGCGATCCAGTCGGCGACGCGCGGCACGGTGGCGACCAATGCGAGCATCAAGGCGACCGTCGCGGAGGTGCAGGACAGCGCCGACCGGATCCGTCACGCGATGGAAGCGCAGGCACAGACCGTCACCGCGATCACCGCCGCGGTCGACGAGACCGCGCTCGCCGCTGATTCGATGTCGACGACGATCGCGGCGATCAGGGCGGATACTGAAATGGTGGCGACCGAGATCGACGGCGTCGGCCGGGGCTTCGACATGCTCGACAGCCGGCTGAGCAATCTGAAGACCAGCGCGGGCGTATTCATCGCGAAGGTGGCTGCATAACGGAGGGCACAAGGGGGGAGCATGACCGCGCCAATCGACCGCATGAGCAATGGCGTGCCGCACGGCACGCTGGACTGGGGCAATGATGGCCGGCCGCTGTACGAACGCGTGCGCGACTATGACTGGGACGGCGCGATCGGGCCGAGCTGCGCGACGCTGACCGCGATGCTGCATGCCGCCGACCACCGGCTGATCGCGGAGACGTTCTGGCGGCATTACCTCTCGCTCGAGAGCGCGCTTCATGTCCGGCCCGCCTTCACCCCCGAGCGACTCGAACGCAGCATCGTCGCGAGCGCGGACTATGTCCGGCTGAAATATCTCTCTCCCTATGACCTGGCGTGGCGGGACATCGCGATCGACCATGCGGTCCAGTCGCGCAAGGCGAACATCCCGCTGCCCGCCTTGCTCGCCGCGCTGGCGTTCGCGCACAGCGTCACGCTCGGGCTGATCGCCGAACGGGTCGGCACCGACACCGCGTCGATGCGGATGCTGGGCGACGTGATCCAGCGGCTCGCGCTGATCGAGGCGGACATCATGGCGTCGCATCTGAGCGCGTCCGATGCCGAGGCGGCGCGGATCGCCCGCAGCGCGCGGGCGGCGGCGTTCCGTGAGAGCATCGCGACGTCGATCGAGGACACCGCCGAGCTGGGCGCGCGGATCCGCGTCCAGGCGATGGGCGCGTCGACCTCGACCCGCAGCGTGCTCGGCAAGACGAGCGAGGTCGCCGCCGCCGCCGAACAGTCGGCGCTGGCGATGCGCGAGGCCGCGCACACCGCCTCGGGACTGATCTGCGCGATCGAGGGCGCGCGGATCGAGGTCGAGGCGGCCGCCGAGATCGCCAACCGCGCGTCGGCACAGGCGACCGACGCGGTCGGCATGTCCGAGACGCTGAGCGCGCATGCCCAGTCGATCGAGTCGATCCTGGGGCTGATCCGGACGATCGCGGGGCAGACCAATCTGCTCGCGCTCAACGCGACGATCGAGGCGGCGCGCGCAGGCGATGCCGGGCGCGGCTTTGCGGTGGTGGCGCAGGAGGTGAAGAGCCTCGCCAGCCAGACCGCACGCGCGACCGACGACATCGCGACCAAGATCGCCGCGATCCAAGCCGCGACGCACAGCTCGGTGACGACCAGCGTCGGCATCCGCACGACCGTCGGCGAGGTCCAGGACAGCGCGCTGCGGATCCGCCAGGCGATGGACGCGCAGGCGCGGACCGTCGCGTCGATCACCGCCGCGGTCGACGAAACCGCGCTGGCCGCCGACACGATGTCCGCGACGATCGACATGATCCGCGGCGATGCGGAGGCGGTCGCCAACGAGATCACGTTGCTCGGCCAGGATTTCGGGCTGATCGACGACAAGCTGAGCGTGCTGCGCGGCGCCGCCGACGGGTTTTCGTCCAGCGTCGCGTGAACGACCTCACCGCCGTGCAATCGGGCAGGTGACGGACCCTTACCGGGCGCGCTAAGGCCCTGGGCATGACCATCCTACTCACAGGGTCGAGCCGGGGCATCGGCGCGGCCATTCACCAGGCGCTGACCGACGCGGGCGCCACCGTCATCGGGCACAAGAGCAGCAACGGGGGCAGCGCGAGCGGGCTCCCCGCCGACTTCGCCGACCCCGCCGGGCCGACCGCGCTGTGGACCGCCGCGCTCGAACAGGCCGGCGGCACGATCGACGTGCTGATCAACAATGCCGGAGTTTTCGAGGCGAGCCCGCTGGGTGACGGCGACTGGACCGCTCAGTGGGAGCGGACGATGCGGATCAACCTGACCGCGTCCGCCGAACTGTGCCGGCTCGCGGTGCTGCACTGGCAGGCGCGCGGGTTTGCGGGCCGGATCGTCAACATGGCCAGCCGCGCCGCCTATCGCGGCGATTCGCCCGCGCACTGGCATTATGCCGCGTCGAAGGCGGGAATGGTGGCGATGACCAAGACGATCGCGCGCGGCTATGCCCGCGAGGGGATCCTGGCGTTCGCGATCTGCCCCGGCTTCACGATGACCGGGATGGCGGAAGATTATCTGTCGAGCCGCGGCGGCGATGCGCTGCTCGCCGACATTCCGCTCGGCAAGGTCGCGGACCCCGCCGAAGTCGCCTCGGTCGCGCGCTATTGCGCGCTCGAGGCGCCGGCGTCGATGACCGGCGCGGTGATCGACGTGAACGGCGCCAGCCATGTCCGCTGAGAGCTGGAAACTCACCCTCCCCTGCACGCGTGCGGAGGCGGAGGCGATCGATGCGAGCGGCGATCTGGGTGATGCGATTCCCGGCGACGCAGTGCTGATGACCACCGAGGAGATCGAGGACGACGTCGAATCCTGGCGGCTCGACGCGTATTTCGAGCATGAGCCGGGCGCCGACACGGTCGCGGCGGTGCGCGCGCTGGTGCCGAGCGCGGCGGGGGCCAAAATCGCGGTCGAGCGGCTGGCCGCGGCGGACTGGGTGACGATGAGCCAGGCGGGGCTCGAGCCGTTGTCGGTCGGGCGGTTCTTCGTCCACACCCGCGCGCATGCCGATGCGGTGCCCGCGGGCAAGCGCGCCTTCCTGATCGAGGCGAGCCGCGCGTTCGGGACGGGACATCACGAGACGACCAGCGGGTGCCTGGCGATGCTCGACGGGCTGGCGGATGCGGCGCCGGGCGAGCGGTTCGGCAACGTCATCGACATCGGCACGGGGACCGGGCTGCTCGCCTTTGCCGCGGCGCATCTGTGGCCCGATGCGGCGGTGATGGGGACAGATATCGATCCAGTTTCGATCGAGGTAACGCAGGAGAATGCGGACCTGAACGGCGTCGCGGGGATCGACCTGGTGGTGGCCGACGGGACGCTCGACGACGCGATCGTCGCGCGCGCGCCCTATGACCTGGTGATTGCCAACATTCTGGCGGGGCCGCTCGTGTCGATGGCGCCCGAGATCGCGTCGATCGCCGATGCGGGGGCGACGATCGTGCTGGCGGGGCTGCTCGAGACGCAGCGCGCGGGCGTGGTCGCGGCCTATGCTGCGTGCGGGTGCTCGCTGGAGGCGGTCGACCGACGCGGGGACTGGAGCGTGCTGCGGCTGCGCGCGGGGGCGACGCGGTTCGTGGCGGACGGGCCGTTCGATCCCAAGGGGCGCGATGGGTGGGCGCTGGATATTTGACCGGCCTGCGTCTCGCCGCACACCCGACGCCACCCCGGCGGAGGCCGGGGCCCAGTTGGGTGAACCTTCGAGGTAGAGTCGCACAGCCTTCCCAACTGGGCCCCGGCCTTCGCCGGGGTGGTGCGTAGGCGGGGCGGCGTTCGGTTTTACGAGGTGATACGGCCGCGCGCGAGATTTCTGAGAGCCCCTCCTCAGGACGCCTGTTCCCCCGCGAAGGCGGGGGTCCAGTCTGGGCCCCCGCCTTCGCGGGGGAACATGGGGGTGCGGCCTGCGCCTCGCCTCCTACCCGACACCACCCCGGCGGAGGCCGGGGCCCAGTTGGGTGAACCTTCGCGCATGAATCGCACAGCCTTCCCAACTGGGCCCCGGCCTTCGCCGGGGTGGGTTTGGGGTTAGCGGCTGGGTTCAGGCTGCAGCCTTGGCTTTCGCATAGGCCTGCGTGCCGTGCGTGAGCACGACGTCGCCGGGTTCGATCCGGGCGACGGGGATGTCGGGCTGGGCCTTCAGATCCTCGTACAGCGGTGCGAAATCGGTCTCGACCGTCAGGCGCAGCAGTTCATCGAAGCTCGGGATGACGAAGTAGTTCTGCTGGAAATCGTCGATCCGGTACTCCGTCCGCATGACCCGGGCGAGGTCGAGGGCGATGCGGTTGGGGCTGGGGTCGTCGAGCGCGAAGCGGGTTTCGGCGAAGCTGGAGACGATGCCCGAGCCGTAGATGCGGAGCCCCTCGGGCTCGGCGATCAGGCCGAATTCGACCGTGTACCAGTAGAGCCGGCCGAGATATTTGAGCGCGTCGAGCCCGAGCGCGCGCTGGCCGCCGCGGCCATAGGCGGCGAGGTAGTCGGCGAAGACCGGGTCGGCGAGCATGGGCACGTGGCCGAACACGTCGTGGAAGACGTCCGGCTCCTGGAGATAGTCGAGCTGGTCGGGACGGCGGATGAAATTGCCCGCGACGAAGCGGCGATTGGCCATGTGATCGAAGAACACGTCGTCGGGGACGAGGCCGGGCACCGCGACGACCGACCAGCCGGTGAGCTTCATCAGGCGTTCGGACAGTTCCTCGAAATCGGGAATGCCGGGCTTCGAGAGTTTGAGCACGTCGAGCCCGCGCAGCCAAGCGTTCGACGCGCGGCCGGGGAGCAGTTTCGACTGGCGCGCGAACAGCGTGTCCCAGGTCGCATGATCCTCGGCGGTATAGCTCGACCAGTTTTGCGGGATCGTCCAGTCGGGTGCCCCTTCGGGCGGCGTGCTGAGCACGTGCGTTTCTTCTAGCATGGCCATCGTCTAGCATGACCGAATGACAACGGAAACGCGCTGGATTCATTGGTCGTTAAGGATCCTTGCGGTCGTCTTCGGGCTCGTTGCAGCCTATGCGGTGGCGGGGCTGGTCGGCGGGGCGATCCCGACCAACCGGAACTGGCGCCCTCCCCCGCGCGGCATCCGCATCTTCGTTGAGAGCAACGGGGTGCATACCGGGATCATCGTGCCGAAGGTCGCGGCCGGGGTGGACTGGCGCGGGTTTGCCCGGCCCGGCGACCTGCGCGATCCGCGTTATGCCGCGTCCGATCACCTGGCGATCGGCTGGGGGGAGAAGGCGTTCTTCCTCGAGACGCCGACCTGGGCGGAGGTGAAGCTGCGGACCGTGCTGGCGTCGGCGACCGGCAGCGACGCGGTGCTGCTGCACGTCGAGCATCTCGCCGCGCCGGTGCCGGGTGGCGATGTGCGCGCGGTGATGCTGAGCGAGCGCGAGTATCGGCGGCTGGCGGGGTATATCGCGGCGACGATCCGGCCGGGGGGGCGGTCCTATCCGGGCTATGCCGGTTATGACGCGTTCTACGATGCGCGGGGGCATTATAGCGGGGTGGCGACGTGCAACGCGTGGACGGGGGATGCGCTGCGGTTCGCGGGCGTGCGGGTCGGGTGGTGGACGCCGTTTCCGGCTACGGTGATGTGGTGGTTTTGAGCTGAGATTGCAGCGATTTTCTGCTTACCCACCCCGGCGGAGGCCGGGGCCCAGTTGGGGGACGGCGGTAACAGCGCGGTGCCCCTTGCCAGCAGCGGCCCCCAACTGGGCCCCGGCCTTCGCCGGGGTGGTGTTTTTTTTGGGCTATCACTCCCCCGCGCGGTACCCCTGATATTGCCCGCATTCGCCACGCCGCGGATCCTTCCTGCAGCGTTTGGCGAGTTCCTTGCGCTGCTTGCCCTCCTCGGCCTCCTGCTTGCGCATCTTGCGGCCGTAATTGCGGTCCGATTCCTCCTGGCTGGTGGTGGTCCAGTCGACCGCCTTGCCGGCGACCTGGAACGGCGCCTTCACGATCGACGTCGCGGTGCTGATGCAGCCCGCGGTCATCAGGGGCAGGATCGCCAGAACGGGAAGAACCTTACGCATCTACTTCACTCCCGCGCGCAGCCGATCGCGCGCCTGCGCCCCGTATAGCGGAAAATCGGTGAAGAATCCGTCGATACCTTGCGCGAGCCCGGCGTCGATCTCCGCAGCGATATCGCCCTGCGCGGCGGGGTCGGTGCCGCGGCGGAAGCGGTCGGGGACGAACATGTTCTCCGCGCGGTAGGTCCAGGGATGGACGCGCAGCCCCGCTTCATGCGCGTCCGCGACGAGCGGCGACGGCGTCGTGCCCGCCCACAGCATGCCCTTGTTCGGGCCGATGCCATACGCATAGCCCGCCACCGCCTTCAGCCCCGCGGGCGTGATCATCGCCGCATAGCTAGGCTGCGCACCGTCGGCGGGGCCGCCCTCGCCGTCGATCAGCTGGATCAGCCGCACCCGCGTCACCGCCTGGAGGCGCTGGAGGTTCTTCACCTCGAACGACTGGATGAACACCGGTGCCGTCGCCGAATCCCAGCCCGCCGCCTTGAGCTGCGCGACGAGCAGCAGGTCGGTCGGATGGCCGATGCCGGCGAAATAGGTCGGGTGCTTGGTTTCGGGATAGATGCCGATCGTGCGGCCCGTCTCACCTGAGCGCCGCTTGGCGAGCGCGATGATCTCGGCGAGCGTCGGAATCTCGAACCGGCCGTCATAGGCGGTGTTGGCGGGGCGGAGCTTCGGCAGCCGCTCCTTCGCGCGCAGCGTCTTCAATTCGGCGAGCGTGAAATCCTCGACGAACCAGCCGGTGAGGCTGTGCCCGTCGATCGTCTTCGTCGTGCGGCGGCTGGCGAATTCGGGATGGTCGGCGACGTCGGTCGTGTCGGCGATCGCATTTTCGTGCCGTGCGACGAGCACGTCGTCTTTCGTCGGGACGAGGTCGGGCTCGATGAAGTCCGCGCCCTGATCGATCGCGAGGTCGTAGGCGGCGAGCGTATGTTCGGGCCGGAGCCCGCTCGCACCGCGGTGCGCGATCACGATCGGGGACGTCGAGGGAGAATTTTTCGGTGTCATCGCAACAGATTGCCCGCCGGCGACGCCAAGCACCAGTGCGGCGATTCGTGAGAGCCAATCGCAATAGGAAACCATTCGGCGCATCGGCGTTCAGTCCTCATATTTCCCGGATCCAGAAGGGGCGACCCCATGCATTTCACGATCAATGGTCAATCATATGACGCCGAGCCCGATATCCGCACCTCGGTGCTCGACCTGTGCCGCGAGCATCTCGGCCTCACCGGCTCGAAAAAGGGCTGCGACCACGGTCAGTGCGGGGCGTGCACCGTCCTGATCAACGGCCGCCGGGTCAATTCCTGCCTGACGCTCGCGGTCATGCACCAGGATGACGAGATCACGACGATCGAGGGTCTCGGCCAGCCGGGCAACCTTCACGCGCTGCAGGATGCGTTCGTGCGGCATGACGGTTACCAGTGCGGCTATTGCACGCCGGGGCAGATCTGCTCGGCGGTCGGCATGCTCGACGAGGTCAAGAAGGGCTGGGCCAGCCACGCATCGGGCGACCTTACCGATCCCAAGTTCGACGATGCCGAGATTTCGGAGCGGATGAGCGGCAATCTGTGCCGTTGCGCCGCCTATCCGAACATCGTCGATGCGATCCGCGAAGTCGGCGACACCGCGCCCAAGGGCCGGTCCGCAGACGAGAAGGATGCGGCGATGGACGCCGATGCGCGCGGGGAGATGGTGGCATGAAGACCTTCACCTACGAGAAACCCGCGACCCCCGAGGCCGCGGTCCGGGACGCCGGGACGACCGGCGCGCGGTTCATCGCGGGCGGGACCAACCTGCTCGACCTGATGAAGCTGCAGGTCGAGACGCCCGATACGCTCGTCGACATCAGCCGCCTCGATCTCGCGAAGATCGAGGAGCGCGAGGATGGCGGGCTGACGATCGGTGCGCTGGTGCCGAACAGCGATCTCGCCGCCGACCGCCGCGTCGTCGCGAAGTACGAGGTGTTGAGCCGCGCCTTGCTCGCAGGTGCATCGGGCCAGCTGCGCAACAAGGCGTCGACCGGGGGCAACATGCTCCAGCGGACACGCTGCTATTATTTCTACGACACCGCCGCCGCGTGCAACAAGCGCGAGCCCGGCAGCGGCTGTTCGGCGATCGGCGGCTTCAACCGCATCCTCGCGGTGCTCGGCACCAGCGAGCATTGCATCGCGACGCATCCGAGCGACATGGCGGTCGCGATGCGCGCGCTCGACGCGACGATCGTGACCTTGAAGGCGGACGGCGATCGCCGGCGCATCTCGGTGCACGAGTTCTACCGCCTGCCGGGGTCGACGCCCGAGATCGAGACCGTGCTCGAGACGGGTGAGCTGATCACGCATATCGAGCTGCCCGCACCGCCCAAGGGCAAGCAGGCCTATCGCAAGGTGCGTGACCGTGCGTCCTACGCCTTCGCGCTCGTCTCGGTCGCGGCCGTGGTCGACGTGCAGGACGGCGTGATTGCATCCGCCTCGCTCGCGTTCGGCGGGCTAGGGCCGATGCCGTGGCGCAACCCGGCGGTCGAGGCCGCGCTGGTCGGCAAGGCGCCGTCGGACGAGGCTTTCGAGGCCGCGGCGACCGCGCTCCTCGCCGATGCCAAGGGCTATGGCTCGAACGACTTCAAGATCCCCCTCGCGCGTCGCACGCTTATCGCGACGCTGCGCACCGTAACGGGAGCATAAACATGTTCGGTTTTGGAACCACCAACAGCCTGACGATGGACAAGCCGCATGCGGACAGTCTTCTGGACAGCGGCGTCCAGGGCGTCATCGGCAAGCCGCTCGACCGGATCGACGGTCCGCTGAAGGTCAGCGGCACCGCGACCTATGCGGCGGAATATCAGTTCGACGACATGGCGTACGGCGTGCTCGTCGGCACGAAGATCTCCGCGGGCAAGGTCGTGTCGATCGACGTCGACGCGGTGAAGAGCATCCCCGGCGTGCTCGACGTCGTCACCGACTTCGACCAGTTCATCCGCGTGTCCGCACAGGGCGGCGCGACCGATGCGCCAACGCAGGGCGTCAAGGATATCGCGTTCTTCGGCCAGATCGTCGCGATCGTGCTTGCCGAGAGCTTCGAGGTCGCGCGCGACGCGGCCGCCCGCCTGCCGATCGTCTATGACGAGGCGGAAGGCCAGTATGACTTCGCCGCGCACCGCGACGAGACGCGGACACCCCCCGACGATGCCGCGCCTGCGCATTTCAAGCAGGGCGATGTCGACACGGCGATGGCCAACGCGGCGGTGACGGTCGATTCGACCTATGTCACGCCGAGCCAGAATTCGGCGGCGATGGAGCCGCACGCCTCGACCGCGGTGTGGGAAGAGGACGGCTCGCTGACGCTGTACGGTGCCTATCAGATGCCGACGTCGGACGCGCAGCAGCTGGCGAAGTCGCTCGGGCTGTCGGAGAAGAAGGTCCGGATCATCGCGCGCTATATCGGCGGCGGGTTCGGGTCGAAGCTCGGCATCGCGCCCGAGAGCGTCGCGGCGGCGATCGCCGCCAAGCAGCTCGGCCGTCCGGTCAAGGCAGTCATGTCGCGCCCGCAGGTCTTCGAGGCGACCGTGCGTCGCTCGAACACCGAGCAGCGCGTCCGGCTCGCGGCCAATGCCGAGGGCAAGCTGACCGCGATCGGGCACGAGACGCTCGCGTCGAACCAGTCGACCGAGGATTATTTCGAGCCCGCGGGCATCGGCACGCACCTGCTCTACGGCGGCGAGAACCGGCTGATCACGCATGAGCTGGTCGACGTGAACCTCGTCCTGTCGGGATCGATGCGCGCGCCGGGCGAAGCGGTCGGGATGCTCGCGCTCGAGGGTGCGATGGACGAGCTGGCCGAAAAGCTCGACATGGATCCGATCGAACTGCGCAAGCGCAACGATCCGCGGATCGATCCGGAGAAGGACGTCCCCTATTCATCGCGCAACCTGACGCGCGCGCTGGACGAGGGTGCGGCCCGGTTCGGCTGGGACAAGCGCCAGAAGGCCGGCACGCGCCGCGAGGGCGAGTGGCTGATCGGCATGGGCGTCGCGTCCGCCGTGCGCGGCAACATGATGATGGAATCGTCCGCCAAGGTCGAGATCCATCCCGACGGCACCGCGACCGTATCGTCGGCGATGACCGATATCGGCACGGGCAGCTACACGATCCTCGCGCAGATCGCGTCGGAGATCCTGGGCATCCCGGTCGAGAACATCACCATGTCGCTCGGCGATACCAATGATCCCCCCGCCGCGGGTTCGGGCGGGTCCTGGGGCGCGGCCTCGTCGGGGACCGCGGTCTATCTCGCCTGCGAGATGCTGCGCGGCAAGATCGCCAAGGCGATGGACGTCGACGAGGACGGCCTGACGCTGAAGGACGGCAAGGCGATCGGTGACAACCGTTCGACGCCGATCGGCGAGCTGGTCGGCAAGGGCCTCGAGGCGACCGGGCATATCAAGCCGGGCAAGCAGGAGAAGGAAACCTCGCAGGCAGGCTTCGGTGCGCACTTCGCCGAGGTCGCGGTCAACGTCATCACCGGCGAGACGCGCGTGCGGCGGATGCTCGGGTCGTTCGCGGCAGGGCGCGTGCTCAACGCGAAGACCGCGCGGTCGCAGTGCCTGGGCGGCATGACCTTCGGCATCGGCACCGCGCTGACCGAGGACCTGATCCACGACACGCGCACCGGCAAGCTGGTGAACCACGATCTCGGCGAATATCACGTGCCGGCCAATGCGGACGTGCCGCAGATGGACGTCCACTTCGTCGACGAGCGCGACATCCATGCGAACCCGATCCATGCGAAGGGGATCGGCGAGCTCGGGATTTCGGGCGCGGGCGCCGCGGTTGCGAACGCTGTGTATAATGCGACCGGGATCCGGGTGCGGGAGTTCCCGATTACGCTGGACAAGCTGCTGGATCAGCTGCCGGCGGTCTGATCTGTTCCCCCGCGGAGGCGGGGGTCCAGGAGCCACAAACGGCACCCTTGGTAAACTGGATCTCCGCCTTCGCGGGGAAACAGGTGGGGGTCGCCCTCTACCTTCTTACTACCACCCCGGCGAAGGCCTGGGCCCAGTTGGGGGACTTTCCTGGCAGCGGATCGTCCTTCGTTATGACGACCTTCCCAACTGGGCCCCGGCCTTCGCCGGGGTGGTGGTGAGGGGGTGGCTGCGGCCTGCGCTAGGGCGGTGTTGAGACCACGCCCACACCCTCGTCAAACACCCCCGCCCCTCCTATCTCAGACCCTCCACACCCGAGGACGAGCCTATGACCGACCATGTAATGGATGCCGCGTTTCGACCGGCGGGGCTCAACCGGGCGACGCAGGGGGTTCTCGGGCGCGGGATCGATCGGGTCGAGGGGCCGGCGAAGGTCACCGGCGTCGCCGATTACGCCTATGAGGGCACGCCCGAGCGGGTCGCCTATGCCGCGATCGTCGGTACGCCGGTCGGCAGCGGCCGGATTCTGCGCATCGACGCGCGTGCGGCCGAGGCGATGCCCGGCGTGATCGCGGTGCTCCACGGCGATCCGCGCATGCCCGCGGGCGAATCCAATTCGAGCGCGCTGCCGCTGTTCGATACCGACACCATTCTTCATCTCGGCCAGCCCGTCGCGGTCGTCGTCGCCGAGGACCAGGCGATCGCGCGCGACGCCGCAGCCCTGGTCCGCGTCGAGACCGAGGCGGGCGAAAACCGGTTCGACGTCGAGGCGCAGCCGGTCGATATCGATCCCGCGATCGGCTTCGTGCCGCCGGTCGACATGGGCGACCTCGATGCGGCGATGCGCGACGCGGCCGTGACGCTCGATGCGACCTATACGACGCCGGTGCATTTCCCCGCCGCGCTCGAACCGCACGCGACCACTGCCTGGTGGGACGGCGACCGGCTGACGGTGCGATCGAGCAACCAGGTGATCGGCGCCGCGCGCAAGACGATCGCCAAGGTGCTCAAGATCGACGCCGACAAGGTCCGCGTGCTCGCGCCCTATGTCGGCGGCGGCTTTGGCGGCAAGACCGGCGTCGGCCCCGAGGCGATCCTCGCCGCGATCGCCGCGGAGGCGGTCGGCCGCCCGGTCAAGATCGCGCTGCCGCGGCGCCAGACCGCCTATGTCGTCCACCACCGCTCGCACACGACGCAGCGCATCCGCATCGCCGCGGACGAACGCGGCGTGATCCAGGGCATGGGGCATGAGAGCGTCGCCGCGCAGAATGACGACGCGCCGTTCCTCGAACCCGTGCCGTTCGGGACGATCCCGCTCTATCGCGGGGAGTCGCGGCGGTTCAGGACCGACCTCGTCCGCGTCGACCTGCCCGCGAGCGGTGCGGTCCGCGCGCCGGGCGAGGCGGTCGGCACGTTCGGCGTCGAATGCGCGATGGACGAGCTCGCGGTCCAGCTCGGGATCGACCCGATCGAGCTGCGCCGCCGCAACGAGCCCGACTGCGATCCGGGCAGCGGCAAGCCCTTCTCCACGCGGCGCATGCTCGACTGCTACACGCAAGGCGCCGAGCGGTTCGGCTGGCCCGCAGCCGTCCCCGCGCCCGCATCGGTGCGCGAGGGCGAATGGCTGATTGGGATCGGCATGGCGGCCAGCCTGCGCGGCAATTTCACCGTGCAGGCGCAGGCGCGCGTGCGGCTCGAGGCGGACGGTCGCGCCGCGGTCGAATGCGACATGACCGATATCGGCACCGGCACCTACACGATCCTGGCGCAGGCCGCGGGCGAGATGCTCGGGCTGCCGGTCGCGGATGTCGACGTCCGGCTGGGCGACACCGACTTCCCGCCGACCGCAGGGTCGGGCGGGTCGTTCGGTGCAGGGAGCGCGGTGTCCGCGGTGGTGCTGGCGTGCGAGGACATCCTAGCCGAGCTCGCGCTCCGGATGAACGCGGCGCCCGAGGAGCTGAGCCTTCGCGACGGGTGCGTCAGCGCGGGCGGGCGGCAGGTGAAGCTTGCCGACCTGCTGCGCGGGGCGCCGATCGTCGCGATGGGGAAAACCGGCCCCGGCAAGGAGAGCAAGCGGACCAGCCAGGCGAGCCACGGCGCGCATTTCGTCGAGGTCGCGGTCAACGCGGTCAGCGGCGAGGTACGGGTGCGGCGGATGCTCGGCGTGTTCGACGTCGGCCGCGTGCTCAACCGCAAGACCGCGACCAGCCAGATCATCGGCGGCATGGCCTGGGGCATCGCCTATGCGCTGACCGAGGAGGGCGTCGTCGACACGCGCACCGGCGCGTTCGTGAACCCCGATTTCGGCGAATATCACGTCGCGGTAAACGCCGACATTCCGCAACTCGAAGCCTATTTCATCGAGGAGATCGACGATTCGGCGAACCCTGCGGGCGCCAAGGGGGTCGGCGAGCTCGGCATTTCGGGCGCGGGCGCGGCGGTCGCCAACGCGATCTACAATGCGACCGGTGTGCGGGTGCGCGATTTCCCGGTGACGCTCGACAAGCTGCTGGCGGGGTTGCCAGCCGTATAAGAACTGCTCCCCCGCGCAGGCGGGGGTCCAGGGTTTCAGGCGGAGCGTGTGTGGCTCCTGGGTTCCCGCGTTCGCGGGAAAACGAACGAGGTAGAAGATGGCCGAAAACGATAGCGTGATTGCCGCGGCGAAGACCTGGAAGGGCGAGAGGATGGCGATCGCCACGGTCGTCTCGACCTGGGGCTCCGCGCCGCGCCCCAAGGGGAGCCACATGCTCGTCCACGAGGATGGCCGGTTCGAAGGCTCCGTGTCGGGAGGCTGTGTCGAGAGCGACATCCTCGCCACCGCCGCCGACGTGATCGCGGGTGCGCCGTTCCAGCTGCGCAACTACGGCGTCGCGGATGCCGCAGCGTGGGAAGTCGGGCTGCCCTGCGGCGGTGAGATCGCGGTGATGGTGCAGCCGGTGTCCGCCGAGGGCTTCGACCCCGAATTGTTCGACCGGATCGCCGACGCGCGCGACCAGGGCGATGCGCTGACCGTCACCACCGACCTCGCCACCGGGCACAGCGATGCGCGGCCGGCGGAGACGGGCGAAGTGTTCGTCAACCGCTATGATCCGCCGCGCCGCCTGCTGATCGTCGGCGCGGTGCAGATCGCGCAGGCGCTGGCGGGTCTCGCACGCGAACTGGGGATCGCGACGGTCGTGATCGACCCGCGCGCGCGCTTCCTGACCGACGAGCGCTTTCCCGGCGTCACGCTCGACGATCGCTGGCCCGACGAGGCGATCGCCGCGCTGCGCCCGGGTCCGTCGACCGCAGTCGTGACGCTGAGCCACGACATCAAGATCGACGACCCCGCGCTGATCGCTGCGCTGGCGACCGACGTCGCCTATGTCGGTGCGCTCGGCAGCCGCAAGAGCCATGCGGCGCGGCGCGAACGGCTCGCCGCAGCGGGGGTCAGCCCTGAGAATATCGACCGGATCGACGCACCCGTCGGCATCGACATCGGCGCGATCGGGCCGTCCGAGATTGCGCTGTCGGTCGCCGCCGCCATGATCGGAGCCTTCCATGATCGCCGCTGAAGACGTCGTCCTCATCCTGCTCGCCGCGGGCCGATCGCAGCGGTTCGGCATCCCGAACAAGCTCGAGGTGCCGTTCCTCAACAAGCCGGTCGGGCTGCACGTCGTCACCGCGTTCGAGGCGATCCCGTTCCGCGACCGGCTGGTCGTCACCGATGGCTGCACGCTCGATTTCGCGAGCCATGGCTATGCGGTGGTGCATAACGACGATCCCGCGGCGGGGATGGCGCAGTCGGTCAAGCTGGGCGTGCAGCGCGCCAAGGACGACGGCGCGCAGGCGGTGCTGATCGCGCTGGCCGACATGCCGCGCGTGACCGCGGCGCATGTCTACCGGATGCTCGACGCAGCCGACAGCGCGGATGCGGTGGTCGCGTCGAGCGACGGGGTGAAGCCGTCGCCCCCTGCCCTGTTCGGGCGCGACCGGTTCGACTTCCTGCTCTCGCTCGACGGCGATGCGGGCGCGCGCGACCTGGTGCGCGCGGGGCGGCACGTGGTGACCGCGCCGGCCGAGCTGATCGACATCGACACGCCCGAGGATCTGGAGCGGCTACAGGCGCTGGTCCATGACCCGCGCGCCGCGATCACTCGTGCCTTAATGCGTCGATAGGGTTCATCGCGGCGGCGCGGCGTGCGGGGAAATAGCCGAAGACGACGCCGATCACCGCCGAGATGCCGAACGCGAACAGGTTGATCTCGGGCACGAACAGCCACTGGACCTTGATCAGCGGCGCGATGATCGCGATCGCCAGCTGCGCGATCACCAGCCCGATCAGCCCGCCCAGGCACGACAGCACGATCGCCTCGACGAGGAACTGCAACAGCACCTCGCGCGCGACCGCGCCGATCGCGAGCCGGATGCCGATCTCGCGCGTGCGTTCGGTCACTGACACCAGCATGATGTTCATGATGCCGATCCCGCCGACGACCAGGCTGATTCCCGCGACCGCCGCGACGATGCCCGTCAGCAGCGTCGTCGTGCCGGTCAGCGTGTCGGAGATCTGTTTGGTGTCGAAGATGTTGAAGTCATCCTCCTTGCCCGCGGTGATCGTCCGGCGTTCGCGCAGCAGATCGGTGATCGACGCCTGAACGGTCGCGGTCGAGAATTTCTGGTCGACGCCCACCAGCATCAGGCGGATGTCGCGATTGCCCGTGAAGCGGCGCTGCACCGCCTTGATCGGCATGATGACCACGTCGTCCTGATCGCCGCCGAACCCCGCCTGCCCGCGCGTCGACAGCACGCCGATCACGTCGCAGCTGATCGCGCCGATCCGCATCCGCAGGCCGACCGCATCGCCGCCGCGGAACAGGTTGGTGCGCACGGTATTGCCGATGATGCACACCGCCTTGCCCGAGGCCTCCTCGACCGGCGTGAAGATCCGCCCGGTCGCCAGCGGCCAGGGCTGGACCTGGAAATAGGCGCTGGTGGTGCCGTTGATCGTCGTCGACCAGTTCGCGCCCTCATAGATCGCGGTGGCGGTCGCCTGCGCCTGCGGGGCGACCGCGGTGACGCCGGCGATCTGGTTGGCGACCGCGGTGACGTCCTCGGGCTTGAAATCGGGCGGCCGCGGTCCGCCGCCGCCGCGGCCAAAGCCTTGGCCCGGCCGGATCTGGAGGATGTTGGTGCCGAGCGCGGAGATCGACTGCTGTACCGCCGCGGTCGTCGCCTTGCCGAGCGTGACCATCGTCACGACCGCCCCGACGCCGATGACGATGCCGAGAATGGTCAGGAACGACCGCAGGATGTGGCGGCGGATCGAGCGCAGCGCGAGCGAGAGGGTGGTGCCGAACATTACCGGGTCATCCCGCCAGCGTGGTCTTGTGGAACCTGGCCAAAAGACCGACAGAAGAGACCCGTCATCCCCGCGCAGGCGGGGATCCAGATGCTCGAGGGCTGGCGGGCCTGCCGCGACGGTTGCCGGTCTGGATTCTCGCCTGCGCGGGAATGACGGTGTCGGGTGGGGACGTGAGTGTATGGTGTCCGGGCCATCACGACTCGACCCTTTCGCCTTGCTCGTGGCGGCTTTCGATGCGTTCCACCAGGCCGTCCTTGAAGTGGACGACGGTGCGCGCGAAGGCGGCCATGTCGGGTTCGTGGGTGACCATCAGCACGGTGATGTTCTGTTCCGCGTTGAGCCGGGTCAGCAGCTGCATGATCTCGACCGAGCGTTCGCTGTCGAGGTTGCCGGTCGGTTCGTCGGCGAGCAGCACGTCGGGGTTCGTCACCAGCGCGCGCGCGATCGCGACGCGCTGTTGCTGGCCGCCCGACAGTTCGGCGGGGGTGTGGTCCCACCAGTCCGCAAGCCCGACCGTGTCGAGGCTGGCCATCGCCGCCGCGCGCCGCGCGCGCTTCTCGTCGCCGCGGTACAGGAGCGGCAGCTCGACATTCTCGAGCGCGGAGGTGCGCGAGAGGAGGTTGAACCCCTGGAACACGAAGCCGAGATATTTGCGGCGGAGCAGCGCGCGCTGGTCGCGGTCGAGCGTCTCGACATGATGACCGCGGAACAGGAACGTCCCCGCGCTCGGCACGTCGAGACAGCCGAGGATGTTCATCGTCGTCGACTTGCCCGATCCCGACGGGCCCATCACCGCGACGAAATCGCCGCCGGCAATGTCGAGGTCGACACCTTTCAGCGCCTGGAACATCGTCGCGCCTGCGCCGTACGTCTTGGTGACGCCGCGCAGCGAGATCAGGGGCGGATTACTGGCCACCGCCCCCGCCCTTGCTCGCGCCACCGCCGCGACGGCCACCGCCACCGCGCTTCGTCTCGTCCGAGCCGCTCGCGAGCTGGCCGGTGATGACCTGCGCGCCGGGCTGGAGATTGCCCGACAGCACCTCGGTCATCGTCCCGTTGGTGTCGCCGGTGGTGATCTGCACCGGCTGCGGCGTGCCGTCGGCGCCCTTCACATAGATGGTCTGCTGCGCGCCGCGGCCGAGCGTCGCGGTGCGCTCCGCCCCGCCGCCGCGCCGCGGCCTGAAGGTCAGTGACCCGGCAATGCCGCCGCCCGCATCGCCCGACGCGGCGGTCGGCTTGAACCGCAATGCGGCGTTGGGGACGAGCAGCACGCGCTGCTTGTCCGAGGTGACGATATCGGCGGTCGCGGTCATCCCCGGGCGCAGCGTGAGCGACGGATTGGCCACGGTCAGGTCTGCGGCATAGGACACGACCTGGCCGGTGGTGGTCGTCGTGCTGGTGCTCGAACTCGACGACGTCGCCGAACTGACCGTCAGGTTCGAGCCGAGATCGACACGCGTGATCGTCGCGGGGAAGGTCTTGCCGGGAAAGGCGTCGACGGTGAAGTTGGCGCGCTGGCCGATCTTGACCTCGCCGACGTCCGCCTCGTCGATCGCGACCTCGAGCTTCATCTTGGTCAGGTCCTCGGCGATCACGAACAGCGTCGGCGTGTTGAACGACGACGCGACGGTCTGGCCGGGATCGATCTGCCGCGCGAGCACGACGCCGGTCACCGGCGAGCGGATGATCGCACGCGCGCGCTGCGTCTGGCTCTGCGCGAGTGCGGCGCGGCTGGCGACGACATTGGCCTCGGCGACCTTCTGCGCGGCGAGCGCACGCTGATAATCGGCGCGGCCGGCCTGAAGCTCGGTCTTGGACGGCACGCGCCCGCCCGACAGCCGCGCGACTTCCTCGAGCCGGTTGAGCTGTGCGCGCGATTCGGCGACGGTCGCCTGCGCCTGGTTCACCTGCGCCTGGTTGGCGGCGAGCTGTGCATTGCCCTGGCGGATCTGGTCGTCGAGCTGTTCGGGATCGATCAGCGCGAGCGGCTGGCCCGCGACGACACGGTCGTTGACGTCGGCGACCACCTTGGTGACCAGCCCCGACAGCTGCGACCCGACCGTCACCTGGTTGGTCGGCGCGAGCTTGCCCGTCGCGGACACCGTCACGGTCAGGTTGCCGCGCTCGGCCGCCTGGGTCGAATATTGCGTCTGCTCCTTTGCGCCGAAACAGCGCGCGAGCAGCAGGCAGAGCAGCACGACGCCGACCGCGATCGCGACCCATTTGATGTAGCGTTTCCAGGGGGCCTGCGGCCTCACGCCCAGAAAGTCGTCGATCGATGCGTCGGCCATCAGCGTGCCTCTGGATTGGAGATGGGCGCTTGCGGGATCACGGTCGCGTCCCAGCCGCCGCCAAGCGCGGCATAGAGCGCGACCAGCGCGGTCGCGGCGTCGGCGCGCGCCTGGGTCGCGCCGTTGCGCGCGGACAGCAGTGCGACCTCCTGCTGGTTGAGCGTGGTGAAGTCGGTCAGCCCGGTGCGATACTGGCTGCGGCTGAGGATCGCGGAGTTGTTCGCGGCATCGAGCGCGATGGCGAACTGGCGCTCGCGTTCCTGCGCGGTCTGGAGCGCGACGACCGCATTCTCGACATCCTCGAGCGCGGTCAGCACGGTCGACTTGTAGAAGGCGAGTGCGCCGTCGGCGGCGGCCTCGCTGGTCCGCACCTGGCTGCGGAGCCGGCCGCCGTTGAAGATCGCCTGGGTCAGCCCCGCGAACAGTCCGCCCGTGATCGCATCGCCGATATTGCCGATCGAGGTGGCGTTGGTGTTGATGTTGCCGGTGATCGCGAGCGCGGGATAGAGCTGTGCCTTGGCCACCCCGATCCGCGCGGTGGCGGCGGCGAGCGCGCGCTCCGCCGAGCGGATGTCGGGACGCTGGCGCAAAGTGTCGCCGGGAATGCCGACGCCGACCGCCTTCGGCCCGGCCGGGATCGGCTTGACCGGCGCGAGCAGCGGCCGGAGCGCGCCCGGCGCCTGCCCGGTCAGCACGCCGATCCGCGCGACGGCTGCGGCATATTGCTGGTCGAGGCTCGGGATCGTCGCCGCGGTCTGTGCCCGCTGCGCACGCGCCTGTTCCTGGTCGAGGCTTGAGACGAGCCCCGCCTGGACGCGGAACCCGGCGATCTCGAGATTGTCGTCCTGGATCGTCAGCGAGGCGCGCGCATTGGCGAGCTGCTGCTGATACAGCCGGGCGAGCACGTAATTGCGCGCGACCTCGCTCTCGATCGAGATGAGGACGGTCGCATAGTCATAGCCCGAGGCTGCGTACTCCGCGCGGCTCGCCTCGATCGTGCGGCGGATCTCGCCGAACACGCCGACCTGGTAGCTGGCGCTTGCCCCCAGCGTGAAGCTGTTGGTGCCGCCGCCGCCGGTGTCGACGACGGTGCCGTCGGGCAAGGTGAACGACCGCCCGCCGCCGCGCAGATTCTCGTTGCGCTGATAGCCGCCCGAGCCGCTGAGCGTCGGGAGCAGCGACGCGCGGTTCTGGACCAGGCTCTCGCGCGCCTGGCGGAGGCGGGCGACGCTCTGCGCGATGTCGAGATTGGTCGCCGCCGCCTGTTCGACGAGCTGGCCGAGCACGGGGTCGTCGAACCGCTTCCACCAGCGCGTCAGATCCTCGGGGCTGGTCGCGGGGGTGACGGAATAGGCGTCGGGCACCCCCAGCTCGGCCGCCGCTTTCGGACGATAGTCCGGCCCGACTGAGCAGCCGGCGAGCAGGACGGGCATGAGGAGGAAAGCTCGGACGCGGGACATGGGCGGCAGGCATGACGCAATGCCCCTTCCCTCGTCCAGTGGTTTCGTGTCGCAACCTGTCGCAACCGGGGCGAGCTGTGGGTGGGGGTCGTCTCTCCCGTCATCCTGACGTAAGTCAGGACCCAGGGTAATGACGCGTTACGCTCGTGGCTCTGGGCCCTGACGTTCGTCAGGATGACGGGAGGGGGTGGGGTGGCGGTTGTGGCTCTGGGTCCTGACGTTCGTCAGGATGACGAAGGAGGGCGTGACGGCCCGAAGCATCGCCCCGAACCCCAACCCCTGCTATGACGGCAATCGAACCGCACCCGTTCCAATTTTGCAGTGCAGCGGAACGGAGCGTCACAGCCGGGGGTTAGACGACCATGCTTGCCGAACGCCAGCCTGCGACTGAAGTCCTCGCACCCCCGCCGCACGTCCGCGACGACGCCAGCCTGTTCTTCGATTTTGACGGCACCCTGGTCGATCTGGCCCCGACCCCCGATGCGGTGGTCGTCGATGCCGGCCTGCTCGACCAGCTCGACCGGCTTGCCGTGCGCTTCCCCGCGCGCGTCGCGATCATCAGCGGGCGGTCGATCGCGCAGCTTGACGCGATGCTCGGCCAGCATGCGCGCCGGTTCGCGGTTGCGGGCAGCCATGGCGCCGAACGCCGCACGCCCGAGGACGGCCATGTCGCCGCCGAGCGTCCCGCCTCGCTCGAGACCGCCGCGGAGGCGTTGCGCGCCTATGCCGAGGCGAACGCGCTGGTTTATGAGGCCAAGTCGCTCGGCGCCGGGCTGCATTACCGGATGGCGCCGGCGTTCGAGGCGGATGCGGTCAGCCTTGCCGAGGATCTCGCGCGCACGCACGGCCTGACGCTCCAGCGCGGCAAGATGATGGTCGAGCTGCGCACCCCCGGCGACAAGGGCGCGGCGCTGCGCGACCTGATTGCCGCACCCGCGCTGGTCGGCAGCCGCCCGTTCTTCTTCGGCGACGACGTCACCGACGAGGATGGTTTCGTCGCCGCACATGCGCTGGGCGGTGCGGGGATCCTGATCGGCCCCGAACGCCCTACCGCCGCCACCTACCGCCTCGACGATGTCGCGGCCCTTCGCGGCTGGATTGCCGCCATATTGGAATCATGATGACCGCTACCCCGCTCGCCCCCCGCCCGTCCGACACTGGCCCGTTTGACAGCAACCCGACGCCGGACATGAACCTGTGGCCGATCGGCAATTGCCAGGTGTCCGCGCTGATCGACCGCACCGGCACGTTCGTCTGGGGCTGCGTGCCGCGCGTCGACGGCGACCCTGCCTTTTGCGCGCTGCTCGGTGGTGACGCCCCCGAGACGGGGCTGTGGGCGATCGAGCTCGAGGGCAGCGCGAAGACGACGCAGGCCTATATCCGCAACACCCCGATCCTGGTCACCCGGCACGAGGACGAGGCGGGCAACGCGGTCGAGGTCACCGATTTCTGCCCGCGCTTCGTGCGCGAGGGGCGGACCTATCGCCCGACCAGTTTCGTGCGGATGGTGAAGCCGGTCGCGGGCAGCCCGCGGATCCGCATCCGCCTGCGCGTCGCGACCAACTGGGGCCAGCCGACCACGCATACGCAGGGGTCGAACCACATCCGGTTCCTGATGGACGACCAGACGCTGCGGCTCACCACCGATGCGCCGGTCGGGCATATCGTCGGCGAGCGCTGGTTCCGGCTCGAACGGCCGATGCACCTGTTCCTGGGTCCCGACGAGAGTTTTGCCGGCGTGCTGCACGAGGCGGCCGAGGCGATGCTGACGCGGACCAAGGACGAATGGCGCCACTGGGTGCGTGGGCTCGCGACCCCGGTCGAATGGCAGGACGTCGTCATCCGCGCGGCGATCACGCTGAAGCTGTGCCAGCACGAGGAGACCGGCGCGATCGTCGCCGCGCTCACCACCTCGATCCCCGAACATGCGGGGTCGGAGCGCAACTGGGATTACCGCTATTGCTGGATCCGCGACGCCTATTACACGGTGCAGGCGCTCAACCGGCTCGGCGCGCTCGACGTGCTCGAGGGGTATCTCGAATATCTGCGCAACATCGTCGACGCGTCGAAGGGCGGGCATGTCCAGCCGCTCTACGGCGTCGGCGGCGAGGCGACGCTGGTCGAACGCGTCGCGCCCGCGCTGCCGGGGTATCGCGGCATGGGCCCGGTCCGCGTTGGCAACCAGGCGTATGAGCAGATCCAGCACGATGCGTACGGCCAGATCATCCTGTCCGACGTCCAGGCGTTTTTCGACCAGCGGCTGTTCCGCATGTCGAGCCACGAGGATTTCAAGAGCCTTGAGCTCGTCGGCGATCGCGCCTGGGAGACCTATGACAAGCCCGACGCGGGGCTATGGGAGCTGCGCACCAAGGCGCATGTCCACACCTATTCGGCGGCGATGTGCTGGGCGGCGTGCGACCGGCTCGCCAATGCGGCGGGCGTGCTCGGGCTCGAGGATCGGCGGACGTTCTGGAACGCGCGCGCGGACACGATCCGCAAGACGATCGAGACCTCGGCGTGGCGCGAGGAGACGCAGCGCATCTCCGCGACGTTCGGCGGCGACGATCTCGACGCGAGCCTGATCCAGCTGCTCGACCTGCGCTTCTTCGCGCCCGACGATCCGCGTTTCCAGTCGACGCTGAAGGCGGTCGAAGAGGGTCTGCGGCGCGGAAGCCACATGCTGCGCTATGCGACCGAGGATGATTTCGGCCTGCCGCATACCGCGTTCAACGTCTGCACCTTCTGGCTGATCGAGGCGCTGCATGCGACCGGCCGGACCGCGGATGCGTGCGCGCTGTTCGCCGAGATGGTCGCGCGGCGCACGCCCGCGGGGCTGTTGTCCGAGGATATCGACCCCAATACCGGCGAGCTGTGGGGCAATTATCCGCAAACCTATTCGCTGGTGGGGCTGATCAACTGCGCCGTCCTCCTCAGCAAACCCTGGAGCGCCGTACGATGAGTCGCCTGGTCGTCATTTCGAATCGCGTGCAATCGGTCGACGCGCCGTCGGGCAACCAGGGCGGCCTCGCGGTCGCGCTGCTCGCGGCGCTGCGCGAAAAGGGCGGGGTCTGGTTCGGCTGGTCGGGCGCGACCACCGAGACCTTTACCGGCCATATCAACTTCCAGCAGGGCAAGGGCGTCACCACCGCGACGATCGACCTCGAGGAACAGGATTTCGACGAATATTATAACGGCTATGCGAACCGGACCTTGTGGCCGCTGTTCCATTACCGGATCGACCTGACCGAGTTCGAACGCGATTTCTCCAGCGGCTATGCGCGCGTGAACAAGCGCTTTGCCGAGACGGTGCTGCCGCTGATCGAACCCGACGATCTCGTCTGGGTGCATGATTATCATCACGTCCCGCTGGGGCGCGAGCTGCGCAAGCTAGGGGTCGAGAACAAGATCGGCTTCTTCCTCCATATCCCCTGGCCGCCGATGGCGATGCTGCTGTCGCTGCCGAGCCACCGCGCGCTCGTCGAATCGATGTTCGCCTATGACGTGGTCGGGTTCCAGACGCAGGACTGGCTCGACAGCTTCCTGCATTACGTCACCAGCCAGCTCGACGGCGTGGTCGGCGAGGATGGCTGGGTGACGGTCGGCGACCGGACGATCAAGGCGATCACCACGCCGATCGGGATCGAGACCGCGGATTTCGAAAAGTCCGCGAGCAGCGACACCGCGCGCCATGCGAAGGAGCGGATGTACATGTCGGCGACCGGGCGCAGCCTGATCGTCGGGGTCGACCGGCTCGATTATTCGAAGGGCCTGGCCGAGCGCTTCTCGGGCTATGAGCGGTTCCTGGCGTCGCACCCCGATCACCGCGGGCTGGTCTACATGCTCCAGATCGCGCCGCCCTCGCGCGAGAAGGTCGACACCTATCAGGAGATCCGCGCGAACCTCGATTCGATGTCGGGGCGGATCAACGGCGAGTTTTCGGACATCGACTGGACGCCGATCCGCTACGTCAACCAGGGCTTTCCGCGCGACGTGCTGGCGGGGATCTACCGCGCGGCGCGGGTCGGGCTGGTGACGCCGCTTCGCGACGGGATGAACCTGGTCGCAAAGGAATATGTCGCGGCGCAGGATCCCGAGGATCCCGGCGTGCTGATCCTGTCGCAGTTCGCGGGTGCGGCGGCGCAGCTGTCGGATGCGGTGCTGGTCAACCCGTACAGTCCGGAGGAAATGTCCGACGCGATCGCCCGCGCGCTGAAGATGCCGCTCGCGGAGCGCAAGGCGCGCTGGGAGAAGCTGATCGACAACGTCCGCAAGGAGGACGTGATGTGGTGGTGCGAACTGTTCATCACCGCGCTTGAGGATGCGCCGGAGCATGTCGAGGCGTAACTAACGTCGTCATCCCCGCGCAAGCGGGGATCCAGACTGGCTACCGCCGCGTGTCCCCTCCACGGTCAGCCAATATGGATCCCCGCCTCCGCGGGGATGACGGCTTGAGCGGGGATGGCGGCTTGAGCTGGGATGGTGCTGAGCGGTGACGGGTTCTCCTCATAACCCGTCATCCTGACGAAACAGGTGGCGTGCGCCGCGCCCGTGTTACGATGCGGTGCCGCGGACCGGGTCCGGGGCCATCAGCAGGCGGCCGCGGGGCATCGCCTCGGGCATTTCCGCCGTGATATACGCCAGCATCGCCTCGCGGACGTCGCAGCGCAGGTCGAACGCGACCGAGGCGTTCTTGGCGGTCATCAGCGCGCGGAGTTCGACCGCGTCCGCCTTCATGTCGGTGACCTGCAGGTTGAAGAACCGGCCGTCCCAGCGCGGATTGGCCTTCACCACCTCGGCGAGCTTCTCGCGCAGGCGGGGCACGTCGGTCGACGGATCGACATACCAGAAGACCGAGCCCATCAGCTGGCTGGTCTCGCGCGTCCAGTTCTGGAAGCTCTGTTCGAGGAACTTCGACACGGGCACGACGAGGCGGCGTTCGTCCCAGATCTTGATGACGACGAAGGTCAGGTTGATCTGTTCGACCCGCCCCCATTCGCCGTCGACGATCAGCACGTCGTCGAGCCGGATCGGTTCGGTGAACGCCATCTGCACGCCGGCGATCAGATTCTTGAGCGCAGGCTGGGCGGCCGCACCGACGACGAGGCCGGCGATGCCCGCCGAGGCCATCAGCGTGACGCCGATCGAGCGGATGCCGGGGACGCTCAGCAGCATCAGGCAGACGCTGATGAAGATGATGAAGAAGGTACCGATCCGGCCGAGGATCGCCGCACGGGTGCGCTTGCGCCGCGCGCGCAGATTGTCCTCGACGGTGATGTCCGAGCGGATCTCGATCACGTCCTGGAATGCGCGCAGGGCCGCGACCGCGAGCCAGCCGAGCAAGGCGGGGACGAGGAAGCCGAGCAGCTGCTTCCACAATTCCTCGATATCGTCGTCCATCGGCAGGATCCGCGCGACGAACGCGACGCTGACCGCGACGAACACCGCGCGCAGCGGCCGGCGGACGCGCGCGAGGACGAGCCCGTCGGTCTTGGCGGTCGACCGCCGCTGCGCATGGCCGGCGATCCGCATCGTCAGCCAGTGCGCGACCAGCGCGAAGAGCACCGCCGCGGAGACCACGGCGACGCTTTCCAGCCAGACCCATTCGGGTGGTATGTGGAGCGATCTGAATATGCGCATGACAGCGCAACGGTGCGGGTGCGGGGATGTTCCGCTGCGGTGCAGCATGGGGGGGGGCGTTATCACCATCGCTCCCACCCCGGCGGAGGCCGGGGCCCAGTTGGAGAGGTCGCAGTAATGGAGGGCGGCCCGCTGTTACCGCCGTCCCCCAACTGGGCCCCGGCCTTCGCCGGGGTGGTGTGCTTTTCTGACGCGGGTCGCTCGCCGCGAACCCTGTTCCCGGATGACGCGCCTCCGTGATCATGCCACAAGACAGCGACTATGATCGCCCGGAGAATCAGACGCTTCCTGAGCGAGGAAGACTGGACGTTCGCACCGCACGAACTGCCCGTCCTTCCCGGCTCACCGGGCTCGCCCGCGCATCCGCGGCATCGCCAGATCGCCTATGCGCTGATCGGCATCCTCCTCGGGCTGACGGTCGGGTTCGGCAATGCGCTGATCAGTGCGAACACCTATACGCTGCAGGGCGCGCTCGGGCTCGATCCCGCCGAGATCGCGTGGCTGCCGACGGTCTATGTGATGACCAACGTCAGCATCAACCTGCTGATGATCAAGTTCCGCGCGCAGTTCGGGCTTAGGCCCTTCGCGCTGATCTTCCTCACGCTCTACGTGCTGGTGACGCTGGCGCATCTGTTCGTGCACGGGTTCGCCACCGCGATCGCGGTGCGGGCGATCAGCGGGATGGCGGGCGCCGCGCTCAGCAGCCTGTGCCTCTATTATGTGATGCAGTCGCTGCCCGCGAAATGGCGGCTGAAGGCGGTGGTGCTCGGCATCGGCATCCCGCAATGCGCGACGCCGCTCGCGCGGCTGTTCTCGCCCGACCTGCTCGCCATGTCGCAGTGGCGGACCTTGTATCTGTTCGAACTCGGCCTCGCTTTGCTGTCGCTCGCCGCGGTCGCGGCGCTACGCCTGCCGCCGACGACGCGGAGCAAGGCGTTCGAGCCGCTCGACTTCCTCACCTTCGTGCTGTTTGCCGGGTCGACCGCGCTGTTTGCCGCGGTGCTCGGGCTCGGGCGGATCCTGTGGTGGACCAATGCGCCGTGGATCGGCTGGGCGCTGATCGTCGCGATCCCGATGTTCGCCGCCGCGATCGTCGTCGAGCATCACCGCGTCAACCCGCTGCTCAACACCCGCTGGCTCGGCAGCGCGGACATATTGCGCTTCACGGTCGTCATCGTGATGGCGCGGATCGTGCTGTCCGAACAGACCTATGCCGCGGTCGGCCTGCTGACCGTGCTCGGGCAGAACAACGACCAGCTCATCCCGTTCTTCCTGATCATCTTCGTCGCCTCGGTCGCGGGCGTGATCGCGAGCGCGGTGACGCTCGACGTCGAGCGGCTCGGCCACCCGATCATGCTCGCGATCGGGCTGGTCGCGGTGGCGGCGTGGTTCGATTCCTATGCCACCAGCCTGACGCGCGCGCCGCAGATGTACGTGACGCAGGCGATCATCGGCTTCTCCGCGACCTTCTTCCTCGGCCCCGCGTTGCTGTTCGGGATGACGCGCGCGCTGAAGGAGGGTGCGGGGCACATCATCAGCTTCATCGCGCTGTTCGGGATCATCAACTCGCTCGGCGGGCTTGGCGGCACCGCATTGCTCGGGAGCTATCAGGTGATTCGCGAGAAGGCGAACAGCGCGGCCCTCGTCCAGCAGATCTCGCCGACCGACCCGATCGTCGCGCAGCGCATCGCCGCGGGTGGCGCGGCGGTCGGCCGGGTGATCGTCGACCCGACGCTGCGCAGCGCGGAAGGTGCGGCGATTCTGTCGCAGACCACGACGCGCGAAGCAAACGTGCTTGCCTATGCCGACGTCTTCCGCTTGGTCGCGATTCTCGCCGGAGGGACGTTCGGGTATCTCGTCTTCCTGATGGTGCGACGCCAACGACGCGAACGCCGTGCGCGACTTGAGAGGACGACATGACCGACGCCCGCAGCCCGGTGGCAGAAGGACCCGCGACGGAGGAGAAACAGGCGGAGACGGCTGCCGCGCCGACCGCCGCGCCTGCGCCCGCCGCGACGCCCGCCACCCCGGTCGGCTCGGGCTGGCGACCGCAGCCGCCGAGCCCGCGCGTCATCGGCGTCATCGTCCTGCTCGTGATCGCGGGCGTCTGCGCGGTGCTCGCGGCGTGGCGGCTGCCGCCGTTCGCGACCAGCTACCAGTCGACCGACAATGCCTATGTCCGCGGCCGCACCACGGTGATCAGCCCGCAGGTCAGCGGCTATGTGACGCAGGTGCTCGTCCGCGACTTCGCCGATGTGAAGGCGGGCGATCCGCTGGTGAAGATCGACGACCGCATCTATCGCCAGCGGATCGACCAGGCGCAGGCGCAGGTCGACGCGCAGGCGGCGACGCTGTCGAACAGCCTCCAGACCGCGCGCAGCCGCCAGGCGAGCCTCGCCGCGCAGGACGCCGCGGTCGCCAATGCCGCCGCGCAGCTGATGCGCGCGCAGGCGGACATGGCGCGCGTCAACGACCTCGTCACCGACGGCTCGGTCAGTCTGCGCGAACGCGACCAGACGCTCGCCGCGCTCCGCCAGGCGGAGGCGCAGGTCCAGCAGGCCAAGGCCGCGCGCGAGATCGCCCGGCAGGACATCCGCACCGTCGAGGTCGGGCGCGGCGGCCAGGAGGCAGGCGTCTCGGGCGCGGAGGCCGCGCGCCAGCTCGCGCGGATCGACCTTGCCAACACGGTGATCCGCGCGCCCGAGACCGGGCGGCTGAGCGAGGTCGGCGTCCGGCTCGGCCAGTATGTGACCGCGGGGTCGCAGCTGATGTTCCTCGTGCCGCCCGAAACCTGGGTGATCGCGAACTTCAAGGAGGCGCAGACCGCGCGGATGGCGGTCGGCCAGCCCGCGTCGTTCACCGTCGACGGGCTCGCGAACGAGCGGCTGACCGGGCGCGTCGAACGGATCTCGCCCGCGGCGGGGTCCGAATTCGCGGTGCTGAAGGCGGACAATGCGACCGGCAACTTCACCAAGGTGCCGCAGCGGATCGCGGTCCGCATCCGCGTCGATCCGGGCCAGCCGCTGAGTGCGCGGTTGCGACCGGGGATGTCGGTGCAGGCGCGGGTCGATACCGCCGGCGGGCCGGGGCCGCGGTGATGTTGCGCCGGTTCGACGCGTCCTGTTCTCCCGCGGAGGCGGGAGCCCAGCTTGGGTCCCCGCCTTCGCCGGGCAGCATTTTGGTAGGGGCGGTAAGCCAAACCAGGATCCCCACCCCGGCGGAGGCCGGGGCCCAGTTGGGGGACGGCGATAACGAAGCGCTGTCCGCCGTTACTGCGACCTTCCCAACTGGGCCCCGGCCTTCGCCGGGGTGGTGGTTAACAGTGCGGGTGCGGCGCGGCGTGCCGGGGTGGTGGCTAGCAGTGCGGACGTTGGGCGGCGTGCGGACGTGGCGCCGCAAACACGCATGGCGGACAGCCGCCGCCCTCCCCCTCGCGCTGCTCGCCACCGCGTGTATCGGCCCCCGCCCCGAGGCGCCCGCCGCGACCGCGGTTGCCCCACCCCCCGCGTGGCGGACCGCGCTGGGGCCGGGTACGCCGATCCGGGCGGACTGGTGGAGCGCGTTTGGTGATCCTGCGCTGACGAGCCTCGTCGCGCGGGCGCTTGCCAACAGCCCCGATCTCGGTGCTGCCGCGGCGCGGATCGACGAGGCGCGGGCCGCCGCGCGGCTGGCACGGGCGCAGCAGACGCCGCTGGTCAACGGATCCGCGCCCGGCACCACCGGGCAGACGGTCGGCGCGCTCGGCACGCCGATCGATGCGATCGGCGCGCAGCCTGCGGTCAGCATCAGCTATGATCTCGACCTGTTCGGCCGGCTCCGCCAGGCGAGCCGCGCGGCACAGGCGCAACTGCTCGCGAGCGAAGCGTCGCGCGACACCGTCCGCCTCGCGATCGCGAGCAGCGTCGCGACCGGCTACATCACGCTGCGTGCGCTCGACCAGCGGCTCGCGGTCGCGCGCCAGACGCTCGACGCGCGCGCCGAGGGGCTGCGCATCGCCCGCCGTCGCGCCGAGACCGGCTACACCTCGAACCTCGAACTGCGTCAGGCCGAGGCGGAATATCACGCCACCGAACAGCTCGTCCCCGCCGCCGAACTGTCGATCAGCCGCCAGGAAAACGCGCTCAGCCTGCTGCTCGGCGATGTCCCCGGGCCGATTCCGCGAGGCCTGCCGCTCGACCGGCTCGCCGCGCCCGCGATCCCCGACGGGCTGCCCGCCGACCTGCTCCGCCGCCGGCCAGACCTGTATCAGGCGGAGCAGACGCTGGTCGCGACCGACCGCTCGCTCGACAGCGCGCGCGCGGCGATGCTGCCCAATCTCGCGCTCACCGGCTCGGCGGGCGTCGTGCTGTCGAGTGCGCTCGCCGATCCGATCGCGGTGTTCTCGATCGGCGCGAGCGTGCTCAGCCCGATCTTCGACGGCGGGCGGCTGGGCGCACAGGCCGATGCCGCGGTCGCGCGCCGTGACCAGGCTGCGTTCGCCTATCGCCGGACCGCGCTCCAGGCGTTCCGCGAGGTCGACGACAGCCTAGCGGGCGTCCGCCGCTCGGGCGAACAGGCCAATGCGTTCGCCGCGCAGCGCGATGCGCTCGCGGGCGCGCTGCGCAACGCGTCGAACCGCTACCGCGCGGGCTATTCGGCCTATATCGACCAGCTCGATGCGCAGCGCGGGCTGCTGACCGCGGAGCTGTCGCTGGTCCAGGCGCGCGCGGACCGGCTGACGGCCTATGTGACGCTCTACCAGGCGATGGGCGGCGGCTGGTCGCGCGACGATGCGGCGATCGTGCAGCGCTGAAGGGCGTGCCCCCAGGGTTACGCAGGACACCGCCTGCGACCCTGCCCCCCGCATTCGCACGCGAGGATCTGCATTTTCCTGCCACAGTTGATGCATAAGCGGGTGCCATGAAGGCCATCATCCTTGCCGCGGGCCACGGATCGCGGCTCCTGCCGCTGACGCTCAGCACGCCGAAATGCCTGGTGCAGGTCGGCGGGCGGGCGATCCTCGATTCGCAGCTCGACGCGGTCGCGGCGGCGGGGTTCGATGGTGCGGTGATCGTCGGCGGGTATCGCATCGACCAGATCGCCGCGCATCTGGCCGGGCGGCGCGGCGACCCGCCGACGACGTTGCTCTTCAACCCCTTCTGGTCGGTCGCCAACAGCATCGGCAGCGTCTGGGCGGCGCGCGCGCATCTGGGCGCCGCGTTCGCACTGATGAACGGCGACACGCTGTTCGACGCCGCGATCCTGCAGGCGGCGCGCGCCGAGCCCGCGCCCGGCGTGACCCTGGTGGTCGAGCCGCTCCACGAACCCGGCCTCGACGACATGCTGGTCGAGGCGGAGGGCGAGCGGGTGATCGCGGTCGGCAAGCATCTGGTCGGGCATCAGGCGACCGACCGCTCGCTCGGGCTGATCCTGTCGGGCGGCGGCACTGCCTATGCCGACGCGCTGCGCGCGGTGATCGGCGAGGACGAGGGGATCCACGCCTATCACCACGCGGTCGTGCGCCGCGTCGCCGAGGGCGCCGGCGTCCGCGCGCTGCGGATTCCTGCGGGTGCGCGCTGGCAGGAGATCGACCGGCCCGAGGACATTGCGCAGTGGCAGGCGTCATGACCCGCAAGGTCGCGTTCCTGTTCCTCGGCGAGACGTTGCTGATCCCGCATCTCTATCCGATCGTCGAGGCGCTCGCCGCCGCCGAGCCGACGCTGCCGATCGAATTGTGGGTCAGCACCTCGGTGCACGAGGCGCTGCTTGCACGCTGGAGCGCGGGGCTTGGGCAGGTGACGATCCGGCGCGCGCCGGGGTTTCGCGCGCTGCCCGGCCATGTAGAGGGCGACAATCCGCCGCTGCCGCCCAAGCTGCCGACGCTGTTCCGCCTCCTGCCGCATCTGCTGCGCACGCCGGTGGTGGTGTGCGCCGAACAGACCAGCCTGTGGCTGCCCGCGACGCTGCCGCTGCGGACGCGGTTCATCGACACGTTCCACGGTGCGGGGTCGATGATGGCGCGCGGGCACTGGCGGCGGCGCGCAGGGTGGCGCACCTTGGTCGCGGCCGAGCGCGACCGGCAGGCGCTGATCGACGGCGGCGATGCGCCCGAGCGGATCGTCACCACCGGCTATGTGAAGGCCGCGTTCCGCCAGCGCACCCCCGCCGCGCGGCTGTTTGCCGATCCGCGGCCGGTGATCCTCTACACCCCGCACTGGCAGGCGCACCGCTCGTCCTGGTGGCGCTGGGGGCCCGAGGTGGTCGACCGGATCCTCGCCGATGGCCGCTACAACCTGATCTTCGCGCCGCACCAGCGGCTGGTCGAGCGCGCGCCCGAGCTGCGCGGCTTCGTCGCCGGGCTCGCCGGCCGCGCGGGCGTGCATGCCGATCTCGACAGCTTCGCGATGGTCGATGGTAGCTATACCGCCGCCGCCGACCTATATCTGGGCGACACGTCGAGCCAGGTGGTCGAATATATGATGCGTCCGCGGCCGTGCGTGTTCCTGAACGCGCTGGGCGCCGACTGGGTGGACGATCCCTCTTATGCGATGTGGGGCGCAGGCGCGGTGGTCGACAGCCTCGACGCGCTGATCCCCGCGATCGACGCAGCGCCCGTGCTGCACCCCGGATATCGGGATTTCCAGACGCGGTTCGTCGAGACCGCGCTCGGCGACGTGTCGGGCGGCGCACCCGCGCGCGCGGCGCAGGCGGTGCTCGCCGCGCTGCGCTGAACCAACCCGGGCTCGCAATCCGCGCGCAATCGGCTATCGGGCAGCGGATGCAAGACATGCCAGCACTCGTGCCCCTGGGCGACAATCCGACCCTGCTCTGGGGGATGCGCAACGACGAGCGGTTGCGGCGGATCGGCGTGGCGCAGGGCTTTGCCGGCAGCGACGCGGCGGACGGCCCGGCGATCCTCGCCAACATGGCGTTCGCGTTCGACCCGGTCTGGACCGCGCATCTGAAGACGCGCCCCGGCACCGTGATGACGCGCGCGGGCGTTCCCGTGCTGGCGCATGTCCGGACCACCGAGGAGCGCGCGCGGGTCGCCGCGGCGATGCAGGCGGACGCAACCCTCGACGCCGCCAGCGGGCTGACGCTCATCGGCGCCGAGTCGGACGAGGGGATCCTCAACGAGGCGCTGCGCAAGCGCGAAAAGCCCTTTGCCGAGCGGCTCGTCCCCGCCGCGGTCCCCGCGATCGAGCGGGCGAGCTATGTCGGCGCGTACAAGGGCGTCACCGACCTGCTGACCAAATATCTCTGGCCCGAATGGGCGCTGGCGATCACCCGGGTCTGCGCGCGCGCGGGGATCACGCCGAACCAGGTCACCGCGATGGGATCGGTACTGTGCATCGTCGCGACGATCGCCTTCTGGTATGGCTGGTTCTGGACGGGGCTCGCCACCGGCCTCGTCTTCATGGTGCTCGACACCGTCGACGGAAAGCTCGCGCGATGCACGATCACCGCGTCGAAGCTCGGCAATGCATGGGATCACGGCGTCGACCTGGTCCATCCGCCCTTCTGGTGGTGGGCCTGGGCCGCGGGCTGCGCGCCCTATGGCCGGCCGCTCGACGATGCGACCTTCTGGGCGGTGATCGGCACGATGCTGTTCGGCTATGTCGCGCAGCGGCTGATCGAGGGCGCGTTCATCGTCCGGTTCGGGATGCACATCCATGTCTGGGAACGGTTCGACAGCTGGTTCCGGCTGATCACCGCGCGGCGCAACCCGAACATGGTGATCCTGTTCGCGGGGCTGGTCGTGACGCGGCCCGACTGGGGGATCATCGGCGTGGCGGCGTGGACCGCGATCTCGCTGGTCGTCCATCTCGTCCGGCTGTTCCAGGCGATGGCACGGCGCGCGAAGGGCGGCGCGATCACCAGCTGGCTCGCCTGACCGCGCCACACGCCCCGACCCGCCAGCCGCGACTTGCCGCACCGCACCGCGCGCTTTAGGGGCCGCAGGGCGCATGACCCAGGCCCCCGCCCCTTCCCCCACGACCAAGGATTTCGGTGGCGTGCTGCGTTCGGCGGCGCGCAACCTGGGCTGGCTGCTCGCGAGCCGCAGCGTACTGGCGATCCTGTCGCTCTTCTATCTCGGCTTTGCGACGCGGACATTGGGGGTCGTCGATTTCGGCCGGTTCGCGCTGATCACCGGCGCGGTCCAGGCGCTGACGACGTTCGTCGGCTTCCAGACGTGGCAGATCATCGTCCAGTACGGCGTCCAGCCGCTCCATGACGGCGACAGCCCGCGGCTCGCGCGGCTGTTCCGGCTGGCGGCGCGGCTCGACCTGTCGAGCGCGATCCTCGGCGCGCTGCTGACGATCGGCATCCTGCAGGTCTGGGCGAACGCGTTCGGCATCCCGCGCGACCTGATGCACTACACGCTCGTCTTCGCGGTGATCCAGCTGCTGACGATCCGCTCGACCCCGCTCGGCATCCTGCGGCTGCGCGACAAATTCTCGCTCTCCGCACTCGCCGACAGCATGACGCCGGTGATCCGCTTCGTCGGCGCAGGCGCGGCGATGCTGTTCGACCCGACGATCCGCGGCTTCATGATCGCCTGGGCCGCGGCCGAGCTGGTCACCGCGGCGACCTACTGGATCATGGTGTGGCGGAGCGGCGACTTCGCACTGATGCTGGGCGGGCGCAGCGGCTGGCGCGCGCTGGTCGCGGAGAATCCCGGCGTGGTGAAGTTCGCGCTGAGCACCAATGCCAGCGCGACGCTCGGCCTGTCGAGCAAGCAGATCCCGCTGCTGCTGGTCGGTGCGTCGATCGGCCCGGCCGCGGCGGGCGCGTTCCGGCTGGCGGCGCAGGTCGCGCAGGCGCTCGCCAAATTGTCGCAGCTCCTGTCGCGCGCCGCCTTCCCCGAGATCGTCCGCGCGGTGCGGACCGCGGCGCCCGAGCGGCTCCGCTACATCCTGGTGCGGACGATGCTGGCGAGCAGCGCGGCGGCGCTCGCGATCCTCGCGGTCGTCGCGCTGATCGGCGAGCCGATGCTCAAACTGGTCGGCGGTAAGTCGTTCGGCAGCGCCTATCCGGTGCTGCTCTGGCTCGCCGCGGCGGGGTGCTTCGACCTCGCGACCGTCAGCCTCGACACCGTGCTGACCGCGGTCAACCGCGCGGGCACGGTGTTCGCGATCCGCGTCGTCGGCGTCGTCCTGCTGTTCATCGGCGCGTTCGCGCTGATGCCGCTCTATGGTTCGTCCGGAGTGGCGATGGGCGTCGCGATCGGCTCGGTCGCGGTCGCGATCCTGCTCGGCTTTGCTGCGGCGAATCTGACGCGCAGCCGTCCCTGAGGGCGGCACGCCCCGCCGCGGTCGATAAAGCGCGGGTTCACAGAGCCGACGTCATTGGCCTCCAAATTGCCGTTATGCGATTGCAAGGGTCCCCCATGACGAATCTGCCTCTCCTGCTCGCGCTCGCCGCGGGTGCAACGCTCGCCTCGACGTCCGCGGCTGCTGCGGAGACGTGTGTCGGCACGCCCGGCAACGGCGCGGCCAAGCTCGTGCTCGAGGCGACCACGCTGCACAATGCGGTCGGCGAGGTCGCGTTCACCGTCTATCCCGACGACAAGGGACGGTTCCTGTCCAAGGGCGGCAAGCTGGCGCGCGCGCGCGTGCCCGCCGCGCAGCCGCATGCCTGTTTCTGGCTGAAGCCCGGCTATTACGCGATCGCGCAATATCATGACGAGAACAGCGACCATGATTTCAACCGCACGCTGTTCCTCCCCAAGGAGGGGTTTGGATTTTCGAACGACGCCCCCACATCGGTCGGCCTGCCCTCCTTCGCGTCGGCGCGGGTGGCGTTGCCGGCCGGGGGGACGGTCGTGCGGATGAAGATGCGGTATCGGCGCTAGCGTCGATCAAGGGCAGACGTGCCATAAAAATGTAGCGATACTAGCCTGCGACAGGTAGCCAAGAGTGTGAGCGACGCCGTTTCCAATTTCCAGGCCTTTGATGGCGTGCCGTTTCCAGCGGCCAGACGCGGCGCGGCACCGGACGTGACCGCGCGCAGTGCTGCGTCGCAGATCCGCACCGGGATCATCTGCAACCCCAAGAGCCACCGCAATCGCAGCAGCGTCGAGGCGACGCGGCCGTTCGTGTCGGGCACGGTGCTCGCGGTCACGCCGCGGACCCAGGCCGAGCTGGCCGAGGTGCTGACCGATTTCGCGCAGCACGGGATCGAGCTGCTGGTGATCGACGGCGGCGACGGCACGATCCGCGACGTGCTGACCGCGGCGGCGACGGTGTGGACGGGCGCGATGCCGCGCGTCGCGATCGTGCCCTCAGGCAAGACCAATGCGCTCGCACTCGATCTCGGCATTCCCGATCACTGGACGCTCGACCAGGCGCTCGCCGCGGCGCGCGACGGCGCGAGCATCGTCCGTCGCCCGGTCGAGGTCGAACGCGCCGGTACCGGCCAGAAACTCCGCGGCTTCCTGTTCGGCGCGGGCGCGTTCGTCGAGGCGACCGGGCTGGCCCAGCGCGCGCACCGCGCGGGCGCGTTCAAGGGCTTCGCGGTCGGCGTCGCGCTGAGCTGGGCGATCGTCCAGACCTTGTTCGGTCGCGCATCGGGCATGTGGCGCGCCGGCAACCGGATGCACGTCCGCTACGATGCCGCCGCCGATGCCGGCCGGGTCGCGGATACCGACACGCATCGCTACATCCTGCTCGCCTCGACGCTGACGCGGATGCCGCTGGGCGTCCAGCCGTTCGGCGCGGCGCGCGACGGGCTGAAGACGCTGCTCGTCGATGCGCCGCCGCGCTGGCTCGCCGCCGCCGCACCGCTGATCGTCGCGGGGTCGCCCGCCAAATGGCTCGACCGGGCGGGCTATCACCGGATCGACACGCCCGCGCTCGACGTGACGATGGAGGCGGGCTTCATCCTCGACGGCGAAGTCTATCCGGGCGGCGCGCTGACGATCCGCCAGGCGGCGCCGATCAGCTTCGTCGTTCCGTGAGCGCGACGCTCGGCGCGCTCGTCCGCGACCAGCTCGCCACCCCGGTGATCCCCGCGGTGCGGCACGTCGCCGAGGCGCTCGCGGCGACACCCGGCGCGGTCGGCATCCTGTTCTACGGCTCGAACCTGCGGACCGGCGCGACCGAGGGGGTGCTCGACTTCTACGTACTGACCGCGGGCGCGCCCGAACGCGGCATCTGGCCGACCGTCAGCTACCGCGAGTTCGACGAGGCGGGCGAGACGCTGCGCGCGAAGATCGCGACGATGCGGCTGTCGACCTTCGCCAAAGCGGCGGACGCGGGGACGCTCGACACGACGATCTGGACGCGCTTCGTCCAGCCTTGTGCGCTGGTCTGGTCGCGCGACGAGGCGACGACCGCGCGGATCGCCGAGGCGATCGCCGCCGCCGCACGCTCCGCCGCGCGGTTCGCCGCCGCGCTCGGCCCCGAGACGGGCACCTCGCGCGACTATTGGCGGGCGCTGTTCCGCCAGACCTATGCCGCCGAATTCCGCGTCGAAAAGGGCGGGCGCGAGGATCAGATCATCGGCTTCGACCCCGACCGCTATGACCGGCTGCTCCCGCTCGCCTGGGCGGCGGACGGGATCGCGGTGACCGCCGAGGGCGCGGCGTTGCGCCCTGCCCTGCCGCCGGCACGCCGCGCCGCGGTGCTGCGCGCGTGGCGGCTGCGACGGCGCGCGGGCAAGCCGATCAACATCGCCCGGCTGATGCGCGCCGCCTTCACCTTCGACGGCGCCGCGCGTTACGGCGCGTGGAAGATCGAGCGGCATACCGGGATCGCCGTGCCGCTGTCGCCCTGGGCCGAGCGGCATCCGATCCTTGCCGCGCCCGGCGTCCTGTGGCGCGTCTGGCGCGCGCGGCAGGCGGCATGACGGACGCCGTGCCTACCCCGTTCAACGCGCTGATCCTCGCCGGGTCGCGCGGCGGCGTCGATCCGCTCGCGGCCTATGCGGGCGTCGCGCACAAGGCGCTGATCCTGCTCGAGGGACGGACCTTGCTCGCGCGGGTCGCGGACGCACTGCGACAGGCGGGCGCGGGCGTGATCGCGGTATCGGTATCGGACGCCGCGGTGCGCGATCATGCGGTCGCGCTGGGGCTGCGGGTGCTCGACGCCGCGAGTGGCCCCAGTCTCAGTGTCGGCGACGGGATCGCCGCCCTCGGCACCCCGCTGCTCGTCACCACCGCGGATCATGCGCTGCTCCGCCCCGAATGGATCACGCGGTTCCAGGCCGACATTCCTGCCGACGCCGATGTCGCGGTGCTGCTCGCGCGCCGCGACGTGGTCGAGGCGGCGGCGCCGGGGACGCGACGCACCTATCTCCGCTTCGCCGATGGCGGATGGTCGGGGTGCAACCTGTTCCGCTTCGCTACCCCCAGGTCGATCGCCGCGATCGATCTGTGGCGGCAGGTCGAGGCGGATCGCAAGCGGCCGTGGCGGATCGTCCGCCGGCTCGGCCCGGGGCTGTTGCTGCGCTATGCGCTGGGCCGGCTGACGCTCAGCGATGCGATCGCGCATCTCGGGCGCAAGGCGGGGCTGGTCGCGGCAGCGGTCGCGACGCCGTACGGGCTGGCCGCGGTCGATGTCGACAAGCCCGCCGATCTCGACCTCGTCCGGTCGCTCCCGTCCGTCCCGCGATAACGCTATCGCGCGGATTTGGGGTCTATTCGCGACCCCCCGCTTCGTGCGAAAGCGCGCGCATGATTGCACCGACCTCGCCTCCGTCCGCCCCCCGGGCCCGCATGACCGCGATCGGCATTTATGGCAGCGCCGGCCGGATGGGCCGCGCGATCACCGACGCGATCGAGAGCGCGGGCGCGACGCTCGCGGGCGGCGTCGATGCCGGCGACGACCCCAGCCCGCTCGCGGCGGCCGCCGACGTGCTGGTCGACTTCTCGACCCCCTCGGCAATCGAGGCGCATCTCGCCGCCGCGCGCGCCGCGGGCACCGCGCTCGTCATCGGCACGACCGGCCTGACCCCGCAGCACCAGTCGCTGATCGACGCGGCGGCTGCCGATATCGCGATCCTCCAGACCGGCAACACCTCGCTCGGCGTCACGCTGCTCGGCATCCTGGTACGCGAGGCCGCGGCCCGGCTCGGCCCCGACTGGGACGTCGAGATCGTCGAGATGCATCACCGCCACAAGGTCGACGCGCCGTCGGGCACAGCGCTGCTGCTTGGCGAGGCCGCTGCACGCGGGCGCGATTCGACGCTCGCCGAACTGCGCGTCGACAGTCGCGCCGGGCTGGTCGGCGCGCGCAGCGAGGGGACGATCGGTTTCGCGTCGCTGCGCGGCGGATCGGTGATCGGCGACCACAGCGTGATCTTCGCCGGCGAAGGCGAGCGGATCGAGCTCAACCACCGTGGCGACGATCGCAGCATCTTCGCCCGCGGTGCGGTGCGTGCGGCGCTCTGGCTCGCCGACCAGCCCGCCGGCCGCTACCGGATGGGCGACGTGCTGGGGCTGTGAGCCAGTGAAGAAGGCCGACGTCGTCGACTTCTATGCGCGGCTCGCCGAGGCCGATCCGCATCCCGAGACCGAGCTCGAATTCGTCAATCCCTACACGCTCGTCGTCGCGGTCGCGCTGTCCGCGCAGGCGACCGACATCGGCGTCAACAAGGCGACGCGCGCACTCTTCCGCATCGCCGACACGCCGCAGGCGATGCTCGCGCTCGGGCTGGACGCGCTGAAGGAGCACATCAAGACGATCGGCCTGTACAACACCAAGGCCAAGAACGTCATCGCGCTGTCGCAGATGCTCGTCGACGAATATGACGGCGTCGTCCCGAACGACCGCGCCGCGCTCGAACGGCTGCCCGGCGTCGGCCGCAAGACCGCCAATGTCGTGCTCAACGTCGCGTTCGGCGCGGAGACCTTCGCGGTCGACACGCACATCTTCCGCGTCGGCAACCGCACCGGCCTCGCGCGTGGCAAGACCCCGCTCGCGGTCGAGCTGAAGCTCGACGCGGCGACGCCGCAGCCCTTCCGCCTCCACGCGCATCACTGGCTGATCCTGCACGGCCGCTATGTCTGCAAGGCGCGCACCCCCGAATGCTGGCGCTGCCTCGTCGCGGACCTGTGCGCGTTCAAGCCCAAGACCCCGCCGCCCAAGGTCGCCGCCAAGATCGGCACGACCAAGAAAATGGCTGGCGCACCCGACTAGGCTTTGCTACGCGCACGCCTCAGGCACCCGTAGCTCAGCTGGATAGAGCGCTGCCCTCCGAAGGCAGAGGCCACTGGTTCGAATCCAGTCGGGTGCACCAATTCCGTTCCGCTATGTACGCCGACTGCGCTTAGCCGACCGCCTCCACCCGGTACCGCAAATTGACCGCCCCGGCGGCCAGGTGTTCGCATCCGAGCAGTGACAGCGTCACCTTGCCCTTCAGGCCGTCGCCCGCCGCGACGATCCGCTCCGCATCGGTGCCGCCGTCGAGTGCGGGTGCGATGACGAGGTTGAGTTCGTCGACCAGACCGGCGGCGAGGAACGAGCCGTTGATGCCGGCGCCGCCTTCGAGCAGCAATGTTTCGATGCCGAGTTCGCGCCGCAACGTTGTTAGCGCACCGGCGAGGTCGATCTCGTCGCTATCCGACACGAGGTAGGACACGCCATTGGCGGCGAGCTCCGCGAGATGGGCGTCGGTCACCCCGCGTCCGAGCAGCACGACGGCAGGGTCGCCGCCGATGTCGGGCCCGGCGAAGCGGATCTTGCCGGCGCGATCGAGCGTGATCGCGAAGGACGCGGCATCGTGCGCCTGGAACAGCGACGGTCGCGCGGGCGCGTCCGCCGTCGTCGACGCACGCGGCTCTCCCTTCGCCATCTCCGCCATGGTGACGCGTCCGACGATCCAGCCATCGGCATCGAGGCGCTCGTGCAGCGACTCATAGGCGCGCGTCCACGCCTTGGCGGTGCCATCCGGGCTGTCGGTGTAGCGGCTGGGATGCAGGCCACCATCGACCGACGCGGTCATGAGGCAGATGATGCGGGGACGGTCGGTCATGGCAGAATACTCGCGGGTGCAGATCGGGGATGAACGCCGCTCGGCATCCGCGGTTTCCGCGGTGTCGGACCGGATGACCGCGCCGATGGAACGGTCCGCGCGCCGGTTCGTCGAGCAGGGACCAGCCCGCCGGCGACCCCGACCACCGACAAGGATCCGATCATGAGCAAGGGTGAAACCTCCCGCCGCAGCATCCTGAGCAGCGCTGCCATCGGCCTTGCAGCGGCGGCCGCGCCGGGCATGGCGCGGGCCCAGTCGACCGAGCCCTCCGCCACCGGGCCCGCCCCCAGCCTGCGCGACCCGCGCAATGCGTACACCCGCACCCCCTTCCCCGAGCAGCGTCAGGCCTGGCCCGCGCTCGCCAGCAAGATGACCCCCCGCCCCGATCATGGCGAGCAGAGCTATCGCGGCAGCGGCAAGCTGGTCGGTCGCAAGGCGCTGCTCACCGGTGGCGACAGCGGGATCGGGCGCGCCGCCGCAATCGCCTTTGCGCGCGAGGGCTCGGACGTCGCGATCAACTATTATCCCAGCGAGGAGCCGGACGCGCGCGAGGTCGCCGAGCTGATCCGGCAGGCGGGGCGCAAGGCGGTGCTGCTGCCCGCCGACATCCGCACGCAAAAGGCCTGCGAGGACACGGTCAAAAAAGCGATCGCGCAGCTCGGCGGTCTCGATATCCTGGTCAACAATGCCGCCTATCAGCAGTCCAAGGCGGACATCATGGAGATCAGCGACGAACAGTTCGTCCGTACCTACGAAACCAACGTGTTCCACGTCTTCCGCTTTTCGAAGGCCGCGATCCCAGCGATGCCGCCGGGTTCGGTGATCATCAACACGATCTCGCAGAACGCCTATGATCCGAATGACGACCTGATCGACTATGCCTCGACCAAGGCGGCGATCCAGAACCTGACGCGCGGCATGGCCAAGCAGCTCGCCAAGAAGGGCATCCGCGTCAACGCCGTGTCGCCCGGCCCGATCTGGACACCGCTCCAGGTCGCCGGCGGGCAGCTGCCGGGCAAGATGCACGAATTCGGCCAGGACACGCCGCTCGGCCGCGCGGGACAGCCGTCCGAACTCGCGATATTGTTCGTCGCGCTGGCGTCCGGCGAGGCGAGCTATTCGACCGGGACCGCGGTCGGCGCGCATGGCGGTGCGGGCTTCCCCTGATCCCCGGCCGCGCCCGCGTCGCCAAGCGCCATGGACATCGACCGCAGCGCGTCCTGCCGCGCTAACCAACTGTAAACACAATGCGGCTAGGGTTCTGTTGATCCTCCGGGACGGATGTCCGTGGACGAGGAAAAGAGGACTGCCGTGGGCATCAGAGCAACCGTCCGCGCAGGGGCACTCGCGATCGCGCTGGCGTCCGCGCTGACCGCTACCGCTGCCGCCGCGCAGGTCCGCGTAGCGATCGGTGGGCAGATCCAGGATGTCCCGGCGAACACCGTGCGCACCGTCACCACGATCAATGGTCGTACCCGCATCGTCGACACCGCCTGGCGCGGCGGCACGGCGACGCCGGGCATGGCGGTGATCACCACGACCGAGACGACCGACGAGGACGACGAGGGGCACATATTGTCGCGCACCGTCGTCACTTGCATCGAGCCGCAGCGGACGTTGGTCGCCGCGGTGAGCTATGCACCGCCACCCGCCCCCCGCATCGAGATCGACCCCGCCGACCTCGACGAGCCCGTGACCTTCGGGCAGCCGCATGTCCTGCGGATCAATCGCGATCCCTGGGGCGGGCATTTCGTCGCGGCGATGATGGTCAACGGCGTCCGCATCCGTGCGATCGTCGACACCGGCGCGGCCTACACCATCCTGTCGGCGGCCGATGCGCGTGCGACCGGTGCCGACCGTGCCGTGCAGCGCGAGGAAACCGCGATCGGCATCGGCGGCTATACCCGGCTCGGCGTCGCGCGTGTCGCCTCTGTCGAGATCGGCGGGCAGAGTCTGGGCCGGATGGCGATGCGCATCGGCCAGCGCGGCATGCCCTATACGCTGCTCGGCCAGCCCGAGATCGCACGGCTGGGACGCGTCACGATCGAGGACGGGGTGATGACGATCACGCCGCGCGCGCTGACGACGCAGCTCGCGATGCGCTGAGTCCGGGTACGCGCTGGCGCCGGCAGTTACGAAGCGTCGACCGTCCGGCTCCCGGTCACACGGTGCAGGTCCGGACCGCCTGGGCGAGCGCCGTCAGGGGATCGCCGACCGGCACGAATTCATGCGCGAAATAACCCTGGAATTTGAGATCGGCGACGCTGCGCGCCACCGCCTGCCAATCGACCTCCTGCGTGCCGTCGAGATTATGCCGCCCGGGAACCCCGCCGGTATGGAAATGACCGATCCACTGGATGTTCTTGCGGATCGTGTCGATCAGGTCGCCTTCCATGATCTGCATATGATAGATGTCGTAGAGCAGCTTCACGCGGGGCGACGCGACTTCCTTGGCGACCTGCACGCCCCAGGCGGTGTGGTCGGCCATGTAATCGGGGTGGTCGACCTTGCTGTTGAGCAATTCGACGCAGATCGTCACATCATGATCCTCGGCGATCCGCTTGAGACGGTTCAGCCCGGCGATGGCGTTGTCGGCGCCCTCCGCGTCGGACAGGCCCCGGCGATTGCCCGAAAAGGCGATCACATTGGGGACACCCGCCTTTGCGGCCTGCGGGATACCGATGCGGAACGCCCGTTCGATCGCCGCGTGGTTTTCCCGCCGGTTCAGACCATTGGGGATCGTCATGATGTCGGCAGCATAGCCCATCGTGCAACGCAGTCCGTGCCGGCGCGGCACCGCATATTCGGCGGGCTGCAGCAGATCGATGCCGTCGAGCCCTATGCGCGCTGCGGCGGCGCACAGCGCGTCGAGCGGCATGTCCTGATAGCACCAGCGGCTGACGGACTGCTTCAGCCGGCCACGCCGCGCGGGCGCCGCGGCGATCGCCGAGGTCGCGCACAGGGCAAGAGAAGAAGCGATGACAGTGCGCCGAGTAATCATGCCCGCACACTAGGCCAGACGGCCCTGCCGGCAAGCTGTATTGCACCCCGACGCCACGCGCCGCGATTGGCGTGCGACCAAGCCCTTGATCACGGGGAGATTTCGTGGTGGTCGGGGTACAAAGCGAACCTCGCTTGTCAGGGACCGGGGGCGCATGATGGAGATGCCAGCGATGTCCGACGATTATGCACGCGGACGGCGGGACGGGCTTCGTCTCGCACTCTCGATCCTGGCCGCTGAAGAGGCCAAATGGGAGGCGCTGCTCGGTGAGAGTTCCTCCTGGCGGACGAACGCAACGCGCGCGATCCGGCACAAGGCGTATCAGGTCGCGACCAAACGCGTGCAGACCGCGCTCAACCGCCTGTTGCCCAAGGCGGAAACCGCGTTGCCGGCCGAGATCGCATCGATGATCGATCAGGCCGGCTTATAAAGGAATCGTGTCAGCGGCGGTTGCCGTTGAACGCAGCCTTTTCGGCCTCGGTGGCGCGGCGCGGGGCGGATTCGAGCTGGGGCAGCCGCAAGGGCGGGCGTGACGGGTCGCGACGGGTGGTCGTGGCGTCGGTGCCTGCCGCGCGGCGCGGGGTCGGCGTCGCAGCGGCGGCGGGCGTCGCGGCCGGCGGTGCGTCCTGCAGCGCATAGGCCTTGGCTTCGACGGCCGAGAGACGGCCCTTGAGCAGGTCGATCTCGACCGTCTCGGGCGTGGTCTGCATCTCCGCGAGCGATTTTTCGAGCGCCTCGATGCGCTTTTCGGCAATCGAGAGGCGGACGGACTCTTCGGTCCGGGCAATATCCTGCGCGACGCGTTGCGTCTCGGTGCGCCTGAAATCGGCATCACGCCGCGCCATCGGGTCGCGGCTATCCGTATCGGCGCCACCGCGCGCCCAGCGTGGCGGATCGCAGGCCGACAATGCCAGGGGCAGTGCGAGCGACGGGACGATCAGGGCGCAGCATCGGACGATACGGGTCATGTCCCAGCCCTACACGTCGCGGCCTTGAAACGTCTATCGCCCGATACCGGGCGACAGAGGTTGCGGGGGCGACGCGACCGCCGCCCCCGCGCTTAACTCAGTTGCTGTCCGAGTTGTCGTCGTCATTTTCCTTGTCGATGACGAGATATGCGACGCCGGCGATCACGCCTGCGCCGATGACCAGCGGTGCGATGCTGTCCGCTGCAACCTTGCTCGAGCGCTTGGTGGCGGTGCCGGCGCGAGCCGACGACGCGACCGACAGCGACTGTGCGGCGTTGCCGGTGACAGGTGCTGCGCTCGCCGCGACGGGGAGGGCAGTCATGGCAAGCGCGGCTGCGCCAAGGAGCAATGTCTTCATAAAATTCGCTTTCTCGAAAATGAGCCCGGTTGGGAACCACCGCCCTAACGATTGCGCCAGTAAAGTGTTCCTAATTCAGATCAACGATGCAGGCGGGTCTTCACGGCCCCGCATGTCCGTCGCGACGGCGACGCGCAATCGGTCGCGGCCCGACCGGGTGGTTGATTCCGGTCGTCCCATCACCATTTTTCAGCCTGAATTCTTCTGTATCGACGACGATACGTCACCCGAAAATGGTATGATCATGGCAACCGCATTCGTCACGCCCGACCCCCTCGCTGCGACCCTGTCGCGGGCCTCGGCCGCGCTGGCGCGCCCGAAGGCGGCGCAGGCGGGACGCGAGGATATCGCGATGATCAAGGCCGCGGCGTCGCTGACGCGCGACCTGCATGCGGCGCGCCCGATCGTCTACTGGACCGATCTGATCGCGTCGGCGGGCCTCGGCTATGCGGGCATGGCGGTGGCGATCGTCGCGACGCCGGTCTGGGCCAAGCTGCTCGGCGCGGTCGTCGCAGTGCTCGCCCTGTACCGCGCGCTCAGCTTCATCCACGAACTGTCGCACATGAAGCCGAACGCCGTGCGGGGCTTTACCGCGGGGTGGAACGTTCTGTTCGGCGTACCGGTGATGATGCCGTCGCTGATGTATGAGGGCGTCCATACGCTGCATCACGCCAAGACTCGTTACGGCACGAACCGCGATCCGGAATATATGCCGCTCGCCCGCGGGCCGGCGGCGACGCTCGCGATCTTCGTGCTGGTGTCCGCGCTGCTGCCGATCGGCCTGATCCTGCGCTACGGCGTGCTCGCGCCGCTGTCGCTGCTGTCGCCCAAGCTGCGCGAGATCGTCGTCACGCGCTATTCCGCGCTCGCGATCAACCCGCAGTTCCGCCGCAAGCCGCCCGAGGGCGCCGCGCTGCGGAGCTGGAGGATCTGGGAGACCGCGGCGAGCATCTGGGCGATCAGCTTCGTCGTGCTGACCGCGACCGGCGTGTTCCCGCTTGCCGCCTCGCTCACCTTCCTCGCCATCGTCTCGGCGATCGCGGTGCTCAACCAGGTCCGCACGCTGGTCGCGCATCTGTGGGAGAATGAGGGCGATGCGATGAGCATCACCGACCAGTATCTCGACAGCGTCAACGTGCCGCCGCCGGGCCTGCTTGCCGAGATCTGGGCACCGGTGGGCCTGCGCTATCACGCGCTGCACCATCTGCTGCCGGGGCTGCCCTATCATGCGCTGCCCGAGGCGCATCGCCGCCTGACAGGCGAACTTGGTGACGGGTCGTCCTATCACCATGCCAATTATTCGACGCTGTCGGGGCTGATCGTCAATCTGGTCAAGGCCTGCCGCAAGGCGGTGCGCGGCTGATCACGCCGGTATCGTTTCGCCGATCATCACGGTAAGCCCCCGCCCGGGCAGCACCCTGCCCGCGGCGGAGGCTCTACGTGTTACCCAAACTCTACCATCAGTGGATCGACTGGGTCGGCGACGGCACCGGCCTTCCCGACACCATCCTGCATATCCATGCGGGCATGGCGCTTCTGATGATCGCACGGCTGATCACGCGGCGCTCGTTCGGCACCTTCATCCCCTGGACCGTGGTCGCGGCGGGCGAGGCGTTCAACGAGATCATGGACCGGCTGAACTACGGGTCGTGGCGCTGGGACGACACGCTGATCGATATCGCGAACACGATGTTCTGGCCGACGGTGATCTGCCTCGGTGTCCGCTTGCGGCCGATCATCGCGCGGCGCGGCTAACGCCGGACGCCCTGCCGTCGCTCCCTCTGCCCGTTCGTCCCGAGTAGCTGCTGAGCGAAGCCGAAGCGGCGTATCGAAGGACAGGTTGGCGGATGAAACCTGTGCTTCGATACGAGCCCTCGATACGCCCCTTCGGGGCTACTCGTTCTCTACTCAGCACGAACGGATGGGTGGTTCTCAGGCGGCCCTGGCGAGGTTGATATAGCGCTGGAGGTGATGATCCTCGTCGCCGAGCTGGTGGTCGATCATCACCAGCCGCTTGGCATAATGCGACACCGCATATTCCCAGGTCATGCCGATCCCGCCGTGGAGCTGGATCGATTCCTCCGCGACCAGCGCGCCCGTCCGGCCGATCGTGTATTTCGCCGCCGCCAGTGCGCGGGCGCGCGCGGTCGCATCGTCGCCGTCGAACGCCGCCGCCGCGTTGATCACCGCGGACTGCGCCTGTTCGATCTCGAGCAGCACGGTCGCCATGCGGTGCTGGAGCGCCTGGAACTTGCCGATCGGCACGCCGAACTGCTTGCGGTCGCGCAGATAGCCGAGCGTCGCGTCCTTGACGAACGCCATCGCGCCGAGCGCCTCGGCGGACAGCGCGAGCAGCCCCGCCTCGATCGCCGCGTCGACCACCGCACGCCCCTGCCCGTCCGTGCCGATCCGGGCGTCAGGGCCGAGCGCGACGCCGTCGAACGTCACCTCGCCCGCGCCGCCGCCCTCGACGACGCTGTAGCGCCGGACCGACACCCCGGCGGCATCGGCGGGGACGAGCAGGACGAGCGGATCGCCCGGCTGTTCGACGCTGACGACGAAGACCGACGCGGCGCCTGCCTGGTGCACCACCGCCTTCGTGCCGCTGATCGTCCAGCCGTCGCCGTCGGGCGTCGCGGTCACGGGCGCTTGCGCATCCTCGTGCGCGAAGGCGGCGATCGTCTCGCCCGAGACGATTCTTGCCAGCACCGCGTCGTGCCCGCCCGCCGCGGCGAGCGCGCGGCCGGCCATTAGCGCGCCGAGGAACGGCTCGACCACCAGCGCCCGGCCGAGCGCCTCGAACACCACCATGATGTCGAACCCGCTGCCACCGAATCCGCCCGCGGCCTCGTCGAACAGCGCCGAGACGATGCCGAGTTCGGTCAGTTGCTGCCAGACCGCGGGGTCATAGCCCGCGTCGCCATAGGCACCCGCGTTGCGCGTCTCGATCGGATAGCCGTCGCGGAGTGCCCGGACGAGCGTGTCGGCCAGCATCCGGCGGTCATCGCTATGCTCGAAGTTCATATGCTCAGAGACCCAATATGGCTTTGGAGATGATGTTCTTCTGGATCTCGTTGGATCCGCCGAAGATCGACAGCTTGCGGTTGTTGAAATAGCTCGGCGACGCGGTCGCCGCATCGTCGGGCCCGACCGGCTCGCCATTCCACCCCGCCTCGAGCGCCTCGGGGATATAGGGCGCGGCATAGGCGCCATAGGCGCGCCGCGTCAGCGCGGTGATCTCCTGGCGGATCTCGGTCCCCTTGATCTTGAGCATCGAGCTTTCCGCGCCCGGCGCACCGCCGCCCGCCACCGCCGCGACGACGCGCAGGTTGGTGGTCTGCATGTTGGCGAGGTCGATCTCGACCCGCGCCATCCGCGCCGCGAACAGCGGATCCTCGGCGAGCGGCCGGCCATTCTTCGTCTGCGTCCGCGCGACCGTCTTCAGCTGCTCGAACGACGCGATCGAGAAGCCGACCCCGGCGATGTTGGTCCGCTCATAGGTCAGCAGATATTTGGCGTAGGTCCAGCCGTCATTCTCGGTACCGACGAGATTCTCGACCGGCACCTCGACATCGGTGAAGAACACCTCGTTCACCTCCTGCTCGCCGTCGATCAGCGTGATCGGGCGGACCTCGATGCCGGGCGTCTTCATGTCGATCAGCAGGAAGCTGATCCCCTCCTGCTTCTTGGCGGCGGGATCGGTGCGGACGAGGCAGAAGATCATGTCGGCATGCTGGCCGAGCGTCGTCCAGGTCTTCTGCCCGTTGACGACATAGACCTCGCGGCCATCCCGCGTCTCGCGCACCGCGGTGGTCTTGAGCCCCGCGAGATCGGAGCCGGCGCCGGGCTCCGAATAGCCCTGGCACCACCAGTCGGAGCCGTCGAGGATGCGCGGCAGCCAGTGGCGCTTCTGCTCTTCCGACCCGTATTTGATCAGCACCGGCCCCAGCATGTTGACGCCGAACGGCACGACGCGCGGCGCGTGCGCGAGCGCGGATTCATTGTCGAAGATGAAGCGCTGGATCACGCTCCAGCCCGGCCCGCCCCATTCGCGCGGCCAGTGATTGGCAAGCCAGCCCCGCGCGTTGAGGATCGCGTGCCATTCCTCCATGTCGGCCTTGCGCAGCCGGCGGCCCTCGCGGACCAGCGTCGAGAGACGCGCGGGGAGTTTTTCGCGGAAGAAGTCGCGCACCTCCTCGCGAAAGGCCTCTTCGTCGGGTGTGAAGCTCAGATCCATGACCATGTGACTCCTGATGATGGAGTCCATGTGCCACAGTCGATCACGAAATTGAAGGACCGGTATGGTCGGGAGGACGGAAAATACGGGTGGGTGCGACGCAGGTTAATCCTGACGGTATCGCGTGCCGTCACGATCCTCCCCCGCCCGGGGGGAGGATCGAGGTCATCAGAAGCGGTAGCTGAGCCAGCCGGCGAGGAAGTCCGAGTTCTTGTACCCGGCGCGGGTCAGGGACGACCCGGCGATCAGATGCTCGTAACGGCCGGTGAAGGACAGCCGCGACGAGATCGGATAGACCGCCTGGAAGCGGATCGTGTCGGCGATCTTGCTGCCCGACACGTTCTGCGTGCCGGCAAAGGCGCTGCCATTGGCGCGGTACACCGCGTCATTCTGCGAATCGCGCCACGACAGCTGATATTCCGCGGTCAGACGCAGCTTGTCGAGCACGGTGAAGCTGACGTTCGGCGCGACCGCGATCAGGTTGGTCGGCGTCGCGAACAACTGATAGCTGTAATAGATGTTGTTGCCGAACGGTGCGAGCGCGGTGCGCAGCGTGCCGTTCCCGTAGGCACCACCGCCGCTGGCATAGTCTGCATGGAAGCCGACGCGCGGTGCGTTGCGCCCCTTGCCCAGCTTGTAGGTCTGCGCGAGCAGGATCAGCCACGCCTTGATCGAGCGGTTGTCATAGCTGCCACCCTGATAATTGACGGTCCAGTCGAGATTGACCGGTCCGGCATCGCCCCAGAAATGCAGGCCGTAGAAATTGCGGACCTCGCGCGCATTGTCTGTGCCCCAGACCGCGTTGCGGTTGCGCAGCCGCCAGAGGAACGGATCGAGATAGAGCTTCGACCCGCCGAACAGCGTGTCGGGCAGGACGACGCCGGTCGAGATGCCCGAGAAGCGCCGCGCGCTTTCCGCATCGTCGTCGCGCGTGCCCTGCGTGCCGTAGGCGGTCGGCTTGAAGTCGAACACGTCGGCGCGCACGCCCGCGGTCCGCGCCCAGGCGCGAAAGCCGTTGAACCCGAAGTACAGCGTGTTGTTGTCGCGCGGCACGACCATCAGGTTCGGGCCGTCGGCAAAGGTCTGGCGACCATAGCGGACCCCGACATCGACATCGGCGACCGTCCCGGTCAGGTCGACGAACGCCTGCTGCACCGCGAGCTTGTTGCGCAGGTTCGGCAGCACGTTGCCGAGATTTTCACCCTCGAGCGTCCCGTGCGCGACTTCGCCGTAGAAGCGCAGATGCTCGCCGACATGCAGGTCCGCGCCGCCGAACAGGCGAAGGATGTCCTGCCGCTGCGCTTCGCTGTCACGCAGATTGGGGTTGGTGGTGTGGTTGACGCGCAACCGCGCCTCGCCCGACAGCGTCAGGTAGACGTCGCCGTCGCCCGCGATCGAGATGAATTTCAGCTGGTCGATGATGTCCTTGCGCTTGGCCGGGTCGCGCAGTTTCGACCAGTCCTCCGCCCAGCGTGACTAGTTGTAGCCGCCCGCGGTGACGCCGTCGCCGACCGCGGCATTGGGATAGCTCTCGGCGATCGGCGAGGCCGCGCTGGTGCCGGCCGCGTCCTTGGACACGGGACCGAGCCGTTCGCGCGCCTTGGGCGGTGCGCTCTCGGGAGCGGCCTGTTGCGGCGCGGCCTGGGCGAGCGCCATTGCGGGAAGGGTCGCGACGGCAAAGCCGGCCGCATGGCGCACGCGGCGCATCATCATCGAGGTCATAAAAGCTATCCGGTACTGGTCGCGGGGCCGGCCAACGCCGGCCCCGTCGGGATCATGCGGCAGGAGCGGCGGCGGTCGTGATCGGCGCCGGTGCGAGTTCGGGCAGCTGGCCCGACAGCGCCGCGTTCAGCTTGTCGCGGTCGAGCGCACCTTCCCAGCGGGCGACGACGATCGTCGCGACCGCGTTGCCGATGAAGTTGGTCAGGCTGCGGCACTCGCTCATGAAGCGGTCGACGCCAAGGATCAGCGCCATGCCCGCGATCGGCACGGTCGGCACGATCGACAGCGTGGCCGCCAGCGTGATGAAGCCCGCACCGGTGACGCCCGCGGCGCCCTTGGACGAGATCATCGCGACGACGAGCAGCAGCAGTTCCTGGCCCAGCGTCAGGTCGGTGTTCGTCGCCTGTGCGATGAACAGCGCGGCCAGCGTCATGTAGATGTTGGTGCCGTCGAGGTTGAACGAATAGCCGGTCGGCACGACCAGCCCGACGACCGACTTCTCGCAGCCCGCAGCCTCCATCTTCTGGATCAGGTTCGGAAGCGCGGCTTCCGACGACGAGGTGCCGAGCACCAGCAGCAATTCGGCCTTCAGATACTTGATCAGCTTGAAGATCGAGAAGCCCGTGAGGCGTGCGACGGTGCCGAGGATGACGACGACGAACAGCGCCGCGGTCAGGTAGAAGGTCGCGACCAGCGCGCCGAGATTGGCGAGGCTGCCGATCCCGTATTTGCCGATCGTGAACGCGATCGCGCCGAACGCACCGAGCGGGGCGGCGCGCATCAGGATGCCGACCAGCTTGAAGACGATCAGGCTGAGACGCTCGAGGAAGTTGAGCACGGGCTTGGCAGGCTCGCCGACCAGGCTCAGCGAGATGCCGAACAGGATCGCGATCAGCAGGATCTGCAGGATGTTGCCGTCGGTGAACGCGCTGACCATCGTGTCCGGGATGATGCTCATCAGGAACCCGGTGATCGTCGTCTCATGCGCCTTGACCGTATAGTCGGCGATGCCCTTGGTATCGAGCGAGGCGGCGTCGATGTTCATCCCCGCGCCCGGCTGGACGACATTGGCGACGATCAGACCGACGATCAGTGCGAGCGTCGAGAAGAACAGGAAATAGGCGAACGCCTTGCCCGCGACGCGACCGACCGCGCCCAGTTCCTTCATCCCGGCGATACCGGTGACGAGCGTCAGGAAGATCACCGGGGCGATGATCATCTTCACCAGCTTGATGAACGCGTCGCCGAGCGGCTTCAGCGCCGCGCCGTACGTCGGATAGAAATGCCCGAGCGCTGCACCCAGCGCGATCGCGATCAGCACCTGGATATAGAGCTGGCTGGTCCAGCCTTTGCGTGCCGGCGTTTCCGCGACCGCATATGTCTGGGATGGTAGGGTCAACATCGCCTCCTGAAAGTCTCGTCCACTCACGCGGGACGTTAGTGAGGGCGGTAATGCCGGGCCGGACCCCGGACTACAAGTGATCACGTCAAGTGCGTCAAACCCTTGGATTCGCGTGAGTTTGCTCCGTACCGATGTTTCGAATGTGCGGATAATGCACATTTTTGCCGATGGCGTCACACGAATGTGTGTGATAATCCGCACAGATGAGACGGACTCGATCCTCGCTGGTGACCACCGCGTTGGCGGTGCTGATGGCGTTCGCCGCGCTCGGCGTGATCGTCTCGGTGGTCGCCTCCGTCTATGGCCGGCGGACGGTGGCGGATGCGACTGCCGCGGTCCGGCTGCGGGCGATGCAACAGACGCGCAGCAACCTGCGGCTGCTCGAGGCGGAACTGCAGACCTACCGCCTGCTCCCCGTCATGCTCGGCGAATATACCGATGTCCGCGCGGCCCTCGCGTCGGGCACGGTCGATCCGGCGCTCAACGCCAAGCTCGCACTGCTCGCCGCGCGCACCGGTGCACCGGTCATCTATGCGCTCGATACGCAGGGGATGACGATCGCCGCGTCGAATGCGGACCGCCCCGACAGCTTTCTCGGGCATGATTATCGCTACCGCGACTATTTCACCAAGGCGATGGCCTCGGGCGCGACCGAGTTCTTCGCGCTGGGCAGTGTCAGCGGACGCCCCGGCCTCTATCTCTCGCGTCGGATCGACCGCGCGGGACGGCCGCTTGGCGTCGTCGTCGTCAAGGTCGAGTTCGACCGCATCGCGCAGGCCTGGATCCAGGATCACATGGCGACCTTCGTCGTCGATGCGGACGGCGTGATCCTGATCTCCAGCGATCCGCGACTCGAATTCCACACGACACGCGCGCTGTCTCCTGCACGGCGTCGGACACTCGCGCAGACGCGGCAGTTCGGCACGCTGCCGCTGCTCCGCGCACCGCTGACGCTGGCGGACGACCGGTCGCGCCTCGGCGACGGGACGCCTGCGGTGACGGTGTCGCTGCCCGTGCCGATCGCGGGCTGGCATCTGGTCCATATGGAGCCGCTCGACGCCGCGCTGCGGAGTGCGGCGGTGCGGACGCGCTCGGCGACGACGATCGCCGCGCTGGCGACGATCGCGGCGATGCTCGGCGCGTGGTGGCTTCACCAGCGCCGCAAGCGCAACGCGGGCGCGCGCGCCGAACTCGAGGCCGAGGTCGCACGCCGCACCGCCGAGCTCAGCGCCACCGCCGACCGGCTGCAGATCGAGGTCGAACAGCGCGAGGCCGCCGACCAGCGCTTCCGCCAGGCGCGCGAGGAGCTCGCCCATGCCAACCGCGTCGGCTCGATCGGCACGATCACCGCGAGCGTCGCGCATGAGATCAACCAGCCTGTTGCCGCGATCCGCACCTTTGCCGACAATGCCGCCGCATTCCTCGCGCGCGACGAACCCGCGCGCGCCGCGACCAATCTGCAGGCGATCGTCGATCTGACCAGCCGGATCGGCACGATCACCGCGGGGCTGCGCCGCTATGCCAGGCGTGGCGCGGGCTCGATCGGCCCGGTCGCGCTCGACGCGGCGATCGACGGCGTCCGCCTGCTGATCGGCGACCGCTTCCGCGCCAAGGGCGTGACGCTCGACCTGCCGAGCGGGCCCGAGGCGCGGCTGACCGTCATCGCCGGCCGCGTCCGCCTCGAACAGGTGCTCGTCAACCTGCTCCAGAACGCGCTCGACGCGGTCGCCGAACGGCCCGATGCGCGCGTCGACGTCACCGTCGGGCGCAAGGGCCGCGACGTCGTGCTGACCGTCGCCGACAACGGCCCCGGCATCGATCCCGGCATCGCCGACGACCTGTTCACACCGTTCGCGACCAGCAAGACCGACGGCCTTGGCCTCGGGCTTGGCATCGCGCGCGACATAATGACCGAGTTCGGCGGCACGCTCGACCTCGTCCCTGCTCCACGAGGCGCCGTCTTCCGCATGATCCTGGTAAAAGCATGAGCGAGCAGAGCGTCCTGCTCGTCGACGACGACGACGTGCTGCGCGGTGCGCTCGAACAGTCGTTCGAACTCGCCGGCATCGCGGTGATCGCCGAGCGCGACCCGACTGTCGCACTCGCGCGGATCGATGCGGGGTTCGACGGCGCCGTGGTGTCCGACATCCGCATGCCCAAGATGGACGGGCTGGAGCTGTTCCGCCGCATCGCCGCGATCGACCACGAGATCCCGGTGTTGCTGATGACCGGCCATGGCGACGTCGCGATGGCGGTCGCCGCCCTCAAGAACGGCGCGTTCGATTTCATCCCCAAGCCGTTTGCGACCGATCACCTGATCGCGGGCGCCCGGCGTGCGCTCGAGATGCGCCGCCTCGTCCTCGACAATCGCCGGCTGCGCGCCGCCGCCGAGGAGACGATCGGCGCCGAACCGCTGATCGGCGAGACCCCGGTGATGGTCCGGCTGCGCGAGACGATGCGCCAGATCGCGCAGGCCGATATCGACGTGCTGGTCGAGGGCGAGACCGGGACCGGCAAGGAACTCGTCGCGGTGCTGCTCCACCGCTGGAGCAACCGCCGGTCGCGGCCGTTCGTCGCGGTCAACTGCGCCGCACTGCCCGAGGCGGTCGCGGAGATCGAGCTGTTCGGCCATGACGGCGATTCGCGCTTGCCCCGCACCGGCCGGATCGAGGCGTCGAACCGCGGCACGCTGTTCCTCGACGAGATCGAGAGCACCTTGCCCGCGGTCCAGGCCAAATTGCTGCGCGTGCTCGAGGAGCGCGAGGTCATGCCGGTCGGCGGCGACCTGCCGCGTGCGCTCGACCTGCGCGTGATCGCCGCGGCGAAACCCGGGCTCGACCAGGCGGTCGAGGATGGCCGGTTCCGCGCCGAACTGCTGTTCCGGCTCGACGCGGTGCGGCTGCGCATCCCGCCGCTGCGCGAACGGCGCGACGACGTGCCCTTGCTGTTCGGGCATCTGCTGCACCAGGCCGCCGAGCGGTTCGGGCGCGAGGTGCCGACGATCGACACCGCGACGCTCGCCTATCTCGGCCAGCATGACTGGCCGGGCAATGTCCGCGAGCTCGACAATCTGGCGAAGCGGCTGGTGCTGCGCGTCGAGGCGGATGCCCCCGCGGACGAGGATGGCGACCTGCCGCTCCCCGCGCGTGTCGACAAGTTCGAGGAAGCTACGATCCGCGCGACGTTGCACCAGGTCAGCGGCGACGTCCGCTCCGCGCTCGCCGCGCTCGGCATCCCGCGCAAGACCTTCTACGACAAGCTGAAACGCCACGAGATCGACGTCGAGGCCTATCGCCCGACCAAGGGGTGACGCCCCCAACCCCGTTCGCCCTGAGCGAAGTCGAAGGGCAGGCCGCGCGCGCAGGTGCTTCGACTTCGCTCAGCACGAACGGACGGGGGTTCGGTACGCGGGTACGGCGCGTCAGGTCGGAATGACCGGCACCACCCCGCCCTGCCGCGTCGCCACGAACCGCGCGAGCGGCGGTCCGATCAGCAAGACGCCCAGGAACCGCATCACCTGCAACGCCATCACGAACGGCACGTCGACCGGGCTCGACGCGGCGATGATCGCGACCGAATCCATCCCGCCGGGGCTCGACGCGAGATAGGCGGTGACCGGGTCGATCCCCGCCCAGCGTGTCAGCGCCGCCGCGATCCCGCCGCAGAACAGGATGAGCAGCCCGACCGACAGCAGGATCCGCGGCATCGCCTTGCCCGCCACGCGGAGCGTATCGCGCGTGAACGACAGCCCGATCTTCCACCCGACCACCGCATAGCTGATCGCGAGCAGCCATTGCGGCAGCACCGGCTGCGCGATCCCGGTGACGTTGAGCACCCCGCCCAGCACGAGCGGTCCGAGCAGCGCGCCCGCGGGCAGCCGCAGCTTGACGCCAAGAATCGCGCCGACACCGGCAATCGCCACCGTCCGCAGCACCGCGACCGGATCGACGCCCGCGAACCACGCCGCGGCCGGATGATGCCCGCTGCCCCCGCCGACCATCACCGCCGCCAGCACCGAGGCGACGACTGCGACGCACACGACGCGCGTATAGGTCATCACCGCGACCAGCCGCGAATCCGCGCCATACGCCTGCGCCATCAGCACCATCGCGCTCGCGGCCCCCGGCGTCGAACCCCACACCGCGACCGTCCCCGGCAGCACCTGCCACCGGCTGAGCAGATAGCCGAGCACGCTGCTGGCAGCGAGCGTCGCGACATTGACCGCGAGGAACACCGGCCAGTGCTGCGCGACGGTCGCGACGATCCCGGTGGTGATCGATCCCGCGATCAGCGTCCCCACCGCCGCCTGTGCGCCGCGAAAGGCGAGGATCGGCACCCCCAGCGACCCGCCGCGCACCGCGAGCACGACCGCCGCGATCATCGGTCCGAGCAGCAGTCCGGCGGGGAGTCCGATCCATTCCAGCGCCCCCGCCACCAGCGCCGACAGCGCGACCAGCAGAGCCCAGCGCCAGATCATGCCTTGGTCGCGAACCAGATAACGTGACGCGCCCCGCCCTTGCGCGTCGCGCGTGCGACGACCTCGTCGACCGCGAACCCCGCCTCGTCGAGCCGGCGGGCGAACGGCTTGCTCGGCGCCGACGACCACACCGCGAGCACGCCGCCGGACCGCAGCGCCGCGCGCGCCCGCGCCAGCCCCGCCGCGCCGTAAAGCCGGTCATTGCCCGGCCGCGAAATCCCGTCGGGCCCATTGTCGACGTCGAGCAGGATTGCGTCCCACTCCCCGTCCGCGATCGCCGCGGCGACATCGCCCTCGAAGATCCGCGTCCGCGGGTCGGTCAGGCTGTCGCCGTGCAGCGCCGCCATCGGCCCGCGCGCCCATTCGACCACCTCGGGCACGATCTCGGCGACCGCCACCTCGGCATCGGGCCCGAGCCGCGCGAGTGCTGCGCGCAGCGTGAAACCCATGCCGAGCCCGCCGATCAGCATCCGCACACCCGGCCGCGCGCCGATCCGTTCGCACGCCTGCTCGGCCAGCGCCTCTTCCGACCCGCTCAGCCGGCTGTTCATCAGCTCGTTCGCGCCGAGCATGATCGAGAATTCCGCGCCGCGCTGGAGCAGCCGCAACTCGCCGCCCCCCGGCACCTGCGCCGTCCCGAGAAGAACCCGAGGGATCACGCAGACCACGCCGCGATGTCGTCCTGCTCGCCGATCAGCGCCAGCCCATGCGCGATCGAGGTCAGCTCGCCACCGCTCATGATCGCCGCCTCGCCGAACCGCTCGACGAAGATCTGCCGCACCCGCGGGATCAGCGACGACCCGCCGGTCAGGAACACGCGGTCGATATCGCCGCCGCCGACCTTGGCCGCCGCCAGCGCCTGGTCGACCGTCGCCTCGATCCGTGCGACGTCGTCGGCGATCCAGCCCTCGAACTGTGCGCGCGTCACCTCCGCCTCGATTTCCAGCCCCGCGCCCGCAAAGTGGAAATGCGCGTCCTCGCCCTGCGACAAGGCCCGCTTCAGCGTGCCGACCGCGTCGTACAGCGGATAGCCGAGCTCGTTCTCGATCACCGCGATCATCCGCCCGATCGCATCCGGGTCGATCGCGGTCTTCTGCAACCGCTCGAGCTCGGTCATCGTCTTGCGGTTGCGCATCAGCGCGAGCCTGGACCAGTCCGCGAAATCGGCGAAATAGGCGCGCGGGATTTCGAGCTCCTTGCCGAACGACTTGTACGCGCCGCCCTTGCCGAGCATCGGCAGCACCAGCCGGTCGAGGATGCGGTAGTCGAACCGGTCGCCCGCAATGCCGATGCCCGCATGGCCGAGCGGCGTACAGCGTCGCGCCGCCCCCGGCTCGGCGACGCGCACGACCGAGAAGTCGCTCGTGCCGCCACCGAAATCGGCGACCAGGATCGTCGCAGGCTCGGTCAGCCGCGTCGCATAGCTGTACGCAGCACCAAGCGGTTCGTAGACATAATGGATCTCCGCGCCGAAGCCCTTGAACATCGCGTCGTAGCGCGTCCGCGCGAGCGCCTCGTCGGGCCGCGCGCCGGCATATTCGACCGGCCGCCCGACGACGATCCGCTGCGGCCGCGTGTCGAGCCTGCCGCCCGCATGCGCGATCAGCTTGTCGAGGAACAGCTTGCCCATCTCCTCGAAGCGATAGCGCTTGTCGAAGACCGAGGCCTGCTCGAACGTCTTCATTGCCGCGACCGACTTGAACGACTGGATGAACCGGCTGTCGAGGGGATATTCCATATATTCCGCGATCGCCCACGGCCCCGCATCGACCGCGAGCCCCTTGCCGCTGTCGTCCTGCCAGAAGCAGAGCGCGGAGCGGAACACCGGGCTGGTCTCGGCGGGGGCGGCGAAGGTCACGAGCTCGGGCGTGCCCCCGGGCGTCCCGAGCGCCACGACGCTGTTGGTCGTGCCGAAGTCGAGCCCCAGTGCGGGACTCGCGGCTGGCGTTTGCATGAAGGTCTCCGGGAGCGGGTGGCGCCTGCCTATGCCGACCGTGGCCCCGGGATGGCAACCGGTAAAGTCACGGGCGGCGCGTCTTCGCGCTCGCCCGGGGTCAGCGCGCGACCATCTCGCGGATCCGTTCGGCGAGCATGTCGAGCGCGAACGGCTTGGTGATCATCTCCATCCCCGCACCCAGAAACGCGCCGCGCACCGCCGCCTTTTCGGCATAGCCGGTGACGAACAGGATCCGCAGATCGGGCCGATGCCGCCGCGCGACCTCGGCGAGCTGGCGCCCGTCCATCCCGGGCAGGCCGACATCGCTGACCAGCAGGTCGATCCGCCGCCCGCTTTCGAGGATCGGGATCGCCGCGCGCGCGTCGCCCGCCTCCATCACGCCGTAACCCAGGCTGCCGAGGATATCGACGATCAGCATCCGCACCGCGACATCGTCCTCGACCACCAGCACGCATTCGCCGTCCGCGCGCGGCAGGTCGCGGTCCGCGGTCGGCACGCTGGCCGCCGCGGTGCCGTGGAAGCGCGGCAGGTACAGCTTGACCGTCGTGCCCTCGCCCTCCTCCGAATAGATCCGGACATGCCCGCCCGATTGGCGCGCAAAGCCATAGATCATCGACAGGCCGAGCCCGGTGCCCTGCCCGATCGGCTTGGTGGTGAAGAACGGGTCGAACGCCTTCTCGATCACCGCCTTCGACATGCCCGTGCCGGTGTCGCTGACGCCGATCGCGACATAATCGCCGGGCGCGAGATCGCCGATCGCCTCGGCATAGTGCGCGTCGAGATGCGTGTTCTTGGTCTCGATCGTCAGCCGCCCGCCGTCGGGCATCGCGTCGCGCGCGTTGATCGCGAGGTTGAGCAGCGCGCTTTCGAGCTGGTTGGCATCCGTCGTCACCGGCCAGGTCGCGTCCTGCCGCCGGATCTCGAGCCGCGCATTCTCGCCCAGCGTCCGTGCGAGCAGATCCTCCATGTCGGCGATCAGCCGGTCGACATCGGTCGCCTTCACGTCGAGCGACTGGCGCCGCGAAAAGGCGAGCAGTCGCTGCGTCAGCCCGGCCGCGCGCTGCGCGGAGACCGTCGCCGCCTCCAGATAGCGGTCGACCTTGTCCGGGCGCGGTTCGGGCACGTTGCGCCGGACCATGTCGAGCCCGCCCAGGATGCCGGTGAGCATGTTGTTGAAATCATGCGCGATGCCGCCGGTCAGCTGGCCGACCGCCTCCATCTTCTGCGCCTGGCGCAGCGCATCCTCGGCGCGCGCGAGCTGTGCCTCGCGCTCCTTGTCCGCGGTGACGTCGCGCCCGACCGCGTTGATCAGCCCGTCGCCCGGCCGCGCCGCCCAGCTGATCCAGCGATAGCTGCCATCCTTGTGGGCATAGCGATTGTCGATCCGCGCGACCGCCTCGCCGCGGGCGATCCCCGCCGCGGCCAGGCCGGTATGCGCGACGTCGTCGGGGTGGAGCAGCGAGAAGAGCTGGCGTCCGACGATCTCGTCCATCGACCAGCCGAGCATGTCGGTCCAGGCGGGATTGGCGGCGACGATCGTGCCGTCGAACTCGGCGCGCAGCATGATGTCCGACGACAATTCCCACAACCGGTCGCGGTCCGCGGTCGACACCTCGACGGCTTCGGCCAGTCCCTCGTTGATCGCGCGCAGCTGGCGCTCCGCCGCCTTGCGCGTCGACTGGTCGAGGATCGCGCCGATCATCCGCGTCGGCGCGCCGTCCTCGTCGCGGATGACGTAGCCGCGGTCGAGCACATCGGCATAGCGGCCGTCGGCGCAGGCGAACCGGTATTCGTCGGTCCAGTCGCTGTCCTGCCCGTAAATCACCGCATCGATGCTCGCATGGATCCGCGCGCGGTCCTCCGGATGGACCTGGTCCAGCCACCAGTCGCCGGTCGACTTCGCATCGGGCAGGACATGGCCATAGGCGCGCGTCAGCGCCTCGTTCCACAGCACCGAGTTGCTCCGCAGGTCCCAGTCCCAGATCGCGTCGTTGGTCGCACGGCTGGCGAGCCGCAGCCGCTCGCTCGTCTCACGCAGCGCCGCCTGTGCGCGGCGATCGTCGCTCATGTCGACGACCGTTCCGACCAGCCGGATCGGGATATCGCCATCGAAGAACGCGATGCCGTGCGCGACGATGTGGCGCTCGACGCCGTCGCTCTGGCCGATCGTGCGATATTCCGAATCGAACATCCGCGTGCCGCGCGGATCGAGCGCGGCGGCGACTTGCGCATCGGCCGCTGCGCGGTCGTCGGGGTGGAGATTGGCGAGGAAGGCGGACTCGTACTCGACCGGCGCGCCTGCCGGGATCCCGAACAGCGCGCGGCACCGGTCGTCCCAGCGCAGCATGCCGTCCGCTGGCCGATAGTCGAACCGCCCCAGCCGCGCGACCCGCGTCGCCAGTTCCAGCTCCTCGCGGCTTTCGGACAGCGCCACCTCGTTGCGGCGGCGCTCGCTGATGTCGTTGAACAGCACCGCGACATGGTTCAGCTCGGGCGCATCGACGCGGTAGGCATAGACCTCGAACCAGCGATCCTGCAGCGCGGAGGCGGGATCCTCGAACCGCAGCGGCTCGCCGGTCGTCGCGACATGGCCGTACAGGTCGAACCAGCGCTGTTCCATGTTTGGCACGACGTCGCGGATCGTCCGCCCGATCATGTCGTCGAGCCCGGTGTTGCGCGCGAACGCCCGGTTCACCTCGAGGAAGCGATAGTCGTACGGCGCGCCGTCGGCGAACAGCAACTCGATCACGCAGAACCCCGCATCGATCGATTCGAACAGCGAGCGATAGCGCGCCTCGCTCGCCTTCACCGCGATCTCACCGCGCACCCGGTCGACCGCGTCCGAGGTGCGCAGCGCGACGTCCTCGACCAGCGCGATATCCGCCCTGGTCCAGTCGCGCGGCGTGGCCTCGTGCAGGTACAGGACCGCCGCGAGCCGCCCGTCGCGGAGCAGCGGCGCGGCGATCAGCGCGCCGACGCCGGCCTGCGCCCAGCACCGCGCGGTCGCCGGATCACGCGCGCGTGCGTCGGTCGCGCAATCGTCGACGATCACCGTGAGCCCGCGCCGCAGATCGGCGATCACGCCCGCGCCCAGTGCCGCGTCCCCGGTTTCGTCTGGCGTCGCGGCGAGGCCGGGCAGCGTCCCGTTCGACCAGTCGCCGACGCCCCGGGTCATCGCGCCGTCCGCCGACACCTCGTCATAGCCGCAGCGCGCGACGTCGAGATGCGAGCCCAGCGCCGCTGCGGCCGCCGCCATGATGTCGTCGGGTCGCGCCATCGTACGGAACAGGTCGACCAGCGCGAGCTGGAACGCCTGTCGCGCGAGCAGTTCATCACGATCGAGCAGAGGGGGACGCATAACCTATGTGTGCCCGGAGAGACCGGGGAAGTCGAGCCATGCGTGGCTCAGCCGCGCTTCAGCCGGACCAGCGCAGCGTCGAGCGCGGACAGGAAACGCGACCGGTCCGCCTTGGCAAAGGGTGCAGGGCCACCGATCACGTCGCCGCCCGCGCGCAGATCGGCCATGATCGCGCGCGTGGCGATCGCACCGCCGATCGAGCTGGTGGTGAACGGCTTGCCGGTGTTGGCGAGCACGGTCGCCCCCGCTTTCACGCAGCGATCGGCGAGCAGGATGTCGGCGGTGATCACCACCGCCCTCGCATCGGCCTGCTCGGCGATCCAGTCGTCGGCGGCGTCGAACCCGTCGCTGACGACGACGCGGTTGACCAGCGGGTGGACGGGTATCCGGAAATGGCTGTTCGCGACGATGGTGACGGGCACCTCGTGCCGCCACGCGACCTTGTAGATCTCGTCTTTGACGGGACACGCATCGGCGTCGACGAGGATGCGGAGCGAGGGTGGCGTGTCGGTCATGGTTTTCTCCCGCCCCTCGTCATCCTGACGAAAGTCAGGACCCAGGGTCATACAGGACGGCGTTCGTTACTCTGGGTCCTGACTTTCGTCAGGATGACGGGGCTATGGGGCTCCCGGCGTCGTCAGTATGACGGTGCCGGAGGCCGCCCGCGCCCTTCCCCCGTTCGCCCTGAGCGAAGTCGAAGGGCATGCCCCAAGCCGGGGTGCTTCGACGTCGCTCAGCACGAACGGAAGGCGGCAGGTTCAGCTCCGCTCGCGATTGCCGCGATACGGCGCCTTGCGCGCCGGTGCCGGACCGCCACGCGGGGCCGCGCGGTGCAGCGTCGAGCGCGGGGCGCCCGCGTTGCTGCGACCACCGCCGCCGGCATGGCGTGCGGTGCTCTCGGGCGCGCCTTGCATTGCCTCGATCGCGACGCCGCTCTCCTCTTCGCCCGCCTGCGCGGTACGCTGGATCGCCGCCGAGAAGCGCGACGCGACGGCGCGCGGGATCTCGAACGCGGTCTCGTTCGGGCCGATGCGGATCGCACCGATCTCGGACTTGGTGATGTGCCCGCGACGGCAGATCAGCGGCAGGATCCAGCGCGGATCGGCGTTCTGGCGACGGCCGATGTCCATGCGGAACCAGACCGTGTCCTCGAACCCGGCGCGCGGCCCCTGCGAACGATCGTCGCTGACCGACTGCTTGCTCTGGTCGATCAGATCCTCGGCCTGCGGCATCGTCGCGCGGTGCATGTGCACCAGCGCCGCAGCGATATCCTCCGGGGTCTTCTCGGCCATCAGGCGGGTCGCGAGCTCGCGATCCTCGTCCTCGACCTCGACCGGCTGCATCAGCATCGTGATCAGACGCTCATGGTCGTTCTTGCGGATGTCCTCGGCGGTCGGGGCGTTGACCCACTCCGCGTTGATCTTCGCACCTTTCAGCATCATGTCGACGCGACGGCGACGCGGGAACGGCACGATCAGCACGGCGGTGCCCTTCTTGCCCGCACGACCGGTACGACCCGAGCGATGCTGCAGCGTCTCGGCATCGCGTGGCAGTTCGACGTGCACGACGAGGCTGAGCGTCGGCAGATCGATGCCGCGCGCGGCGACGTCGGTCGCGACGCAGACGCGCGCACGGCGGTCACGCAGTGCCTGGAGCGCGGCGTTACGCTCATTCTGCGAATGCTCACCCGACAGCGCGACCGCGGCGAAACCGCGCTCGACCAGGCTCGCATGCAGATGGCGCACGTTATCGCGCGTCGCGCAGAACAGCATCGCCGTCTCCGCTTCGTGGAAGCGCAGCAGGTTGATCACCGCATGCTCGATCTCGGACGGCGAGACCGTGACGGCCTGGTACGAGATGTCGCCATGACCACGATCCTCACCGACGGTCGAGATGCGCACCGCGTCGCGCTGGTAGCGCTTGGCGAGCGCGACGATCGGCCGTGGCATCGTCGCCGAGAACAACAGCGTCCGGCGCTGCTCGGGCGACGCGTCGAGGATCTGCTCGAGATCCTCGCGGAAACCCATGTCGAGCATCTCGTCGGCCTCGTCGAGCACCGCGACCTTCAGGGCCGACAGGTCGAGCGCGCCACGCTCGAGATGGTCGCGCAGACGGCCGGGCGTGCCGACGACGATATGCGCGCCGTGTGCGAGGCTGCGACGCTCCTTCGACGCGTCCATGCCGCCGACGCAGGTCGAGATGCGCGCGCCAGCCTTGGCATAGAGCCACATCAGCTCGCGGCTGACCTGGAGCGCGAGTTCGCGCGTCGGTGCGATGCAGAGCACGAGCGGCTTGTGCGGCGCCGGCAGGCGCTGGACGCCGTCCTCGCCCGCTTCACCGAGCAGTTCGCCGGCCATGGCAAGGCCGAACGCGACGGTCTTGCCCGAGCCGGTCTGCGCCGACACGACGAGATCGCGACCGACCGCGTTTTCCTCGATCACATGCGCCTGGACGGGGGTGAGCGCGGTATAGCCACGCGCGGCGAGCGCTTCGGAAAGAAGCGACGGAATATTTGAAAAAGGCATGTACGTCCTAATTGGTGGCCGGCTTGACGCTACGGCAAAGCACTGGCGTGGTGGTCCCTACAGGACTTGGCCCGCGGCCCACCCGCTCGCCCATGCCCATTGGAAGTTGTAGCCGCCGAGCCACCCTGTGACATCGACCGCTTCGCCGACCGCATACAGGTTTTTTACGCGTTTGGCTTCCATTGTTTGTGAAGAAAGCTCAGCAGTGCTGATTCCGCCCGCCGTCACCTCCGCCTTGGCATAGCCTTCGCTGCCATTTGGCGTGAATTGCCAGTGGCTTAGCGCACGCTCCGCGTCCTGCAGCCGGCGATCGGTGAGCGTGGAAATCTCCCCCGTCATCCCCAGCCGCTCGCTCAGCGTCTCCGCGAGTCGGTCGGGCAGCGTCCCCCCGAGCAGCTTGCGCAAGGTCGCGCGCGGCGTGGTGCGCTTGGCCGCGGGGAGCCAGCCGGAGTCGCGGTCGGGGACGAAATCGATGCCCACCGGCTGGCCATGCCGCCAATAGGACGAGGCCTGCAGGATCGCCGGGCCCGACAGTCCGCGATGCGTGAACAGCGCCGCCTCGCGGAACGCGGTCTTGCCGGCCGTCGCAACGACATCGGCGGCGACGCCCGACAATTCGCGAAACAGGATCTCGTCGCCGCCGAGCGTCAGCGGGACGAGCGCGGGCCGCGGCTCGACCACCTTCAACCCGAATTGCCGCGCCAGATCATAGGCAAAGCCGGTCGCGCCCATTTTCGGGATCGACGGCCCGCCGGTCGCGATCACCAGCGCGGGCGCGGTGACCACGCGGCCGTCGAGCGACACGCGGTAGCCGCTGTCACCCTGCTCGACCGCAGTGACGCCGCGTCCCAGCGACAGGTCGACCCGCCCCTTGTCGCATTCGTCGAGCAGCATCTCGACGATCTGTTTCGCCGAGCCATCGCAGAACAGCTGCCCCAGCGTCTTTTCGTGCCACGCGATCCCGTAACTCTCGACGAGCGCGAGGAAATCCTGCGCGGTGTAGCGGCCGAGCGCGGACTTGGCGAAATGCGGATTGGCGGAGATATAGCGGTCGGCGGCGGTGTGCATGTTGGTGAAATTGCACCGCCCGCCGCCCGAGATCAGGATCTTCTTCCCCGCCTGCTCGGCATGATCGACGAGCAGGATCCGCCGCCCGCGCTGCCCCGCGACCGCGGCGCACATGAGCCCGGCGGCGCCTGCCCCGAGGATGATCGCGTCATAATCGGACAAGGTTCGCTCCGTGCGGCGCGGGGTGCGGGCCGCTGGTCAAAGGTGTTTCCCCGCGAAGGCGGGACCCAGGCTGGGCTCCCGCCTTCGCGGGAGAACAAGGCCGGATGTAGCGCGTTCGGGATCGCCCATATAGGTGCCACCGGCTCTTAACAAAAGCACCACCCCGGCGAAGGCCGGGGCCCAGTTGGGGGACGGCAATGACGCACGTCGCGCGCCGTTACCCCCACCTCTCCAACTGGACCCCGGCCTCCGCCGGGGTGGTGAATTCTTAAATCGTCATCCTGACGAAAATCAGGACAACGGAAAAGTCAGCGCAGCTTCGCGATATTCAGCGAATCTTCCTTCGCGCGCGTCTTCACCGATTCCTCGCTCCGCGTCAGCGCCTTGGCGATCGCTTTCAGCGCCATGCCCTTCTTGGCGAGCGTGTGCAGCTTCTGGATCTCGTCCTGGGTCCAGGGCTGGCGGTGCCGTTCGAATTTCGCCTCGGCCATTATGCGATCTCCACTATCTCGATCGCATCCGCCTTGCCGGCAAACGCGACCGTCTCGCCCACCGCGGCGCCCATCAGCGCGCGCGCGAGCGGGGCGGAGAAAGCGAGGCGATCCTCACCCGGCTCCGCCTCGTCACCGCCGACGATCGCGATCGTCCGCTCCGCGCCGTTCATCCGCACGCGCACCGACGATCCGATCCCGACCTCACCCTCTTCGGGCTCCGGCGCGAGCTCTGCCGTCGTCTGGCGCGTATGCCAGTAACGCAGGTCGCGCAGCAGCACCTTGCGTGCTTCCTCGTCCGTCTCGGCCGCCACCGCCGCCTCGATCGTCTCGACGCGCTCGCCGATCAGCGCAAGGCCGCGCGCCGTGACCAGATTGGGCCCCGGCGCGATTGGCTGTTCGAACTTCGGCTCGAGATGTTCCTCGTCGCTTTCACGGCGAAACGCGACGCTCATGCGCTTACTTCAGGCATGCGACGATCCCGGCGATCGCCGCCAGCGTGCCGTCGACATTCTTCACCTTCACGACGTCGAGCCCGAGCTGCTCGGCCGGATAGTCGTTGCCGCCCGGGAAGATCGCGTCGCCGATGAACATCATCTTGTCGAGCGCGATGCCGCTCGCCTCGTTGAGCTTCTTCAGGCCGTACGCCTTGTCGACACCCTCGCGCGTGATGTCGATCGAGGTCGCGCCGCCCATGTTGATCGACAGACCCGGCAGACGCTGGCGCAGATCGGCCTGGATCACCTTGCGCTTGGCGAAGTCCGGATCCCAGCTGTGCTTGGCGTCGATCGGCGCTTCCTGGCCGAGCGCGGAGAAGGTGATCTGGCTGCCGCGATCCTCGATCCGCTCGCCCCAGGTCTGCTCGGGGACGAACCCGGTCGCCTCGAGCGACTCGTCGAATGCCTTGAGGATCTTCTGCTTCTCGTCTTCCTCGAACAGCTCGGCATAGACCGCACGCCAGGCGTCGTCGAACCGGTACAGCTTGGTGCCGGTCGTCGGCATCAGCCACAGCTTGGTGCGATCGGCGCGCTCGGGCAGACGGCTCGCGACCTGCTTTTCGAACTGCGGCCAGTCGCCGCCCGAGATCACCGCGACATGCGCGACGTCGAGCAGGTCGGCGAGCGCCTCGCCCATCGGCTCCTGCAAGGGCTGCTTGCTTTCGGCCAGCGTTCCGTCGAGGTCAAAGGCAACCAACTCTTTCATGCGGAAACTCCAGTCAGGATAAATGTGTCGATCGCGTGCGCGACGCCATCGGCATCGTTCGCGGTGGTAATCTCGTGCGCGACGTCGCGGACGGACTGCGGCGCATTGCCCATCGCGATCGCCAGCCTGGCCCGCTTGAGCATCGCGATGTCGTTCGCCTGGTCGCCGATCGCCGCGGTCTGCGTCAGGCTGATGCCGAACGCGTCCGCGAGTTCCTCGATCCCGCTGCCCTTGTTGCCCGCCACGGGCGTGATGTCGAGATAATAGGTCTGGCTCTGGACGATCGTCGCCTGCGCGTCGAACTTCGCCGCGACCTTGGCGTGCAGGTCGCGCAACAGATCCTCGTCGTCGCTGACGAACGTCACCTTGTCGGCCTTGCCGAGCAGCTCGGTGAAGTCGGCGACGATCACCGGATCCTGCGCCGAGGCCTTGCGCTCGCTGTCGACATGGCTGCCCTGGTCGGTGCTGGCGTACCAGACGTCGTCGGCGAAGATCCACGTGTCGACCGCCGCGTCACCGATGATCTCCATCGCGCCGCGCACGACGTCGATATCGACCATGTGATGCTCGATGACCGTGCCGTCGCGCTTGAACACGATGCCGCCGTTGAACGCGCCCATCGGCTCGTCGATGCCGAGCAGTTCGGCGATCGGCATCATGCCCGATCGCGGCCGCGCGCTGATGATCGTGAAGCCGAGCCCCGCCGCCTTCAGCCGCCTGACCGCATCGACGGTCGCGGGTGCGACCGTCTTGTCCTTGTCGACGAGCGTGCCGTCGACGTCGGACACGAGCAGCTTGATGGTTACTTGCCCGTTCACTGGGGCATCTCGACGTGCCCGCCGAAGCCGAAACGCATCGCCGACAACAGCTTGTCGCCGAACGTGTGGTCGACCCGGCTGCGATAGCGTGCGTAGAGCGCGGCGCTCAGCACGTTGGCAGGCACCTTCTCTTCCATCGCCGCATCGATCGTCCACTGGCCCTCGCCCGAATCCGCGACGCTGCCGCTGAACCCTTCGAGCGTGCCATCCTTGGCCAGCGCGATCGCCGACAGGTCGAGCAGCCACGACGAGATCACGCTGCCGCGACGCCACACTTCGGCGACATCGGTCAGGTTGATGTCGAACCGCTGGTCCTCCGCGACATGCTCGCCCGACTTGCCCTTGAGGATGTCGAAGCCCTCGGCATAGGCCTGCATCAGGCCGTATTCGATGCCGTTATGGACCATCTTGACGAAATGCCCGGCGCCCGGAGGGCCCGCATGGATATAGCCCTTTTCCGCACGCGGATCGGCCTGCCCCTCGATGCGGCCCGGCGTGCGGACGATCCCGCCCATGCCCGGTGCCAGCGTGTCGAAGATCGGATCGAGATAATCGACCGTCTCCGTCTCGCCGCCGATCATCATGCAATAGCCGCGCTCAAGTCCCCAGACGCCACCCGACGTGCCGACGTCGACATAGCGGATGCCCTTTTCGGCGAGGTCCTTCGCGCGGCGGACGTCGTCCTTGTAAAAGCTGTTGCCGCCATCGATGATGATGTCGCCCTCGGCGGCCTTTTCGGCGATCGCCTGCACGGTCTGCTCGGTCGGCTCGCCTGCGGGCACCATCACCCACCAGATCGCCGGCGTGTCGAGCTTGCCACGCATGTCGTCGAGCGAGTCCGCACCGATCGCACCATCCGCCGCGAGCTTCTTCACCGCCTCCGCATCGCGATCGAACGCGACGACCTCATGGCCGTTTTTCATCAACCGGCGCGCGATATTGCCGCCCATCCGGCCGAGGCCGATCAGTCCGATCTTCATGATTCACTCCGCGCTTTCGCTGGAAAATACCTGCCGTTCGTCCCGAGTAGACGTCGAGCGTGTCGAGACGACGTATCGAGGGACATGTACCTCGATACGGTCTCTCGGCTTCGCTCGATCCCTACTCGGCACGAGCGGGAACGTGTCTTACGCCGTCGCCGGCTGCTTCTTAGCGATCGACCCGAGAAGGTCGTCGAACGCCTTCACGAACGAGGCGACGCCCTCTTCGACCAGCGTGCCGGTCACGCCGGTGAGGTCGAGCCCGAGCCGCTCGGCTTCCGCCAGCACATGCTTCGCGCCATCGACATCCGCGGTGATCGTCTCCGCCGCGGTGCCATGGTCGCGAAACGCGTCCATCGTCTTGGGCGGCATCGTGTTGACCGTGTCACGGCCGATCAGCGTGTCGATGTAGAGCGTGTCGGGATAGCTCGGATCCTTGACCCCGGTCGACGCCCACAACAGCCGCTGCGGCTGCGCGCCCTTGGCGGCGAGCGCCTGCCAGCGGTCCGACTTCAGGAAGTCGAGATACCATTGATACGCCATCTTCGCATTGGCGATCGCGACCTTGCCGCGCACTGCCTTCAGCGCATCCGCCTCGGCATCACCCTTTTCGAGCCGTGCATCGATCTGCTTGTCAATCATCGTATCGATCCGGCTGACGAAGAAGCTCGCGACGCTGGCGATCCGGTCGATCGGCTTGCCCTCGGCGACGCGCTTCTCGAGTCCTGCCGCATAAGCCTCGGCGACGCGCACATAGGCGTCGATCGAGAACAGCAAGGTCACGTTGACGTTGATCCCTTCCGAGATCGCGGTCGAGATCGCCGGGCCGCCCGCAAGCGTCCCCGGGATCTTGATCATCAGGTTCGGCCGGTCGACCGCCGCCCACAGCTTGCGCGCCTCGGCGATCGTCGCGTCGGTATCGTCCGAGATATAGGGCGACACTTCGAGGCTGACATAGCCGTCCTTCGCGTCGAGCCGGTCATACACCGGCTTCAGCGTCTCCGCCGCCGCCTTGATGTCCTGGATCGCGAGATGCTCGTAGCGGTCGATCGTCGCCGCGCCGGGGCTCTCCTTGTCGAACTTCGCGAGCGTCGAGTCATAGGCCTCGCCGTGGCCCATCGCCTTTTCGAAGATCGACGGGTTGGACGTGACACCGGTCAGCCCGTCTTCGTCGACCAGCTTCTGGAGACCACCGGCCTCCAGGAACTTCCGGTCGACGAAATCGAGCCAAACCGCCTGGCCGAAGCCTTCGAGATCGTTGAGCGCACCCATCACTTCGTCTCCATTACCTGGCGGGCCACCTTGACGACATTGTCGACGGTGAACCCGAACTTGTCCTGCAACTTCGCGAGCGGTGCCGAGGCACCGAAGGTCGACATCGTCACGGTCGCGCCGTCGAGCCCGACATAGCGGTCCCAGCCGATCGACCCGGCCATCTCGATCGCGACGCGGGCGCGCACGCCACGCGGCAACACGCTTTCCTTGTAGGCGGCGTCCTGCAGTTCGTAGCGATACCAGCTCGGCATCGACACGACCCGGCTCTTCACGCCGTCCGCGACCAGCTTCTCATGCGCGTCGATCGCCAGCGACACTTCGCTGCCCGTCGCGATCAGGATCACGTCGGGCGTGCCGTCACAATCGGCGAGCACATAACCGCCCTGCGCAACGCCGTCGGCGCTCGCATATTTGGTCCGGTCGAGCGTCGGCAGCGCCTGGCGCGACAGGATCAGCGCGGCGGGCGTGCTGGCGTCCTTCAGGACCGCCTTCCATGCCGCGACGACCTCGTTCGCGTCGCTCGGGCGGATCGTGTCGAGACCCGGGATCGCACGCAGCGTGGCGAGATGCTCGATCGGCTGGTGCGTCGGGCCGTCCTCGCCGACGCCGATCGAATCGTGCGTGAACACCCAGACCGCGCCGACCTCCATGATCGCCGACAGGCGCACCGGTGCGCGCATGTAATCGACGAAAACGAGGAAGGTGGAGCCGTAGGAGCGCAGATGCGACAGCGCCATGCCGTTGACGATCGCGCCCATGCCATGTTCGCGAATGCCGAAATGGAAGTTGCGGCCGGCATAGTTGTTCGCCTCGAACGAGGGCTGGCCCTTGATGTCGGTCTTGGTCGACGGCGCGAGATCCGCCGAACCGCCGATCAGCCACGGCACCTTGGCGGCAATCGCGTTGAGCACCTTGCCACCCGAGTCACGGCTGGCGACGCCCTTGGGATCGGCCTCGAACACCGGAATGTCCGCATCCCAGCCCTCGGGCAGCTCGTCCTTGAGCAGCAGGTCGAGTTCGGCCGACAGCTCGGGATATGCACCCCGATACTTGCCGGTCAGCGCGACCCATTCGTCACGCAGCTTCGCGCCACGCTCTGCGATCGCACCGTTGAAATGCTCGATCACGCCGTCGGGCACGTAGAAGGACTTGTCCTCGGGCCAACCGTAAGCCTGCTTGGTGAGGCGGATATTCTCGTCGCCGAGCGGCTCGCCATGGGCCTTCTCGCTGCCCGCCTTCGGGCTGCCGTAACCGATCACCGAATGCACGACGATGAAGGTCGGCTTGTCGGTGGTCGCCTTGAACGTCTCGATCGCACGGCTCAGCGCAGCGGTGTCGTTCGCGTCGTCGACATGGATGACGTTCCAGCCGTAAGCGTCGAAGCGCAGGCCGACATCCTCGTCGAACGCGAGATCGGTCGCGCCCTCGATCGAGATGTGGTTGCTGTCGTAGATCCAGCACAGATTGCTGAGCTTCAGATGCCCGGCCATGCTCGCCGCCTCGGCGGAGACGCCCTCCATCATGTCGCCGTCACCACAGATGGTGTAGACGTCATGGTCGAACAGCGTGAAGCCGTCCTTGTTGTAGCGCGCCGCGAGCCAGCGCTCGGCGATCGCCATTCCGACCGAATTGCCGCAACCCTGGCCGAGCGGCCCGGTCGTGGTCTCGACACCCGTGGTGTGGCGATATTCGGGGTGACCCGGCGTCTTGGACGAAAGCTGGCGGAACTGCCGGATGTCCTCGAGGCTGACCGCCTCCTTGCCGCTCTTCTCGCCGTCCGCGCTGATCTCTTCGATCTTGGCGAGGTGGATCAGCGCATAGAGCAGCATCGACGCATGGCCGACCGACAGGACGAACCGGTCGCGATTGGGCCAGTCGGCGTGCTTGGGATCGTAGCGCAGGAATTTCGACCAGAGCGTGTAGCCGACCGGCGCGAGCGCCATCGGCGTGCCGGGATGGCCCGAATTGGCCTTCTGCACCGCGTCCATCGACAGCGTGCGGATCGTATCGATCGTCAGACGCTCGGGCGAACCGTCCTCGTGCAGGTTCGGATCCGCCTTCATCGTGGGGGCGGTTGCGGTATCGGTCATGAAAGAAAGCCTCGCTCTAGACGGTGACCGAACGCCGCGCATCCGATCTGGTTGCCAACATAGGATGCCTTTAGGCGGATGCACCCGAGCGTTCCAGTCGCGTAACGACGCCTTTCGATGCAATATACGCGGCATCGACCTCGTCGACGAACAATCCGTGGCCCAGCACGCCGGGAATCGCGGCCAGCACCGCCGCCAGCGCATACGGGTCGTCGAGCGTAGGAAACCGGCAATCCGCGACAAGATTGTCCTGATCCGTCCGATAGTTGGGGCGAATCACCGGCGTTCCGCCAAGGTCGCTCAGCACGCGCATCACATAGGCCCGCGCGAAGGGCAGCAGCTCGACCGGCAGCTTCGCCGCGCCGATCCGTTCGACCCGCTTCGATCCGTCCGCAATCACGACCATCCGTGCCGAGCTTGCGGCGACGATCTTCTCGCGCAGCATCGCCCCGCCCGCGCCCTTGATCGCGAAACAGCGCGCATCGATCTCGTCCGCGCCGTCGATCGTCAGGTCGACCTGCGCGATATCGGCAAAGTCGAGCACCGCGATACCCACCTGCCGCGCCAGCGCGCCGCTCGCCTCGGACGTGACGACGGCGCGGACGTCGAGCCCCGCCGCGACCCGCTCGCCCAGCGCACGGATCGCGAACGCCGCGGTCGACCCGGTACCCAGCCCGACCAGCATCCCGTCCCGAACCTCCGCCACCGCCGCCACCGCCGCCGCCTGCTTGTCGTCATCGATCATGTGTTGCGCCTTTCAAACCAACTGCGCCCGATCCAACCCACCCGCGCCCTTCCCCCCTCCCCGTTCGCCCTGAGCGAAGTCGAAGGGCATGCCCCAAGAGACGGTGCTTCGACTTCGCTCAGCACGAACGGGGGGGGGGAACGAACGGATAAACGAAACGAACGGATTGGGGCGACACGAATGGGTTGGGGAACACGAACGGATCAGGAATACGAACCGATCAGCGGAATCATCGCAACAGCCCCCCCCCCAAACCCCCCCGTCATCCTGACGAAAGTCAGGATCCAGAGCCACCAACGATCCCCTCGCGACCCCGGATCCCCACCTTCGTCGGCATGACGGAAACACCAGAAAACACCCCCACCAACAAACCAGGTTACTCTTTCTTCCCTATTTTTCGCGTCCGCTTTTCAACTGACATACTTCTGGTACATCCGCATGGTTTAGCCGGCCCTCATCTGATCGCGGATACCCCACTTGATAGCCAAACGACTTACCCCTTGGCGCTACGCCGTGATGGCACCCGCGCTGATCGGCCTCGCGGCCTGTTCCGGTGGCGGCGGCGATGCCGCAAAAGGCAAGGGCAAGGGCGGTCAGCCGGGTCAGGGCACCCCGACCGTCGGCTATGTCGTGATCCAGCCGTCGAGCGTCGCGATGACCACCGAACTCAGCGGCCGCACGACCGCGTTCGAAAGCTCGGACGTCCGCCCCCAGGTCACCGGGATCATCCGCCGCCGCTTCTTCACCGAGGGCACGCTCGTGAAGAAGGGCCAGCCGCTCTACGAGATCGACCCGCGCCTCTATCGCGCCGCCGCCAACGAGGCGCAGGCGAACCTGCAGAGCGCGCGCGCCAATGCCGAGGCGCAGGGGATCCTTGCGCAGCGCTACAAGCCGCTCGCCGAGATGGAGGCGATCAGCAAGCAGGACTATACCAACGCGATCGCGACCTCGCGCCAGGCGACCGCCTCGGTCGCGCAGACCCGCGCCGCGCTCGAGACCGCGCAGATCAACCTGAAGTTCACGACCGTCCCCGCGCCGATCACCGGGCGGATCGGCCGCTCGCTGTTCACCGTCGGCGCGCTCGTCTCCGCGACTCAGACCGATCCGCTGTCGCAGATCCAGCGGCTCGACCCGATCTTCGTCGACATCCAGCAGGCCTCGGGCGACCTGCTCGCGCTGCGCCGCTCGCTCGGCCAGAACGGCATCGTCCCGACCCGCGCCGAGGTGCGCCTGAAGCTCGAGGACGGCAGCGATTACGGCGCGACCGGCTCGGTCGAATTCGCCGAGGCGCTGGTCAACACCGAGACCGGCACCGTGACGCTGCGCGCGCGCTTCCCCAATCCCCAGGGGCTGTTGCTGCCCGGCATGTTCGTCCAGGCGAAGTTCGCGCAGGCGATCAACCAGCGCGCCTTCCTGGTGCCGCAGGCGGGCGTCGCGCGCGACGCGAAGGGCAATGCGACCGTCTATGTCGTCAGCGCCGACAACAAGGCGGTGCAGAAGACGATCAAGGCCGACCGGACGCAGGGCCCCTATTGGGTCGTCACCAGCGGGCTCAACCCCGGCGACCGGATCATCACGCAGGGGCTGTCGAAGATCGCCCCCAATCAGAGCGTGAAGCCGGTCCCCGAAAACACCGCGCAAAAGATCGAAGCGCCCAAGGGCGAGTCCTTGGGTGGCGATAAGGCCAGCCAGAAAAAGGCCGGCTAGACCCTTATGTTATCCCGTGTCTTCATCGATCGCCCGATCTTCGCATGGGTGCTCGCGATCATCGTGATGCTCGGCGGCATCGGCGCGATCATGAGCCTGCCGATCGCGCAATATCCCGACGTCGCGCCGCCACAGGTGACGATCCGCGCGACCTTCCCGGGCGCCAACGCACAGACGATCCAGAACAGCGTGACGCAGGTCGTCGAACAGTCGCTGACCGGGATCGACGGGCTGATCTATTTCAGCTCGTCCTCGTCGTCGCGCGGCTCGGTGACGGTCACGGTCACGTTCGAAAAGGGTACCGATCCCGACATCGCGCAGGTCCAGGTCCAGAACCAGGTCCAGCAGACGCTCTCCCGCCTGCCCACCCAGGTGCAGCAGCAGGGCCTCGTCGTCCGCAAGTCCAACCCGGACAACCTCCTGATCGTCGGCGTCTATGACGAGACCGACAAGCTGACCAACCAGGACGTCTCGGACTATCTCGTCTCGAACCTCCAGGATCCGCTCGGCCGTATTCCCGGCATCGGCGACAGCAACGTGTTCGGCGCGCAGTATGCGATGCGCATCTGGCTCGACCCGAACAAGCTGGCGAGCTTCCAGCTGATCCCGAGCGACGTCACGACTGCGATCCAGGCGCAGAATACCGAGGTCGCGGCCGGCGAGCTCGGCGGCCAGCCCCAGCCCGACACGCAGATGCTCAACGCGACCGTCACCGCGCAGTCGCGTCTCCAGACGCCCGAGCAGTTCGCCAACATCATCCTGAAGACCACCAACACGAGCGCCACGGTCAAGCTGCGCGACGTCGCGCGGATCGAGCTGGGCGCCGAAAACTACAACGCACGCAGCCGCGTCAACGCGCATCCTGGTGCGGGCATCGCGGTGCTGCTGGCCCCCGGCGCCGACGCGCTCAAGACCGCCGAGCTGGTCAAGGCCTATGTCGAGAAGTCCGCCAAGAGCTTCCCGCCCGGCCTCAAATTCGCTTACGCCAACGACACGACCAACTTCATCAAGCTGTCGATCGAGGAGGTCATCAAGACGCTGATCGAGGCGGTCATCCTCGTCGTCATCGTCATGTTCGTGTTCCTGCAGAGCTGGCGCGCGACGCTGATCCCGACGATCGCGGTGCCGGTCGTGCTGCTCGGCACGTTCGGCGTCTTCTATCTCGCGGGCTTCTCGATCAACACGCTGACGCTGTTCGGGCTCGTGCTCGCGATCGGCCTGCTCGTCGACGACGCGATCGTCGTCGTCGAGAATGTCGAGCGCCTGATGGAGGAAAATCCCGACATGTCGCCGCGCGAGGCGACGATCGAGTCGATGAACGAGATCACCGTCGCGCTGGTCGCGATCGCGCTCGTCCTGTCGGCGGTGTTCCTGCCGATGGCGTTCTTCGGCGGGTCGACCGGCGTGATCTACCGCCAGTTCTCGCTGACGATGGTGTCGGCGATGGTGCTGTCGGTGCTCGTCGCGCTGATCCTGTCGCCGGCGCTGACCGCGACGTTGCTCAAGCAGAAGAAGAAGGATGCCGACGGCAATCCCGAACAGAGCTGGGGCGAGCGCAAATTCCCGAAGGTCGCGCATTTTTTCACGCGCGCGGGCGACAAGTTCAACGACACGTTCGAAAAGGGTACCAGGAAATACGTCGGCGCCGTCCAGTCGGTGGTCAATCGCAAATGGCTGTTCCTGCTGATCTATGCCGCGGTCGTCGCGCTGCTCGCGGTGATGTTCCTCCGCCTGCCCACGGGCTTCCTGCCGACCGAGGACCAGGGCACCGGCATCGTCCAGTTCCAGCTGCCCGCGGGCGCGACGCAAGGGCGCACCTTCGCGCTGCAGAAGCAGATCGAGAAATATTACTTCACGAACGAGAAGGCCAATGTGAGCACGATGTTCACCGTCAGCGGCGGCGGTGGCGGTGGTGCGAGCGGGCAGAATACCGGCCAGGGCTTCGTTTCGTTCGCGCCGTGGGAAAACCGTGAGGGCAAGGAGAATACAGCCGAGGCGATCACCGGGCGCGCGGCCCAGGCGTTTGCGGGTTTCCGCGATGCGCAGGTCTATTCGCTCGTCCCGCCGGCGATCCGCGGTCTCGGCTCGTCGAACGGCTTCACGATGCAGCTGCAGAACAGCGGCAGTCTGAGCCAGACCGAATTCAATGCCGCGCGTGACAAGCTGCTCGCGCTCGCCCGCGCCGATTCCTCGCTGACCGCGATCCGCCTGACCGAATTGCCCGACGTCGCCACGCTGCGCGTCGATGCCGACCAGCAGAAGCTATCGACGCTCGGGCTGACCCAGGCGAACGTGAACTCGACGCTGTCGACCGCCTGGGGTGGCCAATATGTCAACGACTTCATCGACCGCGGCCGCGTGAAGCGCGTCTATGTCCAGGGCGACGCACAGTTCCGCGCCGCGCCTTCGGACCTGAGCCAGTGGTTCGTCCGCGGATCGAACGGCCAGATGGCGCCCTTCTCCTCGTTCGCGCGGACCAGCTGGTCGCAGGCGCCGACGACGCTGTCGCGGTTCAACGGCATCTCGTCCTACGAGATCCAGGGGTCGGGCGCGGCGGGCGTCAGCTCGGGCGACGCGATGACCCGGATCGCCGAGCTTGCCGGGAAGATCCCCGGCACCTCGGTCGCCTGGTCGGGCCTGTCCTATCAGGAACGCCTGTCCTCGGGTCAGGCGCCGATCCTCTACGGTCTGTCGCTGCTCGTCGTCTTCCTGTGCCTCGCCGCGCTCTATGAGAGCTGGTCGATCCCGATCGCGGTGCTGCTCGTCATCCCCTTGGGCCTCGTCGGCGCGATCCTCGCGGTGACGCTGCGTGGGCTCATCAACGACGTGTATCTCCAGATCGGGCTGCTGACGACGATGGGGCTCGCGGCGAAGAACGCGATCCTGATGATCGAGTTCGCCGAACAGGAAGAGCGCAAGGGCAAGCGCGTCATCGAGGCTGCGCTGTCCGCCGCCAAGATCCGTCTTCGTCCGATCCTGATGACGTCGTTCGCGTTCATCCTCGGCGTGCTGCCGCTCGCGCTGTCGACCGGTGCGGGCGCGAACAGCCGCATCGCGATCGGTACCGCGGTGGTCGGCGGGATGCTGACCGCGACCCTGCTCGCGATCTTCTACATCCCGCTGTTCTTCGTGCTCGTCCGCCGCGGCGCGCGCGACGGCATCGCCAAGTTGCGTGGTCGCCCGACCGGCTTCCACGGCGGCGAGGATGATCATGACGGTCGCGATTCCGAAAAGCTCGGCCCTCCCGAACAACCAGGCCCCCACCGGCCGGAGCCCGCATGATGCGTTCGCCACTCCTGATCCTCGCCGCGTCGACCGTGCTTGCGGGCTGCTCGCTCGCCCCCAAATACGTTCGGCCCGAGCTGCCGACGCCGGTATCCTGGCCGGTCGGCGACGCCTATCTGCGTCAGTCGGAGGCGGCGCTGCCGGCCTTCACCTACCGCGACGTGTTCCGGGACCCGCGGCTCCAGCAGATCATCGTCCAGGCGCTTGCGAACAACCGCGACCTGCGCGTCGCCGCCGCGAACATCGCCGCGACCCGCGCGCAATATCGCATCCAGCGCGCCGACCTGCTCCCCCAGATCGATGCGAGCGGGCGCTACAGCTATTCGGGCGGCGGCAATGGCGCGCGCAGCACCGCGACGAGCAACACGGGCACGGGCACGGGCACGGGCGGCACAGGAACCGGGACAGGCACCGGCACGGGCGGTACCGGCACGGGGACCGGCGGCACCGGCACGGGCGGGACCGTCGTCAGCTCGTCCAGCTCGAACAGCGCCTTCTCGGTCGATCTCGGCACGACCGCGTTCGAGCTCGACCTGTTCGGCCGCATCCGCTCGCTTACCGGTGCCGCGCTCAACCGCTATTTCGAGACCGAGGCCGCGGCGCGTGCGACCCGGTTGACGCTGGTCGGCGACATCGCCGATGCGTGGCTGACCTATGCCTCCGACCAGAGCCTGCTCAAGATCGCGCAGGACACCGTCGCCAGCTCGCAGCGTAGCGTCACGCTGACCCAGGCGCGGCTCCGCGGCGGCGTCGCGCCGCGCACCGACCTGCGCCAGGCCCAGCAGATCCTCTTCACCGCGCAATCCGACCTCGCGACCCAGAAGACCGCACTCGCGCAGGATATCAACGCGCTGCAACTGCTCGTCGGCGCGCCGGTCGACGCCGCGCTGATGCCCGCCTCGATCGAGCAGGCGCTGCCGACCGTCGCCACCCTGCCCGCCGGCCTCGACAGCGGCATCCTGCTCCGCCGGCCTGACGTCGTTCAGGCGGAATATGAGCTGCGTGCGACCAATGCCGAGATCGGCGCGGCGCGTGCCGAGCTGTTCCCGCGCGTCTCGCTCACCGGTCTGCTCGGCTTTGCCAGCAGCGCGCTGACCTCGCTGTTTTCGGGCGGCGCGTTCAACTATTCTGTCGCGCCCTTGATCAGCTACCCGATCTTCCGCGCCGGCGCGGGCGTCGCCAATGTCGAATATACCAAGGCGCAGCGCGATGCCGCGCTCGCGACCTACGAGAAATCGATCCAGACCGCGTTCCAGGAAACCGCCGACGCGCTCGCGCGCCAGGGCACGATCGCCGATCAGCTCGCCGCCAACGTCAATTTCGCGGCGGCGGCGCAAGACACCTATCGCCTGTCCGACGCGCGCTATCGCGGCGGCATCGACACCTTCCTCAGCTCGCTCGACGCGCAGCGTTCGCTCTACACCGCGCAGCGCAACCTCGTCGCGACGCAGCTCGTCGGCGCGAGCAACCGCGTCACGCTCTACCGCGTGCTCGGCGGCGACTCGACGCTCGAGGCGACCGCCAACGGACCGCGGCCGGTCACCGCCACCGGCGCACCGCGCGCCGAATAAGCCGGTCGCGCCGGGCCGATCCGGTCGGCCCGGCGCGGGGTAAGGATCAGCCGCCCTTCATCGGCGTGACCGCGTCGCGCCCGAACCGCATGATCAGCTCGCCGATCTCGCGCGCCTGGCTCATGCTGCGCTCGCTCTGTGTCCGCAGATAGTCGCTCTGGATCTTCATCACGTCGGTCAGGTCCTTGGCGGACGCCGCCTCGCGCATCGCCGCGAACGCCTCGCGCGTGTTCTGTTCGGCCTGGTCGATCATCTTCGCGCCGATCGTCGATCCGTTCTCCGCCATCTTGCGCCCCGATTCCTTCAGCGCCTCGCCGGCGCGCTTGGCGGGTTCACCGAAATGATCCGAAAACGCGGCCTGCGCGCGCTGCGCATCCGCCTGCATCCGGTCGGTCGCGGTCTTCGCTGCACCCGCGGCCTGGTCGGTCGCGGCCTTTGCCCGATCAGCACCCTTGTCGATCGCGGCTTTGACATCGTCTGACATATTTACGGTCCTCTCCATTCCGGCGTGCTTGCTGCATCGACCTTCGACGGGCCCGAAGCATAACCGGTTGTGGCCCGGTCGCAATGTAAGTCGCGCACGCGAAACCGCGTCTCAGGCAAAACCCGCCCTTCCCCCGCCCGCCCCCCCTTGCTAAGGCCCCGGCAGTAACCGCATTCAGGTCGGTCCCCTACGCGCCCCCGCGGTCCCATAGGCCGCTTTCCCCTCGGCGCCCGGCGGCCCGACGCCCACGGGAAGGACCCCTATGACTGCCATCGGCCAGGACACCCTCAAGACCCGCACGAGCCTTTCGACCGGCGGCAAGTCCTATGACTATTACAGCCTCGCCAAGGCCTCCGAACAGCTCGGCGACATCAGCCGCCTGCCCTTCTCGATGAAGGTGCTGCTCGAGAACCTGCTGCGCTTCGAGGACGGCGTCACCGTCACGCGCGACGACATCCAGGCGATCGTCGACTGGCAGAAGGAGCGTCGCAGCGACCGCGAGATCCAGTATCGCCCGGCGCGCGTGCTGATGCAGGATTTCACCGGCGTGCCCTGCGTCGTCGATCTCGCCGCGATGCGCGACGCGATGACCAAGCTCGGCGGCAACCCCGAGAAGATCAACCCGCAGGTTCCCGTCCACCTCGTCATCGATCACTCGGTGATGGTCGACGAGTTCGGCACGCCCAAGGCGTTCGAGGATAACGTCGATCTCGAGTACGAGCGCAACATCGAGCGCTACGAGTTCCTGAAGTGGGGCAGCAAGGCGCTCGACAATTTCCAGGTCGTCCCCCCCGGCACCGGCATCTGCCACCAGGTGAACCTCGAATATATCGGCCAGGCCGTCTGGTCGTCGGCCTCGTCGGGTGATCACGGCGACGGCACGATGATCGCCTATCCGGACACGCTGGTCGGCACCGACAGCCACACGACGATGATCAACGGTCTCGGCGTGCTCGGCTGGGGCGTCGGCGGGATCGAGGCCGAGGCGGCGATGCTCGGCCAGCCCGTGTCGATGCTGATCCCCGAAGTCGTCGGCTTCAAGCTGACCGGCGCGCTGAACGAGGGCATCACCGCCACCGATCTCGTGCTCACCGTCACGCAGATGCTGCGCGCCAAGGGCGTGGTCGGCCGCTTCGTCGAGTTCTTCGGCCCAGGCCTGTCTTCGATGACGCTCGCCGATCGCGCGACGATCGCCAACATGGCGCCGGAATATGGCGCGACCTGCGGCTTCTTCCCGATCGACGACAAGACGCTCGATTACATGCGCCTCACCGCGCGGTCTGACGAGAATGTTGAGCTGGTCGAGGCGTACGCCAAGGCCAACGGCTTCTGGCGCGACGAGAATGCCGAAGACCCCGTCTTCACCGACACGCTCGAGCTCGACATGGGCTCGGTCGTCGCATCGCTCGCCGGCCCGAAGCGCCCGCAGGACCGCGTCAGCCTCAACAAGGTCGACGAGGTGTTCAACAGCGACCTCCACAAGCTCTACCACAAGGAGCAGCCCGAGCGCGTCGCGGTCGAGGGGCGTGAGCACGACATCGGCGACGGCGACGTCGTGATCGCCGCGATCACCAGCTGCACCAACACGTCGAACCCGTCGGTGCTCGTCGCCGCCGGCCTCGTCGCCCGCAAGGCGAACGCGCTGGGCCTCAAGTCGAAGCCCTGGGTGAAGACCTCGCTCGCGCCGGGTTCGCAGGTCGTCACCGACTATCTCGACAAGGCCGGCCTCACCGCCGACCTCAACGCACTCGGCTTCAACCTCGTCGGCTATGGCTGCACGACCTGCATCGGCAATTCGGGCCCGCTGGCGCCGGCGATTTCGTCGGCGATCAACGAGAACGACCTCGTCGCGGCGTCGGTCCTCTCGGGCAACCGCAACTTTGAGGGCCGCGTCTCGCCCGACGTCCGCGCCAACTTCCTGGCCAGCCCGCCGCTCGTCGTCGCCTATGCGATCAAGGGCACCGTCACGACCGACATGATCGAGACGCCGCTGGGTCAGGGCACCGACGGCCAGGACGTGTATCTGCGCGACATCTGGCCGACCAACGAGGAAGTCCGCAGCACGATGGACGCCAACATCGACGCATCGATGTTCGGTGCGCGCTACGGCGACGTCTATGCGGGCGACTCGAAGTGGCGCGAGATCGACGTCACGGGTTCGGACACCTACGCCTGGCGCGCAGGGTCGACCTATGTCGCCAACCCGCCCTATTTCGAGGGCCTCAGCATGACGCCGTCGCCGGTGCAGGACATCATCGACGCCAAGCCGCTCGCGATCCTCGGCGATTCGATCACCACCGATCACATCTCGCCCGCAGGCTCGATCAAGGCGGACAGCCCGGCCGGCCGTTTCCTCCAGGAGCATCAGGTCAGCAAGGCCGACTTCAACAGCTATGGCGCCCGTCGCGGCAACCATGACGTGATGATGCGCGGCACCTTCGCCAACATCCGCATCAAGAACGAGATGGTCCCCGGCGTCGAAGGCGGCATGTCCAAATATGACGGCGAGGTCATGGCGATCTACGACGCCGCGATGCGCTTCAAGCAGGACGGCACGCCGCTCGTGATCGTCGCGGGCAAGGAATATGGCACCGGTTCGTCGCGCGACTGGGCGGCCAAGGGCACCAACCTGCTCGGCGTCCGCGCGGTCATCACCGAGAGCTTCGAGCGTATCCACCGCTCGAACCTGGTCGGCATGGGCGTGCTGCCGCTGCAGTTCGCCGAAGGCACCGATCGCAAGACGCTCGGCCTCGACGGCTCGGAGACGTTCACCATCCTCGACGTGGCGAGCATCCGCCCGCGTCAGGACGTGAGCGTGAAGATGACCCGCGCCGACGGCACCAGCGAGACGTTCCAGACCAAGTGCCGGATCGATACCGTCAACGAGCTGGAATATTTCCTCAACGGCGGCATCCTGCACTACGTCCTGCGCAAGCTGGCCGCCTGATCCGGCGACGTCGTCCCGGAGCAATCCGGGGCGACGCCTGCGCCCTGAACGACCGTCATCCCAGCGAAAGCCGGGATATCCCCGTGAGGCTCACATCGCCCACCACAAGGGATATCCCGGCCGTCGCTGGGATGACGTGTTTCAGGTCAGGAGCGTGGCGGACGGCGCGTCTCGAACGCGACCCAGGCCCGGCAGAAAAAAGCGGGGCGACCATGACGATCGCCCCGTAGTTCAGGGAGGGACCGGGAGGGGGAACAACCCGGCCACGTCGCCGTCCACAGGGGGAGAGGGAGCGGCGACCCCCACCTCATCGCGCCGATATGTTGCACCAATGTGTCGGAGCCCACGGATCGCCGCAATTCTTCCGCCGATCACCGCACCCGGTGGCAAACCACCACCTCCCCCAACCGTCATCCTGACGAACGTCAAGACCCAGAGCCTCGCGCGTCACGCCGTCGCTAGAGCGCCCGCCCCGCCACCGCGTCGAGCTTCGCCACCAGCGCCGGATCCCTCGCCTCGCGCGCCGTGATGATCGCACTGTCGAGACAGGTATCGATCGGCGACGCCGCCCGCTCCGCCGGCAGGCCGCGCAGCAACGCCATCACCATCGCCCGCGCTTTCGCCGCATTAGCGCCGAGCTGCGCAATCACCTCCGCGACATCGACCCCCGCCGCCTCCTCGCGCCAGCAGTCATAGTCGGTCACCATCCCGACCAACGCATAGGGCAGCTCCGCCTCGCGCGCGAGCTTCGCCTCGGGCATCGCGGTCATCCCGATCACGTCGCACCCCCATTGGCGGTACAACCGGCTTTCCGCGCGCGTCGAGAATTGCGGCCCCTCCATCGCCAGATAGGTGCCACGGTCATCGACCTGCGCACCGGCCTGGCGCGCGGCATCGGCGGCATAGCCCGACAGGCGCGGACACACGGGATCCGCCATCGAGACATGCGCGACCAGGCCCGTACCGAAGAAGCTCGACACCCGCCCTTTGGTCCGGTCGATGAACTGGTCGACGATCGTGAAGCTCCCCGGCGGCCGCGCCTCGACCAGCGACCCGACCGACGACACCGCGAGCACATCGGTCACGCCCAGCCGCTTCAGCGCATCGATGTTCGCGCGCGCGTTCAGCTCAGAGGGCGAAATCCGGTGCCCCCGCCCATGCCGCGGCAGGAAGGCTACGCCGACATGCCCGACGCGGCCGGTATAGATCGCATCCGACGGCACACCCCAGGGCGTCTCCACCGTCTGCCAGCGCCCGTCCTCGATCCCCTCGACCGCGTACAGCCCCGAGCCGCCGATGATCCCGATCGTCCAGCCGCTCATTCGGCAAGCGCCCGCGGCCGGGCGTAGGCGAAGTAGATCACCAGCCCGAGCAGGTTCCACAGCCCGAAATAGAGCTGTGTCTTCGAGGGCAGGCTGAAGAACAGGTACAGGCAGCCGAGAATGCCGACGATGCCCACCAGCGTCGCGGCAGGCGCGCGGAAGGTGCGGATCGCATCGGGCGCACGGCGGCGCATCACCAGCATGCACGCGCACACCGCGACGAACGCCGCGAGCGTCCCCGCATTGGCGAGCGCCGCGATCTCGGCGAGCGGCAGCAGCCCCGCGATCACCGCGACGATCGCCGCAGTGATCCACGTGATCCGCACCGGCGCACCGCGCTTCGACACCTTGGCGAGGCCCAGCGGCAGCAAGCCGTCACGCGCCATCGTGAAGAAGATCCGGCTCTGCCCGAACAGGAAGGCGAGCAGCACGGTTGGCAGCGCGATGACCGCCGACGCGCCCAGGAAGGTCGCGAACCCCGGCCGCCCGATCTCGCGCAGGATCAGCGCGAGCGGCTCGGCAGAGCCTGCAAACCGCGTGTAGGACAGCGCGCCCACTGCGGCGACCGCGACGAGGATGTAGATCGCGATGCACGCCACCATCGACCCGAGGATACCGATCGCGAGGTCGCGCCCCGGATTTTTCGTCTCCTCCGCCGCGGTCGAGATCGCATCGAACCCGTAGAACGCGAAGAAGATGATCGCCGCCGCCGCCATCACGCCGCGCTCCGCACCGTCGGGCTGGACGGCCTTGGGGAAGCCATAGGGCATGAACGGCTGCAGGTTCGCGCTGTTGAAATAATGGAGCGCGATGAACACGAACACGGTCAGCGCGATCATCTTCACCGCCACCAGCACCGCGTTCAGCGTCGCACTCTCGCGCGTCCCGAACGACAGCACGCCCGCGACGACCGCGATGATCACGATCGCCGGCACGTTCAGGACGCCGCCGAGTTCGGGGCTGAGCGTCAGCGCCTCGGGAAACCCGAACGCGCCGCGCAGCAACGGCGCGGCATAACCCGACCAGCCGACCGCGACGGTCGACACGACCAGCGAATATTCGAGGATGAGGCTCCAGCCGATCACCCAGGCGATCAGCTCGCCGAGCACGACATAGCTGTATGTATAGGCGCTGCCCGACGCCGGGATCATCGTCGCCATCTCGGCATAAGCGAGCGCGGCGCAGGCACAGATCCCGCCGGCGATGATGAACGACAGGATGACCGCCGGCCCCGCGAGTCCGGCGCCGACGCCGATCAGCGTCAGGATCCCCGTCCCGACGATCCCGCCGACCCCCATCGCGACCAGATGGGGCCACGACAAGGTCCGCGCGAGCTGATGCTCGGGCGGCTGCTCGGTGACGATTTTTCGGCGAAACAGACTGGCCACGTAGATCCCCTCTTCTTCAGGGGGGAGTGGCACAGGACGGGATGGGCAAGCAAGGCGGCCGGTCGGCCGGCATCGCCTTGGCTCGGCCGGATCTTTGTTCTCCCGCGAAGGCGGGAGCCCAGTCTGGGTCCCCGCCTTCGCGGGGACACATTAGCTCACGGCAGAATTTAGACCGTGAAGCTTTCCCCGCACCCGCACGCACCCCTGGCGTTGGGGTTCTGGAACACGAACCCGGCCGTGAAGTCGTCCTCGACCCAGTCCATCGTCGACCCGATCAGGTACAATATCGACCCGCCATCGACGAACAGCGTGCCGCCGGGCGTGTCGATCCGTTCGTCGAACGGCTTGGCCTCGCTCACATAATCGACCGAATAGGCGAGTCCCGAACAGCCGCGCTTGGGCGTCGACAGCTTGACCCCGATCGAATCGTCCGGCGCGCGCGCCATCAGGTCCGCGATCCGCGCATGCGCGGTCGCGGTCAGGTTCAGTGCCGCGGGCCGTGCTCGTAATGTCGTCGCCATGGCTCGTTCCTTCCATCTAAAGCCCCTACCCTTCAGGGGAGGGGTTGGGGTGGGGCGCCCGACCGGATCGCGCGCTCGCGGTGAGGCCCCACCCCCGTCCCCTCCCCTGAAGGGGAGGGGCAAGTCGTCACAGCATGCCCAGTTCGAGCTTCGCCTCGTCGGACATCTTCTGCGGATCCCATGCCGGATCCCACACCAGGTTCACCTCGGCGACCCCGACCCCCGGCACCGCACCGACGCGCATCTCGACCTCCATCGGCATCGATTCCGCAACCGGGCAGTTCGGCGTGGTCAGTGTCATCGTGACGACCGCATGCCCGTCCTCGGTCACCTCGACGCCATAGATCAGCCCCAGGTCATAGATGTTCACCGGGATCTCGGGATCATAGATGTCCTTCAATGCATCGATGATCGCATCATAGACCGCGCCACCCGGCTCGCCGGGGGAGTCCACCTGCGGCTTCTGCGCCAGGAACCCGGCGAGATAGTCGCGCTTGCGCTCCGCATCGCCGTCGGTGTCGAGCACGACACGCGCCTTGGGCGGCGACTGCACCGCCTCGACTTCCTCGATCTCGAACCGATCGCTCATCCAAATATCCTCGTTACTCGCGCGATACCGCGCACCAGCGCATCCACGTCAGCAGGACCGTTATAGACACCGAAGCTCGCCCTGGCCGTCGCGTCGACGCCCAGCATCTCCATCAGCGGCTGGGCGCAGTGATGGCCCGCCCGGATCGCGACGCGCTCTTCGTCCAATATGGTGCCGATGTCGTGCGGATGAACCCCTTCGATCGTGAACGAGACGATCCCCGCCGAATCCGCCGGGCCATAGAGCCGCACCGAATTGATCCCCGACAGCGCCTCGCGCGTCGCGGTGACCAGCGCGGTTTCGTGCGCATGGATCGCCGCCAGCCCGATGCTCTCGACATAGTCGATCGCCGCATGCAGCCCGAGCGCGCCGACGATATGCGGCGTCCCCGCCTCGAACCGTCCCGGCGCCGGCGCGTACGTCGTCTTCGCGAACGACACCTTGTCGATCATCGACCCGCCACCCTGATAGGGCGGCATCGCCTCGAGCAGCTCGGGCTTTGCCCACAGCACGCCGATCCCGGTCGGGCCGTACAGCTTGTGGCCCGAGAACACGTAAAAATCGCAGCCGATCGCAGACACGTCGACCGCGATCCGCGGCACCGACTGGCAGCCGTCGAGCAGGATCTTCGCCCCGACCGAATGCGCAATCTCCGTCGCCCGCTTCGCGTCGAGCACCGAGCCGAGCACGTTCGACACATGGCCGAGCGCGACCAGCTTGTGCGCGGGCGTGATCATCCGCTCCATCGTGTCGAGATCGATGCAATGGTCCGCGGTCAGCGGCAGCACGTCGATCGCGACACCGCGTGCCTCGGCGATCATCTGCCACGGCACGATGTTCGAATGATGCTCGAGCATCGACAGCAGGATGCGGTCGCCCGCCTTCAACTGGGTCCCCGCCCAGCAGGTCGCGACCAGGTTGATCGCCTCGGTCGCGCCGCGCACGAACACGATCTCGTCGGGCGATCCCGCACCGATGAACCGCGCCACCGCCCGGCGTGCCGCCTCGTACGCGACGGTCATGTCGGCGGAGCGCTGGTACACACCGCGGTGCACGGTCGCATAGGTCTCGCCATAAGCGCGCGTGATCGCGTCGACCACAGGCTGCGGCTTCTGCGCGGTGGCGGCGGTATCGAGATACGCCCAGCCCTCGGGGATAGCCGGAAAGTCCGACACCCGGTCGAGCGGGCGCGTTTCGAGCGTCAGGGTCACAGCGCCGCCTCCAGCCACGCATCCGCGTCCGCAACGAACGCGTCGCGCACCGTCTCGTCCGCGATCTGCGCGAACGCATCGCCGACGAACGCACGCGTCAGCAGCGCCTGCGCCTTGGCATGCGGGATGCCGCGGCTCTGCATGTAGAACAACGCGCGCTGGTCGAGCTCACCGACCGTCGCGCCGTGCGCGCACTTCACGTCGTCCGCGAAGATCTCGAGCTCGGGCTTCAGATTGACCGTCGCGGTGCGCTTGAGCAGCAGCCCGCGCAGCGACTGCACGCCGTCGGTCTTCTGCGCATCGCGCGCCACCTCGACGCGCGCCGCAAGGCTCGCGGTCGACGTGTCCGCTGCGACCGCGCGCCAGATCTGCTTGCTCTGCCCGTTGAGCGCAGCATGCCGCACCGACAGCGCGCATTCCTGCCGCTGGTCGCGCCGGGTCAGCAAGGCGCCGCCATATTCGGCAAACGCATCGTCACCCGACACGGTGATCGCGCCGTCGATCCGCGTCCCCGCATCGCCCGCGCCGAGCATCGTCACGATCAGGCTCGCCCCCGCACCGACATCCGCCTCGTCGCGCACCGACACGAAGCCCGCGGTCTGCAGCAACCGCACCGCGCGCGTCAGCTTCGCGCCCGCGCCCAGCATCATCCGCGTCGACCGGTTCGACCAGCCGGTCCCGACATAGGTCTCGACCACCGACGCCTGCGCGCCGTCCGCGAGCACGATCTCGGCGGGAACATGGTTCTCGCCCCCGGTCGCGATATGGACGATCTGGATCAGCTCGGCCGAAGCGTGCGCCTCGACGCGCAACGACCAGCCATGGCCGGTCGTCCGCGCGCCCAGCACATGCGTGCCACCCTCGAGCGGCGCGATCGCGACATGCCGAAGCTCGCTGCGACCTTCATCCAGCGCGCCATCGACAAACACCGCCCGCGCGCCCTCGAGCGCGAGGAACCACGACCCCGCCAGCGCCTCACCCCGCGGCAACCCCGCCGCCGCCGCGATCGCCGCCGGATCACCCCAGCGCCACGACTCCTCGCGCGTGGAGGGAAGTTCGAGCAGCATCGTCACGCGGCGATCCCCACATAGCCTTCGCTCTCAAGCTGCTGCGCGAGTTCCTTGCCGCCCGACCGGACGATCCGCCCGTCGGCAAGGACATGGACGAAGTCCGGCTCCACATAATCGAGCAGCCGCTGGTAATGCGTGATCAGCAGCACCGCCTTGTCAGGCGCGCGCATGATGCGGTTGATGCCGTCGCCGACGACGCGCAGCGCGTCGATGTCGAGGCCGGAATCGGTCTCGTCGAGGATCGCGAACTTCGGGTTGACGATGCCCATCTGCACCATCTCGTTGCGCTTCTTCTCGCCGCCCGAAAAGCCGACATTCACCGGCCGCTTGAGCATGTCGTAATCCATCCCGAGCAGATCCGCCTGCCCGCGCGCGAGCTTCAGGAACTCGCCGCCCGACAGCGCCTTCTCGTCGCGCGTCGCGCGCTGGGCATTCAACGCCTCGCGCAGGAACTGGACGTTCGACACGCCGGGGATCTCGACCGGATACTGGAAGCCGAGGAACACGCCCGCCGCGGCGCGCTCATGCGCCTCGAGCTCGAGCAGGTCGACGCCGTCGAACGTCACCGACCCAGACGTGACCTCGTACCCGGGCCGCCCGCCGAGCACATAGCCCAGCGTCGACTTGCCCGCGCCGTTCGGCCCCATGATCGCGTGCACCTCGCCCGCGTTCACCTCGAGCGAGAGCCCCTTGAGGATTTCCTTGCCGTCGATCTCGGCATGAAGGTTTTCAATTTTCAGCATCGAATTCTGCCCAATTCCAAATCTCTAAATTTCCGCGGCGCGTCCTGCGCCAGCGCTGTCCCGTCATGCCCGCGCCAGCGGGATGACGGGCGGGGATCACCCCACAGACCCTTCCAGCGAGATCCCCAACAGCTTCTGCGCCTCGACCGCGAACTCCATCGGCAGTTGCTGCAGCACTTCCCGCGCGAAGCCGTTGACGATCAGCGCGACCGCCGCCTCCGCATCCAGCCCGCGCGACATCGCGTAGAACAGCTGGTCCTCGGAGATCTTCGACGTCGTCGCCTCATGCTCGATCTGCGCGGAGGGGTTGCGGACCTCGATATAGGGCACGGTATGCGCGCCGCACTGGTCGCCGAGCAGCAGGCTGTCGCACTGGGTGAAGTTGCGCACGCCCTCCGCGGTCGGCGCGACGCGCACCAGCCCGCGATAGGTGTTGTCCGAGCGCCCCGCCGAAATCCCCTTCGACACGATCGTCGAGCGGGTATTCTTGCCGAGGTGGATCATCTTCGTGCCGGTATCAGCCTGCTGGCGGTTGTTCGTCACCGCGACCGAATAGAATTCGCCGACCGAGCCATCGCCCGCCAGCACGCACGACGGATATTTCCACGTGATCGCACTGCCCGTCTCGACCTGGGTCCAGCTGACCTTCGAATTCTTGCCCTGGCACAGCGCACGCTTGGTGACGAAATTGTAGATCCCGCCGACGCCGTTCTCGTCGCCCGGATACCAGTTCTGCACGGTCGAGTACTTGATCTCGGCATCGTCGAGCACGACGAGTTCGACGACCGCGGCATGCAGCTGGTTCTCGTCGCGCATCGGCGCGGTGCAGCCCTCGAGATAGGAGACGTACGACCCCTTGTCGGCGACGATCAGCGTGCGCTCGAACTGGCCGGTATTCTCGGCATTGATCCGGAAATAGGTCGACAGCTCCATCGGGCAGCGCACGCCCTCGGGGATGTAGACGAACGTCCCGTCGGAGAAGACCGCCGAGTTCAGCGTCGCGAAGTAATTGTCACGCTGCGGCACGACCTTGCCGAGCCACTTGCGCACGAGGTCGGGATATTCCTTGATCGCCTCGGAGATCGACCGGAAGATCACGCCCGCGGCTTCGAGCTCCTTGCGGAACGTGGTCGCGACCGAGACGCTGTCGAACACCGCATCGACCGCGACGCGGCGCTTCGGCGTGCCGTCCTCGTTCAGCGGATCCTCGACCACGCCCGCGAGCATCTTCTGCTCGCCGATCGGGATGCCGAGCTTTTCGTAAACGCGCAGGATCTCGGGATCGACCTCGTCGAGGCTCCCGAGCTTCGGCTTCGCCTTGGGCTCCGCATAGTAATAGGCGTCCTGGTAATCGATCGGCGGCACGTTGAGCTTCGACCAGTCGGGCGCTTCCATCGTCTGCCACAGCGCGAACGCCTTCAGACGCCAGTCGAGCATCCACTGCGGCTCGCTCTTCTTGGCGGAAATGAAGCGCACCGTGTCTTCCGACAGACCCTTGGGCGCGAATTCCTGTTCGATGTCCGAGGAGAAGCCCCACTCGTACGTCTTGTTCGCGGCGGCATAGGCCTCTGCGTTCCGGGTAGCCATCATTCCATCTCCGCCGCAACGCGGCTCTCTAATGTCTTCGCGCCTTCGCGGCTTCGCGTGAACAGACTCTTCTCACGCGAAGGCGCAAAGGCGCGAAGGAAAGGGGTAGGCGCTGCGCGCGTCATGCGGGCACCGGCGAATTCGGGACTTGCAAGAGACTGGCGAGCGTCACGCCGGCGAGCGCGCCGCGAACTGCGCCGTTGACCGCGTTCCAGTGCGGCTTCACCTTGCACGTCTGGTCGATGCAGCAATCCTGCGCCGCGCCGTCGACGCACGCGGTCAGTGCGATCGGGCCCTCGACCGCCTCGATGATGTCGGCGAGCGAGATCGACGCAGGCGGCCGCGACAGGCGAAACCCGCCGCCCGTCCCGCGCGTGCTCTCGATCAGCCCCGCGGCCGACAAGCGGCTGACCAGCTTTTGCACGGTCGGCAGCGGCACGCCGGTCTCCTCGCTCAGCAGCGTCGCGTTCAGCCGCGCGATACCACCGCAATGACGCGCCGCGGCGCTCATCATTACGACCGCATAGTCGGCTAGGCTGGAAAGACGCATGGTGGCTTGAGTCCAATCGGACCGATATGATCCGATTGACAAATGGGCTTTGCGACCGGCAGCGTCAACCCGTCCGCCAGTGCTAACGACTCGCAACTAAGTCCGCTTTGTCATTCCCGCGGAGGCAGGAATCCAATCTACCTTTTGCGTCTGCGGATAGATGGATTCCCGCCTGCGCGGGAATGACGGAAGAAGGGTTTGGCCGCCCCAGCCGATCTGGCTAAGAGCGCGCATGGCCTTCTACCACCCGCTTCTCTTCCGCCTCGACGCCGAACGCGCGCATGGCCTGACGATCGCCGCGCTCGCCGCCTGGGGCAAGGCCGGCACGCCGCTCGCCCCATCCGTCCCTCGGCTTGCGACCAGCGTGGCGGGGATCGCCTTCCCCAACCCGGTCGGCCTTGCGGCGGGCGTCGACAAGGACGGTCGCGCGATCGACGGGTTCTTCGGGCTCGGTCTCGGCAGCGTCGAGATCGGCACGCTCACGCCTCTGCCCCAGCCCGGCAATCCGAAGCCGCGCATCTTCCGCCTCCCCGAAGACCGCGCGGTGATCAACCGCCTCGGCTTCAACAATGGCGGCCTCGACGCGGCGCTCGACCGGGCGAAGGCCCACAGCCGCGGCAAGGGCGTGCTCGGCATCAATGTCGGCGCGAACAAGGACGCGAGCGATCGCACCGCCGACTACGTCCACGGCGTCACCCGCGCCGCGCCGCACGCCGATTACATCACGATCAACATCAGCTCGCCCAACACGCCGGGCCTGCGCGACCTGCAACATGGCGCAGCTTTGCGCGACCTGCTCGCCGCCTGTACCGCCGCCAAGGGCACCACGCCGATCTTCCTCAAGGTCGCGCCCGACCTCGAGCCCGCGGATATCGACGACATCGCGCGCGCCGCGATCGACAACCGGATCGACGCGCTGATCGTCAACAACACGACGATCGGCCGCCCCGGCCTGCGCTCGGCGAACGCGACAGAGACCGGCGGCCTGTCGGGCGCCCCGCTCGCTCCGCTCGCGCGCCAGCGCCTCACCGACTTCCGCAAGGCAACCGGCGCCGCGATCCCGCTGATCTCGGTCGGCGGCATCGGCAGCGGTGCGGAGGCCTATGCCCGCCTCCGCGCGGGCGCGAGCCTCGTCCAGCTCTACACCGCGCTGGTGTATGAAGGCCCCGGCCTCCCTGCACGGATGCTGCGCGAGCTCGACGCGCTGCTCATCCGCGACGGCTTCGCCAGCATCGCCGACGCGATCGGCGTCGACGCCCGCTGACACATTTCGTCATCCCGGCGAAAGCTGGGATGACGGCGAGTTTGCGGCGGACGCCTTGCCACCCACCCGATCCGCGCTAGGTTCGCACGCGATGAAGACTCCCCTCCTCGCGCTCGCCCTCCTCCTCCCCACCGCCACCGCCGAAGCCCGCCGGACCACCCCCGCCCCCGCCCCGGCGAAGGATCAGGGCATGGTCAGCGCCGCCGACCCCCGCGCCGCCGCCGCGGGGGTCGAGATCCTGCGCGCGGGCGGCAGCGCGACCGACGCGGCGATCGCGACGATGCTCGCGCTCAACGTCGTCGAGCCGCAAAGCTCGGGGATCGGCGGCGGCAGCTTCTGGGTCAGCCATGCGGCGAATGGCGGGCTCAGCACGATCGACGCGCGCGAAAAGGCGCCCGCCGCCGCCGATCCGCGCTGGTTCTACGCCGCCGACGGCACCCCGCTCAGCCACCGCGACGCGGTCCCCGGCGGTCGCAGCGTCGGCGTCCCCGGCGCGCTGCGCGGCATGGCGCTCGCGCACCGCGCCTCGGGCAGGCTCCCCTGGGCGCGGCTGTTCGACCCCGCGATCCGGCTCGCGACCAATGGCTTCAAGGCGTCGCCGCGCCTCGTCAACGGGATGAAGGCGTATGGCGGCCACATCACGCCTGAAACGCGCACGCTCTTCTCCGCCCCCGACGGATCGCCCGTCGCGATCGGCGCGATGATCAGAAACCCCGCCCAGGCCGCCCTCCTCCAGCGGATCGCCGCGCGCGGCGCCGACAGCTTCTATGTCGGGCCCGAGGCGCAGAAGATCGTCACCACGGTCAACACCGCCGCGCGCAACCCGTCGAAGATGACGACCGGCGACCTCGCCAGCTACGACGCGAAGACCCGCGCGCCGGTCTGCGTCACCTACCGCGTCCACCGCATCTGCGGCATGGGCCCGCCCTCGTCGGGCGGCATCGCCGTGCTGATGATCCTGAAACAGCTCGAACGCTTCGACATGGCCAGGCTCGGCAAGGACAGTCCGCAGGCGTGGCACCTGTTCGCCGAAAGCTCGCGGCTCGCCTATGCCGACCGCGACCTCTATGTCGGCGACCCCGATTTCGTGTCGGTGCCGGTCAAGGGCATGCTCGATCCCGCCTATCTCGCCTCACGCTCGGCACTGATCCAGCCGACCACGACGATGGCCAGCGTCAGCGCAGGTTCGCCCCCCGGCGCCCCGGCCCGGCAATCCGCGCCGGTCAGCGAAGTCCCCGGCACCACCGACCTCGCGGTCGCCGATTCGCGCGGCAACGTCGTCGAGGTGACGACCACGGTCGAGGGCTATTTCGGCTCGGGGCTGACCGTCGACGGCACCGTGCTCAACAACCAGCTCACCGACTTCGACACCGTCCCCGAAAAGAACGGTGCACTCGTCGCCAACCGCGTCGAGGGCGGCAAGCGCCCGCGCAGCTCGATGTCGCCGACGATCGTCTACGGCCCCGACGGCAAGGTCCGGCTCGCGGTCGGCGCCGCGGGCGGCTCGACGATCATCGCGCAGGTCGCGAAGGCGATCATCGGCGTCGTCGACTGGAAACTGTCCGCACAGGACTCGATCGCGCTCGGCCTGATCTACGCCCCCGGCCATGTCGCCGCGGTCGAGAAGGGCACCGAGCGCGAGGCGATGATCCCCGCGCTCGAGGCACTGGGCGAGACGGTGCAGGTCACCGCGCTCGGCCTCAAGGCGAACGCGGTCGAGCGGGTGAACGGCCGCTGGGTCGGCGCCGCGGATCCGCGCAGCGAAGGCGTCGGAATCGCGCAGGACGGCACGGTGACCCAGATCCAGCGCGTCGGCGCCCTCCAGCGCGCGCCGGAATAGCATGCCCCGCCCCTTTGTCGTCCTCCCCGCGCAGGCGGGGATCCATAGGCGCTGACATCGGTGATCCCACAGGCCGGTCAGCCAATATGGGTTCCTGCCTCCGCGGGAATGACGACGGACCGTTAGCAGACTATACCGCACCAAAGACCGAGCGGCCCCGCGAGGGGACACAGTTCGCAAGAGCGCCCCAGGAGAGACCATGCCCCGCCAGCTCGAACCCTTCCCCAACCTCGTCACCATGTTCTTCGCGCGCGCCGCGGAGAGGGGCGACTCGCCGTTCCTCTGGACCAAGCAGAGCGGCGCCTGGGTGGCGACCAGCTGGGCCGACGCCGCGCGACAGGTCGCGAGCCTCGCCAGCGCGCTGACCGCGATCGGGCTGAAACGCGGCGACCGGGTGATGCTGGTCAGCGAGAACCGCCCCGAATGGTGCCTCAGCGACCTCGCGATCATGGCGGCGGGCTGCGTGACAGTGCCGACCTATGTCACCAACACCGAACGCGATCACCTGCACATCATCGAGAATGCGGGCGCCTGCGCGATCATCGTCTCGACCGCGAAGCTGGCGAAGACGGTGCTCCCCGCGGTCTTGCGCTCCAACCAGGCGCAGATCGTGATCGGGCTCGAGGACATGCGAGTCCCCGCCGCGATCGATTTCCACAACTGGCACGCGCTGATCGCCGCGCACCCGACCACGCCCGAGACCGCGGCGGCGCACGCGACCTTCACCCGCGACGATCTCGCCTGCATCATCTACACCTCGGGCACCGGCGGCGCGCCGCGCGGCGTGATGCAGCATCACGGCGCGATCCTGCACAATTGCGCAGGCTGCGCCGCCGTCATCTCGGAGGATTTCGGCTGGGACGACGAGGTCTTCCTGTCGTTCCTGCCGCTCAGCCACGCCTATGAACATACCGGCGGCCAGCATTTCCCGATCTCCTTGGGTGGCCAGATCTATTATGCCGAAGGCCTCGAAAAGCTCGCCGCGAACATCGAGGAAACGCGCCCGACGATCATGTTCGTCGTCCCCCGCCTGTTCGAGGTGCTGCGCACGCGCATCTCGAAGACGATCGAGAAACAGGGCGGCGCGTCGGCCTATCTCCTCGCCCGCGCGCTCGACATCGGCGCCAGGCGCTATGCGGGCAAGCTCCGCCTGATCGACCGGCCGGCGCAGGCCGCCGTTGCGACCCTGTTCAAGCCCAAGATCGCCAAGAAGTTCGGCGGCCGGCTGAAAGCGATGATCTCGGGCGGCGCGCCGCTCAACCCGGAGGTCGGGCTGTTCTTCGAATCGATCGGCCTCACCTTCCTCCAGGGCTATGGCCAGACCGAGGCCGCGCCCGTCATCTCGTGCAACCGCCCCAAGGCGGGCGTGCGGATGGATTCGGTCGGCCCGCCGCTCAAGGATACCGAGGTGCGGATCGCCGAGGATGGCGAGATCCTGGTGCGCGGCGAACTCGTCATGCACGGCTATTGGCGCAACGATGCCGAGACCGCGAAGGTGCTGAAGGACGGCTGGCTGCACACCGGCGACGTCGGCGAGATCGACGCGCAGGGTCGCATCCGCATTACCGACCGCAAGAAGGACCTGATCATCAACGACAAGGGCGACAATGTCGCCCCGCAGAAGATCGAGGGGATGCTGACGCTCCAGCCCGAGATCGTCCAGGCGATGATCGCCGGCGACAAGCGCCCCTATATGGTCGCGCTGATCGTGCCCGATCCCGAATGGACGCAGCAATGGTGCGCGTCGAACGGCGATGCGTGCAATTTCAGCAGGCTGGCCGAGAACAGCGAGTTCCGCACCGCGCTGGGTCACGCGATCGAGCGCGTGAACAAGGATCTGACCGTCACCGAACGCGTCCGCCGCTTCGTGCTGGCGGACGGGCCGTTCACGATCGAGAACGAACAGCTGACGCCGAGCCTCAAGATCCGCCGCCACGTCATCCGCCAGGCCTATGGCGACCGGCTCGACGCGCTCTACCTCAAGGGCTGACGAATGGGGGGCCACATTGGACCCCCCGCCCCCTCAGGCTGCGCCCAGCGGAAGGTTGCTGCGCTTGCAGACATAGGTCGCCAGCTCCTCGCGCAGCGGCAGCCCGGCGATCGGGCGCAACGGACCGTCATAGGCGATGCTCGTCTCGACCAGCGAACGGCGCGGCGCGACGCCCAGGACGTGGAACAGGCGACGCTCGCAATCGACCTCGGTGCGGGCATAGGCGACGCGGCCGGCATGTTCCTGGCGGATGATCGCGATCACCGTGCCGCCGATCGCCCGGCGCTCGCGTAGCAGGAAATAGCGCGAGGCGGTATCCGACGGGGTCGGGATCAGGTCGCCCTTGACCGTCAGCGCGGGCGGCGCTGGCGCTGCGACTTCGGTTTCGCCCAGATTGCGCAGCGATACGCCCGCAGTGCTCATCGCATTGTTGTCGACCGCATCGGTCGACGGCGCGCCCGAACAGGCGGACACGCCCAACCCGCCGGCAACCGCCAGCGCTAACCACGTCTTCTTCATCAATACACTCCCGGGTATGAATCAGGTTCAAACGCCCGCAGCGTTACGATCGATCCGGTGGTGCGGATCGATCCCCGCCGCTCGACGTTGCGCGAGGAAATTTTCTTCGGCGAAGGGCGCGCACCGACCGGCACGCGCCCTCCCGGTCCGCTTATTTCGCCGCCGGCTTGGGCGCCGCGGCGGGCACCACCGCCATCGTCCAGTCGCGGTCGGGGCGCAGATATTTCGCCGCGACCGCCTGCAGGTCGGCCGGCGTCGTCGACACCAGATCCTCGGCGATCCGCTTGGTCGCATCGATCCGCCGCGGATCATAGGTCGCCCCGCCGAGCTGCTGCATCCAGAACTGGTTCCCGGTCGAAGCGCGCATGATGTACTGCCCCATCGGCCGCTTGATCCGCTGCAGCTCGTCATCCGCGATCGGCGTCGAGACCAGCTCGGCGGCGATCTTGCGCGCGGTCTCGAAGAAGAACGCGACCTTTTCCGGCGCGACCTGGCCGATCGCGACGAGGCGACCGCCGCTGTTCATCCCGGTCGGCCACTGGCTCTGCACGTTCGGGCTGTAGCTCGCGCCCGCCGCCTGGCGGAGACGCTCGAACAGCCGGTCGGCGAACACCTGCGCGAGCACGTCGAGGCGACGGCTCTCGGTGATCGCCTCGATCCCGCCCCCGGTCGGCCAGGCGATGACCGCCGCCGCCTGGTTCTGCGGGCCGGTATGCGTGCGCATCACCGGGGTCGCGACATGCGCGGGGAAGCGCACCGGCGCCGCCACCGCGGTCGACGCGGATCGCGCGGCTATCGCACCGAAGCTCTTGGCGACCGCGGCGATCGCCTCCTCGCTCTTCACGTCGCCGAACACCGACACCTCGATCGGCCCGGTCTTGAGCAGCGGTTCCCAGAACTTGCGGAAGTCCTTGGCGTTGAGCGCCTCGACCGACTCGCGCGACGGCGTGCCCCAGCGCGGATCGCCCGCGCGCAACAGCTTCTCCAGGTCGCGCGACAGCACGCCGTCGGGCGACGATTCATAACCCGCAAACGCCGCCAGCGCCGCGACCCGCGCGCGCGCGACCGGCGCCGCGTCCCATGCCGGGAAGGCGAGCTTGGCGGCCATCAGCGTCAGCTGGTCGGCATAATCCGCAGGCGAGGTCAGCGCGCCCAGCGTGAACGCGTCGTCGTCGATCCCGAAATCGAGGCCGATGCGACGCCCGGCGGTCAGCTGATCGAGATCGCCCTGATCGAGCTTGCCGATCCCGCCCGCGACCAGCGCGAGGTCGCCCGCCCAGGCCGGACTCGGCTTGTTCGCCGGGATCGCGCTGTAACCGCGACCGAACCGGACGCGGACATAGACGCGGCCGGTCTCGCCCGTATTGGGGAACAGCAGCAGGCGGGTGCCATTGGCATAGGTCACCTGCTCCATGTCGAACGCGGCGATCTTTTCGCGCGACGCCACGACGCCGGGCTTGCCGAGCGGCGGCAGCGCGGCGAACGTCACCGCATTCTGCTGGCGACGCAGCCCCGCCAGCCCCGAGACGTCCGCCTTCAGCGCGGTCTCGAGCTTGGCCACAGCGGCGGGGTCAGGCGTGATCGTGTTGACCAGCGCGCGCGTCGCGGTCCCCTCGAAGATCCGCTTCGACGCGGCGAGCAGCGTGGCGGGCGTGAACATGCCCTTCGCCTTGGCGTCCTGCAGGATCTTGTACGACGTCTCCGGTCCCGCGACGGTCTCGCGGATATCGAGCGCCCCGACCATGTCGTCGGCCTGACGCGCACCCGCCTCGACCCGTGCGGTCTCGACCTGGGTACGCATGATCGTGTCGAAATCGGCATATTCGCGGTCGACCTCGGCCTGACTCGGCGCATTGGTCTGCGCGTCGGCGATCACCGCGCGCACATCCTTCAGCGCCGCTTCCCAGTCGGTCCCGATCGGCACGATGTTGACGCTGGTCAGGTTCGCCGACCGCGACACGTCGTCGATCGACACCCCCGCCTGGAGATAGCTGCCACCGGCGCGTGCGCGCGTCTCGAGCCGCCGGCTGATCAGCCGCGTCGCCAGCACGTCGACCAGCCGCGTCTGGTTCATGATCGCGGTGTCGTCCTTGTACACCCAGGGCCGGACCACGCCGAGTGTGACGACCGCGGGCAGCGACGGCTCGGCGATCGCCTGCGCGGCGGGGGCGGCGGGATCGGGCTTGCCGAAATCGGGCGCCGCGGTGAACGCGCCGACCGGTTTCCAGTCCGCGAAGTTCTTGACGATCAGCCGTCCGAACAGCGCCGGGTCCATGTCGCCCGAAATGATGACGACGGTGTTCTCGGGCCGGTACCAGCGATCGTGGAACGCCTTGATGCTCGCGCCGGTCGCCGCCTCGAGCGTCTTGATGCTGCCGATCGGCGACCGGTCCGCGAGCGGCTGGCCGGCAAAGAAGGTCGATCGGATCGCATCGCCGATCCGCACCTGGGGTCCTGGCTGCTCGCGCTGTTCGGCCAGCACCACCGGGCGCTCGGCGGTGACCGTCGCATCGGTCAGCACCGGCTGCTCCATCATCCCCGACAGGATCTTCAGGCTGTCGTCGAGCCCCGCCTCGCTCGCCGAGGGCAGGTCGAGCTTGTACGTCGTCGAAACGGGCGTGGTCTGCGCATTGGTGTCCGATCCGAACGTCGCGCCGAACCGCTGCCAGACGCGCTTGGCCTCGCCGTCGGGGACGTATTTCGAGCCGCGGAACGACAGATGCTCGATGAAATGCGCATAGCCGCGCTCGGCATCGCTCTCGTTCAGCGACCCGGCATCGACCCGGACGCGCACCGACACCTGGCCCGGCGGGACGCCGTTCTTGCGCACGGCAAAGCGCAGCCCGTTGGGCAGCGTGCCGAACTTCCACTCAGGGTCGCGGGTGAGATCGCTGCCCTTGTAGAGCCACGCGGTCGTGTCGATCCCGGGCAGCCCCGGCAGCGTCGGCGCCTCGCCGGGCATCGCCACGGTCTGCGGCTGGACGGGTGCAGCAGGTGCCGCCGCGGGCGGCTTGGCGCGGGACGCGGGCCGCGCCCCCGATTGGCCGATGGCAGGGATCGCCAGACACAGCACGAGCGACAGGAAGACGGGAGCGCCGAGCGCGCGGGGGGTAAACGCCATGCCGTCCTGTAGCGCCCCCGGCCGCCGACCGCCAGCGCCGTGCCCGTCGCGCGCGCCGCGCCATCATTTCGTCCCATAGCCGCGCTATCTCAATCACCTGCAAGCGCGGATACGGGCGCGCGGTACGAGCGAACGACGAAGAGTGGAGTGCGAATGCAAGCCGAAGTCAGGGCGAAGACCGGGACCGCAACGGGTCCGGCAATGTGGCGAAATTCTGGTCGTGATCCCCGCAGCAGCACCCACCGCACCCCCGATCTGACCGTCATTTCGGGTGCGCCCCGGCCCGGCGCGCCGCTCGCGGCGGAACCCGGCCGGCCGCTGATCATCCGCGTCGGCAAGCATCTGCGCGGCGTGTTCGACCGGCTGATCGCAAGCTCGTCGCTGGTCTCGAACGACCCGGTGCTCGACGTCCGCGACTTCGCCTGGACGCAGCTGCTGCGCGAGCATTGGCGCGATATCCGTGACGAGGCGGTCGCGGTGGCGCTGCGCGGCGAGGCTTCGCCCAGCCTCGCGACGATCTCGCCCGATCACCGCGCGATCGCCGAGATCGACAAATGGCGCTCGTTCTTCCTCTGGGGCTATGGCTATCCGATCGACGAGAATCTGGTGCGCTGCCCGCGGACGCGCGATCTCGTCGCGCAGATCCCGGGGCTCAACAGCGCCTTCTTCTCGATCCTTGCGCCGGGCACGCACATCCCCGAGCATCGCGGCGTGACCAAGGGGCTGATCACCTGTCACCTCGGCCTGATCGTGCCGCGCGACGGCGACGTCCGGATGCGCGTCCACGACCGCACCGTGCGCTGGTCGGAGGGCGAGACGCTGGTGTTCGACGACACCTATAACCACGCGGTCTGGAACGACACGAGCGGCACGCGCGTCGTCCTGCTCATCCAGTTCGAGCGGCCGCTGCGCAATCCGGGCAAGTGGATCGCCGACGCCTTCCTGAAGGTCGTCCGCCGCTCCGCCTTCGTCCAGGACGCGGTCCGCAACATCGGCGACTGGAACGCCGCGGTGAAACAGCTCGACGTCTGACGGCATCCGGCCGCTCAAACGCTATGCCGGTGCCAAGGAAGAGTTTGCTTGATCCCTCCGCCCCCCGTCGCCACATGCACCCCATGCTGATCGAAACGGAATCCACCCCGAACCCCGCGACGTTGAAGTTCCTGCCAGGACGCACCGTCATGGAGTCCGGCACCCGCGACTTCGCCACCCCCGAGGAGGCGGAGGCGAGTTCGCTCGCCGACGCGATCTTCCGGCTCGGCGACGTGACCGGCGTGTTCTTCGGGCGCGACTTCGTCTCGGTGACCGCCGCCCCCGGCGTCGCCTGGTCGGATCTGAAGCCCGACGTGCTCGCGATCATGCTCGATCACTTCTCCGCCGCGATGCCGCTGTTCCGCCCCGCGAGCGCAGGCTTCTCGGTGCCATCCGGCGATACCGTGCTGACCGACGACCCCGCCGATGCCGATATCGTCGCGCAGATCCGCGACCTGATCGAGACGCGCGTCCGTCCTGCAGTCGCCAATGACGGCGGCGACATCGTCTATCGCGGGTTCGACAAGGGCAAGGTGTTCCTTCAGCTCCAGGGCGCGTGCGCCGGCTGCCCCTCGTCGAGCGCGACGCTCAAGAACGGCATCGAGCAGTTGCTGAAATATTACGTCCCCGAAGTCACCGAAGTGCGCGCCGTCTGATGATCCCGCGCGGTCCGCAGCCCGACGTCGTGCTCGACGCGATCTTCCGTGCGGCGCGCAGCTATAACGGCTATACCGACCGCCCGGTCGCGACGGCCGATCTGCACGCGATCTGGGATCTGATGAAATGGGGTCCGACGTCCGCCAACCAGTTGCCCGCGCGGCTGGTCTGGTGCGTCAGCGACGAGTCCAAGCAAAAGCTTGCCGAGGCGTGCAGCGCGCAGAATCAGCCCAAGATCCTGAACGCGCCCGTCTCGGTGATCATCGGCATGGACACCGAATTCCACGAGCATCTGCCCGAGCTGTTTCCGCACGCCGATGCGAAATCCTGGTTCACGGGCAGTGCCGAACTGCGTGCGGCGTCCGCCTTCCGCAATTCGACGCTGCAGGGCGCCTATTTCATCATCGCCGCGCGGATGCTCGGGCTCGACACCGGACCGATGTCGGGGTTCGACGCGGACAAGGTCGATGCTGCCTTCTTCGCCGACACGCCCGCGGTCCATACCAACTTCATCGCGACGCTCGGCTATGGCGATCCCGCGACGATCTTCGCCAGGTCGCCACGCCCCGACTTCGCGAAGTTCAACAGCATCGCCTGACATCACGCCCTCTTCCCGGAGGGGAGAGGAATTACCGATATGCGCACGCTGATCATCGAGACGTCCACTGCCGCCTGCTCGGTCGCGCTCGCCGATGACGGCGTGATCGTCGCGCGCACGCATGACGTCGTCGGGCGCGGCCATGCCGAACGGCTCGTGCCGATGATCGCCGCGCTGCCCGGCGGCGGCCGCGCCGACCGCATCCTCGTTGATGTCGGCCCCGGCAGCTTCACCGGCGTCCGCGTCGGCATCGCCGCCGCGCGCGGCCTCGCGCTCGGCTGGTCGGCGACGGTCACCGGCTTCTCGTCGCTGCCTTTGGTCGCGGCGGCCGGATTCGACGATCGCTTAACCGATGATATTGCAGTAGTTTTAGAGGGCGGGCATGGCGAGGTCTTCATGCAGTGCTTTGCCGCCGATCTGTCGCCGCGCACCGACATGGTGTCGCTGAAGCCCGACGCGGCGCTCGCGGCGCTGGCGGGGCGGCGCGCGGTCGGCAATGGCGTGCGCTGGCTCGCCGCGCTCGCCGATGATCTCGACCTGACCGAGGCGCTGCCCGACGCGGGCGCCGCAATCCTGCTGCCCGAGACGCTCACCGCGCTGCCGCCCGTCCCGATCTACGGCCGCGCGCCCGATGCGAAGCCCGCCGCGGTCCGTCCGGCGGTGCCGCGCTGATGGCGACCCGCGCCGTGCCCCCGCCTTCCGACGAAGACGCAGCATCCGCGGTCGTGCTGCGCGCGGGCGACGCGCGCGACCTCGCCATCGTCGACGCGCTGATGGGCGACGCATTCGACCCCGCGTATGGCGAGGCGTGGACGCGCACCCAGTGCCTCGGCGTGCTCGCACTGCCCGGCATCCAGCTCGTCCTCGCCTTTGTCGACGATCGCCCCGCGGGCTTCGCGATGACGCGGACCGTGCTCGATGAGGCGGAGCTGTTGCTGATCGCGGTCGCGACCGATGCGCGCCGCCGCGGCATCGGCACCGCGCTGGTCGGCGCGGTGATCGCCGACTGCATCGCCGCGAACGTCGCCACGCTGCATCTCGAGGTGCGCGCGGGCAATGAGGCGGTCCAACTCTACACCGCGCACGGCTTTGCCAAGGTCGGCGAACGCCGCGCCTATTATCGCGGCCGGTCGGGGGTGGCGCACGACGCGCACACCTATTCGCGCGCGCTCGGCATCTGAGGCTTATTGCGAGTCACTATCCCTTTTCGCAACAGCGTTAACCGCCTACATGGGGGTTTACCAAGGGAATGACACATGCCGCGCAAGATCGATCTGGAAGCCCTCTGCAACGAGAAGGGCCTGCGCATTACCGAGCAGCGCCGCGTCATCGCGCGCGTCCTGTCGGAAGCGGATGATCATCCCGATGTCGAGAAGGTCTATGAGCGCGCGTCCGCGATCGACCCCGGCATCTCGATCGCGACCGTCTATCGCACCGTGCGGCTGTTCGAGGAGGCGGGCATTCTCGACCGCCATGATTTTGGCGACGGCCGCGCGCGCTACGAACCCGCACCCGAGGCGCATCACGACCATCTGATCGACGTCGAGAGCGGCAAGGTGATCGAATTCGTCGATCCCGAGCTTGAGCAGCTTCAGAAGGCGATCGCCGAGAAGCTCGGCTTCCGGCTGGTCGATCACCGCATGGAACTCTACGGCGTCGCGCTGACCCGCAAGGACTGATCCGATCGGGCGCCTGCGTCTCGTCGCGCGGCTCGCGGCGCTGCTGATCGCGCTGATGCTCGCGCTGCCGGTCCACGGGCTGTGGCGGCTGTTCGGCCGGCGATCGCCCTGGCCGCCGCGCTTTCTCGGGCTGGTCGGCCGGATCATCGGCGCGCGGCGACGGATCGTCGGCACGCCGTTGCGGCATGACGTGGTGTTCGTCGCCAATCATCTCAGCTGGATCGACATCCTGCTCCTGTCGGGCGCGACCGGCACCGCCTTCATCGCCAAGGCCGAGTTGCGCGGCGTACCGCTGGTCGGCTGGCTCTGCACGCTGAACGCGACCATCTTCGTCAGCCGCGCCGATCGCATGGCGGTGACCGCGCAGATCGCGCAGCTCCGCGACACGCTCGCGCGCGACTGGCCCGTCACGCTGTTCCCCGAGGGCACCACCGGCGACGGCGTCACGCTCCTCCCCTTCAAGGCCGCGCTGCTCGCCGCGCTCGACCCGCCCCCGCCCGGCGTCCGCGTCCAGCCGGTCCGCATCGACTATGGCCCCGCCACGCACGAGCTCGCCTGGGTCGGCGACGAACCCGGCCAGCACCACGCCGCCCGCGTCCTGAAACGCCGCGGCAGCTTCGTCGCGACCTTGCACTTCGCCGAACCCTTCGCCCCCGCCGACCACGGCGACCGCAAAGCCATCGCCACCGAAGCCCGCCGCCGCATCGAAGCCCTTTAAGACTATGTTTCCCCGCGAAGGCGGGGACCCAGCCTGGGCTCCCGCCCTCGCGGGAGAACAGGGGGGAGCGCACTGCCCCCACCCAGCCCTCAAACACCACCCCGGCGAAGGCCGGGGCCCAGTTGGCAAGGCCGCAGTAACGAGGCGCCACCCTCAGTCAGCAACGTCCCCCAACTGGACCCCGGCCTCCGCCGGGGAGGTACCCTTGGTGCCGGGGCGGTGCTTCTGACGTCCGGGGAGGCACCCTCGGATACCGCCCCCGAAGACGCCCCTCCCCCCACGCACACAAATTTGGTACGGCGCGCGCATGACCTCGAAACCCAAGACCTATCACGTCAAGTCGTTCGGCTGCCAGATGAACGTCTATGACGGCGAGCGCATGGCCGAACTGATGGCCGCCGACGGGCTGACCCAGGCCGATGCGGTCGATGCCGACATCGTCGTGCTCAACACCTGCCACATCCGCGAGCGCGCGACCGAAAAAGTCTATTCGGACATCGGCCGGTTGCGCAAGGATCAGCTGCGCAAGACCGGCAAGACGCCGATGATCGCGGTCGCCGGCTGCGTCGCACAGGCCGAGGGGCAGGAGATCTTCACCCGCGCCAAGGTCGACGTCGTCGTCGGCCCGCAGGCCTATCACAACCTCCCCGACCTCGTCGCCAAGGCCGCGGCAGGCACGCCGTCGCTCGACACCGACATGCCGCTGCTGTCGAAGTTCGGCGCGCTCCCGACCCGCCGCAAGGTCGCGCCGTCGGCGTTCCTGACCGTGCAGGAAGGCTGCGACAAGTTCTGCACCTATTGCGTCGTCCCCTATACCCGCGGCGCCGAGATCAGCCGCCCGTTCGCCGCCATCGTCGACGAGGCCAAGGCGCTGGTCGACGCCGGCGCGCGCGAGATCACGCTGCTCGGCCAGAACGTCAACGCCTGGTCCGAGGACACGCGCGGCCTCCACGACCTGATCCGCGACCTCGACCGCATCCCCGGCCTCGCGCGGATCCGCTACACGACCAGCCACCCCAACGACATGACGCAGGGCCTGATCGACGCGCACCGCGACGTCGAGAGCCTGATGCCGTTCCTCCACCTCCCCGTGCAGGCGGGCAGCGACCGCGTGCTGAAGGCGATGAACCGCAGCCACACCCGCGACTCCTATCTCCGCCTGCTCGACCAAGTCCGCGCGGTGCGCCCCGACATCGCGCTGTCGGGCGACTTCATCGTCGGCTTCCCCGGCGAGACCGACGCCGAGTTCGAGGACACGCTGAGCCTCGTCGACGCGGTCGGCTATGCGCAGGCCTACAGCTTCAAATACAGCCCGCGCCCCGGCACCCCCGCCGCGTCGATCGTCGAGCAGGTCCCCGAGGCGGTGATGGACGAGCGCCTCCAGCGCCTTCAGGCCGCGCTCAACCGCGACCAGCACGCGTTCAACGCCGCCACCGTCGGCCGCACCTGCACCGTGCTGCTCGAGCGCCCCGGCAAGCTCCCCGGCCAGCTGATCGGCAAGTCGCCCTGGCTGCAATCGGTCCACCTGATCGGCGACCATGCGATCGGCGACCTGGTGGAGGTCACGCTCGCGGCGGCTGGCCCCAACTCGCTGACCGGCGTGGAACGCATCGCGCAGGCCGCCTGAAACCGCCCCACCCTTTACGACCACCCCGGCGAAGGCCGGGGCCCTGTTGGGGAACGGGCATAACGACGGACGATCCCCCGTTACATCGACCTTCCCCACTGGGCCCCGGCCTCCGCCGGGGTGGTATGGCGATCACGGGAATCGCGCGCCTCGCCCCACCCGCTGCGGCTTTCAGGCAACGCCCCCCGCACCTTCGCGCACCGTACGAAAACTACCGCTGTCCCCCACCCGAATCCCCTGCCACACTCCCCCTCGATGCAGCTTCGCCCACGCGACTCGAATCATCGCCAGCCAGGCGCCCCGGCGCCGCTTGAACGCGCGGGCTCCCATGCTCATCTCTGGTCGAACGCCATCCCAGGCGTGATGCGTGTCGGCCCGACCATACCCGATCACCGATCCGACACGCCTGCCCCCGAAAGGACCGCATGAGCCGTAAACCCGTTCCCGCCCAGTCCGGTGACCGCGCCCGAGTCGAGCTGCTGTTCGACAAGCCCCAACTCCTCGTCCGGCTCTTCGGCCAGTACGACCAGAATCTGGTAGCGCTCGAAAACCGCCTCGGTGTGTACATCACCGCGCGCGGCAACAAGATTGGTCTGGAGGGCACCGCGGAACAGGTCGCCAAGGCGCGCGACGTGCTCCACGATCTCTATGCCCGGATCCAGCGCGGCGAGGATGTCGACACCGGCCTCGTCGACGCCTCGATCGCGATGGCCGACGAACCCGTGCTCGAAGGCATCATCCGCGCCGATGCCGGCGGCGGCGCTGCTCCGCCGATCATGATCCGCACGCGCAAGAAGACGATCGTCCCGCGCACCCCGGCGCAGGCGCACTACATGCGCGAACTGACCAACAACGACATGATCTTTGCGCTCGGGCCGGCAGGCACCGGCAAGACCTATGTCGCGGTCGCGCAGGCGGTCCAGCAACTCATCACCGGCAGCGTCCAGCGCCTGATCCTGTCGCGCCCCGCGGTCGAAGCAGGCGAGCGGCTGGGCTTCCTCCCCGGCGACATGAAGGAGAAGGTCGATCCCTATCTCCGCCCCTTGTACGATGCGCTCTACGACTGCCTCCCGGCCGAGCAGGTCGAACGCCGCATCGCGAGTGGCGAGATCGAGGTCGCACCGATCGCCTTCATGCGCGGCCGGACGCTGGCCGACGCGTTCGTGATCCTCGACGAGGCGCAGAACACCACGCCGGCGCAGATGAAGATGTTCCTTACCCGCTTCGGCCAGAACAGCCGCATGGTGATCTGCGGCGATCCAAAGCAGGTCGACATCCCCGGCGGCGTCGCCGCCTCGGGTCTTGCCGACGCGGTCCGCCGGCTGGAGGGGGTCGAGAGCATCTCGATGTGCCGCTTCACCGTCGGCGACGTCGTCCGCCACCCGATCGTCGGCCGCGTCGTCGAAGCCTATGAGGGCAGCGACGCCTGATCCCCGCGCGGCTATTCCGGACATACCGGGATAGCCGCCGGGCCATCCGCATACCGTAAGGGGTGCGGAACTTTGCCACCTGTGTAATGATTTCGTCCTGACGTTTCCGCCGGAAGGACCCGCATGCTCGAAATCGCGCTCTCTTCGGAGGCTCCCTGGCCCGACCAGGACTGGGACGGCCTTGCCCAGCGCGCCGCGACTGCGGCGATCGAACGCACCCCGCACGGCCAGCTACTGACCGGCGCCGCCACGGTTGAGATCTCGTTCCGGCTCGCGTCGGACGACGAGGTCCACACGCTCAACAAGCAATATCGCCAGAAGGACAAGCCGACCAACGTGTTGTCCTTCCCGATGGTGCAGGCCGATCTGCTCGAGACGATCGCGCAGAATTCGGACGATGGCGAGGTGCTGCTCGGCGACATCATCCTCGCGCACGGCGTCTGCGTCGCGGAAGCTGCCGAGCGCGGCATCTCGGTCGAGGATCATGCGATGCATCTGATGGTGCACGGCACGCTGCATCTGCTAGGCTATGATCATATGGACGACGACGAGGCGGAGGGTATGGAGCAGATCGAACGCGACGCGCTCGCCGCGCTCGGGCTCCACGATCCCTATCTCATCACAGAGGACTGACGACCACGATGGCCGATGGCCCCAATGCCGGAAACGGCGATAGTACCGACAGTATCTGGCGCGGGCTGAAAGGCCTGATCTTCGGTGCCCCCGACGAATCGCTGCGCGACCAGCTCGAGGATGCGATCGACCGGCACGAGGGCGATCCCGCCCCCGATGCCAAGGGCGATCTCACCCCGCTCGAGCGCCAGATGGTCCGCAACCTGCTGCATTTCAGCGAGCGGGACGCAGGCGATGTCGGCGTGCCGCGCGCCGACATCATCGCGGTCGAGGAGGAGACGTCGTTCGCCGACCTCGTCAAGCTGTTCGCCGAGGCCGGCCACAGCCGCCTGCCGGTCTATCGCGACAATCTCGATACGATCATCGGCATGGTCCATATCAAGGACGTCTTCACGATCCTCGCGACCGGCGCCGAGCATCCGACGACGCTCGCCGGGCTGATCCGCGAGCCGCTCTACGCGCCGATGTCGCGCGGCGCGCTCGATCTGCTCGCTGACATGCGGCAGAAGCACGTCCATCTGACGATCGTGCTCGACGAATATTCGGGCACCGAGGGGCTCGTCACGTTCGAGGACCTGATCGAGGAGATCGTCGGCGATATCGAGGACGAGCATGACGACGCGCCGCAGGTGCTGATGACGCCGATCGACGGCGGCGCCTGGGACGTCGACGCGCGCGCCGAGCTCGAGGATGCCGCCGAACTGATCGACCCGCGGCTCGCCGAGGTCGATGGCGATATCGACACGCTGGGCGGCCTCGCCGCGCTGCTCGCAGGCCATGTCCCGCAGATCGGCGAGTGCGTCGATCATCCGAGCGGCTGGAAGCTCGAAGTCACCGAAGCCGACGAACGCCGCGTCAACCGCCTCCGCCTCCACCCCCCGGTGGTACTGGTCGAAGACGACGACTGACACGAGGGGGGCGGTGCGTCGGCCGACACACGACCCGCCCCCCCCCCCGCACGTCATTCCCGCGAAGGCGGGAACCCATACCGGCTGACCGTCCGACGGCACGCAGGCCCTGCCCCTCTGGATTCCCGCCTCCGCGGGAATGACGAAGCAGTGCGCTCCACCGCCAACCGCAATCACGCCATTGCCCCCGCCCGCACTCCCGCCTAACTCTCCTGTATGCGCAAACACATCCTCATCGTGCTCGGGCTGATCATCCTGGTCGGGATCGCCGGGTTCACCTGGCTCGCCTGGCCCGATACCGCCCGGCTCGACGTCAACCAGGTCACCGGCAAGCGGCCCGACATCACCGCGCCGCGGATCCAGATGCTGCCGACGATCGGCGTCGCCAAGGCGGTCGGCTGGCCCAAGGGCGCGATGCCGACCGCGGCGGCGGGGATGAAGGTCCAGCCGTTCGCGGCCGGGCTCGATCATCCGCGCTGGCTCTACCGTCTGCCCAATGGCGACGTGCTGGTCGCCGAGACCAATTCGCCACCGCGTAAAGGTCCCGGCATCGTCACAACGGTGATGAACTTCCTGATGGGCCGCGCGGGTGCGGGCGTGCCCTCGGCCAACCGCATCACGCTGCTGCGCGACGCGGACGGCGACGGCATCGCCGAGATGCGCTCGGCCTTCATGACCGGGCTCAACTCGCCCTTCGGCATGACGCTGATGGATGGCCAGCTCTATATCGGCAACACCGACGCGCTCGTCCGCGTGCCCTATACCGAGGGCGCGACCCGGATCACCGCCAAGCCCGAGCGTGTCATCCCGCTCAACGGCGGCGGCAATCACTGGGCGCGCAACGTGATTGCCGCCCCCGACGGCAAGACGCTCTATGTCGGCGTCGGCTCGGCGTCGAACATCGCCGAAAACGGCATGGACGCAGAAAAATACCGCGCCAACATCCTTCAGGTCTGGCCGAAGGACAAGAACTGGCGGATCTATGCCGCCGGTCTGCGCAACCCCAACGGCATGGCGATCAACCCCAAATCGGGCCAGCTCTGGACCGTCGTCAACGAACGCGACATGCTCGGCTCGGACCTCGCGCCCGACTATCTGACCCAGGTCGAGTTCGGCGATCACTTCGGCTGGCCCTGGTATTATTGGGGCGGCTATCCCGACGATCGCGTCGAGCCGAAGAACCCTGCGCTCCAGCAATATGCCAAGCGTCCCGACTATGCACTCGGACCGCATGTTGCCGCGCTCGGCCTGACCTTTGCGGGCGACGCGAAGCTCGGCGACCGCTTCACCAACGGCGTTTTCGTCGGCGAGCACGGCTCGTGGAACCGCAAGCCGCTCTCGGGCTACAAGGTCGTCTACATCCCGTTCGGCGACACCGGCTTCCCGGCGGCGAACGCGAAGCCCGTCGACGTGCTCGGCGGCTTCCTCAACAAGGATGGCGAAGCACAGGGCCGCCCGGTCGGCGTCATCACCGACAAGAGCGGCGCGCTGCTCGTCGCCGACGACGTCGGCAACACGATCTGGCGCGTCAGTACGAAGTAAGCACGGGGAGGCATGAGAACGCCTCCCCTCCCCCCGTCATCCTGACGAAAGTCAGGATCCAGAGTAACACAAGACACCGCCCGTGACCCTGGATCCTGACGTTCGTCAGGATGACGAGCGGGGCGGCGTCACACCGCGAACTCTCAGCGCAGCAGCTTCGGCCCTTCCTTGCGGATCATGTCCTGCACCTTGCCTGCGAACAGCCCGAGCAGCCCCGGCAGGTCGACGATCGCATGGACAGTGTCCTCGAACACCGTGACCTTGCTGCCGATCACCTGCCCCATCGCGCTCACGGTGAAGTGCAGTGTATCGCCTTCCCAGCGCCGATCGGTCACCGATCCGCCGGGGATCTTCGATCCGATCGTGTCGATGCCGCTGTCGAGCCGCGATCGCACCCCCGCCTTGCCGAGCTTGTGGGGGATATCGACCGAAATGGGATTGGACATTCTTTGATCCTCAGTGTGCGAACAGCATCGCGTCCTGTGCGAACGCCTTGAACTCGAGCGCGTTGCCGCTGGGGTCGCAAAAGAACATCGTCGCCTGCTCGCCGACTTCGCCCTTGAAGCGGACATGCGGCGCGATCCCGAACCGGACCCCCGCCGCCGCGACCCGCTCGGACAGGCTGGTCCAGTCGTCCATCGTCAGCACGACGCCGAAATGCGGCACCGGCACCTGATGGCCATCAACCGCATTCTCGACCGCGACCGCCTTCGCCGCCGGATCGAGATGCGCGACGATCTGATGCCCGAACAGGTCGAAATCGATCCAGTGATCGCTCGACCGCCCCTCGGGACAACCGAGAGTCCCCCCGTAAAAGGCCCGCGCGGCGGCGAGGTCATGGACGGGAAAGGCGAGATGAAAGGGGCGCAGCGTCATGCGCGGCAGGATAGAGCGGATGATCCCCTGCGTCACCCCGCCCCCGCTATGCGATGATCGCCGACCGTCCGCCGCTATTGTCGAAGTATCGCGCCCCCGCTCTCCCCATAAGCGGCCCCCCCCTGTTCTCCCGCGAAGGCGGGAGCCCAGTCTGGATCCCCGCCTTCGCGGGGAAACAGCTCGAGGTTCGGCCACCGGTCGCTACCGCCCCCATTCCTCCCCACCACCCCGGCGAAGGCCGGGGCCCAGTTGGGGGACGACGGTAACGCAGGACAGCGCGTCGTCACTGCGACCTTCCCACCTGGACCCCGGCCTCCGGCGGGGAGGTGCAAGGGATGCGGCCTGCACGATGCTATTTGTCGATATCGTACCAGCCGCCCGCAAGGAGATGGCACCACCCCGGCGAAGGCCGGGGCCCAGTTGGGGGACGGTGGTAACGAAGGACAGCGCGCCGTCACGGCGACCTTCCCAGCTGGACCCCGGCCTCCGCCGGGGAGGTGCAAGGGATGCGGCCTGCACGATGCTATTTGTCGATATAGTACCAGCTGCCCGCAAGGAGGTGGCACCACCCCGGCGAAGGCCGGGGCCCAGTTGGGGGACGGTGGTAACGCAGGACAGCGCGCCGTCACTGCGACCTTCCCACCTGGACCCCGGCCTCCGCCGGGGAGGTGCAAGGGATGCGGCCTGCACGATGCTATTTGTCGATATAGTGCCAGCCACCCGCAAAGAAGATGACACCACCCCGGCGAAGGCCGGGGCCCAGTTGGGGGACGGTGGTAACTAAAGGTTGCGCGTCGTCACGGCGACCTTCCCAGCTGGACCCCGGCCTTCGCCGGGGTGGTCATGTGTGGGGGTAGACCCAGGCGTTGGTACCGAGGCCAACGAAAGCACCCACCGCACCAACCCCGGTACCCCCATCCAGCCCCGCCGCCACGCCAGATGCAGCCTCAGATATTGCCCGCCCCCCGCCGCCACGCCATAGCGCAGGCGTGACCCGCTCTCCCGCCCGCGCCGCCCTCACCTCCCCCGCGCTCGCCTGCGTCCTGCTCGGCGCGATCGCCGCGACGGGGTTTGCGCCGCTCGATCTCTGGCCGCTCGCGCTCGTCGCGGTCGCCGCGTGGCTCGCGCTCGTCCACGATGCACCGACGCTCCGCCAGGCGCTGTGGGGCGGCTGGCTGTTCGGGCTCGGGCATTTCACCGTGAACAACAACTGGTTCCAGCACGCATTCGACTTTCAGGACGCGATGCCGCCGGTGCTCGGCTATTTCGCCGCGGTCGGGCTCGCGCTCTACCTCGCGATCTTCCCGATGGTCGCCGCGGGCCTCGCCTGGCGGTTCGGACGCCGCGCGACCGCAACGCCCGACCCCGCCTTCATCCTCGTCTTCGCCGCCGCGTGGATCGCGACCGAGTGGCTGCGCAGCGTGCTGTTCACCGGCTATGCCTGGGATCCGCTGGGGGTGATGTGGCTGCCCGCGATCGGCATCGCGCGGCTGTCCGCCTGGATCGGCACCTATGCGCTGTCGGGGGTGACGATCGTCGCGGCGGGATCGCTGTGGATGCTCAGCCGTCGCCGCGTCGCGATGCCCGCGATCGTCGTGCCCCTGCTCGCGCTCGCCGCGCTGTCGGCGCTGTGGACCGACGCCCCCGCCGCCCCCGCCAATGCCCCGCGCGTCCGCGTCGTCCAGCCCGATATCGGCCAGGAGGATCGCAGCGAATCGGACGGCGAACGCGTCCTGTCCGCACTCGAAAAGCTGTCGGGCACCCCCGGCGCCACCCCCCGCCTCGTCGTCTGGCCGGAAGGCGTGGTGCGCGACTATCTCGAGGATGGCTATCCCTTCTACGCCTATGACTGGTCGAGCCCGGCCTATCTGCGCCGCCGGATCGCGCGGCTGCTCGGCCCCGACGACATCCTGCTGACCGGCGGCACCTCGCTGTCGTTCGACCGCGAGGACCGGATCGCGGGCGCGACCAATTCGGTGTTCGCGATCGACGCACAGGCGCGGCTGCGCGGCCGCTACGACAAGGCGCATCTCGTCCCCTACGGCGAATATCTGCCGATGCCGTGGCTGCTGAAACCGCTCGGGCTCGCGCGGCTCGTCCCCGGCGACATCGACTTCACCTCGGGCGAGGGGCCGGGCAACCTGACGCTCGCGGGCTTCGGCTCGATCGGCATCCAGATCTGCTACGAGATCATCTTCTCAGGGCAGACGGTCGACCGCGCGCACCGCCCGCGGCTGTTGTTCAACCCCTCGAACGATGCCTGGTTCGGCAGCTGGGGCCCGCCGCAGCATCTCGCCCAAGCCCGGATGCGCGCGATCGAGGAGGGGCTGCCGATCGTCCGCGCGACCCCGACCGGCATCTCCGCGATCATCGCCGCGGACGGTCGCCTGCTCGCCACCGTCGCGCACGAGACCGCGGGCGCGGCCGAGCTGCCGATGCCGCCCGCGCTGCCCGTGACGCTGTTCGCGCGGCTCGGCAATCTGGCGGCGGGGCTGGTGATGGCGGCGATGATCGCCTTGGCCGTTGCCCTGCGCCGCCGCGAACGCTAGAAGGACATATAAAGCTTTCCTTATATGATGCTCCGCGGTGCCCCACCGCCGGGCCTTTTGCGAAGAGGTTTCATGCGCAAGTCCTTTCTCTTCACCTCCGAGTCGGTCTCCGAAGGCCATCCCGACAAGGTCGCCGACCAGATCAGCGACACGATCGTCGACCTGTTCCTCGCCAAGGATCCCGAGGCGCGCATCGCCTGCGAGACGCTGACGACCACGCAGCTCGTCGTCCTCGCCGGCGAGATCCGCGGCAAGGGCATCTATGAGAACGACCAGTGGGCCGATGGCGTACTCGACGAGATCGAGGCGGCCGTCCGCAACACCGTCAAGGAAATCGGCTACGAGCAGTCGGGCTTCCACTGGAACGAGTTCCGCTTCGAGAACAACCTCCACGGCCAGTCCGCAGAGATCGCGATGGGCGTCGACGAGAGCGGCAACAAGGACGAGGGTGCCGGCGACCAGGGCATCATGTTCGGTTACGCGACCGACGAGACGCCGGGCCTGATGCCCGCGACGCTCTACTACAGCCACAAGATCCTCGAGCGGATGGCCGCCGATCGCCATTCGGGCGCCGCCCCGTTCCTCGAGCCCGACGCCAAGAGCCAGGTGACGCTCGCCTATGAGAACGAGAAGCCGGTCCGCGCGACCGCGCTCGTCGTCTCGACCCAGCACGCGCCCGGCTATTCGGAAAAGGGCAAGAACCCCGATCCGGCCAAGTATGCCGAGCTGCGCGACTATGTCATGGGCGTGTTCACCGACGTGCTGCCCGCGGGCTTCATCTCGGACGAGACCGCGATCTACATCAACCCGACCGGCGCGTTCGAGATCGGTGGCCCTGACGGCGACGCAGGCGTCACCGGCCGCAAGATCATCGTCGACACCTACGGCGGCGCAGCCCCGCATGGCGGCGGCGCGTTCTCGGGCAAGGATCCGACCAAGGTCGATCGTTCGGCCGCTTACGTCGCGCGCTATCTCGCGAAGAACGTCGTCGCCGCCGGGCTCGCCCGCCGCTGCACGATCCAGCTGAGCTACGCGATCGGCATCGCCGAGCCGCTGTCGGTCTATGTCGACACGCACGGCACCGGCACGGTCGAAGAGGCCAAGCTCGAGGCGGTCCTGCCCAAGCTCGTCCGCCTCACGCCCAAGGGCATCCGCGAGCACCTCAAGCTCAACGCGCCGATCTACAAGAAGACCGCGGCGTACGGCCATTTCGGCCGCGAGCCCGAGGGTGACAGCTTCACCTGGGAGCGCACCGATCTGGTCGACAAGCTGAAGGCCGCAACCGCCTGACGCACTTCGCCCGATAGGTGATACAGAAAAGCCTCCCCCGGACCGTTCGGGGGAGGCTTTTTCATGTCCGCTACGACAAATCGGAAACGATCAGCCGGGTGGCGACCGGTCGGCCCCCGCCGTGTCGCCGACCATCGGCGCGCTCGCGCGCTGCCGGTGCCGCTGCTCGGTCAGGATCTGCCACGACGCCAGGAACAGCGCCGCGACCAGCGGCCCGACGACGATACCGCTGAGGCCGATCAGCTCGATCCCGCCCAGCGTCGTGACCAGCACGACGAAATCGGGGATCCCCGTGTCGCGCCCGACCAGGATCGGCCGCAGGATATTGTCCGCCATGCCGATCACGACGACGCCCGAGATGATCACCACCAGCCCCTGCCAGATCGCGGTGGTCGCCAGCAGATAGACCGCGACAGGGACCCAGACGATCGCCGGCCCGAGCGCGGGCAGCAGCGAGGTCAGCGCCATCAGCAGGCCCCAGAGCAGGGCCGCGGGCAGCCCGACGATCCAGAAGGTCGCCGCCCCCAGCCCGCCCTGGACCAATGCGACGATCACCGTGCCCTTGATCGTCGCGCGCACGACCGACACGAACTTGTCGACCAACGCGGCGGTGACCGACCGCTCGAGCGGCAGCGCGTCGCAGATCTTCGGCCCGATCGTCTCGCCGTCGCGCAGCAGGAAGAACATCACGTACAGCGCGATACCAAAGGCGAGCAGGAAGGCGGCGGCGTTGCGCCCGATCGACAGCGCCTGGCTGGCGATCGTCCGCACGCTGTTGCCCATCGTCTGCGACAGTCGCGCCTGGATCCGCTCGATCGAATCGAACCCGGCCTTGTCGAGCAGCGTCTGCAGGCGCGTCGGAAACGCATCATGCACCTGGTTGAAATAGGCGGCGAAATTGATCTCGCCATTCTGGATGCGGGTATAGACCGTGCCCGCCTGGTCGACGATCATCCCGCCGATGATCATGCTCGGCACGACGACCGCGAACAGGATGATCAGCAGCGTCAGTGCAGCGGCGGTGTTGCGACGCGTCGGCATCCGCTCGAGCAGACGCTGGAACAGCGGCTGGAACAGGATCGCGGCGAGCGCGGCCCACAGCAGCGCCAGGGCGTACGACCAGACGACCACGACGAGCGCGATCGTGATCACCACCAGGAATATCAGGAATCCGCCCGTTTCGAGCCGGCGCCGGTTGATCATCATGCATCCCCCCAACATCGTCGGTCGGCCCCAGACGCCGCCGACGATACCGCCCCCGCCCGAATCGGCGGGGACGGCATCATTGTACTTAGCGCAGCGCGGCGCTGCCGTTGACGAGGGCCGCCTTCTGCTCGTTCGACATCGCGGCGGCGTTCACGTCCGCGTCGTCGACCGCCTCGCCCTGCTTCTCGCCCTGATCGCGAACCGCCTCGGCGCGATCCTCGAGATTGTCGGCAGCCGCCTCGAGCGCGTCGGCGCGGTTCTCCGCGGCGCCCTCGACCTGACTGCCCAGCTTGTCGTCACCCTTGCCGCCACACGCTGCGAGCGGAATGGTCAGCGTTGCGAGCATGAGCGCGGTAGCGATGGTCTTCATGTATAAATCCCTCTTGTGAGGCCATCCAAACCGTCACGCAGGCGGAACGGTTCCCTCGGCCCCGTTCGGTACTGTCGCGGGATCGTGATCCGCGGATCTTTCCCTGTTTTCAGTGACATGCTCGACGACCGGCGCGACTCGGTCGAACAGCGCGCTGACCGCCGCCTCGGCGATCCAGCCGACCGCCGCGCCGACGACCAGGTCGGACAGATAATGCTTGCCGTTGACCGGCTGGGCCGCCGCCACCGCGACCGTCGCCAGCGCCGACGGCATCGCCGCGCCGTCGATGTCGCGCGACGCCGCACGCGCGACCGCGACCGCGCCCGCGGTATGGCCCGAGGGGAAGGACGTCTGCTTGTGGTCCTGGCTGTCGCCCGTCTCGAACCGCGCCTTGCCGGTGTCGAGCGCATGGCCCGGCCGCGTTCGGTCGACCGAATGCTTGATCACCGATTTCGCCGCGGTCGCCGCCAGGTGCGAGGCGAGCATCCGCGCGCCGCCGCGGATCAGGTCGGGCCGCCGCGCGACCAGCCCGATCACCAGCGTGCCGATCGACGTCGCGATCAGCTGCGGCTGGTCGGCGACCTCGGCGAGAAAGCCCGTCGCCTTCACCACCGGCGCGTCGCGGTGTTCGGCCAGCTTGTAGGTCGCCTTGCGGTCGACCTCGGCGATCTTTGCCGCCGCACTCTTGCTCTTGCCCGTCATCATCAGTCCTTCTGTCGCATTTCGCCGCGCACCTGCGCATGCGCCAGCAGCGCGAACACCCCCGCACCACCGACGAGATTCCCCATGATCGCCGGCAGCAACAGTCCGGCAAAGGTCCGGACCAGGTCGACATGCCCGGTGAACAGCAGCAGGAACGCCTCGTCCGATCCGACGATCGAATGGCTGAACCCGCCGATCGCGACCACATAGGTCACCGCGAAGATCACCATGAACGCCTCGCCGCGCGCATTGGGCAGCGACCAGGCGAGGATCGCGATCATGAACCCCGCCGGGATCGCGTTGACGAACGTCGCCCAGGCTCCAAGCTCGGTGATCCGCATCGACACCGCGATCATCGCTTCGCGCAGCTCCGCCCCGCCGAGCACACCGCCCGCGATCGCCGCGGCGGTCAGCGCGGTGCCGAGCAGGTTGGCGCCCAGCACGATGCCCCACAGCCGCAACGTCCGCCGCAGCGCCCAGCGCGACGGCTTGGTCACCAGCGGCAGCATCGCGCTGATCGTGCTCTCGGTGAACAATTGCATCCGCCCGAGAATGACGACCAGGAACCCCGCCGGATAGCCGAGCGACACGACCAGCTCGCGCCACGGCGTATCGGGCAGCGCGGCGTGAAGCGCACCCTCGGCGACCAGCGACGCGGTGATCGCCAGCCCCGCCGCGAGCGCGGAGAAGAACAGCGAGACCCCCGGGCGCGCGAGTTCGTCCTCGCCCGCCTCGCGCACCGCGCGGTGGAGATCGCCCGCGTCCGCCGCCTTGAGTTCCTCGACGTCCTGCTCGGGCCCCTCGGGTGCGGACCCGGTGTCCGACGTGGTGGTGCTGTTTTCGGCCATTACGGCCTTGTAACGGACCGCTCCGTGCTTTGCTCCCGCGCAATCGACCGCTAGAGCGCGCGGCGATGAACGATCCCGCCACCATTCGCCGCCTCTATGGCCGTCGCCAGGGCCACAAGCTTCGCCAGGGCCAGTCCGCGCTCGTCGAGGAGATGCTCCCGCGTCTGTCGGTTCCCGAGACGGGGATCGTCGACGCCGCGACCCTGTTCGGCGACGACCGTCCGCTGCATGTCGAGATCGGCTTCGGCGCGGGCGAACATCTCGCCGGCCAGGCATCGGCCAATCCCGATGTGGGCTTCATCGGCTGCGAACCGTTCCTCAACGGCGTCGTCGGCGCGCTCGGCCATATCCGCGACGGCGGGCTGACCAATGTCCGGCTCTATATGGGCGACGCGCTCGAGGTGATCGAGCGGCTGCCCGATGCCAGCCTCGACCGGCTCTACCTCCTCCACCCCGATCCCTGGCGCAAGGCGCGCCACGCCAAGCGGCGCATGGTCAATCACGGCCCGCTCGACACGATCGCCGCCAAGCTGAAGCCCGGCGCCGAATTCCGGCTCGGCACCGACGATCCGACCTATTGCCGCTGGTCGATGATGATCATGGACCAGCGCCGCGACTTCACCTGGCAGGCGCGCACCCCGCAGGACTTCCTGACCCGCCCCGACGACTGGCCCGAGACGCGCTATGAGCGGAAAGCCCGGCGCCAGGGCCATGAGGTCTGGTATTTCCGCTATATCCGCGACTAGCGCCCGCCGCTGCGCCGCCACCAGCCGGCCAGCGCGCGACCCGCAATCGCGGGCAGCCCGGGCCTGAGCAACAGCCAGTCGCGGATCGGTGCGCCCTCCGTCGCGCCGATCACCCGCTTGTAGCCGCTGTCGCCCGCGCCCCAGTCGACCCTGGTCGCGCCGCGCGCCATCGCCGCGACCAGGTTGCGCCAGTAGAGCAGCTTGCCCGGCGAATGCTTGGCGAAACGCGGATCGTAGCTGTTGGCGATCGCGTAGATCAGCGCCCCCGTGTCGATGTCGAACGAGAAGGCGGCGGGCACCCCGTCGACGCGGAGCAGCGCGGCCCGGAACATCCCCGCCAGCACCGGGTCGACCGCCGCCGCCTGCCAGAAGGCGAGATGCCCGTCGGTCGTGAACTTCATGTCGCGGCGATCAGTCTCCTGCGCGACCCAGCTCGTCTGCTCGACCGCGCCCAGATCGGCGAACCGCGCCGGCCAGTCCGCCCCCGCCAGCGCCTGCCAGTCGAGCGCGCCATGCTCGGCCAGATGCTTTTCGTGAAACCGGTTCTTGCGCAGCGTCGAGTTGCGCGGCCAGCGCTCGCCATCGACGCTCGGCACGAGGTCGAGCACCCAGGCGTCGCCGACATGCCGGTCGATCGCGCACCATCCCGCCGCCCGCGCGCTCGCGATCAGCGCGTCCGCCGCCGGATCGCCGTCCTGGACCGGCCCGATCCGCAGGCCGTTGCACTGCGCGGATAGCCCGCGCAGCGCCGCCGCGCGGGCCGCCTCGCTCGCCCCCATCGCCATGCCGAAACTGCGGAACGGCCAGTAACAGCCCGGCACCGTCGCCAGCCGCAGCCACGCCGGGCCGAGCGCGACGAACGGCAACGCGATCGCCGCGACACCGTCCTCCTCGACCACCAGGGTCTTCGCACGCCCGCCATAGGCACTCAGCGCGGCCGCATACCAGCCATAGCGCAGGAACCGGTGGCTCGGCGCCGCGCGCGCGGCGACCGCGTCGATCGCGATGCTCAGGCCCTCGACCACGCTCGCCTGCACGCTAGGCGGCACCGGCACGCGGTCGGACAGGAGCATCGGCTTCGACATCGCACGCCCCCTAGCAGCAATCCCTTACCAGGTAGTGCAGGATCGCACCCGTCGCCGCAGGGCTTCAGGGCGGGGGCGGGATTGGCTTCCCTCCGGCGCGGTTATTCCGCATGATGATCAGGATGATACCCCTTCCCGCCGTTTCGACGATCGCGCAGACGATCCAGCTGTCGCTTGCGCCCGTCTTTATGCTCGCGGGCATCGGCCAGCTGCTCAACGTGCTCGCCGGTCGCCTCTCGCGCGTCATCGACCGCGCCCGCCAGCTCGAAAAGCTCCATCCCAGCAGCGCGGGGCCTGAACGCATCCGCCATATCTGGGAGTTGCGGCTGCTTGACCGGCGGATGACGATCATCAACGCCTCGCTCTTCCTCGCGGTGTCGAGCGCGATCATGACCTGTATCGTCATCGCGCTGCTGTTCATCGCCGAACTCGCGAAGCTGCACTTCGGGACCTATGTCGCGGTCTCGTTCATCCTCGCGATGATCCTGCTGATCGCCGCCTTTGCCAGCTTCATGATCGAGGTGCGGATCTCGCTGGTCGCCTTCCGCATCCGCCCCGAACTGCTCGACAACCCCGAACTGCTCGACAAGCTGACATGATGCTCGAACACCGCCTGCTGCAGGGCGTCGTCGCGCTCGCCTGCCTCCTGCCGCTGCTCGTGGGCGGTCAGGGGATCGTCCACGGCCCAGCCCCGTTCGGCCACCTCGCCGACGTGCCGCGCGATCTCGACAGCCATTTCCGCTATATTTCGGGCATCTTCTTCGCGACCGGGCTCGGCTTTCTCAGCTGCATTCCGCATATCGAGACAAAGGGCCCGCGCTTCCGCCTGCTCGGCGGGCTGATCGTGGTCGGCGGCCTCGCGCGGCTCGTCTCGCTGATCGATGTCGGCATGCCGTCGCGCGGGCATGTGCTGGGGCTCGGCATGGAAATCCTCGTCGTGCCGCTGCTGATGCTCTGGCAGGCGCGCCTCGCCCGCCGGGCCCTTTCCAACGCCGGACCGAATCCCTAGACGACGCTTGACCATACCCGGTCCTCGAAAGGTCCAAGCATGCGTGAAGCCGCCATCGTCTCGACTGCCCGTACCGCCATCGGCAAAGCCTATCGCGGCGCGTTCAACGCGACCGAGGCCCCGGTGCTCGGCGGACACGTCATGAACGCGGTGGTCGAGCGCGCCGGGATCGACCCCGCGCGTATCGACGAGGTGTTCTGGGGGGTCGGCAACCAATGGGGGACGCAGGGCGGCAATGCCGGACGCATGGCGCTCTTCGCCGGTGGCCTGCCCGAATCGGTCCCCGCGGTCACGCTCGACCGCAAATGCGGCTCGGGGCTGACCGCGGTCGCGCTCGCTGCCCGCACGATCATCTGTGACGAGGCCGATGTCGCGCTGGCGGGCGGGATGGAATCGATCAGCTACACCGTGACGAAGGACGCGCCGCGCTACGTCAACCAGAGCGTCACTGCGCGCGAGCCCGCCGCCTATATCCCGATGATCGAGACCGCCGAGATCGTCGCGCGCAAATATGGCATTAGCCGCGAGGCGCAGGACGCCTATGCCGCGATGAGCCAGCAGCGCGCTGCCGCCGGCCTCGCGAGCGGCGCGTTCGCCGAGGAGATCGTGCCGATCACCGTCGAGAAGGCGCTGTTCGACAAGCAGGGCACGCGCACCGGCAGCGAGAACGTCACGCTGACCCAGGACGAGGGGATCCGCGCGGGCACGACTGCGGAGGCGCTCGCCGGGCTCAAGACGGTCTGGCCGGGCGGCGATTTCTCCAGCCCGGGGACCAGCGTCACCGCGGGCAATGCCAGCCAGCTCTCCGACGGCGCCTCCGCGCAGCTGCTGATGGACCGCCGGACCGCCGAGGCCGAGGGCAAGGAGATCCTCGGTATCTATCGCGGTTTCCAGTCGGCGGGCTGCGATCCTGCCGAAATGGGCATCGGCCCGGTCTTCGCGATCCCCAGGCTGCTCGACCGCGCCGGGCTGACCGTCGCGGACATCGGCCTGTGGGAACTGAACGAGGCGTTCGCGTCGCAATGCCTCTATTGCCGCGACCATCTCGGCATCGATCCCGAAAAATACAACGTCAATGGCGGCGCGATCGCGGTCGGCCACCCCTTCGGCATGACCGGCTCGCGCCTCGTCGGCCACGCGCTGATCGAGGGCCGCAAGCGCGGCGTTCGCTATGTCGTGGTCTCGATGTGCACCGCGGGCGGCATGGGCGCCGCCGGCCTGTTCGAGATCGTCTGACGCGACGGGGGCGGGAGGGATGACGCACCCTCCCGTCGCTCCGCACCATCCACCCTGCCCCCTCCCGTCATCCTGACGAAAGTCAGGACCCAGGGTAACGGGGTGCGGCGCGTGTGGCTCTGGGTCCTGACTTTCGTCAGGATGACGGGACGTATACAGGGCGACCCCTGTTCAGAATGACAAGGTCCTGCCCCGCCTATGCGTTTCCTCCTCCTCCCGGCGCTAGCGCTGCTGGCCACCCCGGCCTCCGCCGCCCCCCAGAAACCCACCCCCGCGAAACCCGGCACCGTCCGCGTCCGCCTCACCACGTCCGAAGGCCCGATCACGCTCGCGCTCGACACGCGCCATGCCCCCAAGACCAGCGCGAACTTCCTCGCCTATGTCGATGACGGCCGCTTCGACGGCACCGATTTCTACCGCGCCGCGCGCGGCAAGAAGGCGCCGAAATTCGGCTTCATCCAGGGCGGCATCCGCACCGACGCGCGGCGCATCCTGCCCGCCTTCCCGCTCGAGACCACGACGCAGACCGGCATTCGCCATCTCGACGCAACGATCTCGATGGCGCGCGGCAGCGAGCCCGGCTCGGCGGGCGGCAATTTCTTCATCACTGTGGGCCCGACGCCCGCGATGGACGCGCGCCCGGGCTATCTCGGCTATGCGGCCTTCGGCCATGTCGTCGGCGGCATGGACACCGTCCGCCGCATCCTCGCCAAGCCGACCGGTGGCGGGCTCGACGCGTTCAAGGGCCAGATGATCCTCAACCGCGTCGCGCTGATCAGCGCGAAGCGGCTCGACGGCACGCCCCGCCCGACCAGCGGCCCGCGACCATGGCTGTTGAAGACCCGCCCCACCCCGCCACGGCCGCGCTGAACCTCAGTCCGCGAACAGCAGGACCGGCGTCTCGAGATACTTCTTCAGCCCCTGGACGAAGCTCGCCGCGTCCCAGCCATCGACGACACGGTGGTCGCAGCTGATCGACAGGTTCATCAGCTTCGCACGGACCACCTCGTCGCCCTTAAACACGGGGCGTTCGACGATCTTGTTCGGCCCGATGATCGCGACCTCGGGCCGGTTGATCACCGGCGTCGTCGCGATCCCGCCGAGCGGCCCGAGCGAGGTGACGGTGATCGTGCCGCCGCCCATCTCGTTCGGCGCGAGCTTGCCCGCGCGCGCCGCCTCGGCGAGCCGCGTGATCTCGGTCGCGAGCTGCCAGACGTTACGATCCTGCGCGTCGCGGATCACGGGCACGGTCAGCCCCGCATCGGTCTGCGCCGCCATGCCCAGATGGATCGCGCCATGCCGCGTCACCACGCCCGCCTCGTCGTCGTAACGCGCGTTGAGCATCGGGAAATCGGGGATCGTCTTGCAAATCGCGACGATCATCAGCGGCAGCATCGTCAGCTTGGGTCGCCCGCCACGATTGGCGTTCAGATCCGCACGCATCGCTTCCAGGGCAGTGACGTCGATCTCGTCGACATAGGTGAAATGCGGGATCGCCCGCTTCGACGCGGCCATGTTCTCGGCGATCTTGCGCCGCATGCCGATGACCTTGATCGGCTGGTCCGCGCGCGCGCGGCTCGCCCCCGGCGCCTGATAGCCCTGACCCGCGCCGTATCGCAGATACGCGTCGAGATCGGCATGACGGACCCGGTCGGACTCGGTCTTCACCGACGCCAGATCAATCCCCAGATCCCGCGCCCGCGCCCGCACCGCGGGCGACGCCAGCGCGTGTGCCTTGGCGGCAGCGACCTGCTCGTCACTCCCCCCCGGCGAAGGCCGGGGTCCAGTTGGAGAGGTCGACGTAATAACGGACTGCGCGTCGTTACCGGCGCCCCCCAACTGGGCCCCGGCCTCCGCCGGGGTGGTGGCGGTCGGCGTTTCGACCACCTCTTCGACCCCCGGATTCTCCGCCTCATACTGCTCGGCCGTCTCCGCCTGCGCCGCCGTCAACGGCGCAGCCACGACCTCGCCCCCGGCGTCGACCGCATCCGTCTCGATCACCACCAGCGCGGCCCCGATCGACACCTGATCGCCGACCTCGCCCGCCAGCTCGACGACGACGCCCGACACCGGCGACTCCATCTCGACCGTCGCCTTGTCGGTCATCATGTCCGCGACCGGCGAATCCTCCTCGACGCGGTCGCCGATCGCGACGTGCCATGCGACGATCTCGGCCTCCGAGATGCCTTCGCCGATATCCGGCAGTTTGAAGGTAAAGCGAGCCATTATGCGTCCTTCATGATCTTCTTGAGGGCCTCGGTGATGCGGACCGGCCCCGGGAAATAGGCCCATTCCAGGCTGTGCGGGTACGGCGTGTCGAACCCGGTCACGCGCTCGATCGGTGCCTCGAGATGGTAAAAACAGCGTTCCTGCACCAGCGCCGACAGCTCGGCGCCAAAGCCGCTGGTCCGCGTCGCCTCGTGGACGATCATGCAGCGCCCGGTCTTCTTCACCGACGCCTCGATCGTCTCGATGTCGAGCGGGACGAGCGTGCGCAGGTCGACGATCTCCGCGTCGATCCCCGTCTCGGCGATCACCGCCGCGCAGACATGCACCATCGTGCCATAGGCGAGGATCGTCAGCGCCTCGCCCGCCCGGACGATCTTCGCCTTGCCGAGCTCGATCTTGTAATATCCCGTCGGCACCTCACCCGCGGGATGCTTCGACCAGTTCTGCGACGGCCGATCCCAATAGCCGTCGAACGGCCCGTTATAGATGCGCTTGGGCTCGAAGAAGAGCGTCGGGTCATTGTCCTCGATCGCCGCGATCAGCAGGCCCTTCGCGTCATAGGGCGTCGACGGGATCACCGTCTTGATCCCCGACATGTGCGTGAACAGCCCCTCGGGGCTCTGGCTGTGGGTCTGCCCGCCGAAGATGCCGCCGCCGAACGGCGATCGTACCGTGATCGGCGAGGTGAACTCGCCCGCCGAGCGATAGCGCAGCCGCGCGGCTTCCGACACGAGCTGGTCGAGCGCGGGATAGATGTAATCCGCGAACTGGATCTCGGGGACCGGACGCAGGCCGTAGGCACCCATGCCCACCGCGACGCCGATGATCCCGCATTCGGTGATCGGCGTGTCGAACACGCGCGTCTTGCCGTGTTTCGCCTGCAACCCCGCGGTCGCGCGGAACACGCCGCCGAAATAGCCGACATCCTCGCCCATCACGATCACATCGGGATCGCGCGTCATCATGATGTCCATGGCGGAGTTGATCGCCTGGATCATGTTCATCCGGCTGGTCTCGCCGCCGTCCGCTGCGTCGGACCCGGGTGCCTCGATCATGTCGCTCATGCCTTGCGATCCCATGGACGGCCGCTTGCCGTCTCCTCATCGAGCATCTGCTGACGCTGCTCCTTCAGATGCCAGGGCAGTTCCTCGAACACGCCGTCGAACAGCGATTCGAGCGGCTGGTGCAGCCCGTGGCCGAGGATGCCGTTCTTCTCGGCCTCCTTCTGCGCGGCCTTCACCTGCTCGGCGAGCTCCTTGTCCTGCGCCGCGTGGCGCTCGTCGTCCCATTCGCCGATCGCGATCAGGTGATCCTTCAACCGCTTGATCGGGTCGCCGAGCGGCCACGCATTGGGCTCGCCCTCGCTGCGATACTGGCCCGGATCGTCCGAGGTCGAATGGCCTTCCGCGCGATAGGTGAAATGCTCGATCAGCGTTGGCCCCTGGTTGGTCCGCGCCCGCTCGGCCGCCCATTCAGTGGCTGCGTACACGGCCAGCGCGTCGTTACCGTCGACCCGAAGCCCGGCAATGCCATAGCCGACCGCCCGCGCCGCAAACGTCGTCGCCTCCGCGCCCGCAAACCCGGAGAAGCTCGAAATCGCCCACTGGTTGTTGACGACGTTGAAGATCACCGGCGCGCGGTAGACCGCAGCAAAGGTGCACGCCGAATGGAAGTCACCCTCCGCGGTCGATCCCTCGCCGCACCACGTCGCCGCGATCCGCGTGTCGCCCTTCGCCGCCGACGCCATCGCCCAGCCCACGGCTTGAGGATATTGCGTCGTGAGGTTGCCCGAGATCGAGAAGAACCCGGCTTCCTTGACCGAATACATGATCGGCAGCTGCTTGCCGCCAAGCCGGTCCGCGGTGTTCGAATAGATCTGGTTCATCATGTCGACGAGGCTCCAGCCCCGTGCGATGAGCAGCCCCTGCTGGCGATAGGAGGGGAAGCACATGTCCTCGTAATCGAGCGCATAGGCCGCCGCGACCGCGACCGCCTCCTCGCCTAGCGCCTTCATGTAGAAGCTCGTCTTGCCCTGCCGCTGCGCACGGAACATGCGTTCGTCGAACGCGCGGAGCAGCGCCATGCTGCGCAGCATACGCCGCAGCATATCGGGCGAAAGCTTGGGATCCCACGGCCCGACCGCATGGCCCTCGTCGTCGAGAACGCGGACCAGCGTATAGGCGAGATCGGTGAAATCGCTCGCCTTGTCCGCGGTATCGGGGCGCCGCGCCTGGCCCGCGGGCGGCACGTCGACTTCGGCGAAATCGACCGGATCGCCGGGTCGAAACTTCGGTTCGGGCACATGCAGCGTCAATCCGGGTAGATTGCGCAGCGGCTGCGAATCGGCGCGAGGGTGCTCGCTGGCCATCGTCACTCCATCTCCATCGCCCGGCGGCGTACGCGCCGGATCGCTCTTCGCGGCCTTGTTATAAAATTTCAACGGCATTGGCGAGAGGGAGTTTTGCCCGGTTGCCGCATTCGCACCGGCCGCGTGCAACGCCGTGCGATCAATGCGATAGCAGCACCCTGCGGACGCGGGCGGACACGGGCAGACAGGGGGAGGGACAGCGCGACATGCTGCAGGACTGGGACGCCATCGTCGCGATCGGATGCACGCTGCCGGGTGTCGAGCCGGGCACCAGCTACGGCCGGCCCGCACTCAGGTTCCGCGGCAAGACGCTCGCGTCGACCACCGCGCCCGACCCCGGCAGCTTCGTGCTCCATATCGGTCTCGACGAGAAGGAGATCCTGCTCGACACCGACCCCGCGACCTTCTGGCAGACCGATCATTATGACGGCTGGCCGGCGGTGCTGGTCCGTTACAACACCGGCGCGGGCGAGCGGATCGCGGATCTGCTCGCCCGCGCCTGGTGGGACCGCGCCACGTCAGCGCAGCGCAAGGCCTATGGCGAACGGCCCTGAAGCGCGCCCGCCCGCTACTCCACCGTCTGCTCGATCACCCCGAAGATCGGGCGATGCCGGTCGTCCTCCGCCCAGATCCGCACCGTGTCGCCCTTTTTGAGGAACGGGGTCACCGCCGCGCCGCCCGCGATCGTCTCGATCGTCCGCACTTCGGCCAGGCAGGAATAGCCGACGCCGCCCTCGGCAATCGGCTTGCCCGGCCCGCCATCCGCGCCGCGGTTCGACACCGTGCCCGACCCGACGATCGTCCCCGCGCCCAGCTTGCGCGTCTTGGCGGCGTGCGCGATCAGCGTGCCGAAATCGAACGTCATGTCCTCGCCCGCCTCGGCGCGGCCAAAGGGCTGGCCGTTCAGGTCGACCATCAGCTTGCGGTGCAGCTTGCCGTCCTGCCACCAGTCGCCAAGCGACTCGGGCGTCACGAACACCGGGGAAAACGCACTGGCGGGCTTGGACTGGAAGAAGCCGAATCCCTTGCCCAGCTCGGCCGGGATCAGGTTACGCAGCGACACGTCGTTGGTCAGCCCGACCAGCCGCACCGCCGCCAGCGCCTCGTCGCGGCTCGCGCCCATCGGCACGTCGCCGGTCACGACGACGACCTCGCCCTCCATGTCGCAGCCCCAGCTCTCGTCGGCGAGCGGGATCGGGTCGCGCGGCCCCAGAAACCCGTCCGACCCGCCCTGATACATCAGCGGATCGTGCCAGAAGCTGTCGGGCATCTCGGCGGCGCGCGCCTGCCGCACGAGCGCGACATGGTTCACATAGGCGGAGCCATCCGCCCACTGATAGGCGCGCGGCAAGGGCGACGCCGCGTCATGCTCGTGGAACCGCCGCATCGGGATCATCTCATGCTCCAGATCGGTCGACAGATTCTCGAGCATCGGCGCAAGCCGGTCCCAGTCGTCGAGCGCGGCCTGCAGCGTCGGCGCGATATGCGTCGCATCGGCATACCAGGCGAGGTCGTTCGACACGACGACAAGCCGGCCGTCACGGCCCCGGGCTGGATCTGCGTCCTTCAGGCTGGCCAGTTTCATTGCGGATCCTCTCAATGTTTTCACCACCCTACGCCCGCCCGCCGCAGGAAGTCGAGACTCCCGGTCATGTGCGCCCCCCGACCGCCCACTCATGCGTTATCCTTGCATCCCCCCAACCCCGGCGCCACACCTGGCCACCGCCTTCGAAAGCCCGCCATGCCCCTCGACATCGTCCGCGTGCCCGTCCTCAGCGACAATTACGCCTGGCTGATCCACGATCCCGACAGCGGCACGACGGTCGCGCTCGACCCGGGCGAGGCGGATCCGGTGATCGCCGCGGCGACCGCGCGCGGCTGGCGGATCGATCACGTCTGGACGACGCACTGGCATCCCGATCACACCGGCGGCAACGCCGCGATCCGCGCTCAGGGCGCGACCGTCACCGGCCCCGCCGCCGAGGCCGCGAAGATCCCGACGCTCGACCGCACCGTGACCGAGGGCGACGTCGTCACGCTCGGCACGCACGCCGCGCAGGTGATGACGGTGCCCGGGCATACGCAGGGCCATATCGCCTTCCACTTCGCCGACGACGCGGTGATCTTCACTGGCGACACGCTGTTCGCGATGGGCTGCGGCCGGCTGTTCGAGGGCACCCCCGCCGACATGTTCGCCAACATGCAGCGCTACGCCGCGCTGCCCGACGAAACGCAGGTCTATTGCGGGCATGAATATACCCAGTCGAACGGCCGCTACGCGCTGGTAGCCGAGCCCGACAATAGCGCGATCCGCGACCGGATGGCCGAGGTCGACGCGGCCCGCGCGCGCGGCGAGGCAACCGTGCCGACGACGATCGGGCTCGAACGCGCGACCAATCCGTTTCTCCGCGCGACCTCGGCCGCCGAGCTCGGCGAACGCCGCGCGGCAAAGGATGCGTTCAAGGGCTGAATAGGCTATGTCGGGCCCCTCGGGGGCGCAAAGGAAACCGCATGCGCATCATGACACGCTTATCGCTGCTCTGCCTGACGATCGCCGCCACGGCGTGTACGGCGACCCCGCGCGAACAGGCGCAGATCGCGCAGCGCGAAACCGAAACGCAGCGAAAGCTCGCGACCGCGCTCAAGGGGCTGACCCCCGGCGAGCCGACCCTGTGCCTCAACGCCCTCGGCCAGAAGCAGGTGACCAGCTACGGCTCGACCTTCCTCTACCGCGTCAACAACGGCACGATCTACCGGACCGAGACCAATGGCGGATGCGGCGATCTCGACCGCAACATCCTGATCACGCGGACGCCGACCGGCCAGCTCTGCCGCGGCGACATCGCCAACACGATCGACCGCGCCAGCCGCTTCCCCAGCGGCAGCTGCAGCTTCGGCGAGTTCGTCCCCTATCGGAAGGTTCGGTGAGGATGCCGCGCTCCGGCCGGATCGCCGCCCTCGCCGCGCTCGCACTGACGCTCGTCGCCGGCCGCGACGATCCACTCGCGGGGCGCATCGCCGGCGCGCCGGTCCGCTGCATCGGCATCGGCCTGGTCCAGGGGCCCACGATCCTCGACGCGACCACCATCCTCTATCGCCAGTCGGGCAAGCGCGTCTGGCGCACCGGCCCGGTCGGCCCCTGTCCGCAATTGCGCCCGCTGTCGACGATCATCGTCGACATCTATGGCGGCCAGCTCTGCCGCAACGACCGGTTCCGGCTGATCGAACCCGGCCTGTCGATCCCCTCCCCCTCCTGCCGCTTCACCGACTTCACCCCCTACGACAAACCCTGACGCCCGGCCGTCCCCGATGATATGTTGCATCATGGCAACAACCCGCCGCCCAATTTTCCGCAACTGCGAACATCTTCTTTGATATGATACATCATTCGCGCTAGGCGACAGCTCCGGGGTTCAAGGAGCGTTTCTATGCGTAAGACTTTCATCGGGATCAGCGCGCTGGCGGTCTTCGCCGCGACCGCCGCGACCGCCCAGACCGACACGCCGCCGACCGGCGCACCGGCCGATACGCCTGCCGCAACCCCAGCCCCGACCCGCACCCCCGCCCCGCGCGCGGCCGCCGAGATCCTCGTCACCGCCCCCGTCCGCCAGAGCGAGACCGACGTCCTCCAGGGCACCTCGATCCTCTCGGGCGCCGAGCTCACCCGCAACCTGCGCCCGACCATCGGCGAGACGCTCGCGCGCCAGCCCGGCGTGTCCGCCACCTCGTTCGGCCCCAGCGCGTCGCGCCCGATCCTGCGCGGCTTCCAGGGCGAGCGCATCCGCGTGCTGACCGACGGGATCGGTTCGATCGACGTCTCGAACACCTCGGTCGATCACGCGGTCATCATCGACCCGCTGCTCGCCGAGCGGATCGAGGTGCTGCGCGGCCCGTCTGCCCTCCTGTTCGGCTCGTCCGCGGTCGGCGGCGTCGTCAACGTCATCGACACGCGCATCCCGCGCACCGTCCCCGAAAATGGCTACCGCGTGAACGGCATCGCCACCTACGGCTCGGCCGCGAACGAGCGCTCGGGCGGCGGCGCGGGTGACGTCGCGGTCGGCCAGCACCTCGTCCTCCACGCCGACGGCTCCTATCTGAAGTCGGGCAATCTGCGCACTGGCGGCAACATCCTGTCGTCGCAGGCGCGCGCCGCCGCGCTCAGCCAGGTCGGCCTGCCGCAGGATACCGACGAGCCGATCGACTTCGCCGGCTCCGCCGCGCTCCGCGGCAAGCTCCCGAATACCCAGTCCGAGACCTGGACCGCGGGTGTCGGCGCGTCGATCATCACCGATGGTGGCAATCTCGGCGTGTCGTACAGCCATTATGACAGCCTCTACGGCGTGCCGATCCGCTATGCGACCGCCGTCGGCCAGGAGCAGGAGGCGCCCCGCCTCGACGTCGTCCAGAACCGCGTCGACCTGCGCGGCGAGATCAACACCGGCGGCGGCTTCCTCGACAAGATCCGCGTCCGCGCGGGCCACGCCACCTATCGCCATTTCGAGCTCGAACCCGATGGCGGCGTCGGCACCGCCTTCTTCAACAACGGCACCGAAGGCCGGATCGAACTGGTCCAGGCCAATCGCGGCGGCTGGCAGGGCGCATCGGGCGTGCAATATTTCAACCGCCTGTTCGACGTGAACGGCGACGAGGCCTTCCTGCCGCGCAACGAGACCAACCAGACCGGCCTCTTCACGCTCCAGCAATACAGCGCCGGCGCATTCCGGGCCGAGGGCGGGCTGCGCTACGAGACGACGTCGCTCTCCGCCAAGACGCCGCTCGACGATCTCCGCTTCTTCCGCGGCAGCCGCAGCTTCGACGCGGTCTCGGGCTCGCTTGGCGCCTCCTACGGCGTGACCGACGCGGTCCGCTTGGGCGTCAACCTCTCGCACACCGAGCGCGCGCCGTCGGCCGAGGAGCTGTTCGCAAACGGCGGCCATGCCGGCACCCAGGCCTATGAATTCGGCAGCCCCGACTTCAAGCTCGAGAAGAGCTGGGGCATCGAGGGCACGCTCCACGCGCATGGCGACGGCTTCAGCTTCGACGCGTCGGCCTATTACAACGACTTCTCCAACTATATCTCGGAGAACCAGGTCGCGCAGAGCGTCTGCCAGACCGCCGCCGATCCGTCGGGGCGCGAGGTCGACCTGCCCTGCTTCCAGTATCAGCAGGCGGATGCGCGCTATTACGGGTTCGAGGCCAATGCCTCGGTCCGGCTCGCGCAGATCGGCGGCTATGTCCTCAACGCCGACCTGCTCGGCGATTATGTCCGCGCGACGATCGTGGACAACGGCCCCGTGCCGCGCATCCCGCCGATGCGCGTGCTCGGCGGGATCGAGGCACAGGGCGACCGCGTCAACGGCCGGCTCGAGGTCGAGCACGTCTTCGACCAGGACCGCATCGCCGCGTTCGAGACGACCACCAACGGCTACACGATGGTCAACGCGACCCTGGGCTTCAACCCGTTCGGCAAGGACAGCAAGACCTCGATCCTGCTCAGCGCGAACAACCTGTTCGACGTCGAAGCCCGCCGCCACGCCAGCTTCCTCAAGGACTTCGCCCCCCTAGCCGGCCGCGACATCCGCGCGACGCTCCGCTTCGGGCTGTAACGGGAGGGGCCACTCCCCACGCCCAGAAAAGGAGCACCACCCCGGCGAAGGCCGGGGCCCAGTTGGGGGGACCAACGTGATAGCCCCCAGCCCGCCATCACAACCGCCTTCCCAACTGGGCCCCGGCCTCCGCCGGGGTGGTAGACAGAGGCGAGCCCACCCTCCTAAACACCACCCCGGCGAAGGCCGGGGCCCAGATGGGGGGACCAAGGTGATAATCCCCCGCCCGCCATCACGAAAACCTTCCCAACTGGGCCCCGGCCTCCGCCGGGGTGGGGCGAGCGCAAGGAGCCAGCAGAAACCCTCGCGAGCGACGGCGCGCGAACCAGCCCGGAGACGCGCCGTCCCCCGCCCCCTATACCCAACCCATGCTCCCCATCCTCTACAGCTTCCGCCGCTGCCCCTACGCGATCCGCGCCCGCAGCGCGGTCGTCGCCAGCGGCATCGCGGTCGAGCTCCGCGAGATCGTCCTGCGCGCCAAGCCCGCCGCGATGCTCGCCGCCTCCCCCAAGGGCACCGTCCCCGTCCTGATCCTCCCCGACGGCCGCGTCATCGACCAGAGCCTCGCCATCATGCACTGGGCGCTCGCCACAGCCGATCCGCTCGACTGGCTCGCCGGAGAGGACACCGATCTGATCGCGACCAACGACGGCGCGTTCAAGCATCATCTCGACCGCTACAAATATGCCGATCGCCACGCGACCGACCCGCTTGAGCACCGCGCCGCCGCCGCCGCGATCCTCGCCGATCTCGACGCGCGGCTGCACGCCACCGGCCATCTCGTCGCGCCCCGCTTCACGCTGACCGACATGGCGATACTCCCCTTCGTCCGCCAGTTCGCGCAGACCGACCGCGCCTGGTTCGACACGCTCCCCCTCCCCGCGCTCCACGACTGGCTGGGCCGCTATCTCGCAAGCCCGCTCTTCGCCGCCGTCATGCCCAAATTCGCGCCGTGGCAGCCGGATGCGCCGACTGTCATTTTTCCAACATGATCCGCGCCTAGCGCATCGCCGGGGGGCATTGCGACAGCATGAGCCGCGCGACGGCGATCACGGTCCACGGGGGTGGCCGCGATCGGCGCGCGCGGCTCGTCGGGTGTCCCTTCGGTAAAACCAAGAAGATCATCCAGGGAATATCACCGTGACACGCACCCGTCTGACCACGTCGCTCCTGCGCGGCATCGCACCCGCGACATTGCTGCTCGCCGCGCTGCCCGCCGCCGCCCAGGACACGACCACCGCCCCGGCTGCCACCCCCGCTGAAGACGGCCTCGGCGAGATCGTCGTCACCGCCGAACGCCGCTCGGAGAATCTCCAGCGCGTGCCGCTGTCGGTCGGCGTCGCCTCGGGCGATGCGTTGCGCGCGTTCCAGGCGGGTGGCGACGACACGCTGCTGTCGCTGTCGGGCCGCGTCCCCGGCCTCTATGTCGAGACCACCACCGGCCGCATCTTCCCGCGCTTCTACATCCGCGGTCTCGGCAACATCGATTTCTACCTCGGCGCGTCGCAGCCGGTCACGATCATCCAGGACGACGTGATCCTCGAGCATGTCGTGCTGAAGTCGAACCCGGTCTATGACGTCCGCCAGGTCGAGGTGCTGCGCGGCCCGCAGGGCTCGCTGTTCGGCCGCAACACGACCGCGGGCATCATCAAGTTCGACACGATCAAGCCGACCAACGACTTCGACAGCCGCGCCTCGGCCTCGGTCGGCACCTATGGCAGCGTCAGCGTCGACGCGGGCGTCGGTGGCCCGCTGATCAAGGACCTGCTGTCGATCCGCGTCTCGACGCTGCTCCAGCACCGCGAAAACTATGTCGACAACGTCTATGCCGGCGTCACGCAGGACAGCACCGCGACCCCGCGCAAGAACGCGATGGGCGGCTTCGACGACCGCAACGTCCGCGTCCAGCTCGCGCTGACCCCGGGCAACGCCTTCTCGCTCGACCTGTCGGGCCATGCCCGCTGGTATGACGGCACCTCGACGCTGTTCCACCGCGCCGCGCTGAAGAAGGGGTCGAACGACGTCCAGGCCGAACCGCGCAACGTCGTCGCGCTCGACGAAGGCAATGACAATCCGCAGAGCTACACCACCTATGGCGGCTCGGTCCGCGCGACCTATGATTTCGGTCCTGCCGCGCTCACCTCGATCACCGCGTACGAGACCACCTCGGGCTTCAGCCGCGGCGACACCGATGGCGGCGCGGGCGCGAACTTCCCCGTCCGCGGCACGGCGAACGGCTTCGGCCAGTCGCAGGGCCAGATCCGCGATCTCGACCAGTGGTCGCAGGAACTGCGTCTCTCGGGCACGCAGGGCGGCCGCTTCAACTGGCAGGTCGGCGGCCTGTATTTCGACACGCGCGATATCACCGATTTCTACCAGCGGACCTTCTTCCTGACGACCGCACAGCGCAACCCGAACAACTGGGTCCGCCTCCACGACGTCAACACCTCCTGGGCCGGCTTCGGTCAGGTCAGCTACGAGCTGATGGACCGGCTGACGCTCACCGCCGGCGGCCGCATCACCGAGGACAAGAAGCGTACGCAGTTGCTCAAGCTTGTCCAGAATGTCGCCGGTATCAGCCAGTATCCGGCCAACTTCCGCACCGACGTCACGCTGAAGGCGACCAAGCCGAGCTGGGACGCGAGCCTCCTCTACCAGGCGAGCCCCGACATCAGCCTCTACTCGCGCATTGCACAGGGCTTCCGCGGACCGACGATCCAGGGCCGCTCGGCGGTGTTCAACTCGGACTTCTCGACCGCCAATTCGGAGACGATCCTGTCGTGGGAGACGGGCATCAAGACCCGCCTGCTCGACAACACGCTGAGCCTCAACGCGACCGTGTTCGGCTACCGCGTCAACGACATCCAGCTCAACGGCAACGATCTCAACGGCAACGGCATCCTGTTCAACGGCAACAAGGCCGAGGCGTACGGCATGGAGGCCGAGGCGAACTGGAAGCCCGTTCCCAACCTCACGCTCGGCGCCGGGCTCAGCCTGCTCCACAGCGCGATTCGCGACAAGACGACCGAGGTGCAGATCTGCGCGCTCAACAACGCGGTCGTCTGCACGCCCTCCGCGGCGGTCCGCCCGGTGCCCGGGGCGTTCGGCACGACCTTCCTCGTCAAGATCGACGGCGAGCCTTTGCCCAATGCGCCGGAGTATAATGTCGACCTGACCGCACGCTACGACCAGCCGCTCGGCAATGGCGGTCGCGCGTTCATCGCGGGCGACTTTAACATCCAGGGCTATACGCAGTTCGTGCTCTACAAGACCAAGGAGTTCACCGCGAACGGCAACTTCGAAGGCGGCCTGAAGATCGGCTATGCCGCGCCCGACGACGCCTATGAACTCGCGGTGTTCGCACGCAACATCACCGGCGAGAAGAACCTGAAGGGCGTGATCGAGAACTACATGGCCGCGGTGTTCAACGAACCGCGGATCATCGGTGTCTCGCTCAGCGGCAAGTTCCGCTGATACGGCCGGCGTGGCGGTAACCCCGCCACGCCATCCCCTTGCGGATCGTGGCGGTTCATCCGCCACGCCACCTTTGCGGAGCGTCTGGCGCTCGCGCGCGGTGCGTGTCAGACATCGGGTTTGACCTTGCCCGAGGACCCGACCGATCCGTCAGATCGCTGCCCTGCCCTACCGGATCACCGCCGACGGATCCGCCGAGATCCTGCTCATCACCTCGCGCGAGACGCGGCGCTGGGTGATCCCCAAGGGCAATCCGATTGCCGGCCTCGCCTCGCACGAGGCCGCCGCGCAGGAAGCGTTCGAGGAAGCCGGGATTCGCGGCATCCCCTGCCCCAGCGCGGTCGGCGATTTCTGCTACGACAAGCGGCGCCGCAGCGGGCGTCTCCGGCCGATGATCGTCAGCGTCTATCCGATGCAGGTCGTCGAACAGGTCGCGGACTGGCCCGAGCGGGATCAGCGCGAGACACGGTGGTTTCCGCCTGATAAGGCCGCCGCCGCGGTCGACGAGCCCGAACTCAAGGCTCTGATCCGAGGATTCCGAAAGCCACCGATCCCGGTGGCGTTCGAACAACGCGTGCTGCCGGTGCTGCGGTCACGAATGAGGAGGCGTTTTCCGATGCTGGGCTGGTTCCAGGCACTCATGCCCAAGCAGGGGCGGTTCTTCGAGCTGTTCGACGCGCATGCCGCGACGCTCGTCGCGGGCGCCGACGCGCTCGCCCGGCTGCTCCACGGCGAAGGCTCGATCGAAAGCCAGATCGCCGAGATCGTGCGCCGCGAACACGAGGCCGACGACATCACGCGCGAGGTCCTGCAGGACGTCCGCCGCGTGTTCGTGACGCCGTTCGACCGCAGCGCGATCACCGACCTGATCGGCGTGATGGACGATGCGATCGACCAGATGAACGGCACCGCCAACGCGATCGCGCTGTACGAGGTGACCGAATTCGCGCCCGAGATGCGCGATATGGCGGGGATCATCGTCGAGGCCGCGCGAATCACCGCCGAGGCGATCCCGCTGCTCCGCTCGCTCGGCAGCAACGCCGGCCGCCTCCACGACCTGACCGCCCGGCTGATCCAGATCGAGGGTCACGCCGACGACATCCACGACACCGGCCTGCGCGCACTCTTCGCCGCGTCGAAGAGCCATGCCGACCCGATGGCCTTCATCATCGGCCGCGAAATCTATTCGAGCCTCGAAAAGATCGTCGACCGCTTCGAAGACGTCGCCAACGAGATCCAGGGACTCGTCATCGACCATGCGTGACGCGTCGTTTCGGCCCGCGACATCCCCCAAGGCCCCCCCCGGCGAAGGCCGGGGCCCAGTTGGGGGACGGCCATGGCTGAAGGCAGCGCACCGTTACTGCGACCTCTCCAACTGGACCCCGGCCTCCGCCGGGGAGGTAAACTGGTGGGAGGCGCCGCGATGACGCCAATGCAGGCTCGGGGGAGCATCCCCGCATGATCCTCTCGCTTCCGGTCCTTATCGGCCTGATCGGCATCGCGCTGCTGTTCGATTTCCTGAACGGCCTGCACGACGCCGCGAACTCGATCGCGACGGTCGTCTCGACGCGCGTGTTGAAACCCCAATATGCCGTGCTCTGGGCGGCGTTCTTCAACTTCATCGCCTTTGCCGTCTTCGGCCTGCACGTCGCGCAGACCGTCGGCACCGGCATCGTCCATGCGCAGGTGATCGACGCGCAGGTGATCTTCGCCGCGCTGATCGGCGCGATCGCGTGGAACGTCATCACATGGGTGCTCGGCATCCCCTCGAGCAGCAGCCACGCGCTGATCGGCGGGCTGCTCGGCGCGGGCGTCGCCAAGATCGGCTTCGGCGCGATCGTCTGGAGCGGCGTGATCAAGACCGTCAGCGCGATCTTCGTCTCGCCCGCGGTCGGGCTGCTGCTCGCGCTGCTGCTCGTCCTGCTCGTCGCCTGGACCAGCCTCAAGCTCACCCCGCTCGGCGTCGACAAGCGCTTCCGCAAGCTCCAGCTTATCTCCGCCGCGCTCTATTCGCTCGGCCATGGCGGCAACGACGCGCAGAAGACGATGGGGATCATCGCGGTGCTGCTCTATTCGCAGGGGCTGCTCGGCGGCGAGTTCCACGTGCCCTTCTGGGTCGTGCTGTCCTGCCAGGCGGCGATGGCGCTCGGCACGCTGTCGGGCGGCTGGCGGATCGTCCACACCATGGGGTCGAAGATCACCCGGCTGACCCCCGCGCAGGGCTTCTGCGCGGAGACCGGCGGCGCGATCACGCTGTTCGCCGCGACCTTCTGGGGTGTGCCGGTCTCGTCGACGCACACCATCACCGGCGCGATCGTCGGCGTGGGTGCCGCGCGACGCCTGTCCGCGGTGCGCTGGAACGTCGCCAGCAACATCATCATCGCCTGGACCGTGACGCTGCCCGCCGCCGCCGCGATCGGGGCGGCGACCTATTGGCTGACCGGGCTGTTTATCTGATAAATGCAGGCGCTTACGGCCTGTTAAGCATGATCGGAGGGCAATTGCGCAACCGCTGATGCGGTACGCTCGCGGTATGTTCTCGCGCTCCCCCGCCATTCCCCTCCGCGATCATCCCGACGCCACGAGCCTCATCCTGTTCGGGCTCGTCGAAAGCGACGAGGATGCGTGGAGCGCCGCGCAGCATGTCCGCCTCGCCAAGGTCGGCGCGGTCTGGCCGGTCGCGCTGATCGCGCATCTGGTCGCCGCGGCGATCGTCTTCGGCGTCTCGCTGGCGGCACAGCCGGCGCTGATCGCGGCGGTGGCGGTGCATGCGGGGGTGATCGCCCTGCTGTCCGGCGCGGCCTTTGCGACGGTGCGCAGCGCGACGCTGCGCGAATGGCCGATCCATCGCCGCAACGCGGTGCTCGCGACCTGCGCCGCCGGGCTCTCCGCCGCGCTCCTGTCCTTGCTCTGGGTCACCGTCGAGCTGCCGGGCGGGCCGATCGAGCTCGCCGGGCTGGTCGCGATCGTCGGCGCGATCAGCGTGACCGCGATCACGCTTTATGCCGTGCGCGCCGCGACCCTGGGGTTCGGCATCGGCCTGGCGCTGATGCTGACCGTGCTGTCGGGCGTCGGGATCGCGCCGGTCGTCGCGATCGCCGCCTTTGCCGGGTTTGCCGCGGTCGCCTACCGGATGGCGCGGATCGACTATGCGCTCGCGCTCGATCATGCGGACCAGTCGAGCGAGGGCCGGCTCGCGATGAAGCTGATGGCGGAGTTCGAGAATTACGGCCCCGGCTGGTTCTGGGAAGCCGACCGGCGCGGTCGCATCACCTATATCTCGCCCAAGATGGCGCACGCGCTCCCGCCGCCGTCGGATCCGGAGGAGGGGTGCGACCCGTCGTCCGGGCTGGTCGGCTGCATCCTCACCGACCTGTTCCGCATGGACAGCGAGGCACCCGGCACCGAACGCACGCTCGCCTTCCATCTGTCGTCGCGCACCTCCTTCTCGGACTATTCGGTCTGCGCCGCCGCCGACCCCGCGCCCGAGCGCTGGTGGTCGATGTCTGGCCGACCCGTGATCGACGAGATCGGCCGCTTTCAGGGCTTTATCGGCACCGGCTTCGACCTCACCGAAAAGCGCAAGGCCGATGCCGAGATCAACCGCCTCGCGCTGTTCGACGGGCTGACCGGGCTCGCCAACCGCCAGCGGATGCGGCTGTCGCTCGACAAGACGCTCGCGCAGCAGGCCGGGCCCTACCGCCCGACCGCCTTGTTCCTGATGGATCTCGACCGATTCAAGGCGGTCAACGACACGCTCGGCCATCAGGCAGGCGACCTGCTGCTCAAACAGGTCGCGCAGCGGCTCACGCGCGTCGTCGGTGACGCAGGGCTGGTCGGCCGGCTCGGCGGCGACGAGTTCCAGGTCGTGCTCCCCGGCGTCGACAACCGCGACACGCTCAGCACCCTGTCGCGCGAGCTCATCCTCGCGCTGTCGCAGCCCTATTTCATCAGCGGCGCGTCGGTCTCGATCGGCTGCTCGATCGGCATCGCGATCACGCCGCAGCACGGCAAGGATTCGGAGACGCTGATCCGCAACGCCGATCTCGCGCTCTATGCGGCCAAGGCCGATGGCCGCGGCGTCCACCGCTTCTATTCGGACGACATGCTGGCGGGGGCGAAATCGCGCAAGCAGCTCGAGGACGATCTGCGCATCGCGGTGACCGAGGGCGCGTTCCACCTCTGCTACCAGCCCGTCGTCAGCACCAAGTCGACGCGGATCGTCGGCTATGAGGCGCTGATCCGCTGGAACCATCCGACGCGCGGCCCCGTGTCGCCCGCCGACTTCATCCCGATCGCGGAGGAATGCGGGCTGATCGAGGCGATCGGCACCTGGGTCCTGCGCACCGCGTGCAACGCCGCCGCGCGCTGGCCTGCCGACGTCCGCGTCGCGGTCAACGTCTCGCCGATCCAGTTCGCCAACCCCGCGCTCCCAGCCCTCGTCACCAGCGCGCTCGCCCAGTCCGGGCTGCCCGCCAACCGGCTCGAGCTCGAGATCACCGAGGGCGTCTTCCTCGACGAGAGCGCGTCCTCGGACCAGATGTTCAAGGCGCTCAAAGGAATCGGCGTCCGGCTCGCGCTCGACGATTTCGGCACCGGCTATTCGTCGCTCGGCTATTTGCGCACCGCGCCGTTCGACAAGATCAAGATCGACCAGTCGTTCGTGAAGGGCGCGGCCGAGCCCGGCAACCGCAATGCCGCGATCATCAAGGCGATCGTCATGCTCGCTGACACGCTCGGCATGGAGACGACCGCGGAGGGCGTCGAGCTGCAGGACGAGATCGCGCTGGTCCGCGATCTCGGCTGCAGCCATATCCAGGGCTATGTCTATGGCCGCCCGGTCCTCAACGAAGTGGTGATGGAACAGCTTGCCACCGCCGCGGGGGTGGCGACGGCCGCCGGGTTCAAGACTAGCCGTGCGCCGCGCGTGCGGATGCTGCGCTCGGCGCGGCTGCTGGTCGAGGACACGCTCGTCGATGTCCGCGTCCGCGACATCTCGACCAGCGGGGCGATGGTCGAGGGGCTGATGGTCCGCGGCGATCCGACCGGGGCCGGGGTCTCGATCGAGCTCGTCGATGGGCAGATGATCGGCGCGCAGATTCGCTGGCTGCGCGACGGCCGCGCCGGGCTCGCCTTCGATCATCCGGTCGATATCGAACGGCTCGGCCCCCCGCCGCTGGTCCGCGGGATGCGCCGCGCGGGCTGACCGCGGGCGCGCGCGGCTCGCTCGAAAATATTTCGAAAGGCGCGAAATCCGCTTGCGTATCGCGAACCCGGCGCAGATCCACGCGTCGCGCCGCCGCCGCTGCCTCGCGATACCCCCATCGACCCCGGGCAGGGCCGCAACGGGCCAACTAGCGGCTTGCACCCGCTGCGGGATTGGCACAGTATCTGGGGGCTACTTACAGCGGCAGGCCCTATCTCTGGTAGAACATGGTGCGCCCCTCGGGCTGCCACCCTGATTGTCGACAGGCGTGACCACGCGCTGCCGATCAGTTTTTGTTCTGCTTTTGATCTGCCCGATGATAGCATGGGATATGCTCCCGATTCGAACGATTACAGAATTTTAGGAGCGGTCTTTTGGATTTCAGAGACAGCAGCCGGGATAGCGACATGACGACCGACACCATCGAACAGACCCTCGACACGCCCGCAGCAGAGGCCCCCAAGGCGCCGCGTCAAGCGCAGGACAGCCATTCCGTGCGCGCGCAGATCTACCCGGTCGAGGTCGATCACAGCCGCGACGCGCTGCTGACCGAATTCGGCAAGGAGACGCTGAAGGACCGCTATCTGCTCCCGGGCGAGAGCTATCAGGATCTGTTCGTCCGCGTCGCGTCTGCGTACGCCGATGACGCCGGCCACGCGCAGCGCCTCTACGACGCGATCTCGAAGCTCTGGTTCATGCCCGCCACCCCCGTTCTCTCGAACGGCGGCACCGGTCGCGGCCTGCCGATCTCCTGCTATCTCAACTCGGTCCCCGACAGCCTCGGCGGCATCGTCGACACCTGGAACGAGAATGTCTGGCTCGCCTCGCGCGGCGGCGGCATCGGCACCTATTGGGGCAATGTCCGCGGCATCGGCGAGCCGGTCGGCCTGAACGGCAAGACCAGCGGCATCATCCCGTTCGTCCGCGTCATGGATTCGCTCACCCTCGCCATCTCGCAGGGGTCGCTGCGCCGCGGTTCGGCCGCGGTGTACCTCGACGTCTCGCACCCCGAGATCGAGGAATTCCTCGAGATCCGCAAACCCTCGGGCGATTTCAACCGCAAGGCGCTGAACCTCCACCACGGCGTGCTGATCACCGACGCGTTCATGGAGGCGGTGCGCAACGGCGAGGAATGGCATCTGCGGTCGCCGAAGGACCAGGCGATCCGCGCCACCGTCGACGCGCGCTCGCTGTTCCAGAAGCTCGTCGAGACGCGTCTCCAGACCGGCGAGCCCTACATCGTCTTTGCCGATCACGTGAACAAGGCGATGCCCAAGCATCACCGCGAACTCGGCCTCAAGGTCTCGACCTCGAACCTGTGCTCGGAAATCACGCTGCCGACCGGCAAGGATCATCTCGGCAACGAGCGGACCGCGGTCTGCTGCCTGTCGTCGCTGAACCTCGAAACCTGGGATCAGTGGAAGGACGAGAAGGGCCTGATCGAGGACGTGATGCGCTTCCTCGACAACGTGCTCCAGGATTATATCGACCGCCACGAGCCCGGCATGGAACGCGCCGCCTATTCGGCCGGCCGCGAGCGTTCGGTCGGCCTCGGCGTCATGGGCTTCCACAGCTTCCTCCAGGCACGTGGCATCCCGTTCGAGGGCGCGATGGCGAAGTCATGGAACCTGCGGATGTTCAAGCACATCAACGCGCAGGCGAATGAAGCCTCGATGCAGCTCGCGATCGAGCGCGGGCCCTGCCCCGACGCCGCCGATGTCGGCGCGATGGAGCGGTTCAGCTGCAAGATGGCGATCGCACCGACCGCGTCGATCAGCATCATCTGCGGCGGCACGTCGGCGTGCATCGAGCCGATCCCGGCGAACATCTACACGCACAAGACGCTCTCGGGCAGCTTCTCGATCAAGAACCCGTATCTCGAGAAGATGCTCGCCGAGAAGTCGAAGAACTCCGACGCGGTGTGGAACTCGATCCTCGAACAGGGCGGTTCGGTCCAGCATCTCGACTTCCTCTCGACCGAGGAAAAGGACTGCTACAAGACGTCGTTCGAGATCGACCAGCGCTGGCTGCTCGAACTCGCCGCGGACCGCACGCCCTATATCGACCAGGCGCAGTCGCTGAACCTGTTCATCCCCGCGGACGTCGAAAAGTGGGACCTGCTGATGCTCCACTTCCGCGCCTGGGAGCTCGGCATCAAGTCGCTCTATTATCTCCGCTCCAAGTCGGTGCAGCGCGCCGGCTTCGCGGGCGGGGTCGAGGCGGACAACACCATCGACCTGCGTCAGATCGACGTGGAATCGAAGGATTATGACGAGTGCCTCGCCTGCCAGTAAGCCCCCGACCCATCACCGTGGCGGGCCCGCCCGCCGCCTGATCGAACAGCCTGTCGCGCCTCTCGCGCGACAGGCTTTTTCGTTGGCGCGCGGCCTAGGTCCAAAGCGGGCCGGTCTGCGGCTTGTCGCCCCCGTGCGCGCGGCCTAGCCCGGTCGCCGGGACAGCGCGCTGGGGGGCGTCGATGGGGACAAGGCTCGCGACGCGTCTGGCGATCATGCTGCTGGCCCTCACGCCAGCGCCACCCGCCGCCGCCCGCCAGAGAAGCGCGCAGAAGACCGGCTTCACGCTGCCCCCCGGCAGCGGCAGGACCATCCTCCTGATCCGCCCGAGCATACGCGTCGGCGCGCGCTCGACCGGCGGGATGTTCGAACCCAATGGCGACTGGACCGACCAGGCCCGCCGGAACATCGAGACCGCGCTCGCCGCGCAGCAACAGGCGCTCGGCAACCGCGTGATTCCCGCGCCCGTAGCGGACGGCGATGCGGCGCGGCTCGTGGCGGACTATGCCGCGCTGTTCGCCGCGGTCTCGCAATCGGTGATCCGCTATCAGTTCTTCGCCGGCGACCGGCTGCCGACCAAGAAACGGGCGACGCAGGCCGGGCGCTTCGACTGGACGCTCGGGCCCGGCATCATGCGGCTGCCCGGTGCGCGCGACGCCGATTACGCGCTCTTCCTCAGCACCAGCGACGCCTATGGCTCGACCGGGCGCAAGCTGCTGCAGATCGTCGCGATGCTCGGGCCCGGCATCCCGATCAGCGCGGGCGAACATGCGGGCTATGCCGGGCTGGTCGATCTGCGGACGGGCGATCTGCTCTGGCTCAACGCCGACCGGGCGATGGGTGGCGACCTGCGCACCCCCGAAGGGGCCGCCCGCCGCGTCCAGCAGTTGCTCGCCGATTTCCCCGGCAGCACCCCCGCCCCCCGATGACCGTCACCGCGCTCGCCCTCGCCCTGCTCGCCGCGACCGCCCCCGCCCCGCCCCCCTATGCCGGCGCCTATCAACCGGTCGGCGTCGACGAGATCGGCGCCTGGGCCGAGGCGGACGAGGATGAGCGGCAACTCGCGTCGTCGCCGCTGCTGATCCGCGACGCTGGGCTTAACGCCTATGTCCGCCGCGCGCTCTGCGACACGGTCGGCGCGGCGCGCTGCGCCGGCGTGCGGGTCTATGTCCTGCGCGTGCCTTTGTTCAACGCGAGCATGGCGGCGAACGGGACGATGCGCGTGTTCAGCGGGCTGCTGCTCCGCGCCCGCAGCGAGGCGGAGCTCGGCGCGGTGCTCGGGCATGAATTCGGCCATTTCGAACGCCGCCACACGCTCGCGCAGTTCCGGGCGCAGCGTACCGGATCCGACCTGCTCGGCTGGGGCGCGGTGCTCGCCGCAATGGTCCCCGATGCCGATCTGCGCCGCCGCTTCGCCACGCTCGGCCGATCGGTCTACGGCGCACTCTACCGCTTCTCGCGCGATCAGGAACGCGAGGCCGACCGGCTCGGGATCGGCTATCTCAACGCCAGCCGCCTCCGCCCCCAGGCCGCCGCGCAGCTGTGGCAGAACGCGATCGCCGAGGCCGGGGCTTCCGCGGTTGCGCGCGGCGCGCACCGGCCGCGGCTCGACCGCATCGGCTTCTACGCCTCGCATCCGCCAGAAGCCGAACGCGCCGCCACGCTCGATGCGCTCGCCCTGCCCGACGCGACGGACCGCGACGACGGCGCCGACCGCCATGCCGACGCGCTCGCGCCCTGGCTGCCGCTGTTCCTCGACGACCAGATCAAGCTCAACGACTTCGGCGCCAGCGCCTATCTGATCGCTGCCTGTGCGACGCGCGGCTGGACCGCGGCACTGTGGCGCGCACGCGGCGATCTGTACCGCGCCCGCGGCAACCCCCGCGACCTCGTCAACGCCGCACACTTCTACGCGCAAGCCACCGCGCTCGACCCTAGCCTCGCCGCCGCACAGCGCGGGCTGGGACTGGCGCTGGTCCGGACCGGTCGCCTCGCGGAGGGACAGGCCGCGCTACGCCGCTATCTCGCGCTCGACCCCGCCGCGGGCGATGCGGGGATGATCGCGGCACTGATCGCCGCCCCGGAGGACCGCTGATGCGCTGCCCGCTGCTCCCTGCCCTCCTCATGCTCCTGCCCGCGCCCGCGCCCGCCGATGCCAACGCCTATCGCGCGCAGGGCAAGCCCGTCCGCGTCGCCCGCACGATGACCGTCACCCCGCCGCGCGACTGGAACCAGCTCTCCGCGCGACCGGGCCGCAAGGCCGAGGTCTGGACGCTCGACGGTGAGCGGCTCAACGCGGTCACCTGGTTCGGCGGGATCGCACCCGGCGAGCCGCTGCTGCGCGAACCCCGGCGCCGCAGGACGCTGCCCCGCTACAGCGGCGCGATGCTGCTCGCCGAAATCCCCGAACTGCTCGAATCGACCTATCGCAGCGCGGGCGGAATCGCGGACTTCACGCTCACCACCGCAGCACCCGACCCGTTTCTCGGCCATGCCGGCATCCGCTTCGGCTATGCCTATGTCGACGCCGACGATTTGCCCCGCCGGGGCGAGGCGCGCGCGGCGATCGTCGCGGGGCTGCTCTACATCGTCACCTTCGACGCGCCGCGCACCGACTATTTCGACCGGCTGCTCGGCGACGTCCACCGCCTCACCGACAGCGCCGCGCTCTAGAACGCGCCCGCCACAAGCGGCCGGTCCGCCTCCATCACCGCGTGCAACGCCCGCGCGAGCTCCGCCATCGAATAGGGTTTGTGCAACAGCGCAAAGCCCTGCGCGCCGTCCTTCGAGATCACGTCGCTATAGCCGCTGGTCAGCAGCACGCGCATCGCGGGAAAGTCCCGGCGGACATATTGCGCCAGCGCGACGCCGTTCATCCCCGGCATCACCACGTCGGAGAACATCACGTCGAACGCGTCCACCTCCCGCGCCAGGATCGCCAGCGCCTCCTCGGCATCGCGCGCGAACACGATCGCATGCCCCAGATCGGCGAGCGCGGACATTGCGAAGTCGCCAACCGCGGCATTGTCCTCAACCACCAGGATCCGCAGCGACGGCCCGTCGCCGCGCGCCTCCGCCGCGATGCCGACCCCCGCCGGCACGCCGGTCGGATCATGCGGCAGATACAGCGTGAAGGTCGCGCCCGCGCCGGGCGTGCTCTCGACGATCACCTCGCCGCCCGACTGCTTCACGAACCCGAACACCTGCGACAGCCCCAGCCCGGTGCCGTGGCCGATCGCCTTCGACGTGAAGAACGGCTCGAAGATATGCTCGATATGCGCCGGGTCGATCCCGCTGCCCGTGTCGCGTACGCCGATCGTGACGAAATCCCCGTCGCGCGCGACATGGCCGCGCACCGCCGGGATCCGCGCCGCGCGTCCGACCACGATCCGCAGCGCACCGCGCCCCGCCATCGCGTCACGCGCATTGACCGCCAGGTTGACGATCGCGGTCTCGAGCTGGCTCGCATCCGCATGCGTCAGGCACGGCGTGTCGGGCAGGCTCAGCGCAATGTCGATGAACGATCCCGACAGCGTCGCCAGCATCTCGGTCATCCCGCTGACGACGGCGCGGACGTCGAGCACCTCGGGGGTCAGCGACGATCGCCGCGCAAAGGCGAGCAGCTGGTTGGTCAGCTTGGTCGCGCGGTCGGCGGTGTCGGCGATCGCGGTGATATAGCGGTCGCGCCGATCCGCGCTCAGGTCGGGCCGCCGCAACAGGTCGGTCGATCCCCGGATCACCGTCAGCAGATTGTTGAAATCATGCGCGATACCGCCGGTCAGCTGGCCCAGCGTCTCCATCTTCTGCGCTTGGCGCAGCGCCTCGTGCGCCTGGGTCAGCTCCGCGGTCCGCTCCGCCACGCGCTGTTCGAGCGTGTCGTTAACCTCCTGCACCGCCTTGAACAATTGCGCATTGTCGATCGCGATCGCCGCCTGCGCCGCGACGCCGACCAGCAGCCGCTCGTGCCGCTCGCCAAAGCGCCCGGGCTCGGAATGGCCGAACAACAGCCCGCCCAGCACCACCCCGGTGCGCGACGTGACCGGCACCGACAGATAGCTCCGCACCGGCAGATGCCCGCGCGGCATCCCGTAATGCGGCGCGCTCTTTCCGTAGCGCGGGTCGGTGCGGATATCGTCCGACCGGATCACGCCCTCGTTGCGGAAGGTCGGCCCGAACACCGCGGTCGCGCGCGGCCGGCCGAGCTTCTCGAACGCCGCGCGCTCCGCGCCGGCCAGCGTGAACAGGTGCAGCCGCTCGCCGGTCTCGTCCATCAGGTTGTGGAAATAGGCGCCGAACTCCGCCCCGGTCAGCTTGACCCCCGCATCGGTGACCATCTGGATCAGCGGCTCGAGCTCGAGCTCGGCGACCAGCGCCGCGCCGGTGACGTTCAGCGTCTCGAGGCTGTGCGTCTCCCAGCGCAGGCTGCGCTCGGCGAGCACCGCGTCGGTCGTCTCGATCACCACCGCCAGCACGCCCGCGGGCACCCCGTCGGCATCGAGCACGGGCGAATAATTGAGGTCGAGGAACACCGTCTCGGGCTCGCCGTGGCGGTACAGCGTCAGCTCCTGCCGCGCATAGCTCCGCGTCTTGCCGGCCATCCCGGCGCGCACCACGCCGTCGTTGAACGCCGCCGCCTCCGTCCAGGCCTCGCGCACCGGCATGCCGAGGATCGCGGGGTGCTTGTCCTGCGCGATCGTCGCATAGCGCGTATTGTAGAGCAGGATCCCCTCCTCGCCCCACAGCAGCGCCATCGGCACCGGCGCGCGCAACAGGATCGACACCACGGTCCGCAGATGCGGCGGCCAGCCCTCGATCGGGCCGAGCGGGGTCGCCGACCAGTCGAACGCAGCGATCAGCGCCGCGAGCGGGCCGTCGCCCAGGAATCCATGCCGCTCAGTCACGCTGCCCCACCTTGCCCCCACCCCGGGTCCGAAATCCTGCGTCCCTGATCACCGTACACGCACGGGCCTTACCCCATCCTATACACCGCACCGCCACCGCGAAACGCTGCAATGTCCGTCACCTGCGCTACTGCGCCGACTCCGCCGACAGTGCGTCGCCGATCCGCGCCGCGACCTCGCCGATGCGATAGGGTTTCTTCAGCACCGTCTCCGCCGCCAGCTCGTCGCCGAACGTCGCGACATCGGCATAGCCGCTCGCGAACAGCAACGGCATGGCGGGGGCGACCGCGCGGATCCGCCGTGCCAGGTCGACGCCCGACATGCCCGGCATCACCACGTCGGTCAGCACCAGGTCGAACGACGCGCGCCCGAATTCGGTCAGCGCCTCGGACCCGCTCGCCGCCGCGACCACCTGATAGCCGATCTCCTCGATCATCTGCGCGGCGACCCCGCGGACGTCATTGTCGTCGTCGACCACCAGGATCCGCTGCCGCGACCCGGTCGCCTGGGTCAGCCGCTCGATCGCGACCGGATCGGCGACCTCGGTCGTCCGCGGCAGGTACAAGGTGATCACCGTCCCCTCGTTCTCCGCGCTGACGATCCGGACCGTGCCGCCCGACTGGCGGGCAAAGCCGTAGACCTGCGCGAGCCCCAGGCCCGTGCCCTTGCCCTGCCCCTTGGTGGTGAAGAACGGCTCGAACGCGCGCGCGAGCACCGCGGGCGTCATCCCCGCACCGGTATCGGCGACCTCGATCGCAACATAGGCGCCCGGGTTCAGCTCGGCGGTCAGCGCGTCGGGCACCGCGGCCAGGTTGCGCGTCGCGATCCGCACCACCCCGCCCGACGGCATCGCGTCGCGCGCGTTGATCGCCAGGTTGAGCAGCACGACCTCGAGCTGCGTCGGATCGACCATCGCGCGCCAGACATCGTCCGCCAGGTCGAGCTCGACCGTCACCGCCGCCCCGATCGACCGCGCGAGCAGGTCTGCCATCGACGCGACGACCTGATTGGGCTCGACCGGCACCGGCGACAGATGCTGGCGCCGCGAAAAGGACAGGAGCTGCGCGGTCAGCGTCGCGCCGCGCTCGCCCGCCTGCAACGCCATGCTCGCCAGCCGCCGGATCTTCTCGTCGTCGGTGCGCCGCAGCAACAGGTCGAGCGAGCCGATCACCGCGGTCAGCAGATTGTTGAAATCATGCGCGATGCCCCCGGTCAGCTGGCCGATCGCCTCCATCTTCTGCGCCTGCACCAGCCGTGCCTCGGCGCGCTCGCGCTCGGCGATCTCCGCAGTTAGCCGGTCGTTCGCCGCCGCCAGTTCGCGCGTCCGCGCCTCGACCTTTGCTTCGAGCGTGTCGGCCAGATCGCGCAGCTCGGCGCGCGCCTTTTCGCGGTCCTCGAAATGCCGCGCCGCGAGCCGCTGGCGTTGCCGCGCGCGCAGCGCCGCCCGCGCCGCACTGACCAGCGACGCAGGGTGGAGCGGGCGTTCGAGCAGCGTGACGTTGGCGACCGCCTCGACCTCGCGCGCGCCGCGCCGCGGTTCGCCGCGCTTGCTCAGCAGGATGAACGGAAAGTCGGACCAGGGCGCCTGCGCCGCGATCGCCGCGAGCAGCCGCTCCTGATCGAGCCGCGACAGCGCGTCGTCGGTCAGGATCGCGCCGGCATGCGTGCCCCCCGCGATCGCCGCGAACAGCGCGGTCCCGTCGGCATCCGGCACCGCGGCGATATCGGCAGAGCGCAGCACCTGCGCGGTCACATCGGCGTCGCGGCCGGTCGGCGCGACCACCAGGAAATCGTCGGTCATCACGGCCGGTCGGTCAGTTATCGTCACGGTTCGTCAGCAGGGCGGCGCTGCCCCCATATTCGGGCGTCCCGGTCAGCACACCGCGAAACCCGGTCAGCTGCGGGCCGACGCGGATCCCGCCGCTGTCGATCCGGAACTCGCGCAAGGTCCCCTCGTGCGGACCCATCCGACGTTTCAGGAACGACATCACCCGCCGGATCGCGCCATCAGCCTCGAAGAACCTCAGCAGCATCACCGAATCCGCAAGATAGGTCAGGTCGACCGGCGACTGCATCGTCCCGATCATCCCGGTCTGCGTCAGCACCAGCAGCCCCAGCACGCCCTGCTGGTTCAGATAGGTCACGACCTCGTGCATCTGCAGCAGCATGTGCTGCTCCTCGGGCATGGCGAGCTGATAGCCCGACAGCGAATCGAGCACGACCACCGTCGCGCCGACCCGCTCGACCTGGTCGCGGATGATCCCGGTCAGCTCGCCCGGCGACAATTCGCCCGGATCGACCTGGCGGAAACACAGCCGCCCCGCCGCGACATGGTCGCCGAGGTCGAGGTCCATTCCCGCCGCGCGGCGCATGAACACGCGCTCGGTCTCGTCGAAGCTGACGAACAGCGCTTTCTCTCCGCGTTCGAGCGCGGCGAAGACATATTGCAGCGACAGCGTCGTCTTGCCCGATCCCGACGGCCCGATGATCAGCGTCGTCGTCCCGTAATCGAGACCGCCACCCGACAGCGTGTCCAGCTCCTCGATCCCGCTCGACGCCAGCCGGTCGACGAAACCGGTATCGGGATGCGCGACCGCGGTCAGCCGCGGAAAAATCTGCAGCCCGCCACGCCGGATCACGAAGTCGTGGAAGCCACCGCGAAACGCGCGCGCACGCATCTTGTACACGCGCAGCCGCCGCCGCTCGGATCCATAGGGCAGCGCGATCTGCTCGAGCCGGACGACGCCGTGCGCCAGGCTGTGCAGGCTGAGATCGTCCTCGGTCTGCGTCAGGTCGTCGAGGAACAAGGCGGTGCAGCCCCGCTGCGCGAAATAATGCTTGAGCGCGAGCAGCTGCCGGCGGAACCGCAGCGGCCCCTGCGCGAGCAGGCGGATCTCGGACAGGCTGTCGAACACGATCCGCGTCGGCTCGACCTTGCTGACCGCCTCCATCACCATGTTGACCGTCTCGCCGAGTTCGAGATCGGACGAATAGACGATCGACTGTTCGCGATCGACGTCGAGGCTCAGTTCGGGCGGCACCAGTTCGAAAATGTCGACCCCGGTCATGTCCCAGCCATGCGTCTTGGCGACATGGAGCAGCTCGTCGCGGCTTTCCGACAGCGTGATGTACAGGCACCGCTCGCCCGCATCGCGCCCGGCGAGCAGGAACTGCAGCCCGAGCGTCGTCTTGCCCGACCCCGGCTCGCCCTCGATCAGGTGGACGCGGTTATACGCATAGCCGCCGTCGAGGATATAGTTCAGCGGGTCGAGGCCGGTCGATACGACGCTCCCGTCGGAGGGTGATGACGGTTCTTGGCGCACGCGACATTTCTCCAGGCCAGTCCGGGCGCCGCGCCGGACCATGTCCGGTTCGAGAGCCCCCGCCCAACAACCCCCCGGCAACGCACAAGTTTCCGCTGCGGAATTTTTGCAAAAGTCACCGCGGTCCGGCCGCGTCGGCGGGGGGGCGGCGGGCTGGAGGACTGGGGGGCCTAAGCCCCCGCCCCCGTCCGGCGCACCACGCGCTCGAGGATCGCGAGCGGCATCGCCCCCTTCAGCAACACCGCATGGAAGTCCTTCGGCGTATATCCCGGCCGCGTCTTCGCCTCGTCGCGCAGGCGGGTCCACACCGTGTGGCCGATCTTGTAGCTGCACGCCTGGCCCGGCCAGACGGTGTAGCGGTCGATCTCGCCCTGGCTGCGGCCGCGCGCGATCCCCGTCGTCGCGATCAGGTAATCGGTCGCCTTTTCGCGGCTCCAGCGTTTCGCGTGCATCCCGCTGTCGACCACCAGCCGCGTCGCGCGGAACAGCAGCGACTGGAGATAGCCGACCTGCCCCAGTGGATCGCCCTCATACATCCCCATCTCGTCGGCGAGCTGTTCGGCATAGAGCGCCCAGCCCTCCGAATAGCCGCTGAAGAACCCGCGCCGCCGGATCAGCGGGATCTGCTCGCTTTCGAGCGCGAGGCTGACCTGGAGGTGATGCCCCGGCACCGCCTCGTGATGGGTCAGCGTGGCGAGCCCGAATTTGGGCCGGTCGAACGTGTCGCGCAGGTTGATATAGTAGATCGCCGGTCGCGACCCGTCGAGCGAGGCGTTCTGGTAATAGCCGCCCGGTGCGCCCGCCTGGATCGTCGGCGGCACGCGGCGTACCTCGACCGGCGCCTTGGGCAGGCTGGCGAACGCCTCGGGCAGCCGCGCCTGCATCGCGACGATCTGCCGGTTGAGATGCGCGAGCAGCGCGTCGCGGCCCGCATCGGTGTTGGGATAAAGCTGGTCGGGCCGCTTGTTGAGCGCCACCAGCCGCTCGCCGACGGTGCCTTGCGTCATCCCCTGCGTCTTCAGGATGCCGTCGATCCGCGCGCCGATCTCGGCGACCTGCGCGAGGCCGAGGCGGTGGATCTCGTCCCCGCTCATCGCCACCGTCGTCGCGGCCTCCGCCGCCGCGGCATAATAGGCGTCGCCATCGGGCAGCCGCCAGCACCCCGCATCATGCACCGCCTTGGCGCGCAACTCGGCGACCAACGCACGCTGCCGCTCGAGCGCGGGGCGGACGTCGCGCTCGACGATCGCAGTCGCGCGCGCGACGCGGTCGTCGGGCAGCCCCGCGGCCTTCAGCTTGGTGGCGAAGCTCGTCACCATCACGCTCTGCGCGGCCGCGCCCTCCATCGCGCTGCCCAGCTGTTTCAGCGTCGTGTCGAGGATATAGTCAGGCGCGAACACGCCGCGCGCCGCGTCGCTGCGCTGCTGCTCGCTGCTGTCGTCGATCGCCTTGGGCAGCGCGGACAGTCGCTGCAGATACGCATCCGCCTCGCCCGCATCGCGCACCCGCGTCTGCGACTCGAGGAAATCGGGCACGTCGCGATACGGCCCGGTCAGCTGGCTCAGCACATAGGGCGCGAACCGCCCGAGGCTGCTGCCATAGGTGAACCGCTTCGCGCCCGCGACCGCGCGTGTCAGCTGATAGGTCACGATCTCGTGATCGAGCGCGGCATCGCTCGACAGCCCGCCCGTCCCGAACGCGCGCAGCTCGGCGAGTTCCTTCGTCGCCTGCGCCAGCTCGCGCGCACGCCCCGCCGCCGACTGGTCGTCGAGCCGCGCCTTCAGGCCGCTGCCCGTCCCCGTATCGAGCCCCAGCCGCGTTGCCTGCTCGGGCGAATCGTCGAGCCGCGCATAGAAGAACCGGTCGAGCATCGTGCGCAGCGCCGCGTCGCGCGATCCCGCCGCGTCGGCCCCTTTGAGGGGGACCGCGCCGATGACGGACGCGGCAGCGGCACTCGTTAGAAACCGACGACGATGCATGGACTACTCCCCTGATTCGGGGAGGGGTGTAGCATCCGGGCGGGCTCGATCCACCCCGGGCCCCATGCTATCTAGGACTTACGCGCTCAGACGGGCGAGACGCCGTCCGCATTCACCAGATCGTCACCGACCAGCGTGCCGACCAGCCGCACGCGCTTCTCGACCAGGTCGACCGGCGTGCGGTGGAGCTCGAGCTCATAGCGCCCGCCCATGTCGCGGCGGAGATAGAACGCACCGCCGTCACGGATCAGCGTCCCCGTCTCGTCGATCTTGGTTCCGATGGTCGTCATGGCGCGCGGCCTCCTGCCAGCGGCGATACCGCAGGTGACGCGCGACGCAACCCCCGGCGGCGTCGGTCCGCCGGCAGAAGTGTCCCACGCGCCCAAGGGATACGGCAAGGGATACGGCAAGGGATACGACAGGCGGTCTGCACCGTTATACCCGCACGCGCGTCCTGCCGACGCGATCCTGGAACATCATGGCCCTCACCCCCCGTCTCTCCGGCAAGCTGGCGGCGCGCGCGCATCATTCGCCCGCCGCCGCCGGTTTCCTCCACCGCCTCGCGCCGTTCTTTGCCGCCGATCAGGTCGTCGGCGGGCCGTTGCTCATCGCCACGATCGTCGCCTTGATCTGCACCAACCTGCCGATCGCGCATGATTACCAGACGATGTGGGACAGCACGCTCGAAATCCGGCTCGGCAGCTTCCGCGCCGCGCACCCGCTTGCCGACTGGGTGAACGAGGCGCTGTTGCCGCTGTTCTTCTTGATCATCGGCGCGGAGGTGAAGCGCGAATTCACCAAGGGCGCGCTCTCGACCGTGCGCACCGCGATGTTCCCGCTCGCCGGCGCGATCGGCGGGATCCTCGTTCCCGTCGCGGTCTATCTCGCGTTCAACTACGGCACCGAAGCCGCGAGCGGCTGGGGCACCGTCATCACCTCGGACACCGCGTTCGCGCTGGCGATCATCGGCATGTTCGCGACCCGGCTGCCGGTCTCGATCCGCGCGGTGCTGCTGGCGTTCGCGGCTATCGACGATGTCGGCGGGCTGCTTGTCATCGCGGTCGCCTATACCGGCACCCTGGTCCTGCCGATGCTCGTCGTCGCGGCGGTCGCCTATGTCGCGATCTTCGTGCTGCTGCGGCTGAAGCTCGTCTCGCCCATCCCCTATGTGCTGCTCGGGCTGATCGTCTGGGCGGGCGTCTATGCGTCTGGTATCCATGCGACGATCGCCGGCGTGATGCTCGGGCTGTTGTCGCCGACCCAGTCGCGGCTGTCCGAACGCCGTTTCGCCGAGCGCGTCCAGGCCCCGATCGACCGCTTCAAGCAGGCGGTCGACGAGGCGGAGTCGGGCGACCCCGAGGATAACGAGGAGATCCAGCGCAAGGCGCAGCAACAGCTCGGCTATATCCAGGAAATGACCGAGGCGACCGACGAACCCGCCGAACGTCTCGTCCAGATGCTCAACCCCTGGGTGTCCTATGTCGTCCTGCCGCTGTTCGCGCTGTCCGCGGTGCGGATCCACTTCTCGTCGGACCTGCTCGCCGACGCCGCGGGATCGCTGCTCGGGATCGGCGTGTTCGCAGGGCTCGCGTTCGGCAAGCCGCTCGGCTTCGTCACCGCGACGTGGCTGGCGGTCAAGGCGGGCGCTGCCGAACTGCCCGACGCGGTCACCTGGCGGATGGTGCTCGCGATCGGCGCCTTGTCGGGGATCGGCTTCACCATTTCGCTGTTCATCGCCAATCTCGCCTTTCCCGATGCACAGCGCACCGAGATGGCCTCGCTCGCGGTGCTCGCCGCGTCGCTCGCCTCGGGCGCGCTCGGCTATGTCCTGCTCCGCACCGCCGCGGCGCGGACCGAGGCCGGCTGAGCACGGAACCTCCGCCGGCCACCGGGCGCTTCCATTGGGTTCTCGCGTGATGGAGGTATGACGATGACCGAAGCCTATTGGGGCGACACGACGCCGCCCGACATCGACTGGCGGATGAGCGCCGCGCTCGAAAACGTGCCCCGCGGCGACACCGACGTCGCCGAAGTGACCAGCCTCGAGACCGCGGTCCGCACCTGGACGACGCTCGATCCCGAGCATCAGCGCGCCGCGACACTCACGCCCGAGCACGCGCTCCAGATCGGGCCCGAGGGCGCGGTCCGGCACTTCACCGGCGACGCGATCGCAACACTCGCCGCACTGCTCCCGACTGCCGGTCGCGCGGCCCCGGTCGACGACGACCCCGAAGCCGCCTGATCGCGTCGTTTCGGGGCCCGGACAGCGGCTGTCCGGCCCCGAAACCCGCGGAATTCCGCGGGCCCGCAGGGGTCGCGGCCACCCGACCGCGCCCCGACGCCCGATCCCGTATCTGGTGTCGGAATGCCCCCGACCACACTATCCCTAGGTGCAAGTCGGATAATTCGCGGCTCTTATCGAAATAAGTGCATAGCGATATCCGGCCCGATCATGTAGATAAATGGCGTCACGCAGCGCCGCCCATCGGCGACGCCGGGCCCAGCTAGGACGGAGACGACATGCGCAGCAAATCGCACTCTGCCGCCGGGCGGACACCGGCCGACGCCACCCCGATTCGGGTGGCCGGTGCAGCAGCGCGCAGTCGTGCAAGCACGACGCGAAAAGGGCGACCCGGATCGCTCCGGAACGCCCCTGTCGTGCACTCGGCGCGCCCCCTCCGCTCGGGAGAGGGCGCCGCGCGGTTACTCGCTCTCTTCGAACGTCAGCGCGTTCGCGCCGGTCGCGCTCAGGCGGACCTTGTCACCCTCGATCTCGGCGACGAGGCCGAGCGAGATATAGTGATGCTTGGCGCCCTGCCCGTCCTGCGACTGCGGCGAATCATTCTTGGTCAGCTTGATGCGGTCGCCGTCGACATGATCGACGGTACCGACATGAACGCCGTCCGCGCCGATGACTTCAGCGTGTTCCTTGATCTGGGTTGCGTCGACCATTTTGCGTCTCCTGTGGTGGGTCCGGGTGCAGAACGCGCGTCTCGGGCATTGGTCGCATGACCTATGGCAGCGCCATCATGTTTGTCGTCGCGGCCCTGCTCGGGATCATCGGCGTCGCGATGCTGTTGCGGCTGCGCAGCCCCGACGTCAGCGACAAGCAGGTCTATGCCTTCCGGATGATCGGCATCATGCTCACCTCGGGCGCGATCGTGCTCGCGCTTTCGGCGGGCGCGATGTGGCAATGGACGCTCGAATCGTGAACACGCTCGTCCTGATCCTCGCGGTCGTCGGCATCTGCGCGGCGAACATGATCCTCGGCCGTCACTGGAGCCGGCTCGACCATAATCCCTGGTCGGGCGACTTTCGCGGCGAGACCTTCTGGGGTCCGACCCCCGGCTGGAACCCCGGCGCGCTCGACATCGGCAAGATCCGCCAGCGCGGCCGCGTGCTGATGATCGCCGCACCGATCGCGTCGCTGCTGTTCCTCGTCGTCGTCATCACCAGTTCAAGCCGTTTCTAGTTTCCTCAATTTCCCAAATTTGTCCCGGAGTATCCCATGTCCCTCCTCGAAGCCCGCAAGCAGTACAAGCCGTTCGAATACCCCTGGGCATTCGAATTCTGGAAGCGCCAGCAGCAGCTCCACTGGCTCCCCGAGGAAGTGCCCCTGGGTGAGGATTGCCGCGACTGGGCGCAGAAGCTCAGCGATCACGAGCGCAACCTGCTGACGCAGATCTTCCGCTTCTTCACCCAAGCCGACGTCGAGGTGCAGGATTGCTACCACGAGAAATACGGCCGCGTGTTCAAGCCGACCGAGATCAAGATGATGCTGGCCGCGTTCAGCAACATGGAGACGGTGCACATCGCCGCCTACAGCCATCTGCTCGACACCATCGGCATGCCCGAGAGCGAATATGGCGCCTTCCTCGAATATGCCGAGCTGAAGGACAAGCATGACTATATGCAGAGCTTCGGCGTCGACAATGACGAGGATATCGCGCGCACGCTCGCGATGTTCGGCGGCTTCACCGAGGGCGTCCAGCTCTTCGCCTCGTTCGCGATGCTGATGAACTTCCCGCGCTTCAACAAGATGAAGGGCATGGGCCAGATCGTCACTTGGTCGATCCGCGACGAGAGCCTGCACTGCGAGGGCATCATCAAGATGTTCCACACCTTCTGTGCGGAGCGTCAGTGCCTCACCAAGGCGGTCAAGGACGACATCGCCGACGTCTGCCAGACGACGATCCGCCTCGAGGACAACTTCATCGATCTCGCCTTCGAAATGGGTCCGGTCAACGGCATGACCCCCAAGGAGATCAAGAAGTATATCCGCTTCATCGCCGACTGGCGCATGACCCAGCTCGGCCTCAAGCCGATCTACATGATCGACGAGCACCCGCTCCCCTGGCTCGCCCCGATGCTCAACGGCGTCGAGCACGCCAACTTCTTCGAACAGCGCGCCACCGAATATTCGAAGGCCGCGACCAAGGGTCAGTGGAACGACGTCTGGGACAGCTTCGACAAGCGCCAGACCGCCAAGAAGGGCCCCGCCGCGAACGAGGACCTCGCCGACGGCGGCGACATGTTCTCGCTGGCGGGCGTGGCTGCGGAATAAGTCGCGCCGCGCGCGGGTTTAGCGACCGCTAAACCCCGCCCCCGGCGGCGCGACCGGCCGGCGGCGCCATCAGCGCCGGCCGACGGCATGGGCTTTGCTCATGCCGGCCTCGTTCTGCAGACGGCAGGTGACAAATCCCGGCAAGGCGACGATGATCGCCGAGGTTTGGAGAGTCAGACTGATGGCTATCAAAACGACCGGCTGGAGCCCTACCGCGCATCTCGACAGCGATGCCGCAGTGCTCGCCTATCTCGAAGCGGTCTTCGAAGACGGCGATCCGGCTCTGATCGCTGCCGCACTTGCCGACGTGGCCCAGGTCCGCAGCAGTGTCGGTGCAGAGGTTCGTGATTAAGCTCGTTCACCTCGCCATTAGCGGCGACGATACGCTGGACCTCGTCTTTTCGGACGGCAGCGCCGCGCACTGGTCCGCGGCGGACCTCATAACCCGCGACACGGTCATGACGCGCCCGCTCGCCGACCACGCCTATTTCGCCCGCGCCTTTATCGAAGGCGGCGCGCTGGCCTGGCCGAACGGCTTCGAACTGTCCGCCGACGCGCTGCATCAGCGTCTGGCAGCCAAAGACCTGCTGATCCACGACGCCGCCTGACGGGCGGCCGGTGGGGCACGCCTCGCCTGATCCCGAAAGGATCGTCATTTCCGCGAGGGCGGGAACCCAAACGGGCTGACCCGACTTCGTGATCGCTGCCGTGGACCCGGTGCCGTCACGTTACGACGACCAGAGCCCCCTCAGCACCAGGGCGACCGCTTCCCCCCGCCATAACGCCGCGCCAGCCCCTCGCGGACCAGCGTGTCGCCCAGCGACCGCCCGTCACGCTGCACCAGCCGCAGCTTGCGCCCATATTTGTCGACGTCGCGCTTGATCCGCGTCAGCGTGAACGGCCCCGCATTGAGCAGCGCCTGCATCCGCAGCGTCGCGCGGTGGCCCGCGCGTGCTTCGGCCTTGCAGCGCGGCGGGTGCGTTTCGGGGGTGTCGATATCGGCGATGCGGATCTTGGTGCGGTTCATCCAGAAGGTGTCGCCGTCGACCATGCAGTTGACCCGCTTAGCCCGGCCGCAGATCGTGAAGCGCGCCGACACCGCCTTCCCCGCCCCCACCGCGCCGGCCCCGCCTGACCCCGCAGAGCCGGCCCCGACGATCAGCCCGCCCGCCGCGCCCGCCGCCGCAGCCGCCGCGGTCGCGGCCGTGCTGCCCAGACCCGCAGCGGACGGCGCGACGTCGGTGGCGGTATCGCGCAGCCGCCCCCAGCCACCCGGCACGTGGAGCTGCCCCGCGGGCCAGGTCACGCCGAACCCGGTCGGCCATTCGACCTTCAGGCCCGGCGGGACGAGCGGCGACCAGTCGATCTTGCGCAAGGTCGGCACCATCAGCCCGATCAGCACGCCGTAGAACACCAGGCGGAGCTGTAGCGCGAGACCCGGACCGCTCCGACGACGGGCGCCACCCGTCCCGCGATTGCCGCTCAGCAACCGCATAAAATCAAACACATACTCCATCGCCTTTCGCGCCTACGCGGCCACGAGTCGATGTCACTCGCCCGTCGACTCACATGCGGCGAAGCGAGTCGGAAATGCGCCAGAACGCATCGGGAACATCAGGAGGACGTCATGGCACCGCCCGACGCCTCTCCACGCGGCCGGCCGATCCGCGCCGGACACAAAAAAGGGCGGGGTGCGATCGCTCGCACCCCGCCCGATTTCACGTACCTAAGCCAAGGCTCAGAAGTGCGTGACGATACCCAGCATCGGGCGGAAGCTCTGCGCGTCGCCGAAGGTGTTGACCTCGGCGCGGATGCGGAAGCCCGCGTTGCCGGTGATGCCCTTCAGGCCGATGCTCTGCGGACCGACTTCGGCGCCGATGCCGTAGGTGATCGCGCTATAGTCGCGGTTCGTGTTGGGAACCGTGTTCGACAGGCCCGAGAAATGGTCGAAGTTGACCCACTGGTAGCCGACCTTGCCGTAGATCAGGCCGCTGTCGCCAGCGCGGAAACCGAAACGGCCTGCTGCGCCATACTGCCAGTCGATGTTGCCATCGATGCCCTTGATCACGTTACCTTCTGCGCCGACGAAGACCGGGCCCAGCGGAACGTTGACGCCCAGGACGCCCTGAACGAGCGAACCCGAGGGCTTGTAGCCGCGACGCAGCGTGCCGTTGGCGTTCAGCGCCTGCGGGATGCCGTGGCCGGCTTCGTTGTCGAACTGCTCCCAACCGCCCATGACGCCGAAATACGGCTCGATCCCGAAGGCCTTCGAGCCGTCCGGTGCAGCGGCTTCGCCGGGCGCTGCGCTGTTGTCGGTGGGGGCAGGAGCCGACATGTCCTGCGCGAACGCCGGAGCGGCGAGGGCGGCTGCTGCGATGGCGACTGCGATGGAAAGCTTACGCATATTCGAATGACCTTCTTGTTTCGTTCTGGGTCCCGCCGCCCCGGACAACCCGTGGCGCGTGACACTCAGGCCCTCCAAACAGGTCGATGACGAAAATGTTGCACCGCCGTGCGTCGATTTCGGGAACAATCGCCGGCTGTGGCAAGATGGCAACGGTTTCTGACGGTCGGATGAACGAACAGGGGCGAAACCGCGGCCATCATGGCGGCTTCGTGGCTTTTCCCGGGCGTCAGCAAGACGCTACGGATAGCCGGGTTTCAGCGGCTTAGCGGCGTCCGGGCGCGCTGGTGACGGGCGCGCGCGGCGGCGGGATCACCGGGTCGACCGAGGTGGATTCGATCCGCCAGAGATGTGCCTCGGCGCTCGCGGTCTCGATCCCGTCATTGACGCGGTGCAGCAGAACCATCCCGTCATCGGCAAAGCGCGTCCCGTCAGTCAGCGTCCCCGTCACGCGCACCGGCACCGAGATGTGCAGCTGGCCCGCGCCTGCATCGACGCTGCCCGGCGCGGCAATGCTCGCATCATAACGTGCGTAGCGCGCGAAGCGGTTCGCAAACCCCGCCCGGTCGAGCGTCGAGGATTCGCCGTCGCGACACCAGAGCGCGCGCGCCCCGGCAAAATCATGCGCCGCGATCCGCTGGTAATAGCGCCGGACCACCGCCGCCGCCGCCTCGGGCAGGGTCTCGGGCGCCGCCGCCGCGATCTTGGTGGTGCCGACGGGATGCCGGCCGGGGCGGCTGTCCGCCGCATAACGCGCGATGTTCTGTTGCGCGCGCGCCGCCGCCGCGGTGACGTCGAGCTGCTGCTGCTTTGGGTCCGAGCAGCCGCCAAGGCCGCATCCCAGAAGGATCGGCATCACGCCGCCGGTTGCGATCACGATACGCACGCGCGCCTCCTACATCGAAGCGGAGACGCGCGTGTGGGGATCGCTGCCGCACGCGCGTCGGGGGATCGCAGGGATCAGGGCTTCAGCGCGACGTCGTCGGCATCGTCCAGTTCGTCATCGTCGATGCTGCCATCGTCGAGCTCGTCCTGAACGTCGTCCTCGTCGATATCGTCCTCGTCCATCGTCACGGTCGAATCGGTCTGGCCGACCGCTTCCGAATCCATGTCGATGTCGTCGATCGGCTCGTCCTCGTCGTCGTCCGTGCCCAGATCGGGGCTCAGATCGGTGACGATCGCGCCGTCGACCGGGCCGCTGCGCGTCGCCTCGAGGATCTCGGCGCGCTGGCTCTCGTCATAGCCGTCCTCGTCATACCCGTCGTCGCCCGTGCCCATGCCGGGAACCTGATGTCCGCCCATGCTATCGCTCCTGCTCAGGCCGCGTCGTGCGGTCTCGCGTCAAGGAACGGCGGGCACGCGTGCCCGGTTCCGTCACTCGGCCGGTTTGACGACGATCGCAGGCCGGAACAGGCGGCCCCGTTCCGTCAGCGCGACGACTGCCAGCGCCGCGAGCCCCGCGAGCAGGAAGCCGAGCACCAGCGGCACCGTCGTCCCGTCGAACGCCTGGCCGATCACCGCGCCGATCACCGCGCCCGCGGTGACGCTGACGAACCCCTGCACGCTCGACGCGGTGCCGGCGATCCGCCCCATATTCTCCATCGCCATCGCCGAGAAGTTCGACGTCGCCAGCCCGAAACAGCCAAGCGTCAGCGCCTGGAACACCGCAAAGCTGGTGAGCGATTCCCAGTCCGCCTCGATCGCGCCCAGATGCACCAGCGACACCAGGATCAGCCCCGACAGCGCGCAGTGGCTGATCAGCCGCGTGCCGAGCTTCATCACGATCCGCGAATTCATCAGATTGGCCGCCGCCATCGTCACCGAGGTGACGGCGAAGATCAGTGCGAGCAGGTCGGGCTTTGCGAACACGTCCGCCATGATCTGCTGGATCGAGTTGAGATACCCGTACAGCGACCCCATCAGCGCGGTCGCCGCCAGCGTATAGCCGAGCGACAGCCGGTCGCTGAGCGTCTGCCGCCAGTCCGACAGGATCCGCGCCGGCGTGATCGGCAGGACATTCTCGGGCGCCAGCGTCTCGGGCATCCGGACCCAGAACCAGGCGAGCACGACCAGCGTCAGGCCTGCGATCACCCAGAAGATCGCGCGCCAGTCGCCGAACTGCAGCACGCTCCAGCCGAAGGTCGGCGCCAGGATCGGCACGATCATGAACACCATGAACGCGATCGACATCACCCGCGCCATCGCACGCCCGTGATAACAGTCGCGCACCAGCGCGATCGTCGCGACCCGCGCCGCGGCGATCACCGCCCCGCCTGCGACCCGCGCGATCAGCAGCAATGTGAAGCTCCCCGCCAGCGCGCAGGCGACATTGGCGAGCGCATACAGCCCCAGCGACCAGAGCAGCACCGTGCGGCGCCCGAACCGGTCGGCGAGCGGCCCGTGGACGAGCTGCGCGACGCCGAAGCCGATGACGAACGCGGTCACGATATATTGCCGGCTGTTCTCGCTCGCGATCCCCAGCGACTCGCCGATCGCGGGCAGCGCGGGCAGCATCGAATCGATCCCCAGCGCGGTCAGCGACATGAGGGCTGCGACCAGCGCCACGAACTCGACAAAGCCGATCGGCGCGCCGCGCATCGCGGGCGCGTCGGATACTGGGGTTTCTGCGGTCATGATGCGGCGCCCTACCGCGTTATCGCTACCTACGAAACCCGCTATCCGCCCCGCCACAGCCACCACGCGAAATCCCGCCAGGCAATTGGCACCGCCCCCCCGCGTCGCTATATCGACGCTCCCCTATCCGGACATCCTTCCATGCTCGACAGCCCCGCCGCCCAGGTTCCCACACTCAGCCTCGCCGATCAGACGCACGACCCCGATGGCTTTGCCGCCGCGCTCGGCAACTCGTTCGAACGCTTCGGTTTTGCGATCGTCGCCGATCACGGAATCCCGACCGAGCTGATCGACCAGGCCTGGGCCGAGACCAAGGCGCTGTTCGAGTTGCCCGAGGACGAGAAGCGCGGCTATTTCGCCCCCGGTGGCGGCGGCGCGCGCGGCTACACCCCGTTCAAGACCGAGATTGCCAAGGACGCGAAAGTCGTCGACCTCAAGGAATTCTGGCATGTCGGCCGCGAGCTCCCCGCCGGCCACCGCTACGAGGCGCAGATGTCGCCGAACGTCTGGCCGACCCGGCCCGAGGGCTTCAAGCCGGTCTTCCTCGACCTGTTCAAGGCGTTCGACACCGCGGGCGACAAATTGCTCTCCGCGATCGCGCGCCACCTGAAGCTCGCGCCCGACTGGTTCGACCCCGCGGTCAAGGACGGCAACAGCGTCCTGCGCCTGCTCCACTACCCGCCGATCCCCGCCGATGCCGAGGGCGTCCGCGCCGGCGCGCATGAGGACATCAACCTCATCACCCTGCTGCTCGGTGCGGAAGAGGCGGGCCTCGAGCTGCTCGACCGCGCGAACGGCCGCTGGCTATCGATCAAGCCGCCCGAGGGCGCGATGGTCGTCAATGTCGGCGACATGCTCCAGCGGCTGACTAACCACGTCCTGCCCTCGACCACGCACCGCGTCGTCAACCCGCCGCCCGAGCGCCGCGGCCATTCGCGCTACTCGATGCCCTTCTTCCTGCATCCCGCGCCGGATTTCCTGATTCAGACGCTGCCGGCGACGATCACCGCGGAAAACCCCAACCGCTACCCCACCCCGATCACCGCGCACGACTATCTCTACGAACGCCTCGTCGAGATCGGCCTGATCAAGAAGTAACCGCCCCCGCGCGCTACCACCCCGGCGAAGGCCGGGGCCCAGTTGGGGAACGGCAATAACCGCGGACACCGCTCCGTTCCGCCGACCTCTTCACCTGGACCCCGGCCTCCGCCGGGAAGGTGCGACACGTACGACCGGCCCGCCCCCCGCCACCACCCCGGCGAAGGCCGGGGCCAATCGGGGGACGGCAGTAACCGCGGACACCGCTCCGTTACGCGACCTCTCCACCTGGCCCCCGGCCTCCGCCGGGGCGGTGCGACACGTGCGTCCGGCCCGCCTACCTCCACCACCCCGGCGAAGGCCGGGGCCCAGTTGGGAGACGGTGATAACGTGGGACACCGCTCCGTTACACAGCCCTCCCACCTGCGCCCCGGCCTTCGCCGGGGAGGAGCAACAGGATGGCGCGCACGCTCCCCCGGATCAGTCCGGCGGAGCGCACGCCCCCCCTCAATCGAACCCATTCGCCAGAAACCGCTCCGCCACCGCGCAGTGCACCGCGATCCCGTGCGCCATCACCCGCTCGTCGATCGTCATCTTCGTATTGTGCAGCGGCGGGTTGGTCCGCGGGTCGCTCCCCTCGGGCGCCGCGCCGATGAACGCCATCGCGCCGGGCAGCTTCTGCAGCACGTAGGAAAAGTCCTCCGCGCCCATCATCGGCGGCATCACCTGATACGCGCCCTCGCCGCCGATCGTCGTCGCCACCGCCTTGATCAGCTCGGTCGCGCGCGGATCGTTCACGGTGACGGGATAACCCTGCTCGATCGTCGGCGTCCCGACCGCACCATGCGCCGCGGCGATCCCCTCGACCATCCGCACGAACGCCGCGCGCAGCTGTTCGCGCGTCCGCTCGGACAGCGTCCGCATCGTCCCCAGCATCTCGACGCTCGACGGGATGACGTTGTGCGCGCTCCCCGCATTCAGCTTGGTGATCGACAGCACCGCCGGATCGGTCACCGCCACCTGCCGCGCGACATAGGTCTGCAGCGCGGTGACGATCTCGCATGCGATCGGCAGCGGATCGAGGCAGTCGTGCGGCATCGCCGCATGCCCGCCGCGCCCGGTGATCGTCGCGCGCAGCGTGTCGGTCGACGCCATCAGCGTCCCCGACCGGCTGACGACATGCCCCATCGGCATGTTGGGCGAGATGTGCAGCGCGAACCCCGCCTCGGGCAATGGCGCGTCGAGCAGCCCGTCGGCGATCATGTGCCGCGCGCCGTGATGCCCTTCCTCGCCCGGCTGGAACATGAACACGACCGTCCCCGGCAGATCGTCCCGCCGCGCGCACAAGGCCTTGGCCGCCCCGACCAGCATCGCGGTATGCGAATCATGCCCGCACGCATGCATCGCCCCGTCGACCTTCGACGCGAACGGCAGCCCCGTCTCCTCCTGCATCGGCAGCGCGTCCATGTCGCCGCGCAACAGCACGGTCCGCCCATTGCCCCCCGCGGTGCCGCCACCCCGCCCGCCGCGCAGGATCGCGACGAACCCGGTCGTCGACGTCCCCTCGCGGATCTCGAGCGGCAGCCCGGCCAGCGCCGCCTTCACCTTGTCCGAGGTGCGCGGACAGTGCAGCCCGACCTCGGGATCCGCATGGATCGCGCGCCGCAACTCGATCGCCGCATCCAGACTCTCCTCACCGATCGCGGCCCAGTCGGTGGTGGATTCGAAATCGAGCGACATGATCGGGTACCTTTGCAAGACGTGGTGCACCGGCCCGGCCAACGCCCGGCCCGTGCCGATGCCGCCCTATACCACAGCACCCCACCCCCTCCACCACCCCGCTCCCCCCTTGTGTCCCTGCAAAGGCGGGGACCCAGTCTGGGCACCCGCCTTCGCGGGTGACCATGGGGGAGGACACGCCACCCCCCAAAGAGCGCCACCACCCCGGCGAAGGCCGGGGCCCAGTTGGGGGACGCCAGTGATGCAGGACAGCGCTCCGTTACTCCAACCTCCCCAACTGGGCCCCGGCCTCCGCCGGGGTGGTATGCGCGAGATCACACGCCCCCGCTCCCCGTTGTGTCCCCGCGAAGGCGGGGACCCAGTCTGGGCACCCGCCTTCGCGGGTGACCATGGGGGAGGACACGCCAGCCCCCCAAAGAGCGCCACCACCCCGGCGAAGGCCGGGGCCCAGTTGGGGGACGCCAGTGATGCAGGACAGCGCTCCGTTACAGCGACTCCCCAACTGGGCCCCGGCCTCCGCCGGGGTGGTAACTGGAGGAGCCGAACCGCACCCCACCCCCATCACCCCCGAAACAACCCCCCCAGCACCCCGCGCAGCACGCTCCCCACAAGCCCACCCCCCGACGCCCCGGCGCGCGACCGCGACCGGCTCCGGCTGGTCGTCCCGAACACCTGTTTCCCAATTTCGTTCGCCACCTGCCGCCCGATCGACGAGCTCGCCGCCCGCGTCGCGGACGACGCCATCTTCGCCCAGGGCGAATCCGCCGCCTCGCGCTCGGCCGCCCGCTCAACCCGCTCCGCCTCGCGCTCCGCCGCCCGAGCCTCGCGCGCCGCCTTCGCGTCGAGCTTCGCCTGCGCCACCGCCGCCTTCTCCGCCGCGGTCGTCGCCTTCGCCTCCGCCGCCGCCGCGCTCGCCGCTTCGGTCTTCGCCGCGAGCAGCTCCTCCGCCGACTTGCGATCCACCAGCGTGTCGTATTTCGCCCCGATCGCATCCGTCTCGATCATCACCGCGCGCTCGGCGGGCGTGATCGGCCCCACCCGCGACACCGGCGGCTTGATCAGCGTGCGCGCAACCGGCGTCGGCGACCCGTCCGCCTGCAACAGCGACACCAGGGCCTCGCCCACCTTCAGCTCGGTGATCGCGGTCGCGACATCGACCCCCGGATTCGCCCGGAACGTCTCCGCCGCGGAGCGCACCGCCGCCTGGTCGCGCGGGGTGAACGCGCGCAGCGCATGCTGCACCCGGTTGCCGAGCTGCCCCGCAATCGTCTCGGGAATGTCGATCGGGTTCTGCGTGATGAAATACACGCCCACGCCCTTCGACCGGATCAGCCGCACGACCTGCGCGATCGTGTCGAGCAGGGCCTTGGGCGCGGCATCGAACAGCAGATGCGCCTCGTCGAAGAAGAAGCACAGTACCGGCTTGTCGGGATCGCCGATCTCGGGAAGCTGCTCGAACAGCTCGCTCATCAGCCACAGCAGGAACGTCGAATAGAGCTTCGGGCTCGCCATCAGCTTGTCCGCGGCGAGGATGTTGACCAGCCCCCGCCCCCGGTCGTCGACGCCGATGAAGTCGCGCAATTCGAGCGCGGGCTCGCCGAAGAAATGCTCCGCGCCCTGGCTGCGCAACTGGAGCAGCGCCCGCTGGATCGCGCCGATCGACTGTTTCGACACGTTGCCATAGGTCGTCGTCAGCTCGTCCGCCCGCCCCGCGCATTCGCTCAGCATCGCCTGCAGATCGTCGAGATCGATCAGCAACAGCCCTTCCGTATCAGCGACGTGGAAGGCGATCGTCAGCACCCCCTCCTGCACCTCGTTAAGATCGAGCAGCCGCGCGAGCAGCACCGGCCCCATCTCGCTGATCGTCGTGCGGATCGGATGCCCCTGCTCGCCGAACAGGTCCCAGAACTGCACCGGCGTGTCGGCATAGGCCCAGCCGTCATCGCCGATCGCCCTGGCGCGCTCGGCAAAGATCGCATGCGTCTTCGCGGTCGGCGACCCCGCCATGGCGAGCCCCGACAGATCGCCCTTCACGTCCGCGACGAAGCACGGCACGCCGTTTGCCGAAAACCCCTCGATGATCCCCTGCACGGTCACGGTCTTGCCCGTCCCCGTCGCGCCCGCGATCAGCCCGTGCCGGTTCGCGCGTCTGAGCTCGAGCGTCTGCCGCGTACCGTCCGCGCTCGCGCCGATGAAGATGCCGTCGCCCATGCTGCTATGTCCTCGCTGTCGATCCCGATCCTAACCCCGCGCCCCGCAAAGAAAAAGGACCGCCGCTCGGGTGAGCGACGGTCCTTCGGGACACGCGAGTGTCGGGTGGATTACTTGATCTTGACCGGCAGGAACTGCGCCGGCCCGCGCCCGCGCTTGACCTGCAACAGCACCTGCGGGCGCCCGGCGGCCTTGGCCGTCGTGACCGCGCCCTGCATCTCGGTTGCGCTGCGCACCGGCGTGCCGTTGACCGAGATGATCACGTCGCCGCGCTTGAGCTTGCCGAACGCATCGCTCGTCTGCGCGACCGCCGCGATCACCACGCCCTGCGTGCCCGCCTCGACGCCGACCGCCTGCGCGATCGCCGGGGTCAGCGGCTGGACGCCGATCCCGAGCGCCGCACCCGCGGTGGGTGCCGCGCCGGTCGCTGCGTCATCGTCATCGCCGTCGTCGGTGCCGAAGCCCTGCGCGTCGCCGCCCAGCGTCGCCGCCAGCTTGTCCGCGCTCGGCCGCGGTACCACGACCACGTTCGCGCTCGTCGGCTTACCGTTGCGCAGGATGTCGAGCCGCGCGGTCTGGCCGGGCTTCACGTTCGACACGAGATAGGACAGCGACTGGTCGACCGTGACCACCTGGCCGTTGACCTTGGTCACCACGTCGCCCGCGCGCACCCCGGCGCGCGCCGCAGGCCCGCCCGCGGTGACGTCGTTGATCAGCTCGCCCTGGTTCTTGGCGATGCCGAGCGCCGCTGCGGTATCCTCGTCGATCGTGCCGCCACGGCCCAGCGTCACACCGATATAGCCGCGCTCGATCGTGCCACCCTTCATGAAGGTCGCGATGATCGGCTTGGCGGTCGCCGCGGGGATCGCGAAGCCGATGCCGATATTGCCGCCCGACTGGCTGAAGATCTGCGAATTCACGCCGATCACATTGCCGTTCAGGTCGAACATCGGCCCGCCCGAATTGCCCTGGTTGATCGACGCGTCGGTCTGGATGAAGCGGTCATACGCGCCGCCCTGCCCGGTGACGCGGTTGATCGCCGAGATGATCCCCGCGGTCACCGTGCCGCCCAGCCCGAACGGCTCGCCGATCGCGACGACCCAGTCGCCGACGCGCGCGCCGTTCGAATCGCCGAACTTGACGAAGGGCAGGTTCGGCGCGTCGATCTTCAGCAGCGCCAGGTCCGATTCCTGGTCCTTGCCGATGACCTTGGCGACATATTCCTTCTTGTTGCTCAGCGTCACGGTGATCGAATCGACCGTCGCGCCCTGCGCGCCCGGCGAGATCACGTGGTTGTTGGTGACGACATAGCCGTCCGCCGAGATCAGGAAGCCCGAGCCGAGCGACGCGCCCTCGCGCTTGACCGGCGGGCCACCCTGCGGACCGCCGCCCATGCCGCCGAACAGCTCGCCGAACGGCGTGCCCGCGAACGGATTGGCCTGCTGCTTCTGGACGATCGTCTGCTTGGTCGAGATGTTCACGACCGCGGGCTGGAGCCGCGCGACCATGTCGGCAAAGCTCATCGGCGCGCCGGGCTTGGGCACGACCGCCTGGATCGCGCCGGGTTCGTTCTGGGCGACCTGGCCGGTCCCCGAAGCGGTGCCGGGCTGGAGCGCGAGCGTCGCGGTCGCGCCGCCGAGCAGTAGAGCGCTGGTAATGGCGTAGGCGTAACGCACTGGATATTGTCCTCTCGTTTCATCGTCCGAAACCGGGGTTTCATCGCCGATTACGGCTGAACGACGCTTGAATATGAACGGGTGTTCAGAGCAAGCTCACGGGCTTTAACGCCCGCGGCCCTCGAATTCCCGCAGATAGCTGTTGTTCGGCGAAAGAATTATCGACGTCGATCCTTCAGGTGCCGGACCGCCATCTGCCCCGAACGTGTGCCGGTAGGACTGCATCGCCCGGTAGAAGTCGTAGAAGTCGGCATCCTTGCCAAAGCTCTCGGCATAGATCTTCGCCGAATCGGCATCCGCCTGCGCACGCACGATCTGCGCCTGCTTCTGGCCCTCGGCCCGGATCGTGATCGCCTCCTGCTGGCGTGCGCTCGACATGCGCTTGAGCGCGCTTTCGAGCGGCAGGCCGACGGGCAGGTTCGCCTGCTTGATCCGCACGTCGACGATCTCGACGCCGTACTGGCTCGCGACGCGCTGCAGCCCGGTCTGGATATTGTCCATCAGCTCGGACCGCTCGGGGCTGAGCAGTTCGACGAAGCGCCGCTTGCCCAGCTCGTTGCGCAGCGCCGAGCCCAGGATCGGGCGCAGCTGGTCGGGGATGCGTTCCTCGCTGCCGACCGCGTTGCGCATCTTGCGCGGGTCGACGACGCGGTAGCGCGCATAGGCATCGACCTCGAGCCGCAGCTGATCGGTCGACAGCACCAGCGTGTTGTCGAGCTCGATGTCCTGCACGCGCTTGTCGATCCACACGATGCGGTCGATGAACGGCACGCGTGCGATCAGCCCCGCGCCGGTCTGGCCGAAGGGCTGGCCGGGCGCATAGGCGTTGACCGTCCGGATCGGCTGGCCGAACCGCAGGATCACCGCCTGCTGCGTTTCCGGCACGATCGCAAAACTCGCCGCGGCAAGGATCACGAGCACCAGCGCGATCGCGCCCGCGATCAGCGGGTTACGCCAGGTCAGGCCGTTCACTGGGCGGCTCCCGGCTGGGCGCCGGCCGCGGCCGCAGCCGGCGCGGGCGTCGCCGGCTGGGCGGCGCGCGGCGCGACCTCCGGATCAGCGAGCCGCTTGCCGTTGCGCAACGGCAGATAGGGGACGACGCCGCCCGGGGTCTCGACGATCGTCTTGTCGCTCTTGGCCAATACCGCTTCCATGGTCTCGTAATACATCCGTCGACGCGTCACCTCGGGGGCGAGGCGATATTGTTCATAGACCTTGTCGAACGATGCGGCCTCGCCCTGCGCGCGCGCCACGACCTGCTGCGCATAGGAGCGCGACTGGTTGAGGTTGGCGATCGCTTCCTGCTGCGCCGCGGTCACCGCGTTGAAGTCCTCGACGATCTGCGCGGGCGCGGCGGCCTGTTTGATCGCGACGCCCTGGATGCGGACGCCCGACTTATAGTCGTTGAGGATCTGCTGGGTCAGCTCGGCGACGCGCTGCTCGATCACCGTGCGGCCCGTGCCGATCGCCTGTTCGAGCGTCGTCGTCGCGACCACCGCGCGCATCGCGCTCTCGGCCGCGGCGCGCACCGTGGTGTTCGGCTCGGCGAGCTGGAACACGTAATCGCGCGGATCGGCGATGTCCCAGCGCACCGAATAGGCCAGGTCGATGATGTTCTGGTCGCCGGTCAGCGTCAGATTCTCGCCGTCGCCGACGGGGAAATTGTCGGTGCGGATATTCTGCACGTCGACCACCTCGACGCTCGCGATCGGCGCGGGCGGGGTCAGGCGGATGCCCGGGTCGAGCGTGCCGGCATATTTGCCGAAATAGGTGACCACGCCGCGCTGCTGCGGCCCGATCTGGTGGAACGAGGTGAACAGCAGCCACAGGACCACGATCACCGCCACCGCGATCGCCCACAGCGCGCGCGCATTGGCGCCCGTCGGCAGGCCGCCGAATCCGCCGCCGCTGCTGCCGCCGCCGCCACCGCCGCCCGAGACCCGCGCCTTTTTCAGGAATTCGTCGAGCGCGCTCGGCTTGCCGGTCGGCTTGCGCCCGCCGGGGGGCAGCGCCCAGGGATTGCGGGGGCCGCCGCCCTCGCCGGCATTGTCGTCACCCGAGCCGCCCCAGGGGCCCTTTGGCGTTTCGACGGCGAGAATGGGGGGACGCCGGAGCCAGCGCGTAAAGATCGTCATCCAACCTTTATAGGTGTGCCATCGCGGAAAAACAGTGCCAAGCGCCCGCCACGGGCCTATCTGGCGGCGATGATCGACATTGAAGCGGTAAAGGCGGCGATTGCCGCAGTGGCGGGCCCGCGCGCCACGGTGCGACTCGAAGGAACCCGGCTCGGCGTGGTCGTCGATGCGACCGGCCTCGACCCCAAGGCGCGCGACGCGCTCGAGGCGACGGTGAAGATGGCCGCGACCGCGCCGGGCGTCGGCGAGGTGCGCGTGGTCATGACCGCCGAACGCACCACCCGCCGGCTGATCGCGGTCGCCAGCGGCAAGGGCGGGGTCGGCAAGTCGACGCTGTCCGCCAACCTCGCCATCGCGCTGTCCAGGGCCGGGCGCCGCGTCGGCCTCGTCGACGCGGACATCTACGGCCCGTCGCAGCCGCGGCTGATGGGGGTCGAGGGCACCCGCCCGACCGCGAAGGACAAGGTGCTCGACCCGGTCCCCACCCCCTACGGCGTCCCCCTCCTGTCGATGGGCCAGCTCGTCGATCCCGGCCGCGCGCTCGCCTGGCGCGGGCCGATGGCGGCGGGCGCGCTCGGCCAGCTGGTCGAGGCGGACTGGGGCGCGACCGACACGCTCGTGCTCGATCTTCCCCCCGGCACCGGCGACGTCCAGCTGACGATGGTCCAGAAATACCGTCCCGCGGGCGCGATCATCGTCTCGACCCCGCAGGATCTCGCGCTGATCGACGCGCGCCGCGCGATCGACCTGTTCGAGAAAGCCGGCATCCCGATCATCGGACTGGTCGAGAACATGGCGGGCTATGTCTGCCCGCATTGCGGCGAAAGCTCGGATCCGTTCGGCAACGGCGGCGCCGAGGCGGCGGCGCGTGAGCTCGGCATCGCGTTCCTCGGCCGCGTCCCGCTGACGCTGTCGATCCGCACCGCCTCCGACGCGGGAACGCCCCCCGCGGCCGAGCCCGACGACGTGATCTTTGCCGCCCTCGCCGCTCAGGTCGTCGCATGGATTGGAAAAATGTGAAACGTTTTGGGGCCCGCGCCGTTGTGCTGTTACCGGTCGTGCCTGGCGCGTAGAGCTACGGCACGAGCGGACCAGGATTCCAGCCACCCGACCGGTCTATGTACAGACCCGGACGGGTGCTCTCCCGAAGAGGACGCCGCGATGCCTCTTACCGCCGATCCCGATATCAAAGCGCTGCTCGAAAACGCGCGCACGATCGCGCTGGTCGGCGCCTCCGACCGCCCTGACCGCCCCTCCTACGGCGTGATGGCGCGGATGCAGGCGCACGGTTACCGCGTCATCCCGGTCAATCCGCAGATCACCGGCGAACACATCCATGGTGAATTCGTCTTCCGCGAACTCGCCCAGCTCGGCGACCAAATCGACATCGTCGACATCTTCCGCAATTCCGCCGCCGCGGGCGAGGCCGTCGACCAGGCGATCGCAATCGGTGCCAAGGCGGTCTGGCTCCAGCTCGGCGTCATCAACGAGGACGCCGCCGCCCGCGCCGAAGCCGCCGGGCTTCAGGTCGTCATGGACCGCTGCCCCGCGATCGAGATCCCCCGGCTCGGCGTCGCCAGAATAGATCCGGATCCGACCGACTGACGCTTGCGGCTCGCCTGCGCGTGCGTCACCCTCGCGACGAGCTTCGTATCGGCCCATCGCGTATCGGGGACAGGTCATGTTCGCCTTGCTTCTGGCTCTTGCTCAGGACCCGCTGCTCGCCAAGGCCAGCGAGCGACTCGCCGCCGAACCCCGCTGCGTCGTCGATCCCGCTTCGACCGACATCACCGTCTGCGGCCTTCGCCAGGCGGATCGGTTCCGCGTGCCGTTCGTCGAGCACGATCCCGGCGATCCGCGCCACGAAAGCCTCGCCGCGGAACGCGTCCGGCTGCTCAACGCGCGCACCCCGGTCCAGGACATGGGCCCGTTCCAGGTCGGCGGCGGCATGGCCGGCGTGTCGGTCGGCGTCGGCGCGGCGGGCGTCACCGCCGGCGGCCTCCGCAAACCCGCGCCCTGACCCCCGCGCCATCACGCCCCCGCCATCAGCCCCCCGCCATCTGGACAGTGGCAAGACGCCCCGATCGGGTCCATGCTCGGGCGATGCCCATGATCACCGCAAACCGTTGAGGCGCCGTCGATGATTCTCGTCACCCTGCTCGCGCTCGCACAGGCCGGCGCTACACCTGCGGCCAAGCCCGCCGCCACACAGGTATCGTCCGCCCCGACCGAGAAGAGCTGGTCGATCCTCAATCCCCCCGACTGTCCGGTGGTGAAGGAGGGCGACAAGACGATCACCGTCTGCGCGCCCGGCACCCAATCGGGCCCGCGCCTCCCGCTCCCCGACTGGGGCCCGCCCGACCGCCCCGTCGCCTCCAACCCGAACATGACCGCGATCCGCGCATTGTCGCTCGAGGGAACGCCCTGCGCCGCGACCCAGAGCGGCTGCCAGTCCGGCTTCGGCCCCCCGATCGCCCCCCTCGTCGCCGGCGCCGTCGCGCTCGCCAAAAGCGCCTTCGCCAAAAAACCCGACAAGACCGGCCGCATCGCCATCGACCTGTCCGACCCCACGCCGCCGGCCCCCGCCAGACCGTAACCCACCCCGTCATCCTGACGAAAGTCAGGACCCAGAGCCAAGCAGCGCCCCGCCCCGCCACGCGGGGTCCCGGGTCAAGCCCAGGATGACGGCGGGGGCGGCCGCCACGCACCCCAACCCCGTCATCCTGACGAACGTCAGGACCCAGAACCAAGCAGCACAGCGCCCCACAACTCTGGATCCTGGGTCAAGCCCAGGATGACGGAAGGGAGCGGCCGCCACCACCCGCCCACAACCCCGTCATCCTGACGAACGTCACGACCCAGAGCCAAGCAGTGCAGCGCCCTGCAACTCTGGATCCTGGGTCAAGCCCAGGATGACGGAAGGGAGCGGCCGCCACCACCCGCCCACAACCCCGTCATCCTGACGAAAGTCAGGATCCAGAGCCACACAGTGCAGCCCTCCGCCACCCTGGGTCGTGACCTTCGTCAGGATGACGGCAACCGGTGGGGCATCCGGCGGCAGGCCCGTCGCCCGTCACCATCACCCCACCCCCAAAATCACCCCAGAATATGCATCCACAACGGCTGCCCAACCAGACTCTGCGACCCCCGCAATTTCTCCAGCGCCTGCGCCACAGAGCGTTCCGGCCCCTCATGCGTCACGATCGCGACGAGCACGCTGCCGTCCGCCATCGCGCCGCGCTGGATCAAGCTCTCGATCGAGACGCCCGCGTCGCGCATCGCCGCGGCGATCTCGGCCAGCACGCCGACCCGGTCCGCGACCGTGAAGCGCAGATAGGCGCGCCCGCGCCGCTCGCCGCTGTCCGCGGTCGCCGCCGCGACCAGCGACGCCGCCGGCATTGCATAGGGCGGGCCATATTCACCGCGCGCGATGTCGATCAGGTCCGCGACCACCGCGCTCGCGGTCGGCCCGTCGCCCGCGCCGGCACCCTGGAACAGCAGCCGCCCGACGAAATTGCCCTCCGCAACGACCGCGTTCAGCGACCCCGTCACATGCGCGAGCGGATGGTCGACCGGTACCAGATGCGCATGCACGCGCTGGAACAGCCCGTCGGGCCCGTCCTCCGCCAGCCCGAGCAGCCGCACGCGGTAGCCCAGCGCCGCCGCCTCGGCGATGTCCGCGCCCAGCAGGTGCCGGATGCCGCTCGCCGCGACCGTGTCGAACGCCGGCCGTGTCCCGAACGCGATCGAGGCGAGGATCGACAGCTTGTGCGCGGCATCCACCCCGTCGATGTCGAAGCTCGGATCCGCCTCGGCAAAGCCCAGCGCCTGCGCCTCGGCGAGGATCTCGGCGAAATCGCGCCCCTCTGCCTCCATCTTGCTCAGGATGAAATTGCACGTCCCGTTGAGGATGCCGTAGACCCGCCCGATCGCGTTCGCCGCGGCGCCCTCGCGCAGGCCCTTGATCACCGGGATCCCGCCCGCGACCGCCGCCTCGAACTTCAGCGCAACGCGCGCCGCCTCCGCCGCGGTCGCCAGCTCATAGCCGTGATGCGCGAGCATCGCCTTGTTCGCGGTCACGAACGACTTGCCCGCGGCGAGTGTCGAGCGCGCGAGCGTCAGCGCGGGGCCGTCCGATCCGCCGATCAGCTCGACGACGACATCGACGTCCGCCTGCTGCGCCAGCGCGGTCGTATCGTCGACCCAGGCGAACCGCGTCAGATCGACGCCGCGATCCTTGTAGCGGTCGCGCGCCGACACCGCGACGACCTCGATCGCGCGGCCGGCCCGTCTGGCGATCAGCTCGCGGTTCGCGTCGAGCAGCCGGATGACGCCGCCCCCCACGGTTCCCAAGCCCGCCAGTCCCACGCGCAACGCTTCGCTCATCGTCTTCCTTTCGCCAAACCCGCGCGAAGACCTAGGGTTCGGGAAGGATTCCCGCAATCAAGATGACGAATGGCGCCGCGCGCCCTATCTGGTCCCGCATGACCGGCCGCTTCGATCACCTGCCCAACCGCCGCGCGATCATCGATCGCCGCGCGGTCGCCGACACCATCGCCGCGCTGGACGAGACCGACCCGGTCGCGCTCGGCCGCCAGGCGACGATCCTGCTCAAGGCCGCGCTCGACGCGGGCCGGGTCGAGGTCGCCAAGCGGCTCGCCGAACATCCCAGCCGCGGGCTCGAGGTGTCGAGCGCGCAGGCCTATCTGATCGACCAGCTGCTCCGCCTGCTGTTCGACTTCACCACCACCCGGCTGCACCCCGCGCCCGCGCCCACCCCCGACGACCGGCTCACGCTGATCGCGGTCGGCGGCTATGGCCGCGGCGAGATGGCGCCGCATTCGGATGTCGATATCGGCTTCCTCACGCCGGGCAAGCAGACCCCGCGGGTCGAGCGCATCATCGAATCGATGCTCTACACGCTCTGGGATCTCGGGCTGAAGCTCGGCCAGTCCAGCCGCTCGCTCGACGAGATGATCCGCCAGGCCAAGGCCGACATCACCGTCCGCACCGCCCTGCTCGAGGCGCGCTACGTCACCGGCGACATGGATCTCTATGAAGAGGCCTCGCGCCGCTTCAAGGTCGAGGTCCAGGCGGATACCGCGCGCGCGTTCATCGCCGACAAGCTCGTCGAGCGCGACCTGCGCCACCGCAAGATGGGCGACACGCGCTATGTCGTCGAACCCAACGTCAAGGAGGGCAAGGGGGGCCTGCGCGATCTCCACGCGCTGTTCTGGATCGGCAAGTATATCTACGACGTCCAGCGCGCGGCGCAGCTCGTCGATGTCGGGCTGTTTACCAAGGCCGAATATCGCCTCTTCCACCGCGCCGACAATTTCTTCCAGGCGGTGCGCTGCCACCTCCACAGCATCACCGGTCGCGCCGAGGACCGGCTGACCTTCGACGTCCAGCGCGAGATCGCCGACCGGATGCGCTTCTCCGACCGCCCGGGCAAGCCGAAGGTCGAGCGCTTCATGCATTTCTACTTCCTCCAGGCGAAGACCGTCGGCGACCTGACCGGTGTCTTCCTCGCGCATCTCGACGAGAAGTTCGCCGCGCGCGGCCGCCGCTTCGGGCTGCCGACGATCCGCCGCAGCCCGCGCCGGCTGAACGGCTTCGTCCTCGACCGCGGCCGGCTGGCGCTGCCCGACGACGACTTCTTCCGCGCAAGTCCGGTCCGGCTGATCGAGATCTTCCAGCTCGCCGACCGCAACACGCTCGAGATCCACCCGCTCGCGATGCGCGCGGCCGCCCGCGACGTGAAGCTGGTCGACGACATCCGCGACGATCCGACCGCCAACGCGCTGTTCCTCGACGTGCTCAGCTCGCCGCGCGATCCCGAACTCGTCCTGCGCTGGATGAACGAGACTGGCGTCTTCGGCCGCTTCGTGCCCGATTTCGGCCGCGTCGTCGCGCAGATGCAGTTCGACATGTACCACCACTACACCGTCGACGAACACACGATCCGCGCGCTCGGCCTGCTCGCGCGGATCGAGAATGGCGCTTTGAAGGACGACCATCCGCTCGCCAGCGCGATCTTCCGCCAGATCGTCTCGCGCCGCGTCCTTTATGTCGCGGTGCTGCTCCACGACATCGCCAAGGGCCGCGGCGGCGATCATTCGATCCTCGGCGCGGAGGTCGCGCAGCGCCTCTGCCCGCGCTTCGGCCTGTCGCCGGCCGAGACCGAGACCGTCGCCTGGCTCGTCCGCTGGCATCTGCTGATGTCCGCGACCGCGTTCAAGCGCGACCTGTCGGACTTCAAGACGATCCTCGACTTCTGCGACGTGGTGCAGAGCCCCGAGCGGCTGCGCCTGCTGCTCGTCCTCACCATCGTCGATATCCGCGCGGTCGGCCCCGGCGTCTGGAACGGCTGGAAGCGGCAATTGCTCGGCGACCTCTATGAATCCGCCGAGGAGGTGCTCCGCCTCGGCCACAAGCAGAAGGGCCGCGCGGAACGCATCGCCGCCAAGCACGAGACGCTCCACGCCGATCTCGGCTGGAGCGACGCCGAGTTCGCCGCGTTCGTCCGCCGCATGCCCGAGGCCTATTGGATCGCCGAGCCCGAGGACGTGCTCGTCCACAATGCCCGCTTCCTCGCCGGCACCGGCGACGCGCAGCTCGCGATCGACGCGCATGTCTATCCGGGCCGCGGCGCCACGCTCGTGACGATCTACGCCGCGGATCATCCCGGGCTCTTCTACCGGATCGCCGGCGCGATCCATGTCGCGGGCGGCAACATCATCGACGCGCGGATCCACACCACGCGCGACGGCATGGCGGTCGACAATTTCCTCGTCCAGGACCCGTTCGGCCGCCCGTTCGACGGCAGCGAACAGCTCGCCCGGCTGAAGACCGCGATCGAGGATGCGCTCGCCAACCGCGGCAAGCTCGCCGACCGCCTCGTCGCCAAGCCGCTCCCGCGCGCGCGCGCCGAGGCGTTCGACATCGTCCCCAACGCGATGATCGACAACCGCGCCTCGAACCGCTTCACCGTGGTCGAGGTCAACGCCCGCGACGGCCCCGCCTTGCTCAACCGGCTCGCCCAGGCGCTCTTCCAGTCGAAGGTGACGATCCACTCCGCGCATGTCGCGACGTACGGCGAACGCGCGGTCGACACCTTCTACATCACCGACCTCACCGGCGACCGCATCACCGCCCCCGCCCGGCTGAAGACGCTCGAACGCCGCCTGCTCGCGGCGGCCGCCGGCAAGGAACTCGACCTCGCCGCCTGACTAATCGTCATCCTCCCCCTCCCGTCATCCCCCTTTTCTTTTCGTCATCCTGACGAAAGTCAGGACCCAGAGCCACAAAGGCCACCCCCCGTAACCCTGGGTCCCGGGTCAAGCCCGGGATGACGGAAGGGCGCGACCCTCCCCGCCACAAACAAGAAAGGCCGGCCCGCTCTCCCGAGCGGACCGGCCTTCCCTAGCGACGTCGAACGCTCAGAACCGCGTCCGCACCGTCAGCCCATAGGTCCGCGGCTCGGCGAGGTACGAGGTGAAGATCTGGTTCCCCACCCCGCCGAACGCCTTCACCTGGTCGAGATTACCAGCACCCTGGAACGGCGCGTTGAAGCCGACCTGCTGGTAATCGGTGTCGAGCAGGTTCTGCGCCCACAGTTCGACCGCCCATTTCTGCGCCGGCCCGCGGATGCCGATCCGCGCGTTCATCAGGAAGAAGCCGTCCTGCGTCTTCTCGGTGAACAGGTCCGACCCGGTGTTATAGTCGCTGGTCATGCGGCCATCGATGTAGAACAGCCCGGTGATCCCCGACGACCCCAGCTCGGGCGTCCACGTCCCCGACGCGGTGACCGTGTGCTTGGGCGCGTTCGACAGCGTGTTGCCCGACAGCAGGAACAGCGCGGGGTCGAGTGCCTCGCCCGTCTCCGACCCGACCAGGTTGTTCTTGAAGGTCGTGTCGACATAGGTGTAGCCGAGCGACACCGCGACGTCGCGGACCGGGAACAGCCCCGCCTCGAGCTCGACGCCCTGCGACCGCACGCCATATTTCACGTCGCCGGTGCACGCGCCCGTCGCCGCGCTCGCATCGCGATCCGCGCCGTTCAGGCTGGTGTCGCACGAGCTGATGTTCTGGACGATGAAGTTGGTGCCGTTGAACGTGTTCAGCTGGAAGTTCTTGAACTCCTGGCGGAAGCCCGCGACGTTGAAGGTGAACTGCGCGGACGTGAACTTCAGCCCCAGCTCATAGGAATTGACCGTCTCGGGATCGAACCGCAGCCGGCTCGCGCTCGCATTGGTCGGCGACGCGAAGACGTTCGCGGTCAGATCCGACCGGTCGAGGTTATAGCCACCCGCCTTGTAGCCGCGCGAATAGGACGCATAGAGCAGCGTGTCGGTGCGCGGCTTGTACGACACGATCCCCGTGCCGCTGAACTCGCCTTCCTTGAACCCGTCGTTGAGATCGAGCCCGTTCAGCGCCGAAGTCGAATTGCCCGTGCAGGTCAGCGTGACGATCCCGCCGACCAGCGTCTTCAGGCTGGCGGGCACCGCCGCGCTCGCCAGCAGCGGGCTCAGTGCCGCCTGCTGCGCGGGGCAGACGGTGTTGTTGTTGTTGAAATCGGCGTGGAAGTCCTTCTGCTCATGCGTGTAGCGAAGCCCGCCGGTGATCGACAGCTTGTCGGTGACCTTGAAGATGTTGTGCGTGAAGAACGCGTAATTCTCGCTGTCCTGATAATAGGTCGACCGCTGGTCGCCCAGATTGTTGAGCGTGCTCAGCCGGTCGATGCCGCTCAGGATGGTACCGGTCAGCGCGCCGAAGGCGGGCTGCGTGCCCGGAACCTGTCCCGACAGGACCGCACGTCCCGCCGCGCTGAGGCAGCCCGGATTGGCCGGATTGCGCAGCGCCGCCGCCGGGTTGACCGTCGCGACGATCCGGCACGCGGCGAACGCGCCATATTGCGTTCCGAACTTCAGATTGTCCGCGACGACCAGGTCTTCCTTCGAATAATAGCCGCCGACCAGCCAGTCGAGCTTGTCGTCGAACAGCGACCCGTTCAGCCGGACTTCCTGGCTGAAGGTGTGGAACTGGCGATAGCTGTTGCCGTCGTCCGCACGGTAGCCGATGTCGAGATTGCCGTAATCGATGTCCGCCGCGCCGCCCGACTTGTACTCGCGGTACGCGGTGATCGAGGTCAGCTGCGCAAAGCCGAGGTTCGCGTCGATCTGGCCCGAACCGCCATAATCCTTGGTGATGTTCGAATAGGCGCGGCCCAGCGTGTTGGCGATGCGGCGGTTATACGGGTCGCCCTGGCTCGGGAACACCGCGCCCATGCTCTGCATGACCTGCTGGATGCGGTTGCCCGCGGGGTTGATCGCGAAGTCGCCCGCGACGCCCGGCGTCGGATCGATCTTCTCGCGCGTGTCGATATAGACCGCACCACAGCATTTCTCGTCACGCCGCGTGTAATCGCCGATCAGCCGCACCGACACGTCGGCGCTCGGCTCGAACAGCAGCTGCCCGCGCACGAAATAACGGTTGCGGTCGTTGTAATCGGTCTGGTTGATGACGTCGTAGTAATAGCCGTCGCGCTTGCCGAACACGCCGTCGAGCCGGAACGCCAGCTTGTCCTTGATGATCGGCCCGGTCAGCCCGCCCGCGATGCGGATATTGTTGTAATTGCCATAGGTCGCGTCGCCATAGCCGCCGAACTGGTAGGAGGGCAGCTTGGTCAAGATGTTGATCGTGCCCGCCGATGCGTTGCGCCCGGCCAGCGTCCCCTGCGGCCCGCGCAGCACCTCGATCCGGTCGACTTCGCCGAGATCGTTCAGACCCGACCCCGTGCGACTGCGATAGACGCCGTCGATGAACACCGCGACCGAGCTTTCGAGGCCGGGATTGTCGCCGACCGTGCCGATGCCGCGGATACGCGCCGAGGCGTTCGCCTCCGAGCCCGTCGACGAGATCAGCAGCGACGGCGCGAGCTGGGTCATCTGGCGGATGTCGGTCGCACCTGAATTCTGCAGCGCGGCCTGGCCGACCGCGGACACCGCGATCGGCACGTTCGACAGCCGCTCGGAGCGGCGCGTCGCGGTGATGACGATGTCACCCGCATTGATCGGCTGGGGATTCGCGTTCTCGGCAACCGGCTGCTGCTGCGCATCGACCGACGCGGCGGCGGTACCCGATGTATTTGAGGGTACGGTCTGCGCCTCGGGCTGCGTCGTCGGGACATCCTGTGCGAAGGCCGGCGCCGCGATCGCGATCGTCGCGGCGGCAGACAACAGATATGCGGTCATGCGCATGGGCATCTCTCCTGGCGGCTTCGAATTATTTCGAATTTCCGGTTTGGTCAGGAGGTAATTGGAATTTTCATGCAGCGTCCACCGATTTCCGTATGCGGAAGTAACTTTCCGGTCGCTGTGTCGCACTTCCGCAACACCGAGCAATAACACCGCGTGATAGCCCCGAAATCGATGCATCGCGCCCAGGCGGTTCGACCGCGGCGATTGACGCTACGGAAAGGGTCATGGTGACCTACACCCCAACGCAAACGGCCCACCGCCCCGGATAGGGGGCGATGGGCCGGTCGCTATCGTCGTATCGCGTCCCGCATCGCGGGGCCGCGTCGTCACGCCGTTACTTGGGCGCGAGCACCATCAGCATCTGACGGCCTTCCATGCGCGGATACGCCTCGATCTTGGCGATCTCCGCAACGTCGTCCTGCACGCGCTTCAACAGGTTCATGCCCAGCTGGCCATGGCTCAGCTCGCGGCCACGGAAGCGCAGCGTGATCTTGACCTTGTCGCCCTCGCCGATGAAGTCGTTCACCTTCTTCATCTTCGTGTCGTAATCATGGTCGTCGATGTTCGGACGCATCTTGATCTCCTTGATCTCCTGCGTCTTCTGCGACTTGCGTGCGAGGTTCGCCTTCTTCTGCGCCTCGTACTTGAACTTGCCGACATCGAGAAACTTGGCGACGGGCGGATCGGCGTTGGGCGAGACCTCAACCAGGTCCAGACCATGCTCGGCCGCCTGCTCGATCGCTTCGCGCGTGTACATCACGCCCAGATTCTCGCCCTCGTGATCGATCACGCGGACCTTCTGGCTCTGGATGAATTCGTTGAATCGCGGGCCGTTCATCGCGGGCGTCTGCATGGGCCGGCGCATCGTGGGAGGACGTATGGGGGTTGCTCCTGTTGTTTCTGACGAAGTATTTGGGCCGGCTTATAGCGCAGAAAGCTCTGCGCGGAAAGCCGGCCTCGTCCATCACATATCGGGAGCGCGCGCCTCGATCGCAAGGCGTGCCACCGCCTCGTCGAGCGACAGCATCTCCTGCCCCTGGCTGCCCAGCCGGCGAATCGCGACCGTCGCCTCGTCCGCCTCGCGCTTGCCGACCACGAACAGCACCGGCACCTTCGCCAGGCTGTGCTCGCGCACCTTGTAGTTGATCTTCTCGTTGCGCAGGTCGGTCTCGACGCGGATCCCCGCCTTGCGCAGCGCGGCGACGACACTGTGCGCATAGTCGTCCGCATCCGACACGATCGTCGCGACGACCACCTGCACCGGCGCCAGCCAGAGCGGGAAGCGCCCGGCATGATGCTCGATCAATATGCCGATGAACCGCTCGAACGTGCCGAGGATCGCGCGGTGGAGCATCACCGGCCGGTGCCGCTCGCCATCCGCGCCGACGTACGACGCGTCGAGTCGCTCGGGCAGCACGCGGTCCGACTGGATCGTGCCGACCTGCCACGTCCGCCCGATCGCATCGGTCAGGTGGAATTCGAGCTTGGGCGCATAGAACGCCCCCTCGCCCGGCAGCTCCTCGAAATTCGCCTTGATCGTGTCGCTCAGCGTCGACTGCATCACCGCCTCGCGCAGCTCGGCCTCCGCCTTGTCCCACATCGCGTCGTCGCCGAACCGCTTTTCGGGGCGCAGTGCGAGCTTCACCGCATAATCCTCGAAGCCCAGATGCTTGTAGACGCTGTCGAGCAGCTCGCAGAACTTGCGCACCTCCTCGACCAGCTGGTCCTCGCGGACGAAGATATGCGCGTCGTCCTGCGTGAACTGCCGCACGCGCATGATGCCGTGCAGCGCGCCATGCGGCTCGTTGCGGTGGCAGCAGCCGAACTCCGCCATCCGGATCGGCAGGTCGCGGTACGACTTGATCCCCTGCTTGAAGATCAGGACATGCGCGGGGCAGTTCATCGGCTTGAGCGCCATCAGGTCGCCCTCGCCCGACAGGACCGCGCCCTCGTCTTCCACATTGGGGATCTCGTCGGGCACCACGAACATGTTCTCGCGATACTTGCCCCAGTGCCCCGACTGTTCCCACTGCTTGGCGTCCATCAGCTGCGGCGTCTTCACCTCGGCATAGTCCGCCGCATCGAGCCGCCGGCGCATATACGCCTCCAGCTGGCGCCACAGCACGAAGCCGTTGGGATGCCAGAACACCGACCCCTGCGCCTCGGACTGGAGGTGGAACAGGTCCATCTCCTGCCCGATTTTCCGATGATCGCGCTTGGCGGCTTCCTCCAGCCGGAACAGGTGCTGGTCGAGCTGCTTCTTGTTGAGCCAGCCGGTGCCGTAGATGCGGCTGAGCATCGCGTTCTTCTGGTCGCCGCGCCAATAGGCACCGCTCACGCGCGTCAGCTTGAACGCGGCGGGATCGAGCTTGCCGGTCGAGACCATGTGCGGCCCGCGGCACATGTCGAGCCACTCGCCCTGGCGGTAGATGGTCAGCTCCTCGCCCTCGGGCAGTTCGGCGGCCCATTCGGCCTTGAACGTCTCGCCCTGCTCGGTCCACCGGTCGATCAGCTGCTGGCGCGACCAGACCTCGCGCAGGAACGGCTCGTTCCGCGCGATGATCGCGCGCATCTCCGCCTCGATCGCCGGCAGGTCCTCGTCGGTGAACGGGCGATCCTTCGGCGCGAAGTCGTAATAGAAGCCGTCATCGGTCGCCGGCCCGAACGTGATCTGAGTCCCCGGGAACAGGTGCTGCACCGCTTCGGCCATCACATGCGCCAGGTCATGCCGCACCAGCTCGAGCGCATCCGCCTCGTCGCGCGCGGTGACGAGCGCCAGCTGCGTATCCCCCTCGAACGGCCGGTTCAGGTCCCGCACCTGCCCATCGATCCGCGCCGCCAGCGCCGCCTTGGCGAGGCCGGGCCCGATCGCCGCAGCGACATCCGCGGGCGTAGTCCCGGGCGCAACCTCGCGGACGGAACCGTCGGGAAGCGTAATGCGGAACATGGCGGACATGAGGAACTTTCTCGTGATTGAAGAGCGGCGCTTATGCCGTCGCCCAGCCGATATAGGCAACCCGCCACGCACCGACACCCCACGAACCGCCCCATGTTCCCCGGCGAAGGCCGGGGCCCAGTTGGGAAACGCCACTGATGACGGACCGCGCCCAGTTACGCCGACCTCACCACCTGGACGCCGGCCTCCGCCGGGGAACCACCCCCGTCATCCTGACGAAAGTCAGGACCCAGAGCCAAGCAGCGCGCACCGCAATCCCAGCACGCCGCAATACCCCCGCGCCCCTCCCAAACTCCACCCCGACGAAGGCCGGGGCCCAGTTGGGAAACGTCGCCAACAAAGGACCGCGCCCAGTTACGCCGACCTCACCACCTGGACCCCGGCCTCCGCCGGGGAACCCACCCCCGTCATCCTGACGAAAGTCAGGACCCAGAGCCAAGCAGCGCCCCGCTCCATAACTCTAGACTCCCGCCTCCGCGGGAGAACGGGAACGACGCACCGTTCCCCCGCGAACGCGGGGGCCCAGGAGCCAAGCAGCACTACCGCCCGCCGGATCAAACCACCCCAAACGGCACCACATGGTTCCGCTGCGTGTGCCCCACCTCGGCCCGCCCCAGATACGGCACCCCCATATCCCGCGCCCACCGCACCATCATGTAATCGAGCGTCTCCCCCCAGGCCGGCTCGTTCGCCTGCACCGCGGTCACCGCCCCCAGCCTGAGCCCCGCAATCCCCTTCAGCTGGGTCGCGTTCGCCACCTTGAACAGCATCCGGTCGATCGCATACATCGGCTCCGACACCTCCTCGACGATCAGCACGTGATCGGTCAGGTCGGGCAGCCACGGCGTCCCGATCAGTGACGTCAGGATCGACAGGTTGAACGCCGCCGAAGGCTGCCCCCCGAGCCCCGGCTCGAGTCCGCTGCGATCCTCCCGCGCCATCCACCCGAGCGACCGCGCGACCGTCGCCTCGCCGTCATGCCGGTTGATGTCGCTGACCATCGGCCCGTGCGCCACCCGCCCGATCCGCCGCGCGTAGAGCGCCCCCAGCAGGAACCCGACATCCGAATAGCCCAGATAAATCTTGTGCCGCGCCGCGCGCCCCAGCTCGGGCATCACCATCTGCAGGATCCGGTTCGCGCCATAGCCCCCGCGCAGGAACCAGATCGCGTCGAACGCCGGATCATTGGCGTATTCCAGAAACGCCGCCGCCCGCGCAAAATCCGACCCCGCGAAATGCCCGTCGGTCGCGGTGCATTGCGGATGGAACACCAGCTCGACCTCGGGAAACGCGCGCGCCGCATAGGCGGTGACCACGGGGATAGCCGAGGGATTGGTCCGGCTCGACGCGGCGAGAACACCGATGCGCATGGTTCGTCCTGTCTTGCCCCGTTACGCAACCGCCGATAGCGCGAGCACATGGATATCACCAACCCCTCCGACCAGACCGCCGCCGACCAGCCCGCCTATTTCTTCATCGGCATCGGCGGGTCGGGCATGATGCCGCTCGCGATGATCCTCGCGGGCCGCGGCGCGACCGTCGCGGGCTCGGACCGCAATCTCGACCAGGGCCGCGTCCCCGCCAAGTTCGACGATCTCGCCGCCAAGGGCGTCGCGCTCTTCCCGCAGGACGGCAGCGGCATCGTCTCGCCGGACCAGCACGTCGTCGCCTCCGCCGCGATCGAGGCCACCGTCCCCGACATGATCGCCGCCGCCGCGCTCGGCTGCCCGCGCGCCACCCGCGCCGAGTTGCTCGCCTCCTTGTTCAACGACAGCCGCCTGCCGATCGGCGTGGCGGGCACCAGCGGCAAGTCGACCGTCACCGGCATGATCGGCTGGATCCTCCACACCACCGGCCGCGACCCCACCGTGATGAACGGCGCGGTGATGAAGAACTTCGCCACCCCCGACGCCCCCTTCGCGAGTGCCTTAGTCGGCGAGGGCGACAGTTTCGTCAGCGAGGTCGACGAAAGCGACGGCTCGATCGCGCATTACGCGCCGAAGATCGCGGTGCTCAACAATGTCAGCCTCGACCACAAGTCGCTCGACGAACTGCGCCAGTTGTTCGGCGCCTTCATCGCCAAGGCCAAGACCGCGGTCGTCAACGCCAACGACCCCGACGCCGCAGCGCTCGCCGCGCGCCTCCCACGCGGCCAGGTCACCACCTTCGCGATCGACGCGTCCGCCGACCTCCGCGCCGAAAACCTGAAGCCCGAACCCTTCGCGATAGCCTTCGACCTCGTCTCGCGCGGCGTCCGCACGCGCGTGACGCTCGCCGTCCCCGGCCGCCACAACGTCGCGAACGCGCTCGCCGCGATCGGCGCGGCGATGGCCGCCGACGTGTCGCTCCCCGACGCGGTCAGGGCACTCGCGAGCTTCACTGGCCTGCGCCGCCGCTTCGATCTCGTCGGCGAAGCGAACGGCGTCGCGGTGATCGACGATTTCGGCCACAACCCCGACAAGATCGCCGCGACGCTCGACACGCTCCACGCCTTTCCCGGCCGCCTGCTGATCCTGTTCCAGCCGCACGGCTATGGCCCCTTGAAGGTCATGGGCACCGAACTCGTCGCCACCTTCGTCGAACGGATGGCGCCCGAAGACCTGCTCGTCCTCCCCGACCCGGCCTATTATGGCGGCACCGTCACGCGCGAGGTCACCAGCGCCGACATCGTCGCCCGGATCGCCGCGAAGGGCCGCGACGCCCGCCACATCGCCGACCGCGCCGACGCCGCCGCGCTGCTCGTCGCCGAGGCGCGCCCCGGCGACCGCATCGTCGTGATGGGCGCGCGCGACGATACGCTCAGCCTGCTCGCGGCGACCATGGTCGAATCCCTCGCCGGCTGATAGGATAAGGCCGATCCCCCGTCCGGAGACCCGCCGATGTTCCGCCGCCTCTTCCTCGACCATCCCGCCACCGTCGGCGAAAGCTATGCCGAGCATTTCGGCGTCGCGAGCCGGTTCGGCGTGACGATGATCGCCGGCGGCCTCGGCGCCCTCGTCCACGCGGTCGTCCCCGCTTTGTGCAAGACCAGCGGCAGCGACACGGTGCGCGAACTCCACCGCCAGATGGTCGCCAAACGCGGCGCCGTCGCCGCCGACCAGACCCAGATGAAGACGGTAGAATTCATCATCTGACCCCGTCCCCCCGCGAAAGCGGGGGCCCAGGACGACGGCAGTAAAGCGCCGCCCTCCCCCCACCCGTCATCCTGACGAAAGTCAGGACCCAGAGCCCAGCAGCGCTGCGCCCCGTAACCCTGGATCCTGGGTCAAGCCCAGGATGACGGCGGTGAAGTGCAGCCCCCCACCCGTCCTCCCGACGGCGAGGAAGCGCCGCCCTCCCCCCACCCGTCATCCTGACGAAAGTCAGGCCCCAGAGCCAAGCAGCACCACCCCCGTAACCCTGGATCCTGGGTCAAGCCCAGGATGACGGCGGTGAAGTGCAGCCCTCCCCACCGGACATCCCGACAGCGGTAAAGCGCCGCCCTCCCCCACCCGTCATCCTGACGAAAGTCAGGATCCAGAGCCCAACAGCACCACCCCCCGTAATCCTGGATCCTGGGTCAAGCCCAGGATGACGGTGGTGAAGTGCAGCCCTCCCCACCAGACATCCCGACAGCGGTAAAGCGCCGCCCACCTCCCCCCGTCATCCTGACGAAAGTCAGGATCCAGAGCCCAGCAGCACCAAGCCCTGCCACCCTGGACTCCCGCCTACGCGGGAGAACGGACAGGCGCTGGCCTCGCCTTTGCACCCGCTAAAGCTGCACATAAACTCACCAAGGTTCAGCCAATCTTACCTGCACGTAGGATTTACCGGGGGCTCAGGCCGGCATGAAAAGGGCGTCAGTGCCGAAACTCTGACGCCCTAGATGTTAGGCGGGGAATGGGCCCTTCGCCGGTGGTACGTCAGGATGCCTCTTGCCATGCTTCACATCGCTGATGCGCCCCTGATTGATACCTAAGAGCGCCGCAATCTGCTGCTGCAATAAGTCGCCGCGTTTAAGCAGAAACTTGATGTGAGCCGCCAATTCGCGAGTGAGTGGTGGGGATCCGCGTTTTGCCATTTCTGTTCTCCATCGTTCTTAAAACAACGACCGGCTCTTGCCAAAATGGGAAAACAGTCTAGGTTCCATAGCGCGACGCTGGGGAACCCATCCCCCGTTTTGGAACCAGCGAGCCGACCGCCAAGTCATTGCTGGTTTCATTCGGGTGCCCTTTGTGTGGTAGCTTAGGGCACCCGATTCGTCGCTTAACACATTTGAAACGATTCTCCGAATCTTGTATTCGGGAATGGCTTGTTCTGTTCTATTTTGTTCTCTGGTCTTCACCAGTTCTTCCGCATCAGCCTGACCTATCCCCACCCGCCCGCTTTGGCTAAAGCCCGCGCATGACCGACACCACCACCCCCGCGCCGGACCGCCCCCGCCTCGCCTATCACCACACGACCGGCACCGGCCCGACGATCGTCTTCCTGTCGGGCTATGGCTCGGACATGACGGGCACCAAGGCGGTCACGCTCGAGGCCTGGGCGAAATCGCAGAGGCGCGCCTATCTCCGCTTCGACTATGGCGGCTGCGGCCGCAGCGAAGGCGCGTTCGAGGACCAGACTTTGGTCGACTGGCGTGACGACGTGATCGCGATGCTCGAGGCGCTGGCGGACGGCCCCGCGGTGCTCGTCGGTTCGTCGCTCGGCGGCTGGCTGATGCTGCTGGTGGCGAAGGCCCGCCCCGATCTGGTCGCAGCCCTCGTCGGCATCGCCCCCGCGCCCGACTTCACCGACTGGGGCTTCACCCCTGAGGAAAAGCTGACCCTGCTCAGCGCGGGCCGGCTCGAACGCGCCAACGACTACGGCCCCGAACCCACCATCTACACGCGCGGCTTCTGGGCGTCGGGCGAGGCGAACCGGCTGATGTTCGGCTGGATCGAGATCCGCTGCCCCGTCCGCCTGATCCAGGGCCAGCGTGACAAGGCGGTGCCGTGGCTGCGCACCACCCGGCTCGCCGAGCTGCTTCGTTCAGCCGATGTGCAGACACTGCTCGTCAAGGACGGCGATCACCGCCTGTCACGCGATTCCGACATCGCGCTGATCATCCGCGCGGTCGAGGATGTGATCGCCCGCTTATGATCCTGATGCTGCTCGCCCCCGCGCTGCTCCTGTCCCAGGCCGCCAGCCCCGCCGCAAAACCTGCTGCGAGACCGGCCGCCAAGCCCGCCGCCGCCGGCCCCGCCGACGATGCCACGCGGCTCCAACGCTGCATCGCGACGATCGCCACCGATCCGGTCGCCGCGCGTGCCGAAGCGGGCCGCTGGCGGATGGCGGGCGGCGGCGCCGCGGCGCGCGACTGTGGCGGGCTCGCCTTTGCCGCGGAAAAGAACTGGGCCGCCGCCGCCGCCGAATTCGAGAGCGCGGCGCGCGACGCACAGCTCGCGCACGACGATCGCGCCGCGACTTACTGGGCGCAGGGCGGCAATGCCTGGCTCGCCGCGGGCGACGCGACCAAGGCGCGCACCGCGCTCGATTCGGCACTCACCGCGGGGACGCTGACCGGGCTCCAGCTCGGCGAGGCACGGCTCGACCATGCCCGCGCGCTCGTCGCGGCGGACGATCTCGCCTCGGCGCGCACCGATATCGATCTCGCGCTGACCACCGCGGGCGACGATCCGCTTGCCTGGCTCCTGTCCGCGACGCTCGCGCGGCGGATGGGCAATCTGCCCCGCGCACGCGGCGACATCGCCGAGGCGCTCAAGCGCTCCCCCGACGACGCCTCGGTTCAGCTCGAGGCGGGCAACATCGCCGCGCGCGACGGCGACGAGACCCGCGCCCGCGCCGCCTGGGCCGAAGCCGCCCGCCTCGCCCCCGACACCCCCACCGCCCGCAACGCCATCGCCGCGCTGCGCCAGTTCGACCCGCCCAAACCCTGATCCGCCGGGACAGGCGCGCCCGTCCGCGACGACGCCCGCCCCTCTGGAACCCCGCCGGGGCGCCGCCTATCTACCGGCGATCCAACCCGAAAAGGCCGTCCATGAAATATCTGCACACGATGATCCGGGTCACCGATCCGGCCAAGACGATCGCGTTCTTCGAGCTGCTCGGGCTGAAGGAGGCCCGCCGCCTCGAAAACGAGCAGGGTCGCTTCACGCTGATCTTCCTCTCCGCGCCCGGTGACGAGAGCGCCGAGGTCGAGCTGACGCACAACTGGGATCCGGAAGAGTATGGCGAAGGCCGCAATTTCGGCCACCTCGCCTACCGCGTCGACAACATCTACGAGACCTGCCAGCGGCTCCAGGACGCCGGGGTGACGATCAACCGGCCGCCGCGCGACGGCCACATGGCGTTCGTCCGCACCCCCGACAACATCTCGATCGAGCTGCTGCAGGACGGCCGGCTCGACCCCGCCGAGCCCTGGGCGTCGATGCCCAACACCGGCCACTGGTAAGGGCCACTGGTAAGGATCGTCGGCCTGTCCGCTGCGCGTCACGCGCGGCGGCGGGCCGGCATCGTCCCGGCCGCCATCGCCGCGGCGCAATCCGCGACGTGGACCGTCGCGCCGCCGCCCTCGATGATCTCGATCCGCATCGTCAGGTCGACACAGCCCTGGCGGATGTCCTCCGCCAGCATCTCGCGCATCGCCACGATCGCATGCTCGATCGCCGCTGCGCGATGCGCGAGCTCGATCCCCTCGTGATCCTCGATCACCTCGCCGCGCAGGGCGATCTGAAATCTGTATCGCGGCATCAGCGACATCCTGTGCGTTCGATGCGACGGCCGGGGTGACCGGCGCTGCCGCGCCCATTGTTCGCCCCTGTTTCTCGCAAGGCGTCTACGCCCCTGCGCGACGATCGGTTCCGCGCCACCCGTACAGCGCGAGGCACCCGACATTTTCTTACAAGAACCGACAATTTCCGAAATGCGCGTCTAACCTATGTTTGAGCGAGACTATAACGCCTGTGATAGTGCAGGGCGCCTCTGGGCAAGCTATGCTTAACCCGGCGACTGAGAGTTCGATATGCTCCCGCCCGAGCGGAGCCTGCATGTGGATTACCCCATCGTCGTCACCGATCATCTGATTGCCAAGCTCGCGACCCGGGTCGAGCTGAACGCGGCGGATCGCGTGGCGATCGCGGCGCTGCCGTGCAAGCTGCGCACGATCGACCAGTCGACCTATATGCTGCGCGAGGGGCAACGCCCGCTGCGCTGCGCGTTCGTGATCGACGGCTTCGCCTATCGCCAGAAGCTCACCCCCGATGGCGAGCGCGAGATCGTCTCGATCCTGATGCCCGGCGACTTCATCGATCTCCAGAACCTGTTCCTCGAGGAATCGGATCACGACGTCCAGGCGCTGACCCGGATCACCGTCGCCGAGATCCCGATCCCCGCACTGCGCGAGATTGTCGCGGTCTCGCCGAAGATCGCCACCGCCTTGTGGATCGAGGCGCTGGTCGAGGCGTCGATCCACCGCGAATGGCTGCTCAACGTAGGTCGCCGCAACGCCAAGATGCGGCTTGCGCACCTGCTCTGCGAATTCTCCGCCCGGCTGCGCGCCTCCTCGCTCAGCGACGCGGATGGCAGCTACGAACTGCCGATGACTCAGGAACAGATGGGCGATGCGCTCGGCCTGACCCCGGTCCATGTCAACCGCGTGCTCCGCGCGCTCGAGACCGACGGGCTGATCACGCGGCGCAAGCGGCAGATCGGCGTCGTCGACTGGTGCGCGCTGCGCGACGCCGCCGAATTCAACGAACGCTATCTCCACCTGACCCAGACGCGCCCCTGACGCCCTGGGCCAACGCCCCCAACCCGGCCACTCTTGACTTTTCGGCCGGTCGCGCGCATCTGACCGCCATCGAGGCGTCATGCAGCGTGATCGGACCTGAACAAGGTCCAGGCTCCGCCTCGGTCGTTTCTAACGGGCTTCCCTTTTCACGCGGGGTGTCAAAACACCACGCCCCTCGCGCGTCCTCCTGTGGATTCGCGAGCCCGGCACATTTGAGAGACTATTCATGTCCTTTTCCAACCTCGGCCTCGCCGAGCCCCTCGTCCGCGCGCTCGAAGCCAAGGGCTATACCGAGCCGACGCCGATCCAGGCCCAGTCGATCCCGATCCTGCTCGAGGGCGGCGATCTGCTCGGCATCGCGCAGACCGGCACCGGCAAGACCGCCGCGTTCGTGCTCCCCTCGATCCAGCGCCTGACCGAGACGCAGAAGCGCGTCCTGCCGACGCATTGCCGCATGCTCGTCCTCGCGCCGACGCGCGAACTCGCCAGCCAGATCGCCGACAGCGCACGCGCCTATGGCCAGTTCAGCAAGATGTCGGTGACCACCGTGTTCGGCGGCACCAGCATCAACAAGAACCGCCAGGACCTCAGCCGCGGCGTCGACATCCTCGTCGCCACGCCGGGCCGCCTGATCGACCTGATCGAGCAGGGCTTCTGCAACCTGTCGATGATCGAGATCCTCGTGCTCGACGAAGCCGACCAGATGATGGACCTCGGCTTCATCCACGCGCTGAAGAAGATCGTCCGCATGCTCCCGAAGAAGCGCCAGACGCTGTTCTTCTCGGCGACGATGCCGACTGCGATCCGCGATCTCGCCTCGCAGTTCCTGCTCGATCCGAAGACCGTCTCGGTCAAGCCCGCCGCGACGACCGCGGAGCGCGTCGACCAGTATGTCACCTTCTGCAACCAGTCGGAAAAGCAGGCGCTGCTGACGATCACGCTGGGTGATCCCGCGATCGACCGCGCGCTCGTCTTCACGCGCACCAAGCACGGCGCCGACCGCGTCGTGAAGCTGCTCGCGGGCAACGGCATCGCCAGCAACGCGATCCACGGCAACAAGAGCCAGGGCCAGCGCGAGCGTGCCCTCGGCGAGTTCAAGCAGGGCAAGGTCAAGGTCCTGATCGCGACCGACATCGCCGCACGCGGCATCGACGTCTCGGGCGTCAGCCACGTCATCAACTTCGAGCTGCCCAACGTCGCGGAGCAGTATGTCCACCGCATCGGCCGTACCGCGCGTGCGGGCGCCAGCGGCATCGCCGTCGCGTTCTGCGCGGATGACGAGAAGGCCTATCTGCGCGACATCGAGCGGATCACGCGTCAGAAGGTGACGGTCCGCCCGCTGCCCGACGATTTCGTCAACCTGTCGAACCAGATCAAGCAGACGCGCGTCAAGACGATGGGCGCCGATCCCGAGGTCCGGATCGACCGTCCGCGCGATCCTGCGCGTCCCCGCGCCACCCACGCACCCCGCGCGACCGGCACCACCGGCCGCAACTATGCGGGCGCGAGCCGTGGCGGTCAGGGTGGCGGCGGCCAGGGTGGCGGCGGCGGTCGTCCCCAGGGCGGCGGTCGTCCCGGCGGCCAGGGCGGTGGTCGCCCCGCCGGTGGCGGTCGCCCCGGCGGCCAGGGCCGCGGCGCCGGCCCCAGTTCGGCACGCTAAGGCCCCATGTCTTTGCCTCGCGGGTTTGCTATAGGCAGACCTGCGAGGAGAAGACTGATGGACGTCTCGAATACCCCGATCGCCGAACGCATCGCCCGCGTCCTGGCGGGCCAGCGGATCAGCGCCAATGCCGGCGGCGACGCCGCCTCCGCGTCGCGCCTGATCGACGACGCCTGGACCGATTATCTCCCCGACGCGCTCGCGGTCCTGCGCACCTTGCGCGAACCCGACCAGACCATGGCCGCCGCCGGCGACCCCGCCATCTGGGAAACCATGGTCCTCGCCGCGCTCAAGGCCGCCCGCCCGCAGACGGTGGTGCTGTAGCGCCCGCCCTTACTCCCCCTCGTCATCCTGACGAAAGTCAGGACCCAGAGCCAAAAGCACCACCGCCCGTAACCTGGGTCCTGGGTCAAGCCCAGGATGACGAAGAGGGCGAGAACCGCCCCCCATCCGTTCGCCCTGAGCGAAGTCGAAGGGCCTGCGCCCCCTCCCGTTCGCCCTGAGCGAAGTCGAAGGGCCGGCGCCCAAGTGCTTCGACTACGCTCAGCACGAACGGACCGGGGGCGCGCGCCTCACCCCCCGAAAACCCCCAGACTAAAGCACGAACCGGCTGAGATCCGTATTCCGCGCAATCTCCTTCAGCTGGCTGTCGACATACGCCCCGTCGATCACCACGCTCGACCCGCCGCGATCCTCGGCATTGTAGCTGACGTCCTCGAGCAGCTTCTCCATCACCGTCTGCAACCGCCGCGCGCCGATATTCTCGACCTCGGCATTCACCTCCGCGGCGATCCGCGCGACCGCGGCGATGCCGTCCTCGGTGAAGCGGATCTCGACGCCCTCGGTCGCGATCAGCGCCTTGTACTGCAGCGGCAGCGACGCCTTGGTGTCCGACAGGATCGCGACGAAGTCCCCTTCGGTCAGGCCCTTCAGCTCGACCCGGATCGGCAACCGCCCCTGCAACTCGGGCAGCAGATCGCTCGGCTTGGCGACATGGAACGCCCCGCTCGCGATGAACAGGATATGGTCAGTCTTCATCGGCCCGTATTTGGTCGCGACCGTCGTCCCCTCGATCAGCGGCAGCAGGTCGCGCTGCACGCCCTCGCGGCTCACCGACCCGCCGCGCCCGTCCGACACCGCGATCTTGTCGATCTCGTCGAGGAACACGATCCCGTTCGCTTCGGCATCCGCCAGCGCGACGCGGCTGACCTCGTCCTGATCGAGCCGCTTGTCCGCCTCTTCCTCGACCAGCTTGTCCCACGCCGCGGTCACCGTCAGCTTGCGGCGCTTCAACTGCTGCCCGCCGCCCAGCGACTTCATCATCTCGCCGATGTTGATCATCTGCGGCGCACCGCCGGGGATCTCGAACGGCGTGGTCGGCGCCTGCTCGACCTCGATCTCAACCTCGGCCGCGTTCAGATGCCCGTCGAGGAACCGCTGCTTGAAGCTCTCCCGCGTCGCGGTGCTCGAATCCTTGCCGACCAGCGCGTCGAGCAGCCGGCCCATCGCCGCCTCCTCGGCCTTGTCCTTCACCGCGATCCGCCGGCGTTCCTTCTCCAGCCGGATCGCCTCCTCGACCAGGTCGCGCGCGATCTGCTCGACGTCGCGCCCGACATAGCCGACCTCGGTGAACTTGGTCGCCTCGACCTTGACGAACGGCGCATCGGCGAGCTTGGCCAGACGCCGGCTGATCTCGGTCTTGCCGCAGCCGGTCGGCCCGATCATCAGGATGTTCTTCGGCGTCACCTCGTCGCGCAGATCCTCGCTGAGCTGCTGGCGCCGCCACCGGTTGCGCATCGCCACCGCAACCGCGCGCTTGGCCGCGGCCTGGCCGATGATATGCGCATCGAGCGCGGCGACGATGGCCTTGGGGGTAAGCTGGTCGTTCATGATTACTCTTCTTCGCCCCTCCCCTTCAGGGGAGGGGTTGGGGGTGGGGACTATCCGCGGGACGGGCGCCTGGTGAAGCCCGACCCGACCCCTCCCCCGAACGGGAGGGGCGTCGAAATCAGCTGGTCGAGTCCATCGACTCCACGGTCAGCCGGTCATTGGTGTACACGCAGAGCTCTGACGCGATTCCCATCGCCTTGCGGCACAGCACCTCGGCATCGCTCTCATACTCGACCAGCGCACGCGCCGCGGCGAGCGCATAGTTGCCGCCCGATCCGATCGCCGCGACGCCGTTCTCGGGCTCGAGCACATCGCCATTGCCCGTCAGGATCAGCGTCACGTCCTTGTCCGCGACGATCATCATCGCCTCGAGGTTGCGCAGGAACTTGTCGGTCCGCCAGTCCTTGGCGAGCTCGACCGCGGCGCGGAGCAACTGCCCCTGATGCTGCTCCAGCTTGCGTTCGAGCCGTTCGAACAGCGTGAAGGCATCCGCGGTCGCGCCGGCGAACCCGCCGATCACCGACCCGTCGCCGAGCCGCCGCACCTTGCGCGCATTGGGTTTCATGACCGTCTGGCCCATCGAGACCTGGCCGTCGCCGATCACGACGACCTTGCCGCCGCGCCGGACCGAAAGGATGGTGGTGCCGTGCCAGACCGGCATGGCGTGGGGATCATTTGCACTCATGACCGCGATGTAGGGTGCGCTTTCGACCACGCAACGGTCCGTTGCACCGACCCCCTGCACGACCCCCTCACCCTCCCGCTCGACTTCCCTGTCGGCTTCCCGGTTACCTTCCCCCTTTACGTCATCCTGACGAAAGTCAGGATCCAGAGCCTCGAACGCCACGCCCGCCGCTCCGATACCAGCCCCGCTCACCGCCGCTTCCCCCACTCACGCGCCGCGGTATACCCCAGATACCCCGTCCCGAAGAGCGCATAGAGCGGCTCGGGGATCGCCCCCAGATACGCCCCCACGCCCGCCGCGATCGCCTGCGCCGCCGCCGGCCGCACCGCCGCGAGCAGCCCCACCGGGATCGCCCCCAGCAGCAACGCGTACATCACATACAGGAACCCCGGCCGCGCCCGCGTCACCCACGGATCGGCGGGCAGTTCCGCCCCCTCCTCAACGCCTTTCGTCATGACACCCCCCTGGAAAAGTGGCGCTTTCCGCCTCACGCCCGGTTGGCGAGCCAGCCATAGAGAAACGCCTCGTTCGCCGGCCGCCGCTCCGCCAGCGCGACATAGCGTTCGCCCTGCAGTGCCTCGATCGCCTTCAGCAGCACCGCCTCGCCCCCCGCGCCGCGTCGTTTGAGGAACCCCGCCAGCGCCGCGAGCGTCCCCGGCCCGATCCGGCCATCGACGACGAGGTCGGGATAATCGCTCGCCCCGCGATTGAGCGCGTTCAGCGCCCGCTGCAGAAACCCGCTCGCGACCGCCGGCCCCATATTCACCCCGGTGTCGAACAATTCGCCCGCAATATCCGGCGCGATCCGGCCAACCCCCTCATATCCGGGGTCGATCCAGTAAGCCTGCCGATAGATCGCGACCGCCGCCGCCCGCGGAAACACCCGCATGTCCCCCGCAAACCCATGCGCCCGCGCCACCGCCTGCGTGATCCCGAACCGCGTCGCCCCCCCGCGATCCGCCGGATGATCGCCGTACCCGCCCTCACGATCGATCACCGCCTCGATCAGCCCACCGATCTCCATCCCCGACCCCCCCGATTCGCTCGCCACCTTATAACCATATAGGTTAGCGAATAGCAAGATCAGCAGCACGAATGGTAAAAGACGAACACTTACTTCCACCCATCATCCTGACGAAAGTCAGGATCCAGAGCCCAGCAAACCCACCCCCTGATCACCCAGCAACCCCCCGCCAAACCTCAGCTTTCCTCCCCCTCCAGCCGCGCCCCATCCAGCACCCGCTCCCCCCGCGCCCGCGCCTCAGCATCCCGCGCGCGCTCCGCCTTGGTCCGCCCGAACGCCGCGCGGTTCGCGTCCGCCACCACCCCCGCCTCGCGCCGCACCCGCGCTTTGCGCGCCCGCCGCAAATTGATGATCTCGCCCATGAAAACCCCTGTCACACCGCTTGCCAGCACCCCGCCGGCGCTACAGACTGCCCCTCCTATGCGCCATCCCGTCCTGCTGTCCGCCCTTCTCCTGCTCCCCGCCGCCGCGTCGGCGCAGGCGCTGCCGCCCGGCGCCTGGGCGATCACCTCGACCGCGGTCGAGCTCGTCATTCCGGGGGCGCCGGGGTTTATCCTGCGGATGATGCGCGGAAAATCGAAGACCGAGCGCAAATGCCTGCCGCCCGAACAGGCATCGTCGGGCGTCGCCGCGCTGTTCGTCCCCAAGCCCGAGGCGCGCTGCACCGTCGAGCGCGCGCAGTTCGCGGGCGGGCGGATCGATCACGTCATGACCTGTCCGCAAAAAAAGGGGGCGCCGATGCGGATCGTCCGCGCGGGCAGCTATGGCGCGACCGGCTTTACCGCGCGGATGACGATGACCGGCGACACCGACAAGGGCGCGATGCGGATCGTCGCGGATCAGGTCGCGGCACGCACCGGTCCTGTCTGCAAACGCTGACACCAGGATCTGGAATGGCACGATATTTCGTGCCCGGGAGCGGCGTCGCCTCTGGCGGCCGGCTCCGGAAATTTCTGGTCGGGGCGACAGGATTCGAACCTGCGACCCCCACACCCCCAGTGTGATGCGCTACCAGGCTGCGCTACGCCCCGACCGAAGGGCGCGCATTATGCGGATGTTGCGCGCGATGCAAGCACGCGATTGCGGCAAAGCCCATATTCGTCCGTCTCATCGCGACCCGGCCACGCTTCACCGGCGCGGATCGGTTGCGCGGGGCGGCAACCGGTGATAGCGGCATCGCCCATGCGAGCGCGGGCGTATGGCGCCTGCCCACCAGCCAAAACGGGACTCCATGTTCATTTCCCCAGCATATGCGCAGGCCGCCGGCGAGACGGCGACATCGGGCGGCATCGCCTCGTTCCTGAGCCTCGCGCCGCTCTTCCTCGTCTTCATCGTCTTCTATTTCCTGATGATCCGTCCGCAGCAAAAGCGGATGAAGGCGCTTCAGGCGTCGGTCGCGGCGGTCAAGAAGAATGACAGCGTCGTCACCGCGGGCGGCATCATCGGCAAGGTGACCAAGGTCGAGGACGCGTTCGTCGAGGTCGAGATCGCGCCCAACACGCGCGTCCGCGTCGTCAAGGCGACGCTCACCGACATCACCAGCCCGAACACGAAGCCGGCGAACGACTGATGTTGGATTTCCCCCGCTGGAAGGTCGCGTCGATCATCGGCCTGCTGGCCGTGCTCTGCGCGCTTGCGATCCCGAGCTTCTTCTCCGAATCGACGACCAGCAAGTGGGGGGCGATTCCGCATAAGCGGATCAACCTGGGTCTCGATCTGGCGGGCGGCAGCTATCTGCTGCTCGAGGCGGACACCGCCGATCTCGCCAATTCGCGGATCGAGGCGATGCGCGACAGCATCGCGGGCACGATGCGCAACGGCACGCCGCGGATCGCGATCGGCGATATTTCGGCGCGTGGCGGGCAGCTTAGCTTCCTGCTCCGCGATCCGAGCCAGGTCGATGCCGCGCGCGAGCGGCTGCTCTCGATCACCGGCGGTGGCGCCGGGATGAGCGGCCAGCGCGAATGGGACATCAACGTCGTCGACACCAGCCGGTTCGTGCTCAAGCCGACCGAGGCCGGGCTCCAGCAGGCGATCGACACCGCGATGAAGGACGCGACCGAAGTCGTCCGCCGCCGCATCGACGAACTCGGCACCAAGGAGCCGACGATCGTCCGCCAGGGCGCGACGCGTATCGTCGTCCAGGTGCCGGGCCTGCAGAATCCGCAGGCGCTCAAGAACCTGCTCGGCAAGACCGCAAAGCTCGAATTCAAGCTGGTCGACGAGACCGCGAACCCCGCCGATCTCGTCAAGGGCATCGCCCCCGTCGGCAGCCAGGTCATTCCTTACCCCGGCAATCCGCAGGGCATTCCGTTCATCGCGGTCAAGCGGTCGGTGATCATCTCGGGCGATCAGCTCGCCGATGCCCGCCAGGAGTTCGAGCCGCAGACCAACGCGCCGCAGGTGGCGATCACCTTCGACGCGGTCGGTGGCCGACGTTTTGCCAAGGTCACGCAGGAGAACACGAACAAGCCGTTCGCGATCATCCTCGACAATTCGGTGATCTCCGCGCCCAACATCAACGAGCCGATCCTCGGCGGTCGCGCCTCGATCTCGGGCAATTTCACGGTCGAATCGGCCAATTCGCTCGCGATCTCGCTGCGGTCGGGCAAGCTGCCGATCAATCTGAAGATCATCGCAGAGAGCACCGTCAGCCCCGATCTCGGCAAGGATTCGATCCGCGCCGGCGTGCTGGCCAGCATCGTCGCGGCACTCGCGGTGATCGTGTTCATGTTCGTGACCTATGGCCGGTTCGGCCTCTATGCGAACCTCGCGGTGGTCATCAACATCCTCGTGATCGTCGCCGTCATGGCGATGCTCAACGCGACGCTGACGCTGCCCGGCATCGCCGGCTTCGTGCTGACGATCGGCACCGCGGTCGACGCCAACGTGCTGATCAACGAGCGTATTCGTGAAGAGCGGCGACGGGGGCGCAACATCGTCCAGGCGGTCGAGCTCGGCTATAAGGAGGCGTCGCGGACGATCTTCGAAGCGAACGTCACGCATGCGATCACCGGCGTGATCATGCTCCTGCTGGGCTCGGGCCCGGTCAAGGGCTTTGCGGTCGTGCTGCTGATCGGCATCTGCACCAGCGTGTTCACCGCGGTGACCTTCACGCGGATGCTCGTGGCGCTCTGGCTGCGCAAGAACCGCCCCACCACGATCAATATTTGAGGCGGGAGACATCATCATGCGCCTGCTGAAACTCGTACCCGACAACACCAACCTGAAGTTCGTCTCGCTCCGCAAATGGGCGTTCGGGCTGACCATCCTCCTGTCGCTCGCCGCCGTCGGGCTGGTCTTCGCCAAGGGTCTGAACATGGGCGTCGACTTTGTCGGCGGCGTCCTGATTGAGGAGCGGTTCGCAACCCCGCCGTCGATCGACGCGGTCCGTACCGAGGTTGATCGTCTCGGCGTCGGCGAAGCCTCGATCCAGTCCTTCGCCGATCCGACCGTGCTGTCGATCCGTCTGCCGATCCCCGAAAGCACCGACGAGGGTGCGACCAACGCGCTCGTCAAGAAGGTTGCCGACGATCTGGCGGTCAAGTTCCCCGGCGCGACCTTCTCGAAATACGACACGATCTCGGGCAAGGTCTCGGACGAGCTGATCAGCAAGGGGCTGCTCGCGGTCGGGCTCGCCATCCTCGGCATCGGCCTGTTCGCAGTGGTCCGCTTCGAATGGCAGTTCGGCGTGTCGACCGTCGTCGCGATCGTCCACGACCTGTTGATGACGCTCGGTTTCTTCGCGCTGACGCAGTTCGAATTCGACCTTAACATCGTCGCCGCGGTGCTGACGATCGTGTCCTATTCGATCAACGACAAGATCGTCATCGACGACCGTATCCGCGAGAATATGCGCCGCTACCGCAAGATGGACATGCGCGAGATCATCGATCTGTCGGTGAACGAGACGCTGCCGCGCACCGTCATGACCTCGGTCACGATCCTGCTCGCGCTGACCGCGATGCTGGTGCTCGGCGGCCATGTGCTGCGCGGCTTCACCGCAGCGATGATCCTCGGCATCGTCGTCGGCACCTATTCGTCGATCTACGTGTCGTCGTCGCTGCTCATCACGCTCGGCCTGCGCGCCGAGCCCGAGGGCCGCAAGGGCGACCGCGACGACGCCGAGCGCGTGGGCCCGAAGGCCGGCCGCTGATGCGCGGCGGGCCCGGCACGTGAGGACAAGCGCGTGAGAATGGACAAGGAAAAGACCGACGGGCCGATGATCTCGGCAATCGGTCACGGCGGGTTCCGGGTCGACGACGGCTATTACACCGCGTTGCTGATCACCCCGTCGCGCGCCGACGGCTGGACCCCGCCGCCGTTCGAGGCACTGGGCGCGGACGATGTCGCCAGCGTCCTCGCGCTGTCGCCCAGGCCCGAATTCCTGCTGCTCGGCACCGGATCGCAGCTGCGCCAGCCCGCCGCCGCCTTCCGCCGCGCGGTCGAGGCGCAGGGCGTCGGGATCGAGGCGATGGACAGCCGCGCCGCCGCGCGCGCCTGGGCCGTGCTCCGCGGCGAAGGCCGCTGGATCGCCGCCGCGCTCTACCCGCTCGAAGGCTGAGGCTTTTCAGGCATTTGGTCGGGCGCGCTAGGCCCCGCCCCCGACCAGCCCCGCCAGATGCGCGAACAGCGCGGCGCTGTTCGCCTCCCAGGTAAAGCGCGCCGCGACCCGCCGCGTCGCCTCTCTCGCCGGCGGTGCCGCCAGGATCCCGGCGATCGCCGCACCGAACGCCGCCGCATCGCGCGGCACGATCCGGCCCGCCTCGTCCGACGTGACCACTTCGCCCGCCCCGCCCGCATCGGTGATCACGATCGGCGTCCCGCAGGCGAGCGCCTCGACCCACGCATTCGCCAGCCCTTCGGACGCCGAGGCCAGCGCCATCACATCGGCGGTCGCGACCAGCCGCGGAATCGCCTCATGCGCGACGCTGCCGAGCAGCCGGACCCTGTCTCCCACGCCCAGATCGCGGATCAGCGCCTCCAGCCGCGCCCGGTCGCCCCCCTCGCCCGCTATCCTCAGCGAAACACCCGGCAGGCGCGCGACCGCCGCGATCACCACGTCATGCCCCTTGCGCGGGATCAGCGCCCCGACCGACAGCACCAGCGGCCCCGTCACGCCGAGCCGCGCCGCCTCGGCCGCACGCGCCGCTGCGTCGATCGGGCGGAACCGGTCCTGGTCGACCCCGGTATGATGCACCCGGATCCGTGCCGCCGGCATCCCCATCGCGATCATGTCCGCGCGCATCGCCGCGCTGACCGCGAGCAGCCCGTCCGCCGCGCAGCCCGCACGCCGGATCTGCTCGCGTGTGCCGGCCGCGCGACCCCAAAGATGGATATCCGCCCCCCGCGCCTTGATCGACACGGGCACGCCATAGCGTCGCCCGAGCGCGACCGCGGCGACGCCGTCGGGAAAGAAGAACGATGCATCAATGACATCGAATGGAAAATCCGGCCGCAAGGCATCGAGCACCGGGATCAGCGCGCGGGTCAGCGCCGCGGCATGCCACCGCCCCCCGGTCGCAGGGATCGTCGTGAACCGCGGCCGCTGCACGCCCACCCCGCGCCACCTCTCCTCGAGCGGTAGCTGCGCGAGCGGCGCGAAACGCGGCATCAAGCGCAGCGGCCCGGGCGGCAGGCCGATCGGTGCGACGACGCGCAGATCGACCCCCGGATGCGCCGCCAGCCCCAGCGTCTGCCGCTCGACGAAGACACCGAAATTGGGCCGGCTCGCATCGGGAAACAGCGTGGACAGGGTCAGGACGCGCATCATGGCCCTTGGTATCGCCGCCGGGTTAAGAACCCTGTCGCTGCGATTATTGCAGGTCGACCGGCCCGGTCGCGATCACCCCGGCGCGCAGGGCATCGTCGTACAGCAGCGCGCTTTCGCGCTGCACCTGATGCGTCAGCCGCGCGAGCATCGCCTCGGCCTCGCCGCGGAACTCATACCAGTCGGCGGGCTCGATCGTCGGCAGCCAGTGCGCGATGAACACCCGCCATTCGCGCCGCAGCGCGTCGAGTTCGGCGGCCATGACCGCGACCGTCTCGGGCGAATAGTCCGCCTCGGTCGCGATCGCGGTCAGGTCGATCACCTCGTCCTCGACGCCCAGATGATCCGCGACCAGCACCGCGAGTTCGAGCAGCTTGCGCGACGCCGCCGCGCAATTATGCCCGCGACGCTGCAACAGCGCGACCAGGTCAGCGCAGCGTTCGGCGATACGGTCATGATCGTCGATCAAGCGTCGCCACGACGTCCGGTCATCACGCTGTTCGGCGAGTCTTTGTGAGGTGACTTCCATCGAACTTCTCCCCTTTTCAACGCGCGCCCTCGTCCGTCATGCCCCAACCCCCGACCGCCGGCGGGTGACGATGCGCGCTACTCCCGATAGGCGGTGGTTATCGCTTCGACCTCGGCCGGATCGCCCATGATCAGGCCGATCCGCTGGTGCAGGCTGCTCGGCTCGATCGACAGGATGCGCTGCTCGCCATCGGTCGCGGCACCCCCTGCCTGCTCCATCAGCATCGCCATCGGATTGCCCTCGTACATCAGCCGCAGCTTGCCGACCTTGCCCGGCTGGCGGACGTCGCGCGGGTACAGGAACACGCCGCCGCGCTTGAGGATGCGGTGCGCGTCGGCGACCATCGATCCGGTCCAGCGCATGTTGTAATCGGTACCGATCGGCCCGTCCTTGCCCGCGATCCGCTCGTCGATGAACCGCGTCACCTCGGGCGACCATTGGCGCGCATTCGACGTGTTGATCGCGAATTCGCGCTTACCGCCGGGCATGCGGATATTGGTGTCGGTCATCACCCACGACCCGATCTCGCGGTCGAGCGTGAACTCGTGCACCCCCGCGCCGACCGTCAGCACCAGGATCGTCTGCGGCCCATAGACCGCATAGCCCGCCGCGACCTGAGTCTGCCCCGCCTGGAGGAAGTCCTGCTCGGACACGTCGGCGCCCGACGCGGTCTCGGCCGCGCGCAGCACCGAAAAGATCGTGCCGACCGACAGGTCGACGTCGATGTTGCTCGACCCGTCGATCGGATCGAACAGCAGCAGATATTCGCCCTTGGGATAGCGGTTGGGGACGAGGTGGATCGTCTCCATCTCCTCCGACGCCATCGCCGCCAGATGCCCGCCCCACTCGTTCGCCTCGAGCAGCATCTCGTTCGCGATCACGTCGAGCTTCTTCTGCACCTCGCCCTGGACGTTCTCGCTCTCGAGGCTACCGAGCACGCCGCCCAGCGCCCCCTTGCCGATCGCATGGCTGATCGCCTTGCACGACCGCGCGACGACCTCGATCAGCAGGCGCAGCTGCGGCTGCAGCGTGCCGGCCTCACGTTGCTGTTCGATCAGGAACTGGGTCAGCGTCTTGCGCTTCATGGGCAGGGTACCTTCGACCGGAATGGAGAATGCAATCGTGGTTAGCCAAGCCGATCCTGCTATACCATAGGAGAGAAATGCCCGATCCGACCGAACGATCCCTCTTTATGACGGGGTGTTTCGGCCAATCGGCTCGCGCTGGCGCGGCATTGCCGTTAGAGGCTGCCGCGATGTCCGCGTTCGACCAGCATCATCGCGACCTCTCCGCACTTGCCACGGCAACGCGTCGCCGCGCGCTGATCGCGCGGCAAGGGGTTGATTTCGCATCCAATGATTATCTCGCGCTCGGCCAGAGCGGGCGGATCGCCGCGGCCGTCGCGGCCGCGCTGGCTCGCGGCGTCGCGGTCGGTTCGGGCGGATCGCGGCTGCTCCGCGGCAATGATCCCGAACACGCGCTGCTCGAAGCCGAGGCGGCGGCGTTCTTCGGGGCGGAGGCGGCGTTGTACTTCTCGACCGGTTATGCCGCCAACGCCGCGCTGTTCGCGACGCTGCCGCAGACCGGCGACATCGTCGTCCACGACGCGCTGATCCATGCGAGCGCGCATGAGGGGATGCGGCTCGGCCGTGCGGAGACGGTCTCGGCAGCGCATAACGACGTCACCGCCTTTGCCGATGCGATCGCGCAGTGGCGCCGCGCGGGCGGCACCGGGCGGCCCTGGATCGCGGTCGAAAGCCTCTACAGCATGGACGGCGACCGCGCGCCGCTCGACGCGCTTGTCGCGCTTGCCGAGGCACATGACGGCGTCGTGCTGATCGACGAGGCGCATGCCACCGGCGTGTTCGGCGACGATGGCCGCGGGCTCGCCGAGCATCTGGAGGGACGGCCCGACATCGTTACCTTACGCACCTGCGGCAAGGCGATGGGGTGCGAGGGCGCGCTGGTCTGCGGCCCCGAAATTGTCCGCGACTTCCTCGTCAACCGGGCCCGCGCGTTCATCTTCTCGACCGCGCCCTCGCCGCTGATGGCGAGCGCCGCGCGCGCGAGCCTTCAGATCCTCGCCGACGAACCCGAACGCCGCACCGCCCTGCGCGCGCTCATCGCCACCGCCGAAACCGTGCTCGCGCCGTACGGCGTCGTGCCGACCGGATCGCAGATCCTTCCGCTCGTGCTCGGCGACGATGCGACGACGATGCGCGTCGCGGCGGCGGTCCAGGCGGCAGGGTTCGACGTTCGCGGGATCCGCCCGCCGACCGTGCCCAAGGGCACGTCGCGACTGCGGATCTCGCTCACGCTCAACGTCACCGCGCCCCAGATTGCGGGGCTCGGCGACGCGTTGCAAAAGGCCCTGTCATGACCCGTCTCGTCGTTACCGGCACCGACACCGATGTCGGCAAGACCGTCTTTGCCGCCGCGCTCGCGGGCGCGCTCGACGCAAGCTATTGGAAACCCGTCCAGGCCGGGCTCGACGGCGGCAGCGATGCGTCGCGCGTCGCGGCGCTGTCCGGCCTCGCGCCGGAGCGGATCCTGCCCGAGGCCTATCGGCTGACGACGCCCTGCTCGCCCGACCGCGCGGCGACGCTCGACGGTGTGACGATCGACCTCGACCGGCTCGTGCCCCCCGCGCTGCCCGGCCCGCTGGTGATCGAGGGGGCGGGCGGGGTGATGGTGCCGCTGACCGACACCCGCGTCTTTGCCGACCTGTTCGCGCAGTGGCGGCTGCCCGTCGTGATCGTCGCGCGCACCGCGCTCGGCACGATCAACCACAGCCTGTTGTCGATCGAGGCGCTGCGCCGCCGCGACGTGCCGATCCTCGGCGTCGCGTTCGTCGGCGACGCGGTCCCGCACAGCGAGGCGGCGATCGTCCGGCTGGGCAACGTGCGACATCTCGGCCGGCTGCCGATGCTCCCCCGGCTCGACGCCGCCACGCTCCGCGCCGCTTTCGCCGCCAGTTTCCGGCTCGAGGATTTCCGATGATGTCGCCGATCTGGCATCCCTTCACCCAGCATGGTCTGGGCGATCCGATCCCCCGCATCGTCCGGACCGAGGGGGCGGCGCTCCATACCAGCGACGGGCGGCGGATCGTCGACGCGATCTCGTCCTGGTGGGTGACGACGCACGGCCACCGCCATCCCCGGATCATGGCCGCGATCGCCGAGGAGGCGGGGCGGATGGACCAGATCATCTTCGCCGGCTGGACGCACGAGCCCGCCGAGACGCTCGCGCACGGCCTCGTCGCGATCATGCCCGAAGCGCTGCGCCACGTCTTCTTCTCCGATTCCGGTTCGACCGCGGTCGAGGTCGCGCTGAAGATGGCGCTCGGTTACTGGCGCAACCGCGACGAACCGCGCGACCGGATCCTGGTGCTCGAACACAGCTATCACGGCGATACGATCGGGACGATGTCGGTCGGCGAACGCGGCGTCTACAACCGCGCCTATGCGCCGCTGCTGTTCGACGTCGGCACCATCCCCTTCCCGCACCCCGGCGCCGAACAGGCCACGCTCGACGCGCTCGAGGCAGCGTGCCGCGCCGCGCCCGCAGCGTTCATCGTCGAACCGCTCGTGCTCGGCGCGGGCGGCATGCTGATCTATCCGCCGCACGTGCTCGCCGAGATGCGCGCGATCTGCGCCCGTCACGCCGTGCTGTTCATCGCCGACGAGGTGATGACCGGCTGGGGCCGCACCGGCACGCTGCTGGCCTGCGAACAGGCCGGCGTCGTGCCCGACATCCTGTGCCTGTCCAAGGGCTTGACCGGCGGCGCGGTCCCGCTCGCGGTGACGATGGCGACCGCGGAGATCTTCGACGCGCACCTGTCCGACGATCGCGCGCGGATGTTTTTCCACTCCTCGAGCTATACCGCCAACCCGATCGCCTGCGCCGCCGCCAACGCGAACCTCGCGATCTGGCGCGACGAGCCTGTGCACGACCGGATCGCGACGCTCGGCGCACGACAGGCGGCGCAGCTCGACCGCATCGCCCGCCTGCCCGGCGTGACCAATCCGCGCCGCATCGGCACGATCGCCGCGGTCGACCTGCAGGTCGGCGATCGCGGCTATCTGTCGGATCTCGGGCCGAAACTGCTGCGCTTCTTCACCGCACGCGACCTGTTGCTGCGGCCGCTCGGCAACACCGTCTACGTCATGCCGCCCTATTGCATCGACGAGCCCGACCTCGACGCGATCTATGCCGCGATCGAGGAGGCGTGCGCGACCCTGCTCTAGTTTTCGCTGTAGCGTTCCTCGGCCCAGGGATCGCCGCGCCGGTGATAGCCATTGACCTCCCAGAAGCCCGGCTTGTCCGCGCCAAGGAATTCAATCCGCGAAATCCACTTCGCACTTTTCCAGAAATAGAGATGCGGGATGACGAGGCGGACCGGGCCGCCATGCTCGCGGGTCAGAGGCTTGCCCTGCCAGCTGTGGACGAGCAGCGCGTCCGCCGCGGCGAAATCGGCCAGTGGGACATTGGTGGTGTAGCCGTCATAGCCGTGCAGCGTCAGGAACGCCGCCGCATCCCCCGGGCCGACATGGTCGAGCAGATCGCGCGTCGCCACGCCCGACCAGTCATTGTCATACCGCGACCAGGTCGTGACGCAGTGAATGTCCGACCGGACCGCAGTCTGCGGCAGCGCCATGAACCCTGCCCAGTCGAGCGTCACCGGCCGCTCGACCATCCCGTCGATCGTCAGCCGCCACCGCTCGCGCGCGATATCAGGCTGCTGGCCGAGATCGAGCACCGGCCAGTCGCGGACCAAGTGCTGCCCCGGTGGCAGGCGGTCGCCCTCCGCGCGGTCCGTCGCTCCCGTCAGGAACTTGCCCTCGCTTGCCCAGCGTTGCTTCGACCGCGTCAGCTTGGTCGGTTCGGACCTGTCATCATCGCTCATGCGGCACAGACTAGGCGGCTTGCGGCGACGGGGCCACCGTCGATTTCCCGGGGGATTTCGCGGGGGATTTCCCGGGGGATTTTGGCGCGCGGAGCGGGTATCCCCCGATAATGCCTCAACCGATCACCTTCTATGTCGGCCATCAGGGCCGCGGCCATGCCAATCGCGCGATGGCGATCATCGACGCGTTGCCCGCCGAGCGCGCCGTCACGATCCTGACCGCACGCCCCGCGCTGTTCGACGGGTTCGCGCGCGCCGTCACGCTGGTGCCCCTGCCCGACGAGGGCGCGGCCAGCGACAGCCCCCCGCCGGCCCTCGCCGCGCAACCCACCCCCGACATCCTCCACCGCGCACCGATCGGCGACGCGGCGATCCGCGCGACGATGCGGACGATCCTCGACCATCTCGATGCGGTCGATCCCGCGCTGTTCGTGGTCGACGTCTCTGCCGAGATCGCGCTGCTGGCCCGCATCGCCAGCGTCCCCGCGATCGGGATCCGGATGCACGGCAACCGCGGCGATGCCGCGCATCTCGCCGGCTATCGCGCCTGTGTCGGCCTGCTCGCGCCCTTCGACGAAGCGCTCGAACAGCCTGAGACCCCTGACTGGATCCGCGCCATGACCCATTATGCGGGCGGGCTGTGCACCGCGCAGGACCGCGTGCCGGGCAAGGCGGAGGCGCGGGCGATGCTCGGCCTCTCCCCCGACCGCGAGATCGTCGTCGTGCTGACCGGCGGCGGCGGCGCAGGCACACCCTATGCACCGCTGACCATGGCCGCGCGCGCGCTGCCAGAGACCGACTGGCTGGTGCTCGGCCCCGTCCAGCGCGAAGGCCATGAGACCGATTTCGGCAATCTCCACCTGCGCGGCTGGGTCGCGACGATCACCGCGCACATCGCCGCGGCCGACGTCGTCGTCGCCTCCAGTGGCGATACCATCGTCCACGAAATCGCGCGCGTCGGCCGCCCCTATGTCTGCGCGCCCGAATGGCGCTATTTCGACGAACAGATGCGCAAGGGCGAACGCCTGGCCGAACTCGGCGCCGCGATCCTGGTGCCAAGCTGGCCCGGCGCATCGACCCCATGGCGCGGCCTGCTCGACGCCGCCAAGGCGCTCGACCCCACCGCACTCGCAAGCCTCTACACCCCCACCGCCGCCGCTAGCGCCGCGGACTATCTCGACCGGCTCGCCACCGATCTCTGGACACGCTGAACCGGCATTACCGGGTTGAAAGACGGGCGGGTCCGATCCGGATGTTTTTAGCTGTATCCAGTGCAATGGCAGGCTAGCCTGCGTCATGCACCTGACCCGCCCACAGGCCGACTCGCTCGCCCGTGAGGGCATGACCGCGCTGCGCAACGGCAACGCCGCTGTCGCCTATGAAAAATTGTCGCTGTTGCGCGACGGCGCACCGGGCATGCCCGCGCCCTGGTTCCTGATCGCGCAGGCGGCGCAGGCTATCGGGCGCGACGACGAGGCCGACGACGCGCTCGTCCGCTTCCTAGCGACCGAGCCCCGGCATCTCGGCGCACTGCTGACGATGGCGGCGCTCAAGCGTCGTCGTAGTGACGATCGTGCGGCGGAGTCCTTCTATCGCACCGCGCTGTCGGCTGCCTCCCAGCCAGGTGCGAACATCGCCCCCGCGCTCGTCCCCCTGCTCCGGGTTGGCGAGACCTTCCTGACCGAAGTCGCCGGCCGTTTTTCGGCCCATCTCGACGCGGCCCTCAAGGACATACCCCGCGCGGCGGGTCCCCGGATCCGCCACGCGCTCGACCTGCTGCTCGGCCGGAGCGAGCTCTATCTTCAGCAACCCTCGATGTTCTATTTCCCGGGCCTGGCGCAGCGTGCCTATTTCGAGCGCGACGAGTTTGACTGGGTCGCCCCGATCGAAGCGGCGACCGGCGCGATCCGAGCCGAACTCGACGCGGTGCTCGCGGCCGGACCGGGCTTTGCACCCTATGTGCAGACGATGGCCGGTCGACCACCGCCCGCAAACCCGCTGCTCGACGATCCGGGCTGGGGCGCCTTTCACCTCTGGCGTGGTGGCGTGCCGGTCGAGCCCAATGCAACGATGTGCCCGAACACGATGGCCGCGCTGTCGCTGGCGCCGATCCCCGTCATTCCCGGCCGGTCGCCGATGGCGATCTTCTCACGGCTGACCCCCGGCACGCATATCCGCCCGCATCACGGCATGCTCAACACGCGGCTGATCTGCCACCTTCCCCTGATCGCGCCCGACGGATGCGCGCTGCGCGTCGGGTCCGAGACGCGGCCGTGGCGGGACGGCAGGATGCTGATATTCGACGATTCTTTCGAGCACGAGGCGTGGAACCGGGGGACGCAGACCCGGATCGTCCTACTGTTCGAAATCTGGCGTCCCGAATTGACCGCAACCGAACGCTACACGCTGACCGACATATTCGCCGCGATCGACCGGTATCAGGGTCCCGTGGTCGATACCGGCTAAGCGCGGCCGGCGTGTCGATCAGTCGCCCGGCATCGCGCGGGTGTGCATCTCGCGGGTTTCGTCCTGCGCCAGTTCATACTGGCGTCGCCATTCCGCCTTCGTCAGGCAGATGCGCTGGCTCGCGACTAGCGAGCCCGTCCGCGCCTGCGCACGACAGATCTTCTTCTCCGGCAAGGGCCCCGCGGTTGCTGACGCGGTCGTGGGTCGGACACCCGCAGGCAGCGTCCAAACGACTTGCCCCTCCTGCCGGGTCGTCGGCCCGCCGCCGCCCGGTGCGACATAGGCCGCAATCTGCGCATGCGAGAACAGGAAGTCGCACGTCGCCTCGTCGAGTGACGCAAAGCCGCTGCTCTTCGAAACCGCACATTCGCGCAACCGCCCCTGCCGATCGACGGTAACGCTGATCCCGACGGTTCCCTGCTCACCGCGGCGCAGCGCTCCGCGCGGATAATTGGCGAGCTGAACCCGTGCATTCTTTTCCCGGAGCGCCTGCAGCGCGGGATCGTCTGCAGATGCAGTGGAGACGGGTGCGATTTGCGCCCCCACGGCCGATAGGCCGACCATACCCCCGACGAGCGCGATGACCCACGACCCCCGGCTTGCCCATGACAGCATCGTCCGCATAGTTTCGTCTCCCAGCCAGTATTCCACCACCGCAGCCTCGCGCGGGCAAGCTCAATCCACCACGTCGCCCGCCATGCCCAGCTGCGCGCCGAGCGTCCCGAACATCCGCCGCATCATCGCGATTTCGCTCGCGGTGAGATGCGGGTTCCAGACGTCGACGATCAGGACGGCGCGAATCTCGTCGCTGTCGTTCCACGCCTCATGCTCGATCGTGTCGTCAAACACGAACGCCTCACCGACGCGCCACGCTCGGGTCTCGCCACCGACCCGAAAGCCGCATCGGTCGGGAACGATCAGGGGGAGATGCACGACGGACCGGATATTGCTGACCCCCGTATGCGGCGGCAGCCGCGTGCCGGGCTTGAGGACCGAGAAGAAGGCGGACGGCCCGCGGCCGGGAATGTCCGCCAACGGCAGCGTCTCCAGCATCGCCGCGGTTTGCGGGCACCGCGTGCACACCGCATCGTCGCGCACGCCATACCGCCACAGATATCGGGCGCTCCACAGATCCGACCCGTCGAGCGGGGTCCACCGGTTCCGCGGCGTGCCCGGCGTCATCGCGACATAGGGCGCGAAGCCCGGTGCCCCATCAGCAAGAAGATTTTCCAGCTCTGCGCGGATCGCCGGCGTGGCCGCTTCGAACGCGGCCAGCCAGGGAAAATGCCGCCGCGGGAAGAATTCGTCGGCGGGCAGGAATGGAAAATGCAGCCCGTGGGGTACCGGCGCATGGATCGCCCGACGACCGAGCATCGCATCGATACAGACGTCGATGCGACGTCGATCGTCCGCGGCCGCATCCTCCCGCAACGGTGCAAGCGCCGTATCGATGGCATCGGACAGCGCACGTGTATGCTGCGCGATCCTATCAGAGGCACGGACGAGGAGCTGGCTTAACGCCGGCGACCGCTCGGGGAGCGACTGAACGATCGTGGCCACCCCACCCCAGCGAAACGCCGCCGCCGCAGTGTTACCAACGCGGTCCAGCAGTTCGGCCAGCCGGACGTTCGCCATCAGATTGCGCTGGTCGAGCGCAAGTGCGCGTTCGAGCGCGGTCTGTTCCCCCACGCTGTCGCCGAGCCCGCGATAGGCGCTCGCCAGGTTCATCCACAGCGGCGACGCGGCAGGGTCAGCCTTCGTCGCGCGCGCGAAATAGCCGACCGCCATACCATCGCCCCGCGCCAACGCGTCGAGGCCCAGCGCGTTGAGCGCAACAGGATGTTCGGGCGCAATGCCGAGCACGTCGTGAAAGACGGCGCAGGCCCGCGCACCGTCGCCGGCACGCTGCGCGGTTTCGGCGGCTTGCAACAACATCTCGAGCGACGGCCCCGGCTGCTGGCGCATCACCGGGGCGCCGTTATTGCGCACCGCTGCGTGCGGCACGATCGACCATATCCTGTCCCGCGGCACGTCCCGCCTGTGCGATCTGGTCCCATTCCGCGCGCGTATGGCATTCGCGTCGCGTCTCGATCAGCGATCCCGACGGCGCCGATCGCTTGCAGATCCGACGCTCGGCCGGCGGCGTCGCGGCCGGTGGCGCCTCATCGCGCTGCGCCATCGTTGCGCCGGCCGCTGCCAGAGTGAACGCGGACGGCGCCGCCACGATCAGCAACACCCCGGCAAGACCCGATCGGACCGCCGATCCATACCATGTCGTCCGCATCATCATGCCGCTCCACGACGCATCGCCGCCACGCATCATGACGGGTCCTTTCCGTTTCGCAACGACATTTTGGCCGATTCGGACGTACCAAGACCGGTAGCGGTCGGGACCATGATATGCGATCCCGATGCCATGATCCGTCCGACCCGCCCGCCCGCCCCCGCTCGGGAATCCGCCACGTCCGTCGGCGCACAGATCGGCAATCCGTGCTGGCTGGCCCATCGTTACGATCCGGACCATGATGCGGTGCATTTCATCGCGGCGGACCGGGCGCAGCGTGGCGTGGCGACCTTCCTCACCGACGAGTATATGCCGTCGTCGGCCACGCCGATCGTGGTGCCACGACGCGACGCCGTCGCGGCCGCCCCGCCCGCTGCATCGGTTCATTTCATTTTCCACTCGGCCTATTGCTGTTCGACGATGCTGGCGCAGGCACTCGACATGCCGGGCTTCGCCACCGCGCTGAAAGAGCCGGTAATTCTCAACGATCTCGTCGGCTGGCGTCACCGCGGCGGTCATCCCGCGCGCGTCGGCGAGGTCCTTGATGCGACGCTGAGACTGCTTGGCCGCGCCTTCGAACCCGGCGAGGCGGTGGTGATCAAGCCGTCGAACGTCGTCAACGCCCTCGCGCCTGCGATGCTGGCGATGCGGCCACAGGCCCGCGCCGTGCTGCTCTACGCGCCGGTGCGCATCTATCTGACGTCGATCGCACGAAAGGGCATGTGGGGCCGGCTTTGGGTGCGCGAGCTTCTCGCCAAGCAACTCGCCGATGGCATCGTCGATCTGGGCCTCACGCCCGAGGATATCTTCAGGCTGACCGATCTGCAGGCGGCCGCGGTAGGGTGGATCGCGCAGGCCGATCTGTTCGCTGGCCTGGTGGCCCGCTTTCCGGACCGCGTCAGAACGTTGCAGAGCGAAACCCTGCTCGCGAACCCCTTGGCCGCGGTGACGGCCCTGGCACGCTTCTATGCACTACCCGACGATCCGGCGACCGTGCAGGCGCTGCTCGACGGCCCTGCCTTTGCGCGCAATGCCAAGGACGGCAAGACCTATGGCGCGGCGGACAGGGTACGCGAGCACGAGACCGGCGCGGCACTCCACGCCGACGAGATCGACAAGGTGATCATCTGGGCAGAGGCGGTCGCACGCACCGCTGGCGTCGCGCTTGATCCCCCGGCGCCCCTGCTGGGCTAGGCGCTCGTCCCGCCACCACGCGCAGCCGATAGGTTCGCGGTCGAGCCCGGACAAAAAAAGGGGCGGTTCCGAAGAACCGCCCCAATCCAGACCGAGATGGCCTGACCCTAGAAATGCAGGTTCGCACCGATCGCAAAGCGGCGGCCCAGTGCGTCATACGTCGACGGATAGGTGTTGCCGCTGTTGAAGCTCGTCGAACCCACCGTCGATCCGACGAGCGGCGGCTGCTTGTCGAACAGATTCTGTACCGTGACGGTCAGGTCGAAATTCTCGGCAATGCCGATCCGGGTCGACAGGTCGATATAGTCGTAGGACGGGATCCGCGTGAAATCCGCAGACTGGCCGGCAAGAGCGCCACCGGTGAGCGTACCACTGAACGCCGCCCCGTTACCGTTGACGATATCGTCCGGCTCCTGCTGGACGTTATCGATGTGACGCCACAGCACCGACACGTCGATATTGTCGACGAAGGTGAACGTCGCACGAGTGTTCCAGGTGAATTCGGGCTGGATCGAGCCCGAGCCCCCCGCCGCAGCGCTGGCCGCGCCGCCGCAGTTGACCGAATAATAGCCGATGCACTCACGATTGATGAGGCCCGGTGCGGCCTGGAAGGTCGCAGAGTTCGACCAGTTGCCCTGGAACGACAGGCCCAGTTTGACACCCTGAGTCAGCGGCGTGCGATAGTTGATAGCGAGATCGATACCGTCGGTCTTGACGGTGCCGAGGTTCGAGATTGCAGCCAGCAGGCCGCGCGTGGTTGCCGGATCGCCGTCGAGTCCGCCCGTGACCGGGTTTCGCGAGATCGCGAGGCAGGCCGGGCTGGTGGCGCTCGCCGCGGTGATGGTGTCGAAGCAGTTGGAGATGATATCGCCCGGCGCGAACTGCGAGATCGCGCCCTTGATCTTGATGTTGTAGTAATCGACGTTGATCGAAAGGCCGGGAATGATCTGCTGCGGCTGGATGACGAGGCCGAGCGTGTAGCTGTCCGACTTTTCCGGACGCAGGTCGAGGTTACCGCCGGACGTGATGTTCGCCTGACCCGCAGTCGGAACCGCAATGAGACCGATGGTCGAGGCCGGTGCGCCCTGCGCAAGGCAGACGGCGCGCAGATTGGCATCGTTGACCGGCGCTGCACCGGCGCAACGATCGGTCGCCAGGTTGGTCAGACCCGTATTCACCGGCGAGAACAGCTCGCTGATCGTCGGTGCGCGGACTGCACGCTGATAGCTGCCGCGAACCTTCAGGCCCGTGACAGGCTCCCAGCTGCCGCCGCCCTTGTAGGTGGTCGTGTTATACGAGGGCGAGTTGGCCGCGAAGACCTTGTAGTGCGAGTAGCGGACGCCCGCTTCGAGCGTCAGGCTTTGGAAGAACGGACGATCCTGGACGAGCGGTGCGATAAGCTCGCCAAAGCCTTCGCTGACCTCATAGCCACCGTCGATGTTCGGCGCGGCGCCACCGGCGCCACCGAGTTCGCCAGCGGTCTGTGCCAGCGTATCCGAACGCTGCGACGCACGGTACTTGCGATACTCCGCACCGGCCGCGAAACCGATCGAGTCGCTCGCGAACGGCGAGGCAAAGCCGAAATCACCGTTGAGAACCGCGCGGGCCTGCGCCAGCGAGGTACGGACGGTCGTGGTGCTCTCACCCGTGATGTACGAGGTCATATCGGGGGTGATCGACCCGTCGGCACCGAAGACGTTGAGCGGAACGCAGCCGGTTCCCGCGTCGATCGCCGCACCGCCGGGCGCACCGCCAAGGCAGCTCGTGGTATTGGTTGCATAGACCGCGGACCGTACGCGCGACGTCAGAACATAGCCCTGCAGCGTCTGCGTATTCTCCGATTCGCCGTAACCGCCTGAAACATCGAGCTTGATACCCTCGGTCAGCCCGACTTTCACGCCGGCACGATAGTCGAAGATCGTCGTCTGGAAGTTCGAGATACGCGGCCCGACCTCGGTCGTGCGCCGAGCCAGATTGGTCGTGATCGTGCGGAAGTTCGGGTTTGCGGTCGTCACGCCGCCCACGGTGACGGTCGGGCTCGTCGCGGTTGCGGCGAGGTCGCACTGCGCCTGCGTGATGCTGGCGGCGGCGCAGAACTGGTTCCGCGCGCCGGCCGGCAGATAGGGGTTCGACAACGGCACGACGATCGACGAGTTGAACACGCCCGACGGCGCGATGATCGTGTCGACGGTGTTCTTTGAGAACAGGCCGCGCGTGTAGATCTCGACGCTGTCCGACACTTCGTAATGGCCGGCGCCATACATGTTGAACCGCTCGAACGGCGTCTGGAAGATGTTGTACGGGTTGAAGTTGAACGGAACGATCGTCGACGTCAGCGAACCCGTGGCCGGGTTGATCTGGCGACGACCGCCAAGCGTGAAGACCGATGGGACCGTCGTGCCCGAGCCGCTGCTCGCGCCAGAGAACGAGTCGTAATTCTGCACCGAATAGTCGCGCTCGCCCTGATAGACGGGGTCCGACTGCTGGTATCCGACCGAAAAGACCGCGTTACCGCGGCCATCGTCGAAATTGGCGCCGATCGTGATGTCGCCGCGGAAATACGCGCCATCGCCACGCTCGGTGATCTGGTTCGAAACCGAGGCGTCGATGCCCGAGAAATCCGACCGCGTGATGAAGTTGACGACGCCCGACACTGCGTCCGCGCCGTAGGTGGTGGCGGCGCCGCCGGTCAGCGTATCGACCCGCTCGACCAGTGCGAGCGGAATGTTGTTGAGATCGACGCGACCGAGCAGCCCCGAGGGTGCGATGCGGTTGCCGTCGAGCAACACGACGTTACGGAACGAGCCGAGGCCGCGAAGATCGACATAGGACGCGCCGCCGTTACCGTTGTTGACGGCCGAACCGATGCTCGGCGTCGCACCCGGCAGCGTGCGCAGAATGTCTTCGGCGGTGTTCGATTGGCGAAGCTTGATTTCCTCTTGGCCGATGACCGTCACCGGCGACGAGGCGATCAGCGCAGGGTTCTTGATCAGCGAGCCGGTGACGACGATGTCGCCCTGGCTGTTCTCCGTGCTCGGCGCGGCCTCCGACGTCGTCATGCCGACTTCGCCCTGGGCGTTGGCGCCCGGCGTGGTCGACTGAGTCGCGGTCGCGCCCCCGGCGCGAATCCCCGAATTGTCCCCCTGGACCTGCGCAAGGGCTGGAGTGGCGAACGTCGTCGCCCCCATCAGCAACGTGGTCGCAAGCAAATGGGCGCGAGCTGCAGATGTCATAAATACCCCTTTGTCGCCGGTGAATGCACCGTGCATTTTCTCCGGTTTTTCCGGTTCTGGTCACGATCTATCCAGCCACGCCATTGCGCTGCAACAATTATCGTCGATTCGGACCTTTTCTCATTTCGTTTGCGACATCACCGTGACATAACCGCAACATAGTGTCGTATGGCGAAACCCGAGGCCGGGTTCTGCCAAGCCAAAGCTGATAAGGCGATCATATGCGAATGTTGCCGGCCATCTCTGTTGCCCTGTCAGCGCTTCTCGTCGGCGCCCTGCCGATCGCCCCGGCTGTTGCCGCGCAGGCCAGAGAAGACTCTTCGAAGACATTGGATGCGCTGGCCGCGTGCCGGGACATAACGGCCGATGCAGCCCGGCTTGCCTGCTTCGACACGACCGCCGGGCAGATCGCGCGCGCGCGCCAGGCAGGCGACCTGCTTGCGCTCGACCGTGGCAAGGTTATCGAGCGCAAACGCCAGCAATTCGGCCTCGCCGATGCCGGCCAGAGCCCGCTCGGCGGCGGTGAAGCAGATCGAGCCACACGCGTTACGGAGGTGCAGACCACGATCACCACGGCAAAGCCGGCGAGCTATGCGCGGTTCGCACTGCAACTGGCGAACGGCATGGTCTGGGAAACGATCGAACCGCTCTCGCTGCAACCCCGGCCGGGTACCGCAATCACCATCCGGCAGGCCGGCTTTGGCGGGTTCAAGGCGTCGATCACCGGTGAGCGCGCGATCCTCGTCAAACGCCGCCGCTGAGCCCGGTCGCTATCTTGGGCACCTCGTAAAAAGGTGGCGTCCTGCGGTCGTTAAGGGGCTTCAGATCAGGGCCGACATGCTCGGCGCGCCCGCGGGATATCGATCAGCGTCACCGCCGGGGTGGTGTCACGGGTGAGCGGTCGGGCGGTCACCGCCGGATCGTCAAGTATCGGCGGATGAAAGGGTCCCCATTCGACCACCGCGGCGCAACCCCGGTCGCGAATCACCGCAAGCGCGGCGGCGGGCGACAAATGCGTGCCCGAATACAGCCCGTCGGCCCAGCGTTCACGATAGGCCGACTGAACGACGATCGGTCTCGGGCCCTTGAGCTCCGCGTTTGAGCGATAGCGATCAAGCGCCAGCGCGACCGCATCGTCGCCGACGATGACGAGCGCGGGTTGATGGCGCCCGATCAGGGCGACGGCCTGAGGCCAGTGCTCGCGCTCACGGCTGGGCAGCCAGCTCGCCAGGCCGATGGCGCTCAGACCGAGCAGGATGGCGCCGCTTGCACGGGCGACGGGGGTCGATCTTATCCGCGTCACACCGAGCGCCACGAGCACCAGCTCTGGTCCGCTCGCCCAGCTCAGCGTGCGCGGCAGGAATATCGGCACCCGCTGGCTGATCGCGAACAGCAGTAGCGGCGCGCCGATCGTCAGGACGGCAAGCAGCCGTACTTCCGGTCGCGCCGCGCGTACCGCACACGCTGCAAGCCCGGCGAACAGGCCCGCCAGCAGCAGCATACCTGCAATCCCCGTCTCATGGGGAAAGAGCGGCAGATAGACCTGCGCCGTCATCGCGACCGCGTCGCGCCATGACGGCGTGGCGATCCACGCGATATTGGTCACGGGCATCGTCATCTGGCGGACGCTGATCATCGCCCACCATCCCCAGCCTGCCAGCACCGCGACGTTCGTCGCCAGCCACCGCGCCTGTGCCCGTCGGTCACTCCACAGCAACCAGAGCATTGTCACCCCCGCCAACCCGGCAAACAGCGCGACCGTCGTATGCGTATACAGGCCGATGAGCGTCGCAATGCCGTAGAGGACTAGGCCACCCAGCGTCCGGCGACGCAGATAGAGCACCATCCCGGTGCAGGCGAGCAGCACCGCCAGCTGCGCGAGCGCATAGCCGCGCAGCTGTTGGCTCAGATCCGTGCCCAGCGCGGAGAGCGACAGCAGCGCGGCGGCGAGCAGCCCGGCCTTCGCATCCCCGACCGCTCGCCCTAGCCCATAGGCCGCGCCGATCCCCACCATGCCGATACCGATCGGCAGGAGCCGCACCGCGACATCATCCTGGCCGACCAGCGCGATCCAGCCCGACAGCAGCGTGTAGAACAGCGGCGGGTTCGTCTCGCGCAGCATCCAGCTGCTCCACAGCCGCGACACGGGCTGGCGCGCGAATTCGAGCGACGCCAGCTCGTCATACCACAGCGAACAGTTCGCCGTGCCCATGCGAAAAGCCGCGACGGCGACGAGCATCAGCGCCAAGACCACCAACGCGCGCCGGCCGCCGGCCTGCGCCGGGTATCCATCATGCTGATCGACCCGCTTCACCGCCATCGCCTTTCCCGATCGCGTTCCCCCGCGCAAGGCCTACAGCTTGCGCCGATACGCGTCAGACGAGGTCGAATTCGCCCGACACCCCCTCGGCCTGCGCCGATGGCGCGATCCATAGGTGGAAGCGGCCCGGCTCGACCGTCGGCACGAGATCCTGGCCGATGAAGAGCAGGTCGTCGCGACGCAGCGTGAACGACACGACCTGCCGCTCGCCCGGCATCAGCGCGACACGGCGAAACGCTTTGAGTTCGCGCACGGGGCGCGTCACGCTGGCCGCGAGATCGCGGATATAGAGCTGCACGACCTCCTCAGCGGCGCGCGTGCCGCCATTGGCGATCGTCGCGCGCACCGTCAGCGCGCCATCGGTCGACAGCCGCGCAGCGCCGAGATCGAGCGACTGATAGTCGATCGCACCATAGGTCAGGCCATGACCGAACGGGAACAGCGCGGCGTTGGCGAATTCGCGGTAGCGCGCCTTGTATTCGAGCAACGGGCCCGGCGGGTTGGGCCGCCCGGTGTTCTTGTGATCATAATGATAGGGCTCCTGCCCCGTGGCATGCGGGAAGGAAACGGGCAGCCGCGCCGACGGCCCGGTCTTGCCGAACACGATGTCGGCGATCGCCGGCCCGTCCTGCGACCCCAGAAACCAGGTGACCAGGATCGCCGGCGCCTTGAGCACCGCGTCGCTGAGCACCAGTGCACGGCCCGTACGCAGCAGCACGACGATCGGCGTGCCGGTCGCTGCCACCGCCTCGGCCAGCGCCATCTGCGCCGCGGGGATCACGATCGACGCCCGCGACTGCGCCTCGCCCGACATGCGCTGACTCTCGCCGACCGCCAGCAGGACGACATCGGCCGCGCGTGCGGCGGCCACAGCTGCGGCAATCCCGCCGGGGAGCGGATCGTCGATCCCCGACCCCGGCGTCACGCTGACCTGCGCCGGGTCGGCCACCGCTGCCCGGATACCGGTCGCCAGATCGACCGCCTCGGCGTCGGTGCCGTACACGTTCCACGGACCGATCAGGTCGTGCTGCCCGGCCGCGAACGGGCCGATCAGCGCGATCCGCCGTCCCTGTCGCGGCAGCGGCAGCAATGCGCCGTCATTCTTCAGCAGGACGATCGACCGCGCCCCCGCATCGCGGGCCAGCGCCAGCGTCTCGCGCGTCCGGATCCGCGTCTTCTCGCGACGCGGGTCGATCCGCCGGAACGGATCGTCGAACAATCCGAGCGCGACCTTGAGCGCGAGGACGCGGCGGACCGCCTGGTCGAGCCGCGCCATCGGCACCTCGCCCGCCGCGACGAGCGCCGGCAGATGCGCTAGGTAAAACCCGCTTTGCATGCTCATGTCGACGCCCGCCATGAAGGCGAGCTTGGTCGCTTCGCGCGCATCCGTCGCAAAACCGTGCGCGATCAATTCCTCGTCGCCGGTATAGTCGGACACGACCAGCCCGCCAAAGCCCCATTCGCGGCGCAGGATCTGCGTCAGCAGCCACGCATTCGCGGTCGCCGGAACGCCCGAAATCTCGTTGAACGCCGCCATCGTCGTCGCAGCGCCGGCGTCGAAGGCCGACTGGAACGGCGGAAAATACACCTCGCGGAGCGTACGCTCCGAAACGTCTACCGTGTTGTAGTCGAGCCCGGCTTCGCCCGCGCCATAGGCGGCGAAATGCTTGGCGCACGCCGCGACTGCGTCCGACGCCGCCAGTCCCCGCTCGCCTTGGAACCCGCGGACCCGCGCGGCCGCCATCATCCGGCCGAGCAGGACATCCTCGCCCGCCCCCTCGACACCACGGCCCCAGCGCGCGTCGCGCGCGACATCGACCATCGGCGCGAACGTCCAGTCGATCCCCGATGCCGCCGCCTCGGCCCCCGCGGCCCGGGCAGTGCGCCGCGCAAGGTCGGGATCGAAGCTTGCTGCCTCTGCAAGCGGGACCGGAAACACGGTGCGCAGCCCATGGATCACGTCGGCGGCGAACAGCAGCGGGATCTTCAACCGCGACTGGCGCATCGCAGCGGTCTGCATCCGCTGTGCCATGACCGCGCCATTGCCGTTGAACACCCCGCCCAGTCGCCCGGCGCGGACCTGCGCGAGCTGTTCGTTGAAACTCGACGACCCGCCCGCGGGGTTGAGCGCGGTCGCCGCCCCCCCCGCCCAGGCCGCCGCCATCAGCGTCAACTGCCCGGCCTTCTCGACGACGGTCATGCGCGCAAGCACGGCTTCGACCGATGCGGGCAAGGCACGCGGCTGTGCCGTCTGCTGCAGCAGCGCGCGCGCCGGGCTGGCGGCCCAGGCGGTGACGGCGCCCGCCCCCATGATCATCGCCCGTCGTGAAATCGTCCGTTGTGCCATCGTCGCCGCCGTCATCCGCTAACCCTTTGTCCGTGCCTGTTTCGACCGCCCGGCTCCACCGGGCTGATGATCGTTGCAAGGTTCTTGATCCCCGTTTCTGGATCATGTAACCGGTTACATCAAGAACAACATTTCCAGCCGCGAACGACGGCCGACGCCAGAGGGGATCCTGACCAGCCATGTCGCACGCCACGATCCGTGATATTGCCCGCGAGGCGGCGGTGTCGGTGGCGACCGTGTCGCGCGCGATGAACGGGCTTGCCAGCGTCCGCCCCGAATTGCGCAAGCATATCGAGGAGGTCGCGACGCGGCTCGGCTATGTCCCGCATGCCGCGGCGCGACACCTGAGCTCGGCCCGTTCGGGCATGATCGGCGTGGTGATCCCCGATCTTCACGGCGAATTCTTCTCCGAACTGCTGCGCGGCATGGACCGCGAGGCGTCGGAGCGCGGGCTGTACCTGATGCTGATGAGGATGCACGGCGACGCGGCGCGCGGTGTGGCGGCGCTGAACGCGATGCGCGGTCGGGTCGACGGGCTGCTGGTCATGGCCCCTCAGGTCGCGGCGGACGAGCTGCTCGCGCACCTGCCGCGCGACATGCCCGCGGTGCTGCTGAACTGTGCGCCGGGGCAGCCCGGCCGCGCCGAACTGCGCATCGACAACGCCTCCGGCGCCGCCGCGATCGTCGAGCATCTGATCGCGACCGGCCGCCGCCGGCTGGTCCATATCACCGGCCCCGAGGGGAATATCGATGCGGAGGAACGGTGTCGCGGCGCGCGCGACGCCTGCGCGCGTGCGGGCGTCGCGCTGCGCATCCTGCAGGGGGACTTCAACGAACCCTCGGGCATCGCCGCCGCCGCGACCCTTCTCGACGAGGGGTGCGACGCGGATGCGATCTTCGCCGCGAACGACATGATGGCGATCGGCGCGATGATGACGCTGAAACGGGCCGGGATTGCCGTTCCGGAGCAGATTGCGATCGCCGGTTTCGACGACATCCCGCTCGCCCGGCTCATCACGCCGTCGCTGACCACCGCGAGCATCGACATCGCGGCCTTCGGTGCGCGCGGCGTCGCACGGCTGGCAGGCGCGATTGCCGGGCAGGACGATGGCCTGCCCGAGCAGCGCATCCCGGTCGTCGTCATACGGGGATCGACCGGCCAGCCCGACGCGGCACGACCCAACGCATTTCTATCCACAATCCACAACGAGACACCCGATCAATCGGGAACAGGGGAACGACCATGACCAAGATGATGTTGCGTGCGGCAGCGCTTTCGCTGACGGCGCTGTCCGGCGGGGTGCTGTTCGCCCCCGCGCCGGCAGCCGCCCAGGTCGGCCAGGCGTCGTTACGCGGCACGATCACCGCGCCGGCGGACAATCCGGTCGTCGAGGTCACCGCGGTCGAGGTCGCGACCGGCCTGCGTCGCACGGTGCCCGCCGACGCCGCTGGCAGCTATAACTTCGCATCGCTGCGCGCGGGCACCTATCGCCTCGAGATCAGGCAGCGCACCGGCACGCGCAATTCCGACAGCTTCACGCTGCGCGTCGGGCAGAGCGCCGGGCTCGACCTCGACCTGTCGAGCGCCGCGACGCCCCCCGCCGCTCAGCCGACAACGCCCGGTGCCGAACCTGCTCCGACGGCGGACACCGGGGCGACCCCGGCCGCAGGCGGCACGGGCGACGAGATCGTCGTCACCGGCAACCGGATCCGCTCGCTGTCGGGCGGCCAGGTCGGCAGCAACATCACGCAGCGCCTGATCGAGCAACTGCCGCAGAACAACCGCAACTTCCTTGCCTTCGCCGATCTCGCACCGGGCGTCCGCTTCATCGAGGACGCCAGCGGCGCGTCGCGCATTCAGGGCGGCGGCCAGGACAGCCGCACCGTCAATGTGTTCGTCGATGGCGTCAGCCAGAAGGATTACGTCCTCAAGAACGGCATCACCGGCCAGGATTCGTCGCCCGGCAACCCCTTCCCGCAGCTTGGCATCGGCGAATATCAGGTGCTGTCGTCGAACTATAAGGCGGAGTTCGACCAGGTCAGCTCGGTCGCGATCACCGCGGTGACCAAGTCGGGCACGAACGAATTCCACGGCGAGGGCTTCTTCGACTACACCAACCAGAAGCTGCGCGACCGTCGCCCGAGCGAGATTTTCCCGACCACGATTCCGAAGGTGGACACGAGCAACAAGCAGTTCGGCGCGGCCCTGGGCGGCCCGATCATCAAGGACAAGGCGCACTTCTTCTTCACCTATGAAGGCAAGCGCATCACCAGCCCGTACGACGTGCGACCCGAGAACGGCTATCCGGTCGCGTCGATTCCGGAACAATATCGGGACGATTTCGGTACCTTCGCGCAGCGGTTCAAGGAAGACCTGTACTTCGGCAAGATCGATATCGTGCCGACCGACAATGATCTGATCGAGCTGTCGGCCAAGTATCGCAACGAGTCCGGGCTGCAGAACGCGACGGGCATCAACGCCGCGAGCACGTCGACGTTGAACAAAGTCGTCGACAAGCGCGGCCTGCTGCGTTGGCAGCATACGGGCAATACGTGGATCAACGACGCGCGCGTCTCGTATGAGGATGTGGTCTTCTCGCCGACGCCCGCGACCGACGGCATTACGCAGTTTTTCCAGGCGACGCAGCGGATCGGCAGCGGCACGCAGCGCACCGACCTGCTTCGCGCCGGCGCCGGCGGCAACTTCCAGACCAAGGGGCAAAAGGGCTGGACCGTCCAGGACGATTTCACCTTCACCGGTCTTCAGGGGCACACGATCAAAGTCGGGGCCAAGGCGAAATGGGTGAAGCTCAACACGCGCGAGCAGAACCTGACCAACCCGCAATATACCTATGACGTCAACGCGATCCCCGGCGTCGCCTTCAACGACACGCTGCCCTACCAGCTCCAGTTCGGTGCCGCCGTCGCGGCGGGCAATCCCAATGTCCGGTCGAACAATTTCCAGATCGGTTTCTATGCGCAGGATGATTGGGACGTCACCGACCACCTGACGCTCAATCTCGGCCTGCGCTGGGATTATGAGCGGACGCCGGCCTATCTCGATTATGCCACCTCGGCAGAGAATGTCGCTGCGGTGTCGCCGGCCAATTACGGCAACCTCACTGGCGCCGACTACGACATCAACGACTATATCTCGACCGGCAACAACCGGAAGGCGTTCAAGGGCGCGTGGCAGCCGCGTCTAGGCTTCACCTATCGCTTCGACGAAGCCGGACGCTTCTCGATGTTCGGCGGCTATGGCCGTTCCTATGATCGCAACCAGTTCGACTTCCTCCAGCAGGAGGTCAGTCAGGGCGCGTACCAGGTCCGCACGTTCAACTTCATCGGCAATGATTCACTCAACCCCTGCGTACCCAGCCAGACCTGTATCGCCTGGGATCCGGTCTATCTGACCGAGGCCGGGCGCCAGCAGCTGGCGACCTCTGCGAGTGGTGGGGGCCGCGCGATCGTCATGATGAACAATGATCTGAAGCTGCCCTATTCGGACCAGTTCAGCCTTGGTCTGCGCGGCCGCTTCTCACCGGTCGAACTCGAGCTCGGCTTCACGCATATCGAGAGCAATGACGGGTTCGCATTCCTGCTCGGCAACCGGCGCCCGGACGGGAGCTTCTTCTTCAACGATCCGGCCAACCCGACCGACGTACCGCAGTCGCCGTTCTCCTTCTCGCCGAACGGCTTCGGGTCGATCATTCTCGGCACCAATGGCCTGAAGACCAATTCCGATGCCGTCTATTTCAAGCTGACCAAGACCTATTCGGCGGCCTCGCCGTGGAGCATCGACGCGACCTACACCTACACGCAGGCCGACGAGAACCGGCAGTTCGGCGAAACCTATTCGCTCGATTTCGCCCAGCTCTCCGATTATCCGACCTTGCGCTCGTCGGGCGTGCCGCGTCACCGGTTCGTCATCGCGGGCAGCGTCGATACGCCGATCGGGGTGACGATCTCGACCAAGTTCCAGATCGAATCGCCGATCTATCTCAAGGCGTTCATCGACAATTCGGATCCGTTCTCGCGAACGCTGGTCGGGCGCGAGGCCGATGGCCTTGGCGATCTCTGGGGTCGCCGACAGCTCGATTTCGCGTTCACGAAATATGTCCCGCTCGGCCTCATCTCCGATCAGACCAGGATCCGCATGCGGCTCGATATCCTGAACGTGATGAACGACCGCAATTACGTCGATTTCAACAACAGCCCGCTCGACCCGAATTACGGTCGGCGGTCGACCTACAGCACGGGCGGCAACGCACCGCGCACGGTCAAATTGTCGGCGGGTTTCTCCTTCTGACCTGCCCCCGGGGGACGTGGCTCAGCCACGCCCCCGCTTTTTTTTTGAAGACCAGACCCGAAGGATATCATGATCGATCGCAGGCAGATGCTGGGCCACAGCACGCTCGGCCTGGCGGGACTCATGGCCGGCTGCGCCGCGCCGTTCCGCTCCAATGCGCCCCTCCCCAGCGCGGCCCTCCCCGGCCCCGAGACCATCGCTACGCCGATGCCGAGCGCGTTGCTCGCTGACCTCCATCACCGCAGCTTCCGCTATTTCTGGGACACGACCGATCCCGTCACGGGTCTTGCGCCCGATCGCTGGCCGACCCCGTCCTTCGCGTCGATCGCCGCGGTCGGCTTCGCGCTCACCGCCTATCCGATCGGGGTCGAGAATGGCTGGATCACGCGCGACCAGGCGCGCGCGCGGACCCTGGCCACGCTCGAATTCTTCGCAGCCGCCCCGCAGGGCGACAGCCGTAGCGACGATAGCGGCTTCAAGGGCCTGTTCTACCATTTCCTCGGCCGGACCAAGGGTCACCGCTTCGCACGCGCCGAACTGTCGACGATCGACACGGCGCTGCTGATCGGCGGCGTGCTGTTCGCCCAGAGCTGGTTCGATACCGAACATCCGGGCGACGTCCGGATCCGTGCGCTGGCGGACCAGCTCTATGCCGCGATCGACTGGACCTGGATCACCCCGCGTGCGCCGTTCATGGCGATGGGCTGGCATCCCGAAAGCGGCTTCATCCCGCATGACTGGAACATCTACAACGAAGGCCTGCTGCTCTATATCCTCGCGCTCGGCTCGCCGACGCACGCGCTGCCGGCAGAGAGCTGGGATGCGTGGACGAGCCGGTTCGACGCGCAGTGGGGCGACCGCTGGGGCGGCGAGTCGCACGTCCAGTTTCCCGCGCTGTTCATCCATCAGTACAGCCATTGCTGGATCGACTTCCGCGGTATCCGCGACCGCTACATGACGGCGAAGGGCATCGATTATTTCGAGAACAGCCGCCGCGCGGTCCGCGCACAGCGCGCCTACGCGATCGCCAACCCCGAAGGCTGGGTAGGCTATGGCCCCGATGTCTGGGGGCTGACCGCGTGTGACGGCCCCGGCGACTTCACCACCGACATCGGCGGCCGCCGACGCGAATTCTTCAGCTATGCGGCCCGCGGCGTCGGCGACCGGGACGACGGGACGCTGGCCCCGACCGCGGCGGCGGCATCGATCGCGTTCGAACCCGAATTGTCGCGCCGCGCGATCGAAACGATGCACGCCCGCTACGGCGCCCGCATCTACGGCAAATACGGCTTTCTCGATTCGTTCAACCCGACGCTGACGGCCACGTCGGTGCCGCTCAAGCATGGCAGCGTCGATCCCGCTGCGGGCTGGGTGGACGACGATTATCTGGGCATCGACCAGGGCGCGATCGTGGTCATGATGGAGAATTGGCGCACCGGCCTCGTCTGGACGACCATGCGCCGCAATCCGCATATCCGCCGCGGGTTGCAGCGCGCGGGGTTTACCGGGGGTTGGCTGACCTGATCGCAGCGGCGGGCGATGACGCTATAACAGGTGCGCACGGCCGGCTCGGGCGCGATAGGATGACGCATGCATCGCCCCAGGACCACCATCCGCCAGCTCAGCTATTTCGTCGCGCTTGCCGAAAACGGCAGCTTCACCCGCGCGGCCGAACGGATGGGCGTGTCCCAGCCGTCGCTGTCGCAACAGATCCGCGCGCTCGAGACGATTCTCGGCGCGCCACTGTTCGAACGCGGTGGCCCTGCGATCCCGACGCCGCTCGGCCGCGAGCTCCTCGAGCGCGCGCGTCGGATCCTGTTCGACCTTGCGGACCTGGAGGAGGTGCGCGTCGCTTCGGCGGACGCGTTGGTCGGGACGATCCGGCTGGGCGTATCGCCGACGCTCGGCGCCTATCTGCTACCGACCTTCGTCGCGCGTCTGCACCGTGACCATCCGACGCTGCGCATCCATGTGCGCGAAGGCCTGCCCTCCGCGCTGACCGCGGGACTCGCGGCGGGTGACCACGACCTGATCCTCGCACAGCTGCCGGTCGCCGGGCGCGGATTCCACACCGAGCGTCTGTTCCGTGAGGCGCTGTATCTGGCGATGGCGGCGGACCATCCGCTGGCGCCCAAGGCTGGAATCGAGATGGCCGATCTGCGCGGCCAGAACCTGCTGACGCTCGTCGCGGACTATCGCCTCGCGCAACAGGTCGCCGCGATCGCCGGCGAAGTCGGCGCGGTCGTGCTCAACGATTACGAGGGCACCAGTCTCGACGCGATCCGGCAGATGGCCGGGATGGGCATGGGGCTGGCCCTGCTGCCCGAACTCTATGTCCGCCAGGAAGTGCGCGACGGCGACGACGTCACCGTCCGCCCGTTCAATCACGGTCGCCAATATCGCGAGATCGGACTGCTGTGGCGCATCGGCGCAGGCCGTGCTCCCGCCTATCACCTGATCGCCGACCTGTTGCGCGCGGTTGGCCCATAGGTTTATCCTATCGATGATATAGCCGCCCCGTAGTTGTATCAATGAGGCTGTGCGGCGATTCTAATTGCGGACTCGAGCAGTTGGATGACGCAGGTGGCAGGCAAACGAATCGGATGGCGTGAAGCACGCGGCTGGCTGGGCGAGATCGTTGCACCCGATACGCCCTATCTCCGCCTCGCAATGGTGTACGGCGTCGCGATCAGCCTGTTGTCGCTCGCCACGCCGATCTCGGTGCAGCTGCTGATCAACAGCGTCGCCAACACCGCGCTGCCCGCACCGCTCTGGACGCTGGCCGGGCTGTTGCTCGTGCTGCTGCTGTTCGTGGCCGGGCTCAGCGCGATGCGCTTCTGGGTCATGGCGCTGTTCGAACGGCGGTTCTTTGCGCGCGTCGTCGCCGAAATCACCGAACGCGCCGTCCATGCGCAGAACCCCTTCTTCGCCGATCAGAATCGCGGCGACCTGTTCAACCGCTATTTCGATCTCGTCGTGGTGCAGAAGGCGGTACCGAGCCTGGTGATCGGGGCGTTCACGATCATCCTTCAGTCCGCGGTCGGGCTGGTCGTGACGAGTTTCTACCACCCCTTCTTCCTCGCGTTCAACGCGCTGCTGATCCTGCTGGTGCTCGCGATCTGGACGATCTGGTCGCGCGGATCGATCCGCTCCGCGGTCGCGCTCAGTCACGCCAAGCATGAGGCCGCCCGCTGGCTGGAAAGCCTGGGTGGATCGAACGGCTTCTACAAATCGAGCCGCCATCTCGATTTCGCGATGGATCGGTCCGAAGCCGTCACTGCGACCTATGTCGACCGGCACGAACGCTATTTCCGCTACAGCTTCGCGCAGACCGTGGCCTTCCTGCTGCTCTATGCCTTTGCCAGTGCGGCGCTGCTCGCGCTCGGCGGCAATCTGATCCTGCGCGGCGAATTGTCGATCGGACAGCTGGTCGCGGCCGAGCTGATCCTGAGCGGTGTATTCTACGGCGTGTCGCAGCTCGGCTGGTATCTCGACACGCTCTACGATCTGATCGCGAGCGCTGAGGAATTGTCGCTGCTGTTCGCGATTCCCCAGGAACAGGCGGCCGCCACCGCGGGACAGGCGCCCGGCGATGGTGCCGTCCGGCTCGAAGCGGTCGAAGTGGAGGGTGCGCGCTTCGACTTCTCGCTGGCGGCGGGCGAACAGCTCGTCACGCTCGCGGATGGCGGGGCGGAACGGCTGCTGGCGATGGTGCTCAAGCGCCACATCGTGCCCGAGCGCGGGCTGGTCACGGTCGGTGGCGCCGACATGGCGACGTTCGACATGTATCTGTTGCGATCCGCGGTGATGGTGCTCGACCGGCCGACGATCGTCGAGGTCACGATCCGCGAATATCTGTCGCTTGCCGCGGCGGCTGGATCGGACCCGGGCGGGATGCTCGAAGTCCTCGACGCCGTGGGCCTGCGCGAACGGGTTGCGCAGTTTCCGCACGGACTCGACACCCCGCTAGCCGCGTCGGGCTATCCGCTGGCGATCGGCGAGGTCGTCGCACTCAAGCTCGCCAGCGCGCTGCTCGTGCGACCACGCGTGCTGATGCTCTCGCAGCTGTGCGACCTGATTCCCGCGGAGCGGCTGGCGGACGTGCTGCGCCGGTTGAAGGCGGCCGGGACGACCACCTTGCTGTGTACCGGCCGGCCCGAGGACATCGTCCTCGATGGCTGGTTCCGCCTCGAACCGCATCGCCAGCGACGCTTCGCCACCCATGCCGCGCTGATCGCCGACGCGCATACGGAGTCGAACGATGCCGTATAGTCCCGATCGCGTCGCACATTTCCCGACACTGGCAAGGATGCGCGCGCCGCGCAGCGCGGTGACGGTCGCGTGGCTGTTGTTTATCGGCATCGCGGTCGCGATCGCGATCATGGCGCTGGTCCCCTGGGTGCAGACCGCCAACGGCACCGGCCAGGTCGTCGCGCTCGATCCCGACGATCGGCAGCAGCAGGTGACGGCGTTCGTGCCGGGCCGCGTCGAACGCTGGTATGTACATGACGGGCAGCATGTCGAACGCGGCGATCCGATCGCGCGCGTCGTCGATCTCGACCCCGACCTGCTGTCGCGTCTGCGCGCCGAACGGGCGCAGGTCGAGGCGGAGATCGCCGCGGTCCAGCAAAGCCGCGCGGTCGCGGGAATCGACGTGTCGCGTACTGCGCAGCTCCTCGCCGAGGGGCTGGCCGCGCGGCGCGACTATGAGCAGACCCAGATCAAGGTCGCCGATGCAGGCGCCAAGCTGGCCGAGGCGCGCGCCAAGCTCAACCGGATCGACATCCAGCTCAACCGCCAGTCCGCGCAGATGGTCCGCGCACCCCGCGACGGTCGCGTCCAGCAGCTCAACGCCACGACCGGCGGATCGATGGTGTCGCCCGGCACCGTGCTCGCGGTGATCGCGCCCGAGCGCGTCGAGCGCGCGGTCGAGCTGTTCGTCGACGGTCGCGACGTGCCGGTGCTGCGTCCCGGCCGACCGGTCCGCCTTGAATTCGAGGGCTGGCCCGCGATCCAGTTCAGCGGCTGGCCGTCGGTTGCACAGGGGATGTTCGACGGCCGCGTTCGCACGATCGATCCCAATGCCGCTCCCGACGGGCTGTTCCGCATCCTGGTCGAGCCCCAGCCCGGCAAACCTGCCTGGCCCGCGCGCGAATTCGTCCGCCCCGGCGGCAAGGTGCGCGGCTGGGTGCAGGGCGAGACGGTGCTGGTCGGTTATGAACTCTGGCGCCAGCTCAACGACTTTCCGCTCGAATTCGGCCGGCGCCCGGCGGCAGCCGCGAAGGGCGAGGCCAAGGCCATGGATGCGAAGGCCTCCGACGAGGAGGGTGGCAAGAAGTGACCCGATTCTTCGCCGCGCTGCTGATGCTGCTGTCCCCAGTGGCGGCGATCGCGCAAGCCGCCCCACTGACACTCGACGAGGTGCTGCGTGCCTCCGTGCGGTCCGCCCCGCAGATCGTCGAGGCACTCGCGCGCGTCCGCCAGGCGGAGGGGCGATCGCTGTCGGCGGACGGCGCGTTCGACACGGTGTTCGACGTCGACGGCAAGTCGCGCGTCGCGGGCTATTATGACGGCACCGTCGTCGAAAGCCGCGTGACGAGGCCGCTGACGACCAATGGCGGCTATGTCTATGGTGGCTACCGCGCGTCGCGGGGCACTTTTCCTGTCTATGAGGATCAGGCCTATACCAACCGGCTGGGCGAGGCGAAGGTCGGCGCGCTGTTCGCCTTGTTGCGCGACCGCGTGGTCGACGAACGCCGGACGCGGCGCAGCGTCGCCGGCGCGGACATCGACGTCGCACGGTTCGAAGCGCAGATGGTCGCGATCGGCGTCCAGCGCCGCGCGGTCGACGCCTATCAGGCCTGGGTCGCCGCAGGGTTGCGACTGCGTGCCTATCGCGACCTGCTCGACCTTGCGGAGCGGCGGCGCGGCGCGATCGGGCGGCTGGTGACGCTGGGTGCACGACCCGAGATCCTGTTGACCGAAAACGACCAGAACCTCGTCCGCCGGCGCGCGCTCGTGGTGCGGGCCGAACAGGATATCGCCACCGCCGCCAACACGCTGTCACTCTATCTGCGCGACGATGCGGGGGCGCCGCTGCTCGTATCGCCCGACCGGCTGCCCGCGGACACGAGCGCGCTTGCCGGCGTCGCGCCGACCGGATCGAGCGCGGCAGCGGTCACGCGGCCGGATTACCGGGCGATCCTGACCCGGATCGACCAGTCGACCGCGCGGCTGATGCTGGCGGAAAACGATCTGTCGCCCCGGCTCGACCTGCGCGGTGAAGTCGGCAAGGATGTCGGCCCGGTCGGTCTGGGCGGACCAAACCGCACGCCGCTCGAGGCGGCGGTCGGCTTCCGCTTCAGCGTGCCGCTCCAGAACCGCGCCGCCAAGGGACGGGTGGCCGAAGCCCGCGCCGAGATCGACGCATTGGCACAGCGCAGTCGCTTCCTGCGCGACCAGATCGCGATCGAGGTCGAAGGCATCGTCATCGCGGTCGGCGCGACCGAACGGCTTGCCGGGATCGCGGAGGAGGAACGCAGCCTGGCCGACCAGCTCGCCGTCGCGGAACGCCGCCGCTTCGAACTGGGATCGGGCGACTTCTTCCTGGTCAACCAGCGCGAGGAGACCGCGACCGATGCACGCGTCCGCCTGATCGACGCACAAGCGCGAATCGCCTCCGCGCGCGCCGAACTCGCCGCCGCGACGGCCGACCGTGTCGCACTGGGGCTGGACCGCTAGGCCAGCCCCGCCCTGCTCAATAGGCGAGCGCGCACCCATCGGCGCGCATCTCGCTCGCCGCGGCATAGACGCGGGTGTCGCCGTCCATGCGGTGTTCGACACATTCGTAGCGTCCGAAGCCGCCATCGGGATCGCCGATCGTCCACCCCATGTCGGCCAGCCGCTTCCGCGTCGCGACCGGCACCCCGGTTTCTAACCGTAGCAACCCGGTGGGCCCGAGCCCGGGCGTATCCTCGCCCATCGATTGCGACGATCCCTCGTGATGCCAGCGCGGCGAATCCCCTGCCGACTGGATCTCGAGCCCATAGTCGATGCGGTTGACGATGATCTGCGTCTGCCCCTGCGGCTGCATGTCGCCGCCCATCACGCCGAAGCTCATCCACGGCGCGCCCTTGCGCGTCGCGAAGCCCGGGATGATCGTCTGGAACGGCCGCTTGCCCGGCGCATAGATGTTGGGGTGACCGTCCTTGAGACTGAACAGCTGCCCGCGATCCTGGAACATGAAGCCGAGGCCATCGGCGACGAGGCCCGATCCCATCCCGCGGAAATTGGACTGGATCATCGACACCATCATGCCGTCCTTGTCCGCGCAGCTGAAATAGGTGGTGTCGCCGTGGCTTGGCGCCTGCCCCGGATAGACCGGGGTCAGCAGCCGGTCGGGCCGGATCAGCCTGGCGCGCTGTGCCGCATAATCCTTGGAGATCAGCCACTCGACCGGCACCTTGGCGAAGTGCGGATCGGCATAGTATCGCGCGCGATCCTCATAGGCGAGGCGCTTGGCTTCGGCCTGCAGGTGAATCGACAGCGCGGACTGGAAGCCTGCGCCCTTCAGGTCGAACCGCTCGAGGATGTTGAGCATCTGGAGCGTCGCCAGCCCCTGCGTGTTCGCGCCAAGCGCATGGACGGTCGTGCCGCGATAGTCCGTCGTGCTGGGCGCGATCCATTCCGAATGGTGCGCGGCGAGGTCCGCCGCCGACAGCCACCCGCCGATCCGCTTGAAGTAGCGCTCGATTGTCTGCGCGATGTCGCCCTCATAGAACGCATCGCGTCCACCGCTTGCGATCGCGCGATAGGTGCGTGCGAGGTCGGGATTGCGGAACACGCCCCCTGCCGCCGGTCCCTTGCCGTCCGCCAGCCCGTAGGTGCGCAGCGCGTTGGCGGACTCCTCGAGCCCGTTCCCCGGACGGCGGAACGCGGTGAGGCTACGGCGGATATAATAGGCGATGATGTCGGGCACCGGCGCGCCCGCCTCGGCGAGCGCGATCGCGGGCTGGAACAGGTCCGCCCAAGGCAGTTTCCCGTAGCGCTGGTGCATCGTCCACCACGCATCGACCGTCCCCGGCACCGACACGCTGAGCGCGCCGAGCGGCGGCAGTGCGCCGTTCCTGGCGCGCGACCGCACCGTTTCCAGGCTCAGGCCGCGCGGCGATGCGCCCGACCCGGCGAGCCCGACGACCGCCTTGGCCTTGGGATCCCAGATCATCGCATAGGCATCCCCGCCGATCCCGCTCGACGTCGGCTCGAGGAAGCCGAGACACGCGTTGATCGCGATCGCCGCATCGACCGCCGACCCACCCGACCGCAGGATGTCGATTCCCGCCTGCGTCGCGAGCGGATGCGCGGTCCCCGCCGCGCCGTTGAGACCATAGACCGCGGTGCGCGACGCGAAGCTCGCGCCGATCGGCCGGTCGCCGGCATGGACGTCGGGGCGCAGGAAGCGCTCCTCGCCAGGCGCCCAGAATGTAGGATTGGTATCCGTCGCGGGCGCTGCCCCCTGCCCCGGGCCGGGGGCGGGGTCGGTGCTGGCTGTACCGCGCTGCGCAGACGCGAGTGTCGGAAGCAGCGCCGCCGCGGGCAGCGATGCGATGAAGGTGCGACGATGCATTGGCGAACTCCCAGGACCAAGCATGGTTGTTGCCCGCAGGGGCGATCGGCGCAAGTGGCTGAAATCGGCGGCGCCTCGACGGATCAGCGCCGGCGTCTGGCCGCGACGATCTGAAGCAGCACCGCCGCGGCGGACAAGGCCGCGCCTAGCCCCGTGACCGCAACCCAGCCGTCCATGTGCCATGCCCAGGTCGCGCCGGCCGATCCCGCCGCGCCGCCGAGGAACATCGCCCCCATGAAGATCGTGTTGAGCCGGGCGCGGGCCTCGGGCCGCAGCGCGTAAACGACATGCTGATTGGAGACGAGCGCGCTCTGCACACCGAAATCGAGCAGGATCACGCCGACCACTAGCCCGGCAATCGAACTCCACAGCGCAAAGACCGCCCAGCTTGCCAGCGTCAGCACGGCCCCGAGCAGGATCACCAGCCTGGGACCGCGGCGGTCGGCGATACGCCCGGCGACCGGCGCGGCGAGCACGCCGACCGCGCCGACCACCCCGAACAGACCCGCGATATCCGCCCCCAGACCGAAGCGCGGACTCTGCAGATGGATCGCGAGGATCGTCCAGAACACGCTGAACGCGCCGAACAGCAGCGCCTGCGTGATGGCGGCCTTGCGCAGCGCGCCGAACTCCCGCCAGAGACCGCCGAGCGACCGCAGCAGCCCTGCATAACCGAGATCCGCGGTCGGGACGCTGCGCGGCAGCCGCAACGCCATCACCACCCCCGCGCCCAGCGCCATCGGCACGCCCAGCCAGAACATCGCCCGCCACCCGGCATGCGTCGCGACGAAACCCGCCAGCGTCCGGCTGAGCAGGATGCCGCACAACAGCCCCGCCATGACCGTCCCGACCGTTGCACCGCGTCGTTCCGGGCTTGCGAGATGCGCTGCAAACGGCACGACCTGTTGCGCGACGGTCGAGAATATCCCGACGAGCAGCGACGCGGCGATCAGCATCGCCGCGCTTGGTGCGATCGCCGCGAGGATCAGGGCCGTGGCCAGCCCCAGGAACTGCACGACGATCAGACGCCGGCGTTCGACCAGGTCGCCGAGCGGCACCAGGAGGAACAGCCCCGCGGCATAGCCAAGCTGCGTCGCGGTCGGCACCAGGCTGGTCGCGGCCCCGGGCAGGTTGCGCTCGATGATCCCCAGCATGGGCTGGTTGTAATAGATGTTGGCGACGGCAACGCCGGCCGCGGCGGCCATCACGAACGTCAGCCCCCGACCGAGATGGTGTCCGCCCGACGGGCCTGGCATCGACGCATCCGGCTCCAAGGGGCCACGGTCCTGCGCAATACTCGTCATACCAAATTCCTCTGCGACCGCGTGCCCGCTATGTGGACCATGGTGCAATGCCCGATAAGAGCGCGTCAGTGGCGAAGATGGGCTCGCGATCAGCGGCGCATCAATGCGGTGCGGAAGGTAATCGCGAACCGGGTCCGCCCCGGCCGCGACGCGAGCACCACCCGCGTCGCGTGCGCCTCCGCGACCTGCGCGACGATCGCCAGCCCCAGCCCGCTGCTGGCGGATGCGGCACGATCGCGTTTCCAGAAACGGCGAAAGATCGACGGCTGATCCGCCTCGGGGATGCCGGGGCCGTCGTCGCAGACCGCCAGCGTGCCGTCTGTCCCGATCGTCACGTCGATCCGACGGCCAGGCCCGCTATGCTTGACCGCATTCTCGATCAGGCAGCCCAGCGCCTTGGCGATCCAGGCCGCATGGCCCGCGACCATCACGCTGTCCGCCCCCGTCGACAGCGCGATCGACTTGCCCTGGCGGATCGCCAGCGGTGCGATCGAGGCCACGCCGTCGGTCGCGATCGCGACGAGATCGACCGATGCCGCGGTATCCAGCGCGACGGTTTCGAGCTCGGCGATCTCCAGCACCTGCTCGACGATGCGCCCGAGCGTGTCGAGATCGCTGCGCAGCGTCGCCCGCAACGTAGCATCCTCGACCTCCTCGACACGAAGCCTGGCCACGGCGATCGGCGTGCGCAGTTCGTGCGCCGCATCGGCGATGAAGTCGCGCTGCATGCGGTAGCTCGACGTCAGACGCTCCAGCAGCGCATTGACCGCGCGCGCGAGTGGACGGACCTCGGCCGGAAGCCGGTCGTCATGCAGACGCAGATCGAGCGGCAGCGCATCGTCCGTCCGCAGTGATGCGGAGGCTCGCCGTACCGGCGCGACCGCACGCCGGATGATCAGCACGTCGATCGCCAGCAGCAGCAGCAGGACCGGCGTCACGATCGCCAGGCCGTAGAGCAGGAACTGCGCGAGCAGGTCGTCGAGAATATAGTCCGGGTGGGTCAGGTTCTGTAGGACGACGATCCAGACGCGTGCGCTTCCGACGCGCGCCGGGCTGCTGGCGCCGGCATAGAAGGCGTGCCGCGACTGCCGGCGGAAGAAGCGCTCCTCGTCGCTCAGCGGGATGGCCGCGAGCGGCACCATGATCGGCGAATCCGACCGGAACAGGACCGCACCCCGCGGATCGACAATGCGGAATGCAAAGCCCGCCCCCGGCGCGAACACCGCGGCGCTGGTCCCGTCCTGGGTCAGGTGCAACCGGCCGCGCGCGTCCTGCGACAGCGCCTGGCGCAGGGCCTGGGTATGGACGTGGACCGTCTGATGCTGGATCCGCGCCGCCGTCGTGTCGAGAAACAGATAGACCCCGCCGGCCACCGCGACGGCGGTGATCAGCACCGCGATCGCGTGCCAGCGCAGGATCTGCGCCATCAATGATCGTGGCGGCCGCGTCACGCGTCCCGCTCCAGCAGCATGTAGCCGACTCCGCGGACCGTGACGATGTCCGCGGTCGCCTGCGAATCGGCGAGGCGCCGCCGCAGCCGGTGGACATAGACCTCGACTGCATTCGACCCGAGATCGTCGGCCAGCCCGAACAGCAATTGTTCGAGATGTTGCTTGGTCACCACCCGGCTCGCGCGGCGGATCAGCCCGGCGAGCACCTCCAGTTCGCGCGCGGACAAAACGGTCGGCCGGCCGGCAACGGTGACCTCGCGCGTTGCCGGATCGAACCGGACATTGCCGCACTCGATCGTCCGGTCGACGATCGTGCCGCTGCGCCGGAGCAGCGCCTGGATGCGGGCGAGCAGTTCCTCGGGCGCGAACGGCTTGGCGAGATAGTCGTCGGCCCCCGCCTCGAGCCCGGTCACGCGGTGTGCGACGCTTGCCCGCGCGGTCAGCGCGATGACCGGCGTGGGATCGTCGCGGTCACGCAATTCGCGCACGACCGACAGGCCATCGCCGTCCGGCAGCCCGAGATCGAGGATGACCGCGGCATAGCGCGTATAGGACAGGATCAGCCGTGCATCGGCGGCCGTCGCGGTCGCGTCCGCGGCATAGCCCGCCTCGCCGAGCAGCCGGATCAGCATCGTGACCAGATCGGCATGATCCTCGACGATCAGGATCCGCATCGACGCTCCCCGGTCGGGCTGCCCGGAGCGCACCGGCCGCGCCGATGGCCGCCTGTAAGGCTGGCGTAAGCCGGACGGGATAGGCCGACCGATCCTCGATCCCGATCGATGTCGCGCGATGCGCCGTCAGCAAAAATCAGAGTGTCTCCATGTCCGATATCCTTGGCCCGTTCGAACGGCTTGCAGCGACCCGCGCCGCGGTGTCCCGCGTCCGTGCGGCGCCCGACCAGCCGCGCCGGGTCGCCCTGTTCTCGGGCAACTACAACTATCTGCGCGACGGCGCCAACCAGGCGCTCAACCGCCTCGTCGGGTATCTTGAGCGCGACGGCGTCGACGTCCGGGTCTATTCACCGACATCGCCCCGCCCCGCCTTTGACCCCACGGGCACATTGGTGTCGGTCCCGTCGGTTCGCATTCCGGGTCGCGGCGAGTATCGGCTGGGGCTCGGATTGCCGGCGGCGGTCCGGCGCGATGTCGAATGTTTCCGCCCCGACATCGTCCACCTGTCCGCCCCCGACTGGACCGGCGTTGCCGCGCAGCGGCTGGCGCGGACGATGGGCGTCCCGGTCGTCGCCAGCTTGCACACGCGGTTCGAGACCTATGCGCAATTCTATGGTGCGGGATTGATCCGGCCAATGATGGAACGGCATCTCGACCGGTTCTACACCGGCAGCGACGCGATCCTCGTGCCCACCCCTCCCATCGCCGCCGAGTTTTCCGCCAAGGGGCTTGGCGAGCGGACACGTCTCTGGGGTCGCGGGGTCGATCGCGACGCCTTCTCTCCGCGCCACCGCGACCTGGCCTGGCGCCGGCACATGGGCATCGCCGACACCGACATCGTCCTGCTCTTCTTCGGCCGGCTGGTCCGCGAGAAGGGACCGGCGCTGTTCGCCGACATCGTCGACGCGGTTCGCAAGGGTAGCGGAGATCTGTGCGGATCATCCGCCACGATCCGGGCCGTGATCGTCGGCGACGGGCCCGAACGGGACTGGCTAACGCAGCGCCTGCCGGACGCGATCCTCCTCGGCAGCCTGTCGGGCGACAGGCTGGCCCGCGCGGTCGCCAGCGCGGATATTTTCGTCAATCCGAGCATTTCCGAAGCCTTTGGCAACGTAACGTTGGAAGCGATGGCATCGGGATTGCCGAGCGTGTGCGTCGACATCCCCAGCGGACGCAACCTGCTGCGCAAGGAAACGGGCATGTTCTTCGCCGCGAACGATCTCGATGCGGCGGTTGCCGCGGTTCGCCGTCTTACGTTGTTCTCGGATCTGCGCGCGTCGATGGGCCGGGCCGCACGCGCGGCAAGCGCGGCCTATGACTGGGACACCGCGTCGGCGATGGTCCTCGACGCCTATCATGCGCTGTTGGGGACGGACACGGTGTCGGCAACCGCCGATCCGGGTGCCGCGCCGGCACTCCGGCGGAATCGGTCGGCCGCGGGCTGAGCGTCGTGACAGAACAGTGCAGCGCCCGGGCGCCGTCAGGATGGCGACGTCTCCTGTCATCGTCGTCGGTGCGAACGGCAGCCGCCGCCGCCGCGATGCTCGCCGTCGTCGCGATCGCCCTGTCGGCGCTCGCGAGCCTGCTAGACGGGGTCGACTGGACCGACATCCGCGACGCGCTGACGCGGATCGGCTGGATCCGGCTGCTGCTCGCCGCCGGGATCACCGCGATCAGCTACGGCGTGCTGACCGGCTATGACGTGATCGCGCTGCGGGTCATCGGGCGACGGGTTGCCTATCCCCGGGCGGCGCTCGCCTCGTTCACCAGCTATGTCTTCAGTCACAATTTCGGGTTCGCGCTGCTGACCGGCGGAACCGCGCGGTGGCGGATCTACCAGCCCGCAGGGCTGACGATCGGCGAAGTCGGCCATGTCATGGTGCTGACCGGCCTGACCTTCTGGTCCGGGGTGCTCTTGCTGCTCGGGATCGGGCTGATCGCCAGTCCCGACAGGCTGGCGATTGCCGGCCTTGCGATGTCCTACCCGGTGCATGCCGCGATCGGCGCGGCGAGCCTTGCCCTGCTGGGCGTGGTGCTGATCCTGCTCCACCGGCGTGGCGGTCGGATGATCGTCGCGTTCGGCCGCTCGATCCCCGTGCCTCGCACGCGGCAGGCGCTGATCCAGATGATGCTGGCGAGCATCGACCTCGTCCTTGCGGCGCTGGTGCTGGTCGTCCTGCTGCCCGGTGCGTCGCTTGCCCTGCTTCCCGGTCTGTTGCTCGGGTACCTGGTGGCGATCACGACGGGACTGATCACCCATGCCCCCGGCGGCGTGGGCGTGTTCGAAGCGGTGATGCTGGCGAGCCTCCCCGAGATCGACCGCGCGACGCTGTTCGCCGCCTTGCTCGCCTATCGGATGGTCTATTTCCTGATCCCGCTCGCCATCGGGATGGTGCTGTTCGCGCTTCATGAAGTCGACCTGCGGGCTCGCGTAAGGTCGGCGTAAGTCGGCGCGGCGATGAGCGCATGTCCTCATGCTCCAGCCACCGGAACCCGTCACCATGATCATCCGCGCGCGGCCCTGCGCCCCGTTCTCCCTCGCAGCGTTCTGCGCCCCCGCCCTCCTCGCCGCCAGCACCGGTGCAGCCGCGCAGACGCGATCGGCAGATGCCCAGCCGGTACCGGGCGCGACCGCGATCGCGGGGGCGACGTCCGCGGCGATCCCCGCCATCCCCGAACCGATGATCTTCGACATGGTGCGGCCACTCGGCGCACGGCGCGGCGAGCTCGAGACCAACACGCTCGCCCAGGTCAATCTCAGCGGACCGTCCCGCCATGTCGAATGGGCGCCCGAGGTCGAATATGCGGTCGCCGACGGCTTTGCGGTCGAGCTCGAGCTGCCGTTCAGCAATGGCCGGCTGACCGATCTTAAGATGGGGCTGCAGGGGACGTTCGGCACGTTTCGCGGCGGACGCAGCATCCACGGCGTCCAGTATCTCGGGCTTCACAATCGCCGCGACGGGGGGTGGTCGAGCAGCCTGGTCTATCTGCTCGGCAACCGCTTCGGCGAACGGTTGAGCACGATGACGATGATCGGCGCGGGCGACGTGACGCTCAGGAGCACGAAGGGCACCGGGCTGATCGTCAATCACTCGACATTCTGGGATGTCGATGACGGCACCGTGCTCGGGTTCGAGGTAAACCGGCAGACGGGGGCGAGCGGCTATTGGCTCTTGATGCCACAGCTGCACCGCGCGATCGGGCGGAAGGTCTCGGCGCAGATCGGTGCGGGTGCCGAACGCGCCGTGTCGGGTCCATTCCGACCGCGCGTCGGCCTGCGCATCATCCGCGAATTCTGAGGTGCCAGCTGCCACGCAGGCCGGGCCCGCTGGTGCCGGCACGCCCGACATGCCACACCCCTGACATATCAGAACAAGGGGTTATGAATGCGCGCCAGTGCCTGTTTGATCGCTCTCCTCCTCGTCACCACGACCGCTTTACCCGGCGCGGTGATCTCCGGCGCCAGCGCGCAGACGCCGGGCACGCCCTATCACCGCGCGCCCGATGCGATCGCACGGGCGCTGGAGACACCCCCGACCCCAGGCGTCTCGGTCAGCCCCGACCACCGGACGCTCGCGATCCTCGGTCGCGAGAATCTTCCGTCGATCGCCAATTTGTCCAAACCGATCCTGCGGCTTGGTGGTTATCGCATCGATCCCGCGACCAATGGTCAGGCCGAGGTCCGCGTGCAGTGGTTGAACGCGCTGCAGTTCAAGGATCTGGCAAGCGGCAAGACCATTAATGTCGCGCTGCCGGCCGGACTGCGCTTTGCCGCACCTGACTGGTCGCCCGACGGCACCCGCCTCGCCTTCTATGCGCAGCAGCCCGACGGTCTCTCGCTCTGGATCGCCGAGCGTGACGGCAGCGCGCGCATGGTGGCCAAGGGCCTGAACGGGACGTTCGGCACGCCGTTCACCTGGATGCCCGACAGCACGGCGCTGATCGCCTACACCGTCCCCGCGAACCGCGGCCCCGCGCCCGTCGCCGGCGACACGCCGACGGGGCCCGTCGTCCAGGAAAGCGCGGGCCGATCGTCGGCGGCGCGAACCTATGAAGACCTGCTCGGCAATGCGCATGACGAGGCCCTGTTCGATCATTATTTCACCGGCCAGCTCGTCCGGATCGCGCTGTCGGGTGCCACCCGGCCGATCGGGGCGCCCGGGCTCATCACCGAGTTCAGCGTCTCGCCCGACGGCCGGTATCTGCTGACCGAACGGCTCAAGCGTCCCTATTCCTATCTGCTGCCCGCGCGCTATTTCCCGACCGAGATCGCCGTCGCGACGATCGATGGCCAGCCGGTACGGACGCTGGTCGATCGCCCTCTCGCCGACGATCTTCCGGTCGACTTCGACGCCACCGTCAAGGGTCCGCGCGAGGCAATGTGGCGATCCGACGCCCCCGCCACGCTCGTCTGGGCCGAGGCGCTCGACGGCGGCAATCCGCGTGCGAAGGTCGCCTTCCACGACGTGGTCAAGATGCAGGCGGCACCGTTCGAAGCGGCGCCGGTCGATCTGGCGATGACCCCGGCGCGCTATGCGACGACCTTCTGGGGCGATGACGGCTTCGCGATGGTCGTCGACCGCGAATGGCGGTCGCGGACCGAACACCGGCTTGGGGTCGCACCGGCGCGACCGGGCCAGCCGCGCACGCTGCTGACCCGCAATTATCAGGACCAATATGGCGACCCGGGTCGGCCGGTCGTCGAATCGAACGCCGCGGGCAAACCGGTGATGCGCTTCACCCCGGACCATAAGGCCGTCTACGTCACCGGCGACGGTGCGACCAAGGCGGGCGCCTTCCCCTTCCTTGCGACGCTGCCGCTTACAGGCGGCGAACAGACGCGGCTATGGTCCGCCAAGCCGCCCTATTACGAAACCGTCGTCGCGATGCTCGACGATACCGGGCAGCGCATTCTCACGCGCCGCGAAAGTGCGAAGCTCGCTCCCAATTACTTCGTGCGCAGCGTCAGGGGCGGCAGCGCCCAGCCGGTCACCGCGTTCGCCGATCCTGCCCCCGTGTTCGCGGGCGTGACGCAGCGCACGATCACCTATCCCCGCGCCGACGGGCTTGCACTGTCGGGGTCGCTCTACCTCCCCGCGGGCTATGACGCGAAGCGCGACGGGCCGCTGCCGACCTTGCTCTGGGCGTATCCCGCCGAATTCACCGATGCGAAGGTCGCCGGGCAGACCGTCGACCAGGGCAATCGCTTCGTGCGTCCGCGCGGCATCAGCCACCTGTTCCTGCTGACCCAGGGCTATGCGATCCTCGACAATCCGGCGATGCCGATCATCGGCGAAGGCGGCACGGAGGCAAACGACACCTACGTGAAGCAACTTCAGCAGGACGCGCAGGCGGCGGTCGATGCCGTCGTCAAGCTCGGGGTCGCCGACCGGACGCGCATGGCGGTCGGCGGGCACAGCTATGGCGCGTTCATGACCGCCAATCTGCTTGCGCATACCGATCTCTTCCGCGCAGGCATCGCCCGGTCGGGCGCGTATAACCGCACGCTGACGCCGTTCGGATTCCAGGCCGAACAGCGGACCTATTGGCAGGCGACGCCGACCTATACCGAGATGAGCCCGTTCACCTATGCCGACCGGATCAAGGCGCCGATCCTGCTGATCCACGGCGGCGCGGACGACAATAGCGGCACCTTCCCGATCCAGTCCGAACGCATGTACGCTGCGCTCAAGGGCAATGGTGCGACCGTGCGCTACGTCGTCCTGCCGAACGAGCCGCACGGCTATCGCGCGCTCGAGTCCACCGAAGAGACGCTGTGGCAGATGACGGACTGGCTGGACCGCTACGTGAAGCCGAAGCCGGCGCCGGAGACGGCGGAGCACCGGCCATGACCGGCCGTTGCTCCTTTCCGCGGGCTTGCGCGACGGCCGGTCGCATCGCATCGGCACCCCATGTGTAATCGCGCGCGGTTCGAGGGCGAGCCCGAAACCCTTACCCAGGTCTTTGGCGCGGGCTGGCTAACGCCAAGGCCGATGGATAACCGGTTCAATCCGACCGAGCTCTATCCCAAAAGCCGCGCCTATGTGATCCGCGAACAGGACGGGGCCCGCGGACTCGATGTGATGCAGTGGGACGTGACCGCCGGGCAGGCGCCATGGCCGATGACCAATGTCCGCAACCTCGCGCTGCCACAGTGGAAAGCGCTTGCGGCGAACCCCGAAAACCGGTGCCTGATCCCGCTCACCGAATTCTGCGAATGGACGCCCGACCCCGTTGATCGCGGCGACGGGAAAAAGCCCATCAAGGGCGAGATGTGGTTCGACGTCATCGACCAAGACGTGTTCGCGATCGCCGGCTTCTGGCGCCAGATCGGCGAGCAGCGCTATTTCGCGATGGTCACCTGCGACGCGAACGACCTGGTCGCGCCGATCCACCCCAAGGCGATGATCACCATCCTGCATCCGGACGATCACGCGCTATGGCTCGCCGGTCGCTACGACGACGTCGTCGCACTGCAGCGCCCCTATCCGGCCAGCCGGATGACGGTGCGCGGCCCCGTCTTTCCGACCCGCACCGCCGCACCGCCGGGCCGCACCCTGCTATAAGTGTCGAACCGCCCGGCGCGGCATCGGGCCGGGCGCCGACGCCAAGCGGCAATCACCCGCAACCATGGTCAGGCGGGCGGCGTACCGCCCGCCTGACCGATCGTCACTTGGGGGCGGACGGCGCGGCGGGCGCGACCGTGGTAGCGACAGGCGTCGCGGCGATCGGCGCACCCGGCGAAGCCACCGTCGCGGCCGGGGATTTCATCGTCTGGCGGATGAACACGGTCTGGTTGATCTGCTCGAACGCCGTCTGATAGACCGACACGTCGTAGATCGGCTCTTCGTCCTGCGCCCCCGAGCCATAGACAGTCGATTTGACTTTCCCCATGACGAAGCTCAGCCGCACATGGGTCGTCGACGGGCTGGTCTGCTCGATAAAGGCCGAGACGATCGGCGTCTTCTTCGATTTACCGAAACCGGTCCACAGGCTGTACGACATCTTGCCCTTGGTCGAGGCGATACCGGTGATCAGCCCGGTGTCCTTGTCGGCGGCCTGGATACGATAGCCCGAATCCTGCAGCACCGACATGACGGCGCCGAACACCTGATCCTTGCTCGCCTCGATGTCCCGGCCCTGCAGTTGCTGGAGTTCGAGCGACGACATGACGACGGGCTTTTTTGCAAGGACGACAGACGCGTCAAGGCATGCACCCGCCATGGCGAGCGCTACAAAAAGCTTCGAGACTGTTGAAAAAGGATCGCGTGGGATCAGCGTGGTGGATGACAGGTGACGCCGGGCACCGGAGGATGCGCCGCGTATCAGGCCGGCGCGGCCTGCCGGGCCAGCAGCTGGAGGTTGTATGCCGCGGCAGCCATGGAGAACTCCTCAGCTGCTCCGGCGAGGCCTCTCAGCTTGAGCGTTCGTAGCCCCAAGTTGCGTTTCAGGTGGCCGAACACGCGCTCGATCCGCTTTCTTCGACGCCGCGCGTGCACATAGGCGTCGGTGCCGGCAAGGGCGCGCGCGGCATCGCGGGCATCCTCGCTGACGAGGCGGGTGATGCTGCGTTTCCGGCTGACGGTGCATCGGGGCTTCAGTTCGCAGCCAGCACAATCGGCAACATGGCTTCGGTATACGCGAACTTGGTTGGCGCGTTTGGTGCCGCAATAGCCGAGCGGCTTATCGGCCGGGCAGCGATAGGTATCGGCCTCGCGGTCATAGCGAAAAGCATCACGGGTGAAGAAGGCGTCGCGTTGGCGGCTGCGGTCGATGACCGGGATGTACGGGGTGATTTTCCGGTCGATTAGCCAGCCGAGCAACGGGCCGCTGCCATATGCTTTGTCAGCCGCGAGGCTCTCGGGTTCGATGCCCAGCCTGGTGCCGGCGCGTGACACCAGCGTCCGGGTCGCCGCCACCTCGGCTGCGAAGCGGGCGGGCGTCGCCTCCACGTCGAGGATGCAGTCGGTGTCGAGGTCGAGCAGGGGGTTAA